>CAMWTP010000121.1 GCA_947177165.1 uncultured Lachnospiraceae bacterium
TGGTTGCTTTCCTGTTCCTTTTCCATTGCGTCCGTCAGCTTCAGGAAACGCTTTTCCGTAAGTATTCCTTTTGCCTTGTCTGCATATAAGCTGATAAAAGTTTCATCTATCTCCTGATTGCGCTGTGCAAGATTCTCGTATTCCTTTTTTAGACTGTCTGTATCTGCAAGATACTGTTTCTCCATTCTACGGCTTAATCTAGCATAAAATGTCTCTTTGTCCTTTAATGCCATAGCTGCAACTTCCTGTATATCCGCAAGCACAAGATTGTATAAATCCCTTGCTTCAATTTTATGGCTTGTACAGGCATTTTTCCCCAAACGGTTATAGGTCTGGCAGATATAATATGCCTTGTCTATCGGCTCACGTTCTTTCCCTGTCCGGCGGTCTTTATTTGCCCTCCCCACCTTCTCATAACGCACCTGCATGGACTTCCCACAGGTAGCACAGTAAACAATACCATGAAAAATATTGTAATATGGGCAGCTATTCCCCTTCATAATCGGCGGTCTGCGGTCTATAAGCTGCTGAACCTTATCCCAGTCCGCTTTAGGGATAATTGCTTCGTGGCAGTCCTCTATGACTTCCCTCTGCTCCCTCGGAATGATGTTGTAAGTGTTGGAACGTATCCTCTTCTGGTGTGTCTTGCAGACAACGTGTGCGCCCTTGTAAAATGGATTTCTCAAAATGGTTGATATACGTGAACCACTCCAAGCGTAATAGTTCACATCACAGTCCGTTCCCGTCTGCATTCTTGTAATCGGTATCCGTTCTTCCATCAAAACTTTGCATATTTTCATGTTTCCGAATCCGTCAAGTGCAAGGTCAAATATCCGTCTGATAACCGGCGCAGTTTCCGGATCAATGATAAGATGCCCATTATCATCAGGATCACGCATCAGCCCCAAAGGAGGTTGCCCTCCGCAGAATTTCCCCTGTCTTGAACGTGTCATGCGCCCTGCAAGCACTTTCTTTGAAATATCCCTGCTGTACATATCATTCAGGATATTCTTAAACGGGGCTATGTCCATTTCCTGTTTGTTAAGGCTGTCATAATTGTCCGTAATGGCTATGTAGCGTACATTGTGCTTTGGGAAAAATACTTCCATATAGCTGCCGGACTCAATATAGTTACGCCCAAGCCTTGAAAGGTCTTTGGTAATCACGCAGCTTATCCTTCCTGCTTCAATATCGCTTATCATGCGTTGGAATGCCGGACGGTTGAAGTTCCGCCCTGTGAAACCGTCGTCCACATAAAACTCACAGTTGAACATACCATTCTTTTCTGCATAGTCTTTAAGCAGCAGCTTTTGATTGCTGATACTCATGCTCTCATTGTCTTTGCCATCTTCAAGAGATAATCTACAATAAAGGGCAGTAATCATTGGACTGGTAATCTTAGAATTGTTTTTCTTGGAATTGTTATTCCTGTTCATAAGTTCTCTCCTTTATGAACAGGGACACGATATAATTATATTACCATGTCCCCGCCCTGATTTCAACATATTTTTCCTAAATCTGCCTTAAACCGCCTGCCTGTCCTTTTTTCGAGAATGCGGAGCATTTTTTGAAATATGTTCCTCCGTCTTTTTCTCTATAAGCTGTTCAAAAGCTTGCTGCATGGTCTGTGTGCCGCCAAATTCCCTCGTCACCACAAACCTTGTCTGCCCCTTTATTTCCTTTTTAACTTCTCTGTCTGCAATCATAAAATAAACCCTTTCCTTTCTGCGGTCATTTCCCCGCCTGTCATATTTCAATCCTCTTTTTCTCTCTGTACAGAAAGATAAATCTGCATAAAAACAGCATTGAAGATAACCCTTCCCCAATGCCAAACATCACACTGTATCCTTAACACCTGTCAGTATCTTTTTCGCTGTATCCCTGTTGCCCTGCCCCAGTTCAGAACGGTAATTCTTACCGCCGAAGAATACAGGCATACACCGTTCCATGATGCGGTCATAAATCCTTGCGTGTTCCACGTCCTGCGGATTTTTCAGCGCATCAAGCTGAATGTTCGTTGTGATGATGAACGGCTTGCCAGACTTGTACCGTTCATCAATGACCGTATAAATTGTTTCAATCGTATACTGGCTTTCCCTCTCAATCCCCATATCGTCAATCACAAGCAGCGTGTAGCGGTTCAGGCTTGCAAGGTACTCATTCCGCTCCGAACTGTAAAGACCGCCGAGCGCATTTAATATTTTTGGAAAACTCGTCATTAACACAGGTATTTTTTGTTCTAACAATGCATTCGCAATACACCCTGCAAGAAATGTCTTGCCTGTCCCAACATTTCCCCAAAACAAAAGTCCCTGCCCTGTCTGCACCATTTCAGAAAAATGTTCCACATACCGCTTTGCGTATACGGCGTTTTCCTGTGACGCATCACAGCGGTCAAAGGTATAATTATAAAATGTCCTGTCCTGCAATCCCGCACTTTTCATCTTCTGTATATTCAGAAGTTCTTCCTTTACCCTGTATTCCTCACGTTCTTTTTCCAGTTTCTCCGCCGCACATCTGCAAAGACAGCCGACAATGCGTTCCTCTCCCAAGAATGATATTTTTTTCTGCTTTCTTGTGTGACACTGTCCGCACATCAATAATCCGGTATCATCGTCCATGTAATCATCAGCAGCCTTCATTCCCTCATTTGTGGCTTTTTCCAGTTTCTTCAGGACTTCATCAACAACCACTCCAATCATAAACTGTCACCCTCCTTAAAACTGCCGTTATAAGAATACCCATTTCCTTTTGCCTGTTCTTTCTTCATATCCTCCTTTTTCCAGCACTCCATAATGGCTAAATGGTTTTTATATGTTTTTCCGCTGTAAGCCATATATTCCGACAGATGCTCTATCATGGACTGGTAATCTGCCGGAAAGTCAGATTTCAAAATTTCCAGCTCTTTATCCGTAAGGCTGACATTTTCATATCTGCCGTAAAGATTTATCTCCTGCCTCGTGGGTGCGTGTGTGTCCTTTTCTCTCCCACTCTCTCTTATATAATCTCTATGCTCTATACTCTTATCTCTATACTCTGGTGGACAAATGTCCAAGGCAGTGCGGACATTCTGCGGACAAATGTCCGCCTTTTGTCCCTCTGCATCAGATAAACCAATCTGCAAGGGAATAGATTTTTCCCTTTCTTTCCTAAGCCTTGACAGCTTTTTGCGCTCCCCTTCCGTTGAAGATTTCCCTACCAGCGTTTCAATCTGGCTCATGTAAATCGTGCCTGTTTCGGTAGTTTCCGCAAGCCCAAGCTCCAAGAAAATTTTTACCGCCCTCTCAACGGTGCCGACCTCATGCCTTGTCAGTGTGGCGATCATCTCCGTTGTCAGCGACAAATGCTCGTTTACTTTCAAAAATCCGTTGAACTGCAACGATTTCAGGTACATCTTCATCAGGATATTGCTATACAATACCCCGTCTTTCAGACTTTCGAGTAAAATAATGGTATCCTGCTCGAAAAAGTCCTCCTTCAGCTTCAAAAAATAATACTTCCTGTTTTCTACCATAAAACCCTCCTAATTTCTGCAAATAAAAAAACAGGGCAACTATAAAGCCTGCAAAGGGTATGGTTCACCCCTTGTAGGTTTATAATTGCCCTGACGCTGTGTTATCTGCCATTTTTACAAAGACTGCCCGTCTTTTTTGGCTTGTTTTGTGTTTGTTCCGTAATGTTGTGATTTGTAATCATCAACACATTTTTTATTGGCACTAAGCTGTGCCTTGAGGGATATTCTTGCTGTTGTTCTGACCTGTTCGAGATTTTCCTGTTTCCGTTCAGGTTCTTGCAGGGATTTCGTGACATTCTCCATAATCCTCTTTGCGGATTTCACGAATTTTTCTTTCAATGTTTCCAAACGCCTTACAGCATAATCCCGCAGTTTTTTATCGGCGGTGCGTTCCGGTGCGGACAGCCATTTTGAATAATCATCGAGAATTTTTATGTCCTCTTTCTGTGTCTGCTGCCGGACGGTATCGGTAACAACCTCACAGGCTTTTTCATACGCCTGCCCTGCCACTTCGTCAACCAGTGTTTCCATGTCCTCAAGTTTCATTGTGACAGCTTCAAGCGCAGCCTGTTTCTCTGAAAGCTCCTGTTTTTTCTCCGCAATCACTTCATCATGCTTTTTTAATACATTTTCTTTCTCTGCAATAGCTTTTTCTGCCTTTCCGATTTTCTGCTCCTGTTTCTCTATGACTTGTGCTGTTTCGGTAAGAATTTCTCTCTGTACAGAAATTTTCTCTTTCTGATTTTCAATGATAAAATCCTGTTTCTCCAAATATCCCCTGCCGCCATAAGTTGGCTCGGTCTGTAAATGAAGATTATACTTTGCACAGATACGAAAAAGCATCCTGCGACATTCCGCATCAAAGGTCTGTTTGCGGTTGTTGTTCCTGCCTTTTTTCTTGTCGGGATTTGGTAATGGTATACCTAATTCTTCAAGTGCTTTTTCCTGTTGGGGACACAGTTCTCCGTATTTGTTTTCACAGTCAAAGACGTGCCTTTCGTGAATATGCGGAGTGCCTTCGTCAAGATGTAATGCCCAGTCCAGTATGTGTACATGAGAGCCGAATTTTTCTTGCATCTCTGCAAAAAACTCTGTCGCAATCTTGGCTAACACTTCTCCCGATACGGACTCATCAATTGTACCGATTTGATAAATGCTTTCCTCCGGACACGTCTTGTTATTCGTGAGTAAATCCGTCACTGTCCTGTTGCGCTCGGTATGCCTTGTTTTTTCGTTGCGCTCATTCTGCGCCTGTATGTGGTCTGCGTAGTGTTCAAAGTAATAAAGCTGCTCAATTTTTTCAAATGAATAATCATTTTCTTTGTCACTCTCCCTTATTCTTGAAGAAGAAAATCCGGTGTAACAATCCCAATAGATATTTTGCTTTGCCCTGTCCGCATCTATATGCTCACTGTTTTCAATGTCAAACCTGCGGTCATTATGCTTGGGATTGTAAGCGCCGTTTTTTCCAGCTCTGCCGTTATGCCTTGTCAGTTTCATTCAATTGTTATTTCCCTCCCTTCTTTCGAGTTTCCTTCTCCGAAGGAAAGGCAGCTTTGCTGCCAGTCCTGCCGATTTCAGCGTCAGGCAATACCCAGTATGAAGTGACGCAAGCATCACTTCTCTGGGCAATGGCTGCTGCCCTTGACCTGCACAGGGAAGCTGCACTCCCTGTACCCTTGCACAAAGGGCTTGCGCCCTCTGTACTCCCCTCGCATCAGCTTACGCTCATACGGTTTTTGCCAAATTCTCTTACGGAAATTTGGGCAAAAAATAAGCCGACACCCGATACAACTTTTTTATAAAAGTTTCGACTGTCGGCTTCTACATCTGTCCTCACAGACAGATATAGTTTTGCTCACTATGTTGCGCAAAAAGCTGTGATATTTTTAATCTGCCACAGCCTAAAAAATTCTTTTTATCTGTTGCATTTTCTGCAATCTAATTTTTTAATGTCATTGCGACAAAATTAAATTTTCAACTTTTCTTTGGTAACTTTAAATCAAAGTTACCTCCCAATACTCCTGCACTAATTCCCACAACTGTAACTAATGCGAAACTAATTGTACCTATAAGCTTCCAATTAAAATCTCGTTTCTCCGTATCTTTTTTATTAACTTTATCTTCGATTTCTTTTTCTTGGTTACGAATTTCTGTATCTTTTTCATTAATAATCTTAACAAGTTCATCTTCCCTGTTTAATATCTCCATAAGCATCTCGGAAGATAAGTTTGGGTTATCTAAGCACTTGCTATAATCTGATTGAATTTGTTTCGCAAAATCATAGAACTGCCTCCTACTGTCTAAGGCATTATCCATTTCTTTACCTGCGATGCTATAATACGCTTCAAGACTCTTATCATCACTTTCAACGATAGTATCAATGATGTTCTTATATTCTGTAATAACAGATTTCATCAACTTTATAAATTCCGGATATTGAGCAAGAACCTGCTTTGCAACCTCCGGACGTAATTCTTTTAATTTTGACGCAAAACTTACACATTCATTTTTAGATAAGTTCTTGAAATCTGTCCTATGCATTATTGAAAGAACATCTTTTTCTATAGGTGTATATTCCATATTTATAGTCCTCCTAAGCCAAACAATAAATCCAAATTAATTCCCCACTAACCATAAATATTTTATCACATAACTTATTATCTGTCATTCCGTTACTGACAAATTTCGTGTTATTCCAAAAACACAAACAGGACACTCTCATATCTGAAAATGTCCCGTTCCTCGTTCGGTTAAATTGTTATGTACAATCCTCCTCAATTAGAAATTTATCCCGTTCCTCCATCACTTCCGTAGCCATCAGCACTCCCAAACTATATCCTCGGATAAACCTGTTTTGTGCATCACAGTTATGCTCATTTTCCATCGCATCCAACAACTGTTCCAAAAGTCCTGCCTGTTCCTCATTGAGCTTTCCCTCCAGTTCTTTATGGAACGCGCATATCTGTTCACAGTATTTCTGATGCGCTGGCGGGCGTTTCTCTGTTACTGCATTTACAAGGAGCTGCTCATCGGAGAATGCCTCTAAAATCTTTCCCACCCTGTTATCCTGTCCTTTCCTGCTCTTGCATATAGCGGTTAACCTTCTTCGTTGCCCAACACAAGACCGTCACGTCCTGCAAAGACTTCCATAATCACTAATGCACCCAAGCGAAACCCATTGATAAAACTCTGTTGGGAATCGCTTTGGTTGACTTCTGATTGAGAATCGTCGAGCTTTTCAAGCAGCTCTTTTTCCGTATCATTGAGCGTTGCGGAAAGTTCTTTTTCCAGTCTGCACACCCGATTCAGTGCATTTTTAAGTTCTGAATTGTGTTCCATTCTTTCCATACCCCTGCGGAGGTTGCCTTCTGCTATGGCTGTCAAAATCGTCTGCATTACCATTTCTTTCTCCTTTCTGATTTCTTGCAAGATTAGACCGCATAGTGTATACTATTTATGCGGTCTGTCGTTAGGCAGGCTCACTCTGAAACGGCGTTCTTTCTTCGCCGATCGGCGCCGTTTCTTTGTTACCTTTTCAGGCTTTCATACACCATGTCGATACCTTTTCGTACAACGTCCGAACGGGAAATCTCCAACTCCTGCGTACACTCATTGAGCCTGCTCAGTGTTTCCCTATTTACCCGTACAAATAACCTGTCCGTCATGGTTTCGTCAGAGGGTGGTCGTCCTGCCTTCTTTGGCGCCATTGTTTCACCTCTCTTTCTTGTGCGCACATTAATTATATTACCGTACGCACAAAAAGTCAATGCATTTTACGCCGAAACACAATCCATTTCCATTATCCCGTATGTATTTTTGTCTGCAATCACTCCTACATCTGCCTTTTGGCGTTGCGCATTTTTGTGAGGTTCTCCTTCTGTGCAGAAGATAACCTCCTCGGCTTTCCAATGCGTACTAATCTCTTTGGCATTTCATATGTCTTGCTGATTTCCGTCTGTTTTATAAGGCGGAATGTATCCGGAAATTCCCTTGCAAGTGCTTCCATCTTTCTCAGCCATGATGGATTAGCACTGTAAACGGTTGCCATTTCCTCGTCCGCATTAAAGTTAATCACTACTTCCTGTTCATACCTTGTAAGGTTCATTCTTCCTCCTTTTCCCCTCTATGCAGAGGAGTATTTCATTTTAATATTTTTGTTTTGATAACTTGTGCATATAAAATGAAGTTCAATTTTTTCCTCTTTAAATTGCCGTTTTCCCCTTATTTGTTCCTGCCAGTGTGTCTTTTTGTGACGAATGGCGTTTTCATGCAGCTTGGCAGGCTCATATTTATTGGTCATCGCCCACTTTTCCGCTTGCAGTATCCTTTCGGACGGTCATTCAGTTGTCAATGTTCGTCTGTAAAAGCATTATCACACAAATTCTCCCTCTCTCCCGTATTTCCCGAAATATGGAAATCCGGCATAAAAACATCAAATTTCCACAATACGGGAAATGATTACTTTTCCGTTATTTCAAACAATTCTTTCACAGGACTGTTAAATTTGTGATAGAATTGAACTATCTGTTTTACCGTAAGCCACCCCTTACAACCTCTTGCGCCATTGTATTTATGCCCCTCGCCTTTCTGTCAAGTCTGAAATAAATGGGCTTTCAGCCCAGACTTGACAGAAAGGCGGGTGCAAAATATCCTGTCACTAAGAGATTTGTAAGGGGGAGTATGTCTGATTGGAGTGATTATCAATGAAATGTAAACTTACTTTGCCGGAAAAACTCAAAGACCTGCGTGTGGAGCATGGTCTTAGCCTTGAACAGCTTGCAGAAGCCACTAAAATATCCCGTTCTGCCCTCGGCACATATGAAACCGATGAAACAAGGGAGATAGGCGGGGAAAACCTGCGCACACTTGCAGAATATTACCATGTATCAGCGGATTACCTGCTTGGGATAACGGACACCAAAAAAGCAGCCGATACCGACCTGTCTGTGCTGAAGCTTGATGATGATACCGTAGAGCTTCTCAAAAACGGGCATTTCAACCACCGCCTGCTGTGCGAGATTATCAAGCACCCTGCCTTTGAGAAATACATGGCAGACATCGAAATATATGTCAACGGAATTGCCACAAGCCAGATACACACCCTTAATTCCCTTGTGGATTTTGCAAGACAGCAGGTAATGGAAAATCATCACCCTGATGAGGAAGAATTTGCACAAAGGGAGCTGAATGCCTGTTATGTGGACGAATACGAATTTTTCCGGCACGTCATACAGTCCGATCTCGGCGAAATCATCAAAGACCTGCGGAAATCCCACGCAGGGGAAACGGAAACCGCCCCCACAACTTCCATTGTTGAAGATATAAAAAGTGACCTTGAAACATACAAAAACTTTAAGGGCAGTCGTGCCGAAAAAGATTTTGCCCTCATGTGCAAACGGCGGGGCATAAATTACTCCAAAGTGCCTGATGATGAAAAAATGGTAGTAATGCGCTTTCTGCGTCGCTCAAAGAATTTCAAGGGCTATTATGACTAAAGCGGAAACGCACAGCAGACATGGTTAGCTGAATTGCCGGCTGATCGTGTCCCTGTTCCGTTTATTTTTGTATTGGGCAGCCAACTCTTCACAAATAAGTATGGCATATCTTTCCCGGTCTTTTGGTAATTCAGGCCGTAGGACTGTGACGTACCCCGTGTATCCGAGGTATTATAAAGGTCTATCGTTTCTTTACCCAAAACTTCCGCCAGCTCTTTCAGCGTGGTCTTTTCCTTCCCTCCGAGGAATAAGGTGGTATCGCAATTCCCTTCAATCGTGTCAGCGTTGTCCTTGTAGATTGCTTTTAGCTGGGATTTAGACTGCAAAATAATGGAAGCCGATATTTCACGGCTCCGGATTGTGGCGATCAGCT
>CAMWTP010000122.1 GCA_947177165.1 uncultured Lachnospiraceae bacterium
GCTTTAAGATGGATGGAGATAAGAAAGTGCGTTTCGCAAAGACAACAGGCGAAGTGATTGATTAATTCTAGGAAAGGAGGACTAACTGGTGAGTAGACTGAAAGATATGTATAAAAACGAGATCGTAGATGCTATGGTCAAGAAGTTTGGATATAAAAATGTCATGGAAGTTCCCAAGCTTGACAAGATTGTAGTCAACATGGGTGTCGGCGAGGCGAAAGACAATGCAAAGGCTCTGGAGTCAGCTGTGAAGGACATGGAGATCATCACAGGACAGAAAGCTGTTACCACAAAGGCGAAGAAGGCAATCGCTAACTTCAAGATTCGTGAGGGTATGGCAATCGGCTGTAAGGTGACACTTCGCGGCGAGAAGATGTATGAGTTCCTGGATCGTCTTGTAAACCTTGCACTTCCTCGTGTACGTGACTTTAGAGGTGTCAATCCCAACGGATTTGACGGCAGAGGAAACTATGCGCTTGGTATTAAAGAGCAGATTATCTTCCCGGAGATCGAGTATGACAAGGTTGACAAGGTAAGAGGTATGGATATTGTTTTTGTAACAACTGCCAGGAGTGACGAGGAAGCACGTGAGCTGTTAGCACAGTTTAACATGCCTTTCGCAAAGTAATAAGGAGGTAAATTCCCATGGCTAAAACAGCAATGAAAATAAAGCAGCAGCGCAAACCGAAGTTTTCTACACAGGAATACAGTCGTTGCAGAATCTGTGGCCGTCCACATGCATATTTGAGAAAATATGGAATTTGCAGAATATGCTTCCGCGAGTTAGCATACAAGGGTCAGATTCCCGGTGTGAAGAAGGCAAGTTGGTAAACCGGAAAGTTTTTCTAAGACGACAAAAGACGTCGTCCAAGAAAAACTATATTCCGGTTGGAAGAATGCATACGCATTCTTCGGGATAGATAATTAAGGAGGAAATCGAAATGACAATGAGTGATCCTATTGCAGATATGCTTACAAGAATTCGTAATGCGAACACTGCAAAGCATGATACAGTAGACGTTCCTTCATCAAAGATGAAACTCGCTATCGCACAGATTCTTTTAGATGAAGGTTATATAAAGGCTTTTGATGTTGTGGAAGATGGTTCGTTCAAGACGATTCATATTACATTAAAATACGGCGCAGACAAGAATGAGAAGATTATCACAGGCTTGAAGAGAATCTCTAAGCCAGGTCTTCGTATCTACGCTGGCAAGGATGAACTTCCAAAGGTTCTCGGCGGACTTGGTATTGCCATTATTTCTACGAATCAGGGAGTCATCACAGATAAGGAAGCAAGACGCCTTCAGGTAGGCGGCGAGGTATTAGCTTTTATTTGGTAGTAACGACGAAGTTCTAAGACAGCAAAAGACACTGTCTAAGAAACACTATAATTCCGTCGCAAAGAGCTTGAAATTATTATAAATTAGGAGGTACGGGCATGTCACGTATAGGAAGAATGCCAATCGCGATCCCGGCAGGTGTTACTGTGGAGGTTGCAGAAAATAATAAAGTGACTGTAAAAGGTCCTAAGGGAACACTTGAGAGAGTGCTTCCGGCTGAGATGGAAATCAAGGTTGAGGGTGCAGAGTTAACTGTTTCAAGACCAAATGACTTAAAGAAGATGAAGTCTTTGCATGGTCTTACGAGAACATTGATCAATAACATGGTTGTTGGTGTGACTTCCGGCTATGAGAAAAAGCTCGAGGTAAACGGTGTCGGTTACAGGGCAGCGAAGGCAGGAAAGAAGTTAACATTATCTTTGGGATATTCGCATCCAGTGGAGATGATCGATCCAGAAGGGATTGAGACTGTACTTGAGGGTACAAACATCATTATCGTAAAGGGTATTGATAAAGAAAAAGTTGGACAATTCGCGGCTGAAATCAGAGATAAGAGGAGACCGGAGCCATATAAGGGCAAGGGTATCAAGTATGCTGATGAGACAATCAGACGTAAAGTTGGTAAGACTGGTAAGAAGTAAATAAGGAGGGCGTAAAAAATGGTTAGTAAGAGATCAAGAGCAGAACTGCGTGCAAAGAAACACATGAGAATACGTAACCGTTTAAGCGGTACAGCTGAGAGACCACGTCTGGCAGTATTCAGAAGCAATAATCATATGTATGCTCAAATTATTGACGATACCGTTGGAAATACATTAGTGGCAGCTTCTACAGTGGAGAAGGAAGTGAAGGCTGAGCTTGAGAAGACCAATGACGTTGAGGCGGCAGCATATTTGGGCAAGGTAATTGCAAAGAGAGCAATGGATAAGGGTATCACAGAAGTAGTTTTTGATAGAGGCGGCTTTTTATACCATGGAAAAATTGCAGCTTTAGCTGAGGCAGCAAGAGAAGCTGGCTTAGTATTCTAGGAAGGGAGAAAATCACATGAAACGTACAATCATTGATGCTAGTCAGCTTGAATTAACAGATAAGGTTGTCACAATTAAGCGTGTAACCAAGACTGTTAAAGGTGGACGTAACATGCGTTTTACCGCTCTGGTAGTTGTGGGTGACGGTAATGGTCACGTAGGTGCCGGACTTGGTAAGGCCGTAGAAATCCCTGAGGCGATCCGCAAGGGAAAGGAAGACGCAATCAAGAATCTGATCACTGTTGCCATGGATGAAAACAACTCTATAACACATGATTTCATTGGTAACTATGGTTCTTCCAGTGTTTTGTTAAAGAGAGCTCCGGAAGGTACAGGTATCATCGCAGGTGGTCCTGCGCGTGTCGTATGCGAGCTTGCAGGTATTAAGAATATTCGTACAAAGTCTTTGGGCTCTAACAATAAGCAGAACGTCGTACTTTCTACCATCTCTGGTCTTTCCCAGTTGAAGACACCTGAGCAGGTGGCTGCAAATCGCGGTAAATCTATCGACGAGATTATGGCTTAAGGAGGTAGACGAAGATGGCAAAGACATTAAAAGTTACTTTAATCAGATCAACAATCGGTGCTGTTCCCAAGAACAAGGCAACTGTTGAGGCTATGGGGCTGACAAAACTTCACAAGACAGTAGAGCTTCCTGACAACGCAGCAACCAGAGGCATGATTCGCAAAGTAAATCATTTAGTAAAAGTTGAAGAAGCATAATATAAGGGAGGTGTCAGAAAATGAGTTTAGAATTATCTAATTTAAGACCTGCCGAAGGCTCTAAACACAGCGATAATTTTAGAAGAGGCCGTGGTCACGGTTCGGGAAACGGCAAGACTGCTGGTAAAGGTCACAAGGGACAGAAGGCTCGTTCCGGAGCTCCGAGGCCAGGTTTTGAAGGTGGTCAGATGCCTTTGTACAGACGTATTCCTAAGAGAGGCTTCCACAATAGAAATACAAAGGAAATCGTTGCGATCAACCTTGAAGTGTTAGAGAGATTTGAGGATGGAGCGACCGTATCAGTGGACACATTAATTGAGACTGGAATCGTTAAAAATCCTAGAGATGGAGTAAAGATTTTAGGCAGAGGAGAATTAACTAAGAAGCTCAATGTTCAGGTCAATGCGTACAGCGCATCTGCAAAGGAGAAGATTGAGGCGCTTGGTGGAACTGCAGAGGTGATTTAATGTTTTCTACGCTAAAGAATGCGTTCAAGATCAAGGAAATCAGAAGTAAGTTGCTGTTTACTTTCTTTATGCTGGTAGTCATTCGTTTTGGTTGCCAGCTTCCGATTCCGGGTGTGAACAGGGATTATTTCTCATCATGGTTTGAGGCTCAGACCGGTGGTGCGTTTAACTTTCTGGATGCATTTACAGGCGGTTCTTTCTCGAGAATGTCTGTATTTGCACTGAATATCACACCATATATCACATCCTCCATCATTATGCAGCTTCTCACGATCGCGATTCCGAAGCTCGAGGAGATGCAGAAGGACGGAGAGGATGGAAGAAAGAAGATTGCTTCCATCACGCGTTATGTTACCGTGGGACTTGCGTTGCTCGAGAGTACGATGATGGCAATTGGATTTGGTAATCAGGGTTTGCTTCAGAAATTTGGTCCGCTGGAGGTTATAACAGTAGTTGCTGTATTGACGGCAGGCAGCGCATTCCTGATGTGGATTGGTGAGCGTATCACTGAGAATGGTGTTGGCAACGGTATCTCAATCGTGCTTGTTATCAATATTATTTCCCGTCTGCCAGATGATTTTGCTAATCTGTATGAGCAGTTCTGCAAGGGAAAATCAATTCCGCTTGCTGTAGTAGCAGCAGTGGTTATCCTTGCGATCATCCTTGCGATGACGGTGTTTGTTGTGATTCTCAACAGTGCGATACGCAAGATCCCTGTGCAGTATGCCAAGAAAATTCAGGGCAATAAAATGGTCGGAGGCCAGATGACATTTCTGCCGTTAAAGGTCAATACAGCAGGTGTCATTCCAATTATTTTTGCATCTTCCCTGATGCAGTTTCCGATTGTGGTCTCTACGTTGTTTGGATATAGTGGAAGCGGTGTCTGGAGACAGATTTTGAACGGTTTGAATCAGGATAATTGGTGCAACCCGTCACAGCTTGTTTATTCGATAGGTCTTGTAGTATATGTAATATTAACCGTATTTTTTGCTTATTTCTATACATCATTGACATTTAATCCTTTGGAGATTGCAAATAACATGAAGAAACAGGGCGGATTTATACCTGGCATCAGACCGGGGAAACCGACGAGCGATTATCTGAACAAGGTACTCAATGCGATTATTTTTATCGGAGCGATCGGTCTTGTGATCGTAGCAGTTGTACCGTTTTTCTTCAATGGTGTATTCAAGGCTTCTGTATCGTTTGGCGGAACAAGCTTAATCATTATTGTCAGCGTTGTGCTTGAGACAATCAAACAGATTGAATCACAGATGCTTGTACGCAACTATAAAGGCTTTTTGAATGATTAATCACAAGGTCTGACATGCAAACAATCAGATAGAAGCAAAGCGTGCGCTTTGCTTCTGTCCGTTATTATATACACTGTTAGCATTTTCCGGCCTGTCAGTAACAGCCTGAATTGAGGTTATCCCGCAAGTGGGACAGCTTGAATTGAAGCTGTTAGATAGAGCATCGCTGCTTGATAATTTATGTAATATTAAAGGAGGAAGTTAACATGAAGATTATTATGTTAGGCGCACCAGGTGCAGGAAAAGGTACACAGGCAAAAATGATTGCGGAGAAGTTTGAGATTCCTCATATCTCTACAGGTGATATCTTCAGGGCAAACATTAAGAATGGTACAGAGCTTGGTATGGAAGCGAAGAAGTACATGGATCAGGGACTGTTGGTACCAGATGAGCTTACTGTCAAAATTTTGCTTGACAGAGTAGCACAGGATGACTGTAAGAATGGATATGTGCTGGATGGTTTCCCGAGAACAATCCCGCAGGCGGAAGTTCTTGACAAGGCGCTTACAGAGCTCGGTGACAAGATTGATTATGCGATTAATGTCGATGTACCCGATGAGAACATTATCAGTAGAATGTCAGGGAGACGCGCATGTGTGAATTGTGGTGCGACTTATCACATTGAGCATATTCCGCCCAGAAAAGAAGGCTTCTGTGATACGTGCAATTCAGAGCTTATCCTGAGAGATGATGATAAGCCGGAGACAGTGAAGAACCGTCTTGATGTGTATCATAAGCAGACACAGCCGTTGATTGAGTTCTATGAGGCAAAGGGTGTGCTGAGATCTGTAGATGGCACAGTTGATATGAAAGATGTGTTTGCGGCAATCGTCAATATACTGTCATAATAAGAGATGGATCGGGCGGAGGAATAGAAGATGGCCGTTACAATAAAGTCACAGCGGGAGATTGATCTGATGCGGAAGTCATGCAGACTCCTGGCGAAAGTGCATGAGGAGCTTGGGCAGGCGATAGAGCCAGGGGTATCCACTCTCTATATTGATCAGCTGGGAGAAAAATTGATCAGAGGTATGGGATGCGTTCCTAATTTTCTGCATTATAACGGTTATCCGGCATCAATCTGTGTGTCGGTGAATGATGAAGTAGTACACGGGATACCGCGGGCGGACAGGATACTGCAGGAGGGCGATATTGTGAGTCTTGACTGTGGGCTGATCTATAAGGGGTATCATTCCGACGCGGCTAGAACGCATGGTGTGGGACGAATCAGTCCAGAAGCACAGAAATTGATAGACGAGACAAAGAAATCATTTTTTGAGGGAGTTAAGAGAGCTACAGCAGGCAATCACCTTCACGATATATCAAATACGATCGACAGTTATGTGTCACAGTTTGGGTATGGTATCGTCCGGGATTTGGTAGGACATGGAATTGGAACCTCTCTTCATGAAGAACCGGAAGTTCCAAATTTCAGGCAGAAAAAAAGAGGAATGAAGCTTCGGGCGGGCATGACGCTTGCCATAGAACCCATGATCAATATGGGAGGCGGCGATGTTGAATGGCTGGATGACAGCTGGACAGTTGTCACAGAAGATGGTTCCTTATCTGCGCATTATGAGAATACAATTCTGATTACTGACGGTGAACCTGAAATTCTTACCCTTATATAGATAACGGAATAGGAGCAGGGAAGAATGAACGGTTTATTAGCTTATTCGCTGGCAGGGCACGATAAGGGTGAAGTGTATCTTATTATAGAAGAGACAAAGGATTTCGTATATGTTGTAGATGGAGCAGTGCGAACACTCGGCAGGCCTAAGAAGAAAAATAAAAAGCATATGCAGATCATTAAAAAGGAGAACCAAAGGATTGATATCTCGTCTGTGACAAATGAGGAGATCAGACATATCATTAAGTTATATTTGAAAGGCATTAAGGAGGTAAAATAATGTCAAAGTCCGATGTAATTGAAATCGAGGGAACTGTAGTAGAGAAGCTTCCTAACACAATGTTTCAGGTGGAGCTGGAAAACGGCCATAGAGTGCTGGCTCACATCAGCGGAAAGTTGAGACAGAACTTTATCCGTATTCTTCCGGGTGACAAAGTAACATTAGAGCTATCGCCGTACGATTTGTCCAAGGGGCGAATCATATGGAGAGATAAATAAATCTGACTGGAATATTTTCTCTGAATAAATTTTGGAAAATATTTTCATATAGGGCTTGCATTTGCCCAGACTGCATGATATAATGTAAAACGGTCTTTTTGAAAGGAGGGTTTAACATGAAAGTTAGATCATCAGTAAAACCTATTTGCGAGAAATGCAAAGTTATCAAGAGAAAAGGAAAGATCAGAATTATCTGTGAAAATCCGAAACACAAGCAGAGACAGGGTTAATAGATCCTTATCCTTTGTGTAATTAAGAGCGGCTGAGGCATATATTGGAATCCGTCAAAGAAGATATATGCTATAAATATATAACAGATTTTGTCTGTTGTGTGTTTACTTCTTGATACCGAGAAACGTTTCGCGAAATTTTTCGCATAGGAGACTTCAATGATTATCTTATTAGTATTATCATTGGAGCGGCAGAAAAATACAAGACGATTCTGCCCCGATTAGTATCGGACAAACCGGATCGATATCCGGTCGGGTATTGATTACCCCAATCAATTAGTTTACTATTAATCAGTGATAAGGAGATATAAAAGCTTATCACGAAGCAAAATGGAGGAATTTTAACATGGCTCGTATTGCTGGTGTTGACTTACCAAGAGAAAAACGCGTAGAAATCGGACTGACTTATATCTATGGTATTGGTAGAGTAAGTTCAAACAAAATCCTTGAGAAGGCAGGTGTAAATCCTGATATTCGTGTCAGGGATCTGACAGATGACGATGTTAAGAAAATCAGTGCGATCATCGATGAAGATTATATGGTTGAGGGTGATCTCAGACGCGAGATTGCGCTGAACATCAAGAGACTGCAGGAGATCGGATGCTATCGTGGTATCCGTCATAGAAAGGGACTTCCTGTTCGTGGTCAGAAGACAAAGACAAATGCCAGAACAAGAAAAGGACCCAAGCGAACCGTAGCAAATAAGAAGAAATAAAGTCTGAAGGGTTCGCTTTGCGAACAGTAGCAAATAAGAAGAAATAAAATCTGAAGGGTTCGCTATGCGAACAGTGGCGAATAAGAAGTAGCGTAAAACAAGTTGAATGAGAAAGTAGGTTAGTTTAAAATGGCTAAAAAAGTTACCAAGAAAGTGACAAAAAAGCGTGTAAAGAAAAACGTTGAACGGGGACAGGCACATATCCAGTCATCATTTAACAATACAATTGTTACACTGACTGACAATGAGGGCAATGCACTCTCATGGGCAAGTGCTGGCGGTCTGGGATTTAGAGGTTCAAAGAAATCTACTCCATATGCTGCTCAGATGGCAGCCGAGACAGCTACGAAAGCAGCTTTGGTACACGGCTTGAAATCGGTAGATGTTATGGTTAAGGGACCAGGTTCAGGAAGAGAGGCAGCGATTCGTGCGCTCCAGGCATGTGGTCTTGAAGTGACCAGCATCAAGGATGTTACACCTGTTCCGCACAACGGATGCCGTCCGCCAAAGCGCCGCAGAGTTTAGTGCGTATTGTTGAAATATTAGAAAGAAATTGGCATGTATGCGCCAAACCGGATGCGTTTTGTGCGCACAAATTTAGGAGGATAAAAACATGGCAGTGAATAGAGTTCCTGTACTTAAAAGATGCAGATCTCTTGATTTAGATCCTGTATTTTTGGGATATGATAAGAAGTCTAAAAGAAAATCTCCGAGAGCTGGCAAGAAGATGAGTGAGTATGGCTTACAGCTCAGAGAGAAGCAGAAGGCAAAGTTCATTTACGGTGTTCTTGAGAAGCCTTTCCGCAATTACTATGAGAAGGCAGACAGAATGAAGGGAATGACTGGTGAGAATCTTATGGTTCTTCTCGAGAGAAGACTTGACAATGTTATCTTTCGCATGGGATTTGCCAGGACAAGGAGAGAGGCAAGGCAGGTTGTTGGTCATAAGCATGTGTTAGTCAATGGAAAGTGCGTTAGTATACCTTCATACTTAATCAGTGCCGGAGACGTTATCGAAATCAAGGAAAAGTCCAAGGGCTTGCAGAGATACAAGGACATTGCTGAGGCAACAAACGGCAGATTGGTTCCTGAATGGATGGATGTTGACCAGGAGAATTTCAAGGGTACGATCAAAGAGCTTCCCTCAAGAGAGGCCATTGATGTTCCTGTAGATGAAATGCTTATCGTCGAGTTATATTCTAAGTAATTCGCAATTAGGCAGAGATAAGAATTTGACAGTAGGAAGTGCGCGCATGTGTACTTTCTATTGTTGCACTTATTAACGCGTCCATTAAAAAGGAGGGTATTTACAGTGTTGGCATTTGATTTTGACAGTCCAAATATTGAAGT
>CAMWTP010000123.1 GCA_947177165.1 uncultured Lachnospiraceae bacterium
CTCAGCCCCAGAAGAACGCCGCCCTCTGCGTTCTTCCAAAAAACTTAGAAAATCTTAGGCGGTGTCCTTTACCGCCTTAGATTTTCTTAGTTTTTTCACCACTCAATCTCCTCCACCCTGACGACTCTGTCATTTTTCACCATACTGACAATCGTGCCGCTCTTCACCGTGATAATCCTGTCCGCCATCGCCGTGAGCGCCTGATTGTGCGTGATGACAATCACAGTCTTCCCCTTATTCCTGCAAGTATCCTGCAGCAGCTTCAACACTGCCTTTCCCGTATTATAATCCAGCGCCCCTGTCGGCTCATCACACAACAGCAGCTTCGGATTCTTCGCCAGCGCACGCGCGATCGCCACCCGCTGCTGCTCCCCGCCCGAGAGCTGCCCCGGGAAATTTTTCGTGCGCTCCTCAAGTCCCACTTCCCTCAGGACTTCGGCCGCGTCCAGCGGATCCTTGCAGATCTGGGCGGCAAGCTCGACATTCTCCAGCGCTGTAAGATTCTGCACCAGATTATAAAACTGAAACACAAAGCCCACATCATGTCTGCGGTATCCCGTCAGCTGCTTTTTGTTGTATGCCGATATCTCCTCTGAATCGAGAAATACCTTTCCGCCCGTGAGCGTGTCCATTCCGCCCAGAATATTTAGTATCGTCGTCTTCCCGGCACCGGATGCACCCACAATCACACAAAACTCTCCCTTTTCTATCTGAAAATTCACATCATGCAGCGCCTGTATTGACACCTCGCCTGTCTTATATATCTTGCTCACATTTTGAAATTCCACGAATGACCCCAACGTTTTCTTCTCCTTTATTAACATATACACATCTTATAAGCGTGCGTACATCTCACACACGCTCCCGTCTGGCACACATAACTCTATTATATTATAAAGAAGTGATGCACAAATAACAATAATGTTTTTATAAACTTTGTCTTGTATCAACCCGTTACTTTTCACGCCCACGCCAAAGTAGTGGGAATCATGCTCTTGATATTTCTATAAAAATGAATTATACTTTGTCTGGAAAATATGTGAAACCTTGAGGAGGAGTCCCATGAAACTTGTCGTTTTAGAGAGAAACAGTGTGGGTACAGACGTCGATGTATCCTGCTTTGAACAGTTTGGAGAAGTTACCTACTACGCAAACACGGCAGCAGAGCATGTCGCAGAACGGATCAGGGAAGCGGACATCGTCATCTCCAACAAGGCACCGCTCAATGAGAGCACGCTGGCAGATGCATCGAATGTAAAGCTCATCTGCCTGCTGGCAACAGGATATGACTGTGTAGATACAGACTACTGCAAAAAAAGAGGCATCAAAGTCACCAATGTTGCGAACTACTGCACCCCCGCAGTCGCACAGCACACCATGCTCCTGGCAATGATGCTGTCCGAAAAAATTACCTACTATGACGATTATGTAAAGTCCGGAGCTTACAGCGCGCAGGATCGCTTTTCTCATTTTGACAGGGTATTTCACGACCTGGACGGCAAGACCTGGGGCATCGTCGGCATGGGAACAATCGGACACAAGGTCGCTGAACTCGCATCTGCCTTTGGCTGCCAGGTCATCTTTTACTCCGCATCCGGAAAAAGCACCTGCACAGACTATCCAAAGGTTGACCTCGATACACTGCTGCGGGAATCGGATATCGTGTCACTGCACTGCCCGCTCACTGACAGGACGAGAAACCTGATCGGCAAAGACGCATTTGACAAGATGAAGGAGACTGCTATTTTAATCAATGTAGCGCGGGGGCCTGTCGTAAATAACCGGGACTTATATCAGGCACTTATAGATGGAAAAATTATGGCGGCAGGACTTGACGTGCTCGAGAAAGAACCGATGGAAGCGTCCAATCCCTTAAGCCAGATCAAGGACAGCACAAAGCTGATCATCACACCGCACATGTCGTGGGCAAGCATCGAGTCCCGAACCCGCATGATCGCGGAAATTGTGAAAAATATCGAGGCATTCTTGCGCGGAGAAGACAGGAATACTGTAGTTACTGTTCACGGGTCAGGAATGCGCTGAACTGCGCATTCCGTGAGAACATGATTCAGGAGTGAGGGGCGATTTTTGCGAAGCAAAATTTTGAATATCGCCCCGAATCGTTACTATGAGCGGCTCCCAAGCCGTGAATAGTAACATACTGTAACTTAATCTGCATATGTTTCGAAAATAAACCTTGACAATCCCGATTTTATTCTGTACAATAAAAAACCAAAAGGGAAACCTAACATTTTACAGGAAAGGCGGTGGGAAGATGATGAGATAACAAAACAGAAAACACAAGTTAAGATTTTAGACCAGGGCAGGTACACTCTACTGTGTAATGTCCGTTTTTGTGTGATTTTGTTTTGTTATATTGTCGTCTTCCTGCATATGTGCAGGCTGGAGATTCTATGGATCTCCGGCTTTTCTTATGGCAAATTTCAACATTTGCCCGCTTGTGCACAAACATTGCCGGGAAACATACTGACCATTACAAAACAGCTGCACACATTCTAACATCCCTCGTGTTTTCAGGAAAAACGCAATAACACCACAAAATAAGAGACACGAAACGGAGGGATTTCTATGTTACAGATCAGACAATTAACCATACGTCACAAAAAAGATTACCACGTTTTATTGGAAAATTTTAACCTATGCATGAATCCGGGCGACAAGTGCGCCCTGATCGGCGAGGAGGGCAACGGAAAAAGCACGCTGCTAAAGCTGATTTATGCCCCCGACATGGCAGAGGAGTATGTGGAATATGAGGGCGAAATCCTGCGCACAGGAGAGCGTTTTGGCTATCTGCCGCAGGAGCTGCCGGCAGCACACCGCCAAAACACGATCTACGAATATCTAAGCGCGACAGACCGCTTTTATGACCAGAGTCCGCGTGAACTGGCACAGCTGTGTGCAAAAATCGGCTTTCCCGCGGAGCGTCTGTACTCTGAGGAGCTTTTAGGTGTGCTCTCCGGCGGCGAGAAAATCAAAGTACAGCTCATCCGCCTGCTCATTGAAGATCCGACCATGCTCCTTCTCGATGAGCCATCTAACGATTTGGATATCGAGACACTCATCTGGCTAGAAGGTTTTATTCAAAACAGCGGGATTCCGGTGCTGTACATCTCGCACGATGAGACACTGCTCGAGCGCACCGCAAACAGAATCATCCATATCGAGCAGCTCCGGCGCAAAACCACACCGCGGTGCACTGTTGTCTACACGGACTACCAGAACTATATCGCCAACAGAAACATGCAGTTTGAAAAGCAGGAGCAGGAAGCCAAAAATGAGCGCAGGGAGTACGACAAGCAGCAGGAAAAATTCCGCCGCATCCAGCAGAAGGTAGAACACCAGCAGAATGCCATCAGCCGCCAGAACCCGCATGGCGCAGCTCTTTTGAAAAAGACGATGCACCGGGTAAAAGCCTACGAAGCGCGCTTTGAGAAGGAATTTGAAAATATGACAGAGATGCCGGAGTACGAGGAAGCGATGTTCACCAAATTTGGAAAACAGTCATCCATCCCAAACGGAAAGGTGGTGCTGGATTTCGCGCTGGACACCCTCTCTGTTCCTGCAGGCGAAGGTTCGCAGGAACCCACGGTTCTCGCACGCAATATCCACCTTTATATACAAGGTTCCGAGCATATCTGCATCACTGGGAAAAATGGCTGCGGCAAGACAACGCTCATGCGCATTCTGGCAAAAGAGCTGCAGCAGCGGACGGATATCAAAGCAGCCTATATGCCGCAAAATTATGAGGAACTTCTGGACCTGGAACAGACACCGGTGGAATTTCTGTCTGACGGCAGCAAGGAGAGCGTCTCCATGATGCGCACCTATCTTGGCAGCATGAAGTTTACGGCCGACGAGATGATGCATCCGATGCGGGAACTTTCCGGCGGACAGAAAGCCAAAGTCATGCTGCTCTACCTCGACACATGCGGCTGCGACGTGCTCCTGCTGGACGAACCGAGCCGCAATTTCTCGCCCCTGTCCAATCCTGTGATACGGCGCATGCTCGCGGAATATCAGGGCGCTATCATCAGCGTGTCCCACGACCGCAAGTATATCTCGGAGGTCTGCAGTAAAATATATGAGCTGACGCCGGAAGGCCTGGCCAGAACCGATCAGGCTCAGCAATAAAACAAGCGCATAGATGTTTCGAATTCCCTGAAACATTTATGCGCTTATACTTTTGAAATTATGCCGCTCTACACCATCGCCTTCCTGATCGCACCCATCAGCTCGTCATAGGTCTCGTACGCTGCAAGCTCTGGATTGTCTGCCTTGATCTTATCTGTGCTCTTGAACAAAAATCCCGCCTTGCCTGCCTTGATCATGCCAAGGTCATTGTAGCTGTCACCGCTCGCGATCGTCTCGTATCCAATCGACTGCAGCGCCCTGACCGTCGTGAGCTTCGACTGCTCACAGCGCATCCTGAATCCTGTGATCTCGCCGTTTTCGGCGACCTCGAGCGAATTGCAGAAGATCGTCGGCCAGCCAAGCTTTCTCATCAGCGGTGTCGCAAACTGGGAAAAGGTGTCACTGATGATGATAACCTGCGTGATGGAGCGAAGCTCGTCGAGAAACTCCTTTGCGCCCGGTATCGGATCGATCGTTGCGATCGTCTCCTGGATCTCCTTCAGGCCAAGCCCATGCTCCTTCAAAACAGCCAGCCTCCATGTCATCAATTTATCATAATCCGGTTCGTCGCGCGTTGTTCTCTTCAGCTCGGGAATGCCGCTCGCCTCGGCAAATGCAATCCAAATCTCGGGAACCAATACCCCTTCCAAATCCAAACATGTTATGTACATCTCAATACCTAGTCCTTTCTACTAACAATTTATTCTGCTAAAGTAATAAACCACGATATCGATTATAGCACATATTTATCCCTGTATAAAGAAAATTTTTTATTTTCCTGCTTCTTTTTCTCAATCTTCCACCTGCACATCCCCGCTGACTGTTTTGATCTCAATGCGGCTGCCGCTCTCATTATCCCCGTAAGTTCCGTTTGCACTGTTCCCCTTCTTGGAAAAATTCAGATCCCTGTCAAAGAAGGTCTGAATGTCGCCGCTGCTTGTATCCGCTTCAAAGTCAAACGCGTTGTCCGGGTTGAGTCTGATCTTTACCACTCCGCTGCTGCTGTCAATCCTGAGATCTCCCGTGAGCTTTTCGAGCTCCAGATCGACGTCTCCACTGGTCGTGCTGATGCTGCCGCAGCCCTCCTGCGCTCTGAGCCACACCTCACCGCTGGACGACCGGACGTCCCACGGGCCGGCAATACCTTCCAGCTGAATATCGCCCGAAGTTGTCCTGACTGTCCGTTCTCCGCTTCCCTCCCGGAGCTTGATGCTGCCGCTCGACGACTCTGCCGTGACAGCCCCGTCAATGCGCTTTGCGCTGATATCACCGCTGATTGTCTCCAACCGGGTATCGCCCGAAATTATTTCCGACTCAATGCTGCCGCTGCTGCTTTTGATCTTCGTCCCGCCTGTCAGCTGTTTTACTGTGATATCTCCGCTGGTACTCCCAATGTCCATCTCACCAGTCAGCTGACTGACCTCAATATCACCGCTGACTGTCGCAATTGTGACTGTGCCTGCAGCACCGCTGGCCTCCGCATGAACCGCGTCAGCCTCAATATCACCGCTGGCGCTGCTCAGCGACACGTTTTCTGCTGTAATATTCGGTATGATTACGTCGCCGCTGCTCGTCGATGCCTTGAACTCCCTTTCCAGTACAATATCCATCTGGGACTTAATATCGCCGCTGACTGTGGCGAACGCAAGCTGTCCCTTATAGGACGATGGCAGTTCGATTTCCGTGTAACCGTATGCAGTTCTGACGCCAAACACCCCAACCTGCACCTGAAAATCTCTTCCATTTCTCTTTTTTCCCCTGACTTCAAGTCCGCTGCCTTTTATTGTCACAGTGGACAGATCATCCTCTTTCAGATCAAGCTCGCTGTATTCCCGGATCGTCAGGAAATCACCTTCACTTTCATAGATATAAACGTCATTGCTGTTCATATCATACTGCACCGAGATATTGTCAATCCCGTCAAGCGGAACCTCTTTTTCCATGACCAGCTGCAGACTGCCATAACTTTCATAAGCTTTGCTACTATATCCCCGCACAGAAAAGACACGTCCCGACAGCCCGTATGCCAATATACCGCACAGCCCGACAGCAAGGACACACATTATCACAAGTGCAGCAACTTTTACTTTTCTCATGTCTGCTCCCCTCTCCGCCATTTACAAATGTTTTTCCTCAGACCGCAGTTCGAAGATCAGTTTCACAATTTGCTGGACACATGCCGCAATCAGAAAAATAACCCACGTAATGTACCAGTCATACGTCTCAAAACTGATCAGAAAATAGAGCACCAGAGTGATTGTCCAGATCAGGGAATTGATGGTCTTTCGCGCTGCCTTTTCCTTGTTGCTGTTGTACCTGATCTCCTTGAGCAGCTCCACTATGTCCGACTCTGACTTTTTACTATAATCCGGATACATGTTTGCCGCATAGACGAGCATAACTGTCGGCGGAATACAGACGACCAGCGCAAATACCAGACCAAGTCCTGTCAGTTCATATGGAACGCCCGCGATCTCACTGATCATGCCAAAGAAAAAGAACACTGCGGCAGCCAAAATGTAAAGTCCCGCTGAAACCGCTGTCAGCATCGCTTTCTTTTTCCTGTCCTGCTCTGAAAGCATAAACAGATTTTTCTCCTCGACCTCCGGAAACAACTCTGTCACATCCCCTATGGACGCGATCACGCTCTGAAAGGCATCCTCCCCGGAATGTCCGTCCGCCACCATGTCGTCATACTTGTCTATGGCACTCTGCATCATCTCCTGCTTCAGGTCAAGCGCCTTTCTCGTTCTTGGCGCATCCGCAAACAGTTCATTAAAATGCTGCCTGATTTTTTCTTTCATTCTCATTTATCCTCCTCATAAAATCTTTGATCATCCCCTGTTATTTCAACAATTTATCGATGATTTCCTTCGCTTCCTGCCACTCCTGCTGATACCCCTGATAAGCCTTTCTGCCGCTCTCTGTTATGGCATAATAGCGTCGTCTGGCCCCGACTGTCTCATCGCCCCAGTAGGTCCTGATGCATCCTGCCTGCTCGAGCCGCCGGAACGCTGAGTAGAGCGTCGCTTCTTTCAGTTCATAGGCATTGTTCGTCTTTTTCATAATGTCCTTGTTGATCTGATAACCGTAACTATCCTGCTCGAGCAGATTGGACAGTATGATGGCCTCCGTATGTCCCCTGAGAATATCTGACGTGATCGACATATCACTCCTCCTTTCCAAACCACATGTCTTTTCAAAATTCTGAACAGTTTCTTAGCGGTGATAACGTGCGCATAAAATTCATAATATGGTTTACTGTTTATTAACTTAATATACACTATATATCAATATACCTCATCTGTCAAGGTATATTTATTGCACGAAGTATCTTACTAAAGCAGAACTCCCTTTTCCAAGGATATCTGCAATCCACCTGCACCTATTCCAGCTTTCCTCCCGACCAGAGCAGGACAGGTAAAATTACATTTTCGATGAAACTATGCACATATATGACCATATAATGACATTGGAATATGATTGTGGTATTCTGATTAGAAATATATTATATATTGAAATGACAGAAACAATGAGATAAACAGATTAACAGCATATGAAGATACGGTACAATTAGAGCTGATGAAGACTGCATTTAGGCGAGACGCCCCTTGAACACATTCGAAATTCTCTGTTACATAACTGTCGCGGCAGAACACATAGAGGATGAACTGGCAGGCTTTGTATTCAGGGCGTACAGAAAACCGCTCTGTACGCCCTGCCCCTGTGCGGAATCAAATCAAGCCAGAATCTGCCGCGCCACATACACGCCGCTGGCGGAGGCGTGCGAAAGAGAGTGTGTCACTCCGCTTCCATCACCGATCACATAGAGCCCCTTGTATCTGGTCTCAAGGTTCTCGTCAATATCGACCTCCATATTGTAGAACTTGACCTCCACTCCATACAAAAGTGTATCGTCGTTTGCCGTGCCCGGCGCTATCTTGTCCAAAGCATAAATCATCTCGATAATGCCGTCGAGAATCCTCTTTGGCAATACAAGGCTCAGATCGCCGGGCGTCGCCGCGAGCGTCGGTGTGACAAGTCCCTCCTCGATGCGCTTCGCGTTGCTGCGCCTGCCGCGCACCAAGTCGCCAAAACGCTGCACAATGACGCCTCCGCCCAGCATATTTGAGAGTCTGGCAATGCTCTCGCCATATCCGTTGCTGTCCTTGAACGGCTCCGAGAAATGCTTTGCGACCAGCAGTGCAAAGTTCGTGTTCTCCGTCTGCTTGTCCGCGCCCTCGTAGCTGTGTCCATTGACTGTGACGATGCCGTTTGTGTTCTCATTGACCACAATCCCCTTGGGATTCATGCAGAAAGTCCGCACCCTGTCCTCAAATTTTTCCGTGCGGTACACAATCTTGCTCTCATACAGTTCGTCCGTAAGGTGTGAGAAGATAACCGCCGGCAGCTCAACGCGCACACCGATATCCACGCGGTTTGACTTCGTGGGAATTGCAAGCTTGGAGCAGATGCTTTCCATCCATTTGCTGCCGCTTCGTCCGACAGAAATGACACACTTGTCACATTCATAGCTTTCTTCCCCGCATATCACGCGATACCCGCCGTCAAGCACCTCAACATCCGCAACAGGTGTGTCAAAATAAAAGTCGACTTTATCTCTCATCTCCGCATAGAGATTTTCCAGCACAATGTAATTGATATCCGTACCCAGATGACGCACGGAGGCATCGAGGAGATTCAGCTTGTTCTGCAGGCAGAGCTTTTTCAGGTGCGTGCCCGCCGTCGAGTACATCTTCGTGCCCTCTCCGCCGTATTTCATATTGATCTCATCCACATACTGCATCAGCCCGGTCGCCCTGGACTTGCCGATATGTTCATACAGTGTTCCGCCAAAATCATTTGTGATATTGTACTTTCCGTCCGAGAAAGCACCTGCGCCGCCAAATCCGCTCATAATCGAACAGCTCCTGCACTTGATGCAGCTTTTTACCTTGTCACCGTCAATCGGACAGTGCCGCTTGTCAAGCGCGTGCCCAGCCTCAAATACCGCTATCCGCAGATCGCTCTTTTGGTGAATCATCTCG
>CAMWTP010000124.1 GCA_947177165.1 uncultured Lachnospiraceae bacterium
TTGTTTGCGCCGAGTCAGGACATAGCACAGCGGGCATATCAGTACTGCAAAAATAGCTGGTAACAGCTTCTCAATATTTTGAAAGTATGTTACACTGGTATATATTATTTGTTATACTCGCGCCAGCTGCAGCCGCGAAGCGGCATATTTCCTTATGCGGCTGTGTGCATAACTTTATACTGAGCGGTCAGTCTTTTTGACCGCCAGTATATATCGTGGTGATGAGGTACATATGGAGACATTTTATAAATTTTTTGAATTGTTTGGCATGCTCATAAGCTTTGTGTGCTGTGTGGTATTTTTGCGGGTAAAGTCGTCCGATAACCAGCGCAATCTGATGCTGACCAGTCTGTGCGGATTTATCGCATGCGTCGGCAATGTGCTGGAGGTGTACGCGGCTTCCCCGGCGGAGGCGATGGTGGCGATCAAAGTGGCCTATATCGGAAAATGTTATATCATGACTTTTGGACTGATGTTCGTGAGCGGATACAGCAGCGTGAAGCTCCCCAGATACCTGATTCGTTTTCTTGCCACCGCCAATACGATTGTATTGGCTTTCATCATGACTTGTGAGAAAAACCAGCTGTACTATAAAACGATCGAGTGCGAGATTCGTCCCAACGGAAGGGCGGCAATGATTTTGGGAAAAGGTCCTTTTTATTATATCTGGATCGGACTGCTGATGATGACGGCGCTGTTATACGTTTTCATCGCATGGAGGGAGATCAGGAGAGGATCACGCATTGCAAAG
Source organism: uncultured Lachnospiraceae bacterium (assembly GCA_947177165.1). Classification (GTDB taxonomy): domain Bacteria; phylum Bacillota; class Clostridia; order Lachnospirales; family Lachnospiraceae; genus COE1. Next base: position 752 of record CAMWTP010000124.1, read on the forward strand.
ATGCGTATGAGCCTTATCTTTCTGGCGGTGGCGTCGCCCATGGTGGCGGCGGTTGTGTTTCTGATACTCCAGCCGAAATATTTTGATCCGGCATCGCTCGCGATCGTGATGACAGAGGTGTGCTTTTTGATCGCGGCGGAGCGGTATGGACTTCTGGACACTTTGGAGCTCGCGCGGGAGCGCATTCTGGATGACACAAAGGATGGTGTCATTGTTGTCGATAATACCAAGAGTGCTATTTTATATGCCAATCCTGTTGCGGAGGATTTTGTGAAAAGGGTTTCGGACCAGAATGGCGGACTGAATTTTGATCTGTTTCACGGGACAAATGAATTTGTATATGAGTTTGAGGAGAAGCATTATGAAATCAGAATTTCTGAGATCAGGCAGAAAATCGGCAGCAGTGATATACAGGGATATATTGTATGGATATTTGACATGACATTTATTGACCAGTATACAAGTGAGATGATCCGGCTGCGGGAGGAATCGGAGAAGGCCAATCAGGCAAAGACGCAATTTCTTGCGCACATGTCTCACGAGATACGGACACCGATGAACTCGATCGTGGGATATGCGGAGATGGCATTGCGGACGGGGGATGAGACGCTCATCCATGGTTACATCAGGAATATCAAGGAGTCGTCGCGCACACTTCTGCATCTGATCAATGAGATTCTTGATATTTCAAAGATTGAGAGTGGCAAGATGGAGAATGTCAAGGTAAACTATCGTTTTGCGAAGCTGATCGCTGAGACTCAGTCGATGATGGAAGCGCAGGCGGGGAATGCGGGGCTGGCTTTTCTGATGGAGATCGATGATGCGATACCGGAATATCTGTATGGTGACCGTGTGAAAATTCAGGAGATTGTGACGAACCTGATCAACAACGGACTCAAATACACGCGCGAGGGGAGTGTCACACTGCGCGTCTTGCAGAAGGAGACGGATGGGAAAAGAGTGTTGTTGAATATCGAGGTTGAGGATACGGGGGTCGGAATCAGGGAGGAGGATTTTTCCAAGGTATTTTCCAAGTTCGAGCGGCTTGACAGGCAGGGAAATTATCTTGTGCAGGGAAGCGGACTCGGACTGTCTATCGTGAAAGGTTTTGTAGACATGCTGGGCGGTACCATCACGTTTGAGAGCGTTTACGGAAAGGGGACGAAATTTATCGTGAACCTCTGGCAGGAAATCGGATACGAAGATGAGAGCGCGCAGCAGGAAGAGAGTACTGTGGAGGAGGATATTCCCATCAACAGCGGCCGGATATTGATCGTGGACGACAACGAACTCAACTGTGATGTGGCATCGGGAATCATGGAGCTTCTTGGAATGTGCACACAGACGGTAATGTCAGGTTTTGAATGTCTGGAGCTTCTGGAGAAAGGGGAGCGCTTCGACATGATCTTTATGGATCACATGATGCCGGAGATGGACGGACTCGAGACCATGAAGAAAATTCGGGCGATGGGCGATGACATGGGGCTGCTCCCGATTGTGCTGCTGACGGCGAACGCAGTGACCGGCGTGCGTGAGGAGATGCTGCGTGAAGGTTTTGACGATTTTCTGTCAAAGCCGATTGACGTGGATGAGCTCCGGCGGATTCTGATACGGTTTCTGGGAGTGAAATAGGGGATGGTAACTGGTGGATTGAATTTGCGATGAAATGTCAAAATTCGCACTTGTAATAAAATCCGTTTTATCATAAAATAATGAATGGGTATGCATAGAGGGGCTCTGAGAAGGAGTATGTGATATCCATGATAAAAAATAAAAATGAATATAAGTATGAAGTTAAGAATGAAAATAAAAGTCAAAATGGCAGAATGGCACATAAAAAGTGTGTCTGCATGTTATGTGTATTTCTGTTTGCGCTGTTTGAGCCGGTATTGCTCTGTGGATGCGCATCAGCGCGGGACGAGGTCACGATGGCACTGGAGAGTGAGGGATCCTCTGTACAGGGCGCTGCTGGCGGGATGCTGTCAGATGAAAATATGACAGAAGTGTCATTTCCCGGTGAGGCTGCAGAGACAGCGGGCGCGAATGGGATTGAGAAGGAGCAGCCGCAGGTATATATTTATGTCTGCGGGGCGGTTGCGCTTCCGGGGGTGTACAGATTAGAGCAGGGAAGCCGTCTGTACGAGGCGGTGGAGCTGGCAGGCGGACTGACGGCGGATGCCGACGAAAACTGTCTCAATATGGCAAGGCAGATCGCGGACGGAGAGCAGGTTGTGATTCTGACACAGGAGGAAGTTCTCGCGCTGCGGGAGGCTGGGACATACACATATCCGTCGGGGGAGGCTGTGCAGGAGACTGCCGCACAGGATTCCGGTCTTGTCAATATCAATACAGCTACCGTCACAGAACTGACGACCGTGTCAGGCATTGGGGCGGGCAGGGCGCAGGCGATCGTTGACTACAGGGAGAAAAACGGCAGCTTTGGCAGTATTGATGAGATTAAGAAGGTAGACGGTATCAAGGACGGACTTTTTTCAAAGATCAAAGATAAGATAACGATATAAAAAACATATATGAGTTGGGAGATTCAGAAGTAATGGGAAAAAAGGTTTTGGTGGTAGATGATGAGAAGCTGATCGTGAAGGGACTCCGGTTCAGTCTGGAACAGGACGACATGGAAGTTGACTGCGCGTACGACGGCGAGGAAGCACTGGAGATGGCAAAGAGTATGAAGTACGATATCATTTTGCTGGATATCATGCTTCCGAAGCTGACCGGACTGGAAGTGTGCCAGCAGATCAGGGAATTTTCTGATGTGCCGGTCATCATGCTCACCGCAAAGGGTGAGGATATGGACAAGATACTCGGACTTGAGTACGGGGCTGACGACTACATTACCAAACCGTTTAATATTCTTGAGGTTAAGGCTAGAATCAAGGCGATTATACGAAGAACCGGCTCAAAGGTAAAAGAACCGGATGAGAAAAAAACTCAGATCATAGAGGCTGGAGACCTGCGGCTCGACTGTGAGGGAAGGCGTCTTCATGTCAGCGGAAAGGAAGTCAACCTCACAGCGAAGGAATTTGATGTCCTTGAGCTGCTTGTGCTCAATCCCAACAAAGTTTATGGCAGAGATAATCTGTTAAAGCTTGTGTGGGGAGAGGATTACCCAGGCGATGTCAGAACAGTGGATGTGCACATCAGGAGACTGCGTGAAAAGATCGAACCCAACCCGAGCGAACCCAGATACGTACACACCAAATGGGGGGTTGGGTACTATTATAAATAGTCATAGGAACTATAAAGCATTAGGAGATAGAAGTGGCAAAGCTTTGGGAAAAGGTAAAAAAGGGAAAAATAGTCACAAGTTTCAGAAGTTTAAAGACCAGGATATTCTGTATCATCATGGCAGCGGGAATTGTTCCCTGCGTCGTGCTTCATTTCGGTATTTTGGAACGGTATCTTGACAATACGATCGCGACGAGAACGACGGAGGTACAGACGCAGGTGCGGATTATCGCAGATCATCTGAACACATACAATTACATGCTTGACAACAGCAGTGATGTAGTCAACGCGGAGCTTTTGCAATTGTCAAATCTCTACGATGGGCGTGTGCTGATCATCGATGGCGGTCTCCGGATTATAAAGGATACCTATGCAGTCAGCGAGGGAAAGACGTTGATTTCCGAGGCGATCATAAAGTGTTTAAAGGGCGAGGGCGCCTCCAACAGCCTCAAGGATGCGGGCTATATCGAGATTATTGTTCCCATAGAGGAGAAGTTTGAGGACAAGTCGCGCGTTGTCGGAGCAATGCTCACCAGCGTATCGACAGACAGTATCATGAGTGGCTATGAATATATACAGAGCCGGGCTTTTCTGCTTGAAATAGTTGCTATGGTGGTCATATTTGGTTTTGCACTCCTGCTGAGCCGCAAGATGCTCAAACCCTTTGAGAAGATTACAGATGCGATCAACGATGTGAAAAATGGATTTACGGATGAGGAGATCAGTGTTACGGACTATGTCGAGACAGAGCATATCGGAGATGCATTTAACCAGATGATGGGGCGGATGAAAGTGCTCGACGATTCCAGACAGGAATTTGTGTCCAACGTGTCCCATGAGTTGAAGACGCCGCTTGCCTCCATGAAGGTGTTGGCGGATTCCCTGCTCACACAGGAGGATGTGCCGGCGGAGCTCTATCGGGAGTTTATGACAGATATCGCAGCGGAGATCGATCGGGAAAATAAGATTATTACGGATTTGTTAGCTCTTGTGAAAATGACAAGAACGTCGACCGATATCAATGTCGATGCAGTAGATATCAATGCAGTTCTGGAGCTTTTGCTGAAGCGTCTGGGTCCCATTGCATCGCGCTCGGAGGTCAAACTGATTTTTGAAAGCCGCAGGCCGGTAAGTGCGGAGGTGGATGAGGTCAAGCTGACACTGGCGTTGTCAAACTTGGTCGAAAACGGGATCAAATATAACAATAAGGGTGGCTGGGTAAAAGTGATACTCGACGCAGACCATCAATATTTTACGGTTGAAGTGTCCGACTCAGGAATGGGTATTCCGCAGGAGTCGATCGAACACATTTATGAGCGCTTTTACAGGGTGGACAAATCCCACTCAAAAGAGATTGGCGGTACGGGGCTGGGACTTGCGATTACCAAAAGTGCCATCCTCAGACACCGGGGATCCATCACTGTGAGCAGTGAGGAAGGGGTGGGGACAATCTTTACAGTCAAGATCCCGCTCACTTATATAGCGCAGTGATACATGAATAACAGCATAAACCATTAGCAAGACAGGAAAGGCGTTTTTATGGATTGGAAGCCTTTGAGCGGATATCGCAAAGTTTTGTCTCTGCTGGGACTGGTGCTCTTTTCAGTTGTTTTGTCGGCTGGGTGCAGCAGTGAGGAACCGCAGGGAACGCCGATCGATATCTCTTATCTCAATAAAAGTGAGACAAAGCTTGTGACGGAGACACATTACCTCACAAGCACGGACACGAAGGATATGATTGTGGAGGTACTGACACTGTTGTGTTCTGTGCCGGACAATAAGGAATTGAAAGCGACGCTCACAAGTGGGATCAACATTATTACCTATTCTTATGACGGGGAGCAGGTGATCGTATCGCTTGGAGAAAAATACAAGGAGCTTCCGCGGACGACAGAAGTGCTGACGCGTGCAGCTCTTGTCAGAAGCCTTACAAATATACCGGAAGTCAATTATGTGATGCTCACGGTAAACGGAGAATCTCTGACAGATATATCGGGAAATGCAATTGGTATCATGACATCGGATATGTTTGTGAACAATGCTGGCGCGCAGGTGGAGACCGTGAACAGCACAGTGACGCTGCGGCTGTATTTTGCAAACGAGGAAGGCGACGGGCTTGTTGCAGTCAACAGAGAGCTTGCACACAATGCGGATGTGTCAAATGTACCGATGGAGAAACTGGTGGTTGAGCAGTTGATCAGCGGGCCGGTGAATGATGCGACCTATCCGACGATCAGTCCAGATACGAAACTCGTCAACATCACAGTCAGAGATAATATCTGCTACCTGACTTTTGACAGTGCGATACTCACGGCCGTGAATAATGTGACGACGGATGTGACGATCTACTCGATTGTCAATTCCCTTGTGGAGCTGAGCAACATCAACAAAGTACAGATATCCATTGATGGGAACAAGGATGGGAAGTTCCGTGATAAGTATGAGGCTTCCACTGTATTTGAGCGCAATCTGTCACTTGTCAATTGACAGATTGCGCTATGGAGGAAATAAATAGCAATGAGGAGACCACTGTGCTGCATCTGTGCGGCATTTGTGGTGACTGTGTTCTTATATCTGAAAATCAGCCCGGCCCCGGTGCCGGTACAGGATCTGCCGGAGGGGGAAAGTGTTACCCTGCTGGGGGAGGTATGTCAAAAGGAATATAAAAGTGAATATCAAAAGAATACATTGATCATCTGGCTGAAAGACGTCCAGAAATGGAGTCCTGACATAGGACAAAACGAGGAGAAGATGGCGAGAGGCAATGTCATTTGTTACATTGATGCCGATGAAAGTCTGGCAGAGCCCAAAGCCGGGAGTACGGTCGCAGTGGAGGGAGAGGTATCTTATTTTGGCAGGGCGGGAAATCCAGGAGCGTTTGATGCACAGGGATATTACCAGATTCTCGGTGTGGATTTCAGGCTTTACAAGGCGCGGATACGCGCGGAAAGCAGCGGATACTCTGCATATCACGAGCTGCTGTATCAGCTTCGCCGCCATTTTGAGGGGATATTTGACAGGGCGCTTGCTCCCAAAGATGCATCGGTTATGAAGGCTGTCCTTCTTGGAAATAAGTCGGGGCTTGACGCACAGAGCAAACAACTTTTTCAGAAAAGCGGTATTGCGCATATTCTGGCGATTTCAGGGCTTCATATCACGCTTCTGGGCATGGGATTGTATCAGCTGCTGCGCAAGTTATGTATTCCGCAGCCAGTCTGTGCGGTCGTGTCCGTTGCGCTGATGATTGCTTACGGGGATATGGTCGGCATGAGCAGTTCGGCGTACAGGGCAGTATTCATGTTTGCCATGCAGCTTGCAGCGCAGCTACTGCGCCGCACATATGACATGCTCACAGCACTTGCGCTTGCGGCCACGCTGATTTTATTGGAGCAGCCGTTATACTTGTATCATTCTGGATTTCAGCTTTCTTTCGGGGCGATTCTGGGTGTGGGGTGCCTGTCTGATGTCGTGAAACCCGTCAGGCGTGGAAAAAGACAGTACCTGACAGATAAAATAGCCCTGTCTCTATGTGGAAGTCTCAGTATCTTTCTGATACATTTTCCGATTATGCTGTGTGTGTATTATGAATTTCCAATATATTCGTTTCTGCTGAATCTGGTGGTTATCCCTGCCATGTCTGTCCTGATGGCAGCCGGCCTTTTATGCCTTGGCGCGGGAAGCCTGCCTGCGGGGGCTGGATTGGGGGTGGCGAAACTGATGGGATTGGTGTGTCATGGGCTGCTTTCTTTGTTTGAGCGGTTGTGTACCGTGTCGCTGAGACTGCCGTTTGCAAACTGGATTGTAGGGAGACCGGAGGATTGGAGAATCTATGCATTTTGCGCAGTTATCTTATTTTTGTATGCGGTGCATCATTATGGAAAGCGTCTGTCAAAAGGCAGAGCATGCGAAAAGCGGGGAATCAATGTAGGGCTGCCATTGCAGATAAAGCTTATGACGGTGCTTGCGGCGGTTATTCTTATAAGCAATTCCCCGATTGACGGCGTGTCCGTGACCTTTCTGGACGTGGGGCAGGGAGATTGCATCTGGATTGAGAGTGCGGGAGGTGAGCATTTTCTGGTTGACGGCGGGAGCACTTCGGAGAGCAAGATTGGGACATACACGATTGTTCCGTATCTGAAGTACAATGGTGTTGCAAAATTAGATGCGGTCTTTCTGACACATCTTGACAGTGACCATATATCCGGTGTGATGGAAATACTCGGGGGCAGTAGTGGCGATATGAGTGCTGATAAAAAGCAAAAAATGGAAATTGAGGTCAGCCGGATCTGTATATCGGAGGCTGTCATTGAGGATGAGGCTTATGAACGGCTGTTGACGCTATGTGAAGCCAGGAAGATACCGATATATCGATTAAAAGCCGGCGACAGAATAGAGGCGCGGGGACTCTGGTTTGAAGTGCTGCACCCGCAGGGGGATTACGAGACGGATTCCCGCAATGCATATTCTCTTGTCATGAAACTGGAAACCGAGGACGGAGTGACAGCGCTTTTGACAGGAGACGTCGAGGCTGACGGGGAACAGGCGGCAGCGCAGAGGCTTGGAAAGGCAGTTGGCTTTCGTGGTATCGATATCTATAAAGCTTCTCACCATGGGTCGAGGTACTCCAACACGGAGGAGCTGATATCGCTGATCGAACCAGAACTTGCCATCATATCCTGCGGGCAGGACAACCGTTATGGACACCCGCATGCAGAGACAATTGAGAGATTTGAAGCTGTAGGAAGTAATATAAGGATAACGAAGGACACAGGAGCCATAATGATAAAAATAAAGAACGGGAAATACCGCGTGAAAGACTATATCAGGTGATATCTGGATAGAATGTTTCAGCAGGTTATCTGTTGTAATTAAATTTCATAATTGTGGAAGTAGAGGATTACGGGATGAAAAGGATAGCACAGGACA
>CAMWTP010000125.1 GCA_947177165.1 uncultured Lachnospiraceae bacterium
ATCATTGGAATGGGGGAATCATTTTGGGCTATACAATTGCAACGCATAACGGTTCGGCGGTAGCGCGTGACCACAATATCAGGAATGAAAAAATCGTCTCCAAGGAAAAACACATCAATCCTGATGGGATTCATGAAACATGGATAGATGAAAAACCACGTCAGGCATATGAACGGCTTTTTGGAAAGGCTGTAGAAGATTACAACAGCAGACAGACAAGAACTGATCGTAAGATTGAAAATTATTACAATGATGTATGCAAAGATGCCAAAAAACACCCAGTTTACGAAATGATTGTAAGCATTGGCAATCGAGATAATGCCATAGATGAACAGATCGGCAAAAAAATCTTAAAAGAATTTGTTGATTCTTGGAAAGACCGCAATCCTAATCTAGAACTTATAGGGGCTTATTATCATGCCGATGAAGAAGGAGTTCCGCACGTGCACTGTGATTATGTCCCCGTTGCACATGGATATACCAGAGGCATGGAAACACAGACAGGTCTTGTTAAGGCACTTGGTGAAATGGGCTTTCAGAAACAAGGCACCGCCACGGCTCAAATCCAGTGGGAGCACAGAGAAAACAATACCCTTGAAACTCTATGTAAAGCTCAGGATTTGATTATAGACCATCCTGCTGGAGAAAAACGAGCACATATACACACCGAAACATACAAAGCCCGTCAGGCACTCCAGGAAGCCCGTAGAGCGACAAAAAAGAGTCTGTCCGATATAAAATACCTTAAAGGACAAAAAGACACCTTAGAAAGCGAAATACGAGCTCTAAAGGGTATTAAAAAATTACAGGGTAATATTTTATCTGGTGAACAGGTTAAAAACATTAAGACAGAAAGTGTCATTTTCGACAATGAAAAAGTTAAAATTAGTAAAAGTGACCTTGAAGATCTGCAGACAACTGCGTTGATCGGAGGACAGGCAGACCAAATCTATAAGAGTTCAAAGGCTTATCTACAAAAAGCAGAAAACACCTTAAAACAGGCAGAGAAAAAAAATAAAGAACCTATTCCAGAACGAATGGAACGATTAAAGCTGGAAAAGAAAGTTGCAATATATGAACAGGAATTAAAAAAATATCCTGATGTTCAAAAGAGAATACAAAAAGCATTGGTAGAAAACCAACAACCTGAAAACCATATACCTAAATTACTTAGATGATGATGTATTCTCTGTTATAATCTCTGTTGTATTCTTTGTATTACGTGTCCCGAAATTTTGTGACCCCTCTCCCGTAATTTTGTGATAGGGGTCACATTTTTTTGTAGGTAGGGGAGGTATTTTATTGTGACTTTTAGTTCGGATTTGGTGCTGGAAGCACCCTTTATATATATTTATATATCTTTTATATATCTTTTAGGAGTCCCACAGCCCACTATCTTCAAGGGTTGTGGGATTTTTTAGAGTACTTTTTTCCCGTTTTTAGAGTACTTTTTTCCCGTTTTTAGAGTACTTTTTTCCCGTTTTAGAGTACTTGCGTATTGACATGCACTCTAAAATATGGTAATATAATATTAGGAGGAAGGATGATTAATGAATGAGATAGTTAAGATACACAATGATTTAACAAATGAGAAGTTAGGAAAAATGAACGCTAAAGAGCTTGATCTGTTTATGTGTATTTGCCATAAAATGCGTGATAAAGGAACCTGTGAAGTAACGATTAGTTTTGATGAACTGCGGACACTCGGGCATTATAATAAAAATTCAAACAAAGATTTAAAAAATGAATTAATAAAAGCTAATGCAAAACTGTTAGAATTTAAAATTTTAATAGAACAAGGGGCTAAAACAAAGCAACGCACTTTATTTAAAGAATTTGTAACGGATATGGATGCGTTAACTGTAACCTGTGAGGTTTGGGAGGAGCTTGTTTATATTCTGACTGATGTAGTAAAAAATTTCACAAGATTTGAATTAGATGAATTTGTCAGTCTTGAAAGTAAATATGCAAAGAGATTATACAAACTTTTGAAACAGTATCGGACGCAGGGAACTTATTACACAACTAAAGAAAATTTTTATAGAGACTTAGATGTTCCTGCAACATATACAAATCCTAATTTTAACAAGCGTGTCCTGCGTCCGGCTGTTGAAGAATGTAAAAAATATATACCTAGTCTGAAATGTATGCCCAGAAAAGGCGGACGCGGCGGACATGGTGGAGCTGTGTTAGGTTATGAATTTACATTTGATCGGGAGCTTCCGCCGGAGCAGCCTAAAAAGAAAATCAAAAATAAATTTAATGAATTTGAGCAGCAGCAGCTTGACATAAGCGAACTGGAAAAACAGATTTTAAGTAATTGATTGGGGGAAAAGAAAATGTGCAAAGAAAAATTAAAAGCCATACAGGATCGTATACAGGGATGTACAAGCATCGGAGAATTGGAACACATTGAGGAGATTTTTAAAAAAGATTTTTCTGGAATAGACAAAGTTGACTTTGAAACAGAATGGCTGAAAAAGTACCAGGAATTGAGAGAATGAAAAAGATGCTTCCCGGAGCTGTAAAAAACCGGTGACTATAACCAAGGGGTTCCCCTCACTCTACCAAAGTACCAGGGAACCCCATCCAACACCCCGAAAGGTGCCTTATTATTGTACCACACTTTTCGGGAAAAATGAAAGGAGAGGTACAAATGAAAAATCAGAAATTTATTAATGAGTCTTTCCAATCTGATCCGCTTCCAGAAGATTGGAGAAATGGTGTCGAAAAAAATATTTTGAAGCATATGAAGCAGTTATCAGTAGATAATTTATACATCTTGCTTAGTTATGCTCATGAATTGGTATCAGTGCAGTTATTGGAATCCTGCAGAGATGAAAGGATAAAAGAAGGAAAAAAGATTTTGAATTTCGAAAAGGAGAAGTACAAATGAAAAATCAGAAATTTATTAATAAGTCTTTCCAGGATTCTGATCCACTTCCAGAGAGAAATAATGTCGAAAAAATAAAGCACATGAGACAGTTATCTGAAGATAACAGTTATCAAGAATTGTTGAAATTCTGTATAGAAAATAACCTTTTCTGTTTTGAATATCATTACCGATATAAAAAAAAGAAAGTAGTAGGTATATACCTACTGTGCAAGGAGGATAAATGAAAGATTGGTTAGAGTCAATCGATGCCAGAACCAAAAAGCAAGCCAAATATGATAAAGACCATACAACACAAGTCTGTCTAAAACTTAACCTGCGGACTGATGAGGACATCTTAAAATGGCTCTGGAAGCAAAAATCCAAACAAGGAGCTATCAAAAATCTGATCAGACAGGAAATTGCCCGGGAAGAGAATACATAGCGTGTCAATGGGACTGTGGAATAAATAGCCCCTGCCCTTTAGGGGCGGTTTATGCCGCAAAAGCCCATTGACACAGCGGACGGCAGATACAATAATGGATTTAGAGGAATTGGGGAATGCACTTTTCTCCAATCCCTCTTACTAATTTTGTTATTTTACACAAGAAAATGTACTACAGTAGTTTTCGATCGGGAGATGCTCCAATGAATTTTTTATCAATTTATCATCAAATTAACAAAATTAGTAAAAAGAATAATTAATTACCGAGGAGAAAAGTATGAATGCAATTAGCGAATTTTTTGAAAACTTAATGAACAATTTCTGCAAATCGATGTATGATGGAATGTTCGATGTTGCAGATAAACAATTTAAAGGCATGTTTGAAAGTCTCAATGGCATGATAGCAGATTCGGCAACATATATCACGCAAAGCCCACAAGGCTGGAATCCCACAGCATTTAATTTTATAAGGGGCATTGCAGAAAACGTATGTATTCCATTAGCTGGATGCCTAATAACTTTCGTGTTCTGCCTTGAACTTGTACATATGATACAAGAAAATAACCAAATGCACCCCATTACACCAGAACGAATACTGTTCGTTCTCATGAAACTAGGTATATTCCTTTTTATCGCAAGTAAATCTTTCGATATCGTAATGGGAATATATGATATTGGCAGTTGGGCAGCAATAAAGGTAAGCACCCAAGCTGAAGGAATTGGAATCTTAGATATAGACTTATCAAAGTTGCTGCCAGTTCCTGAAGGCGATCAATACAACTTTGCCCTAGTATTCAACATGTTAATCAATTTAATTCTGATATTCATTGCAAGGATTGTGGTATTTGTGTTAGCAGCAGCTATATTCGTCAAAGTCAATCTCTGGTACTTGGAACTGCTGATGTACACATCAGTTGCACCAATTCCGATGTCAACTTTTCTAAACCAAGAGTGGGGACAGATCGGAAATAACTATATACGCAAGATTATTGCAGTATGCTTTGAAGGTTTTTTCATGTTGGTAGCATTCGGACTTTACAGCGCACTCGTTGCAAATTTGCAGTTTTCATCGGGTGAGTTTACTTTAAAGCTCTTCATGACCATCGGTTGCGGATTCGCATTATTCTTTACACTTTGCAAAGCAGGGAATATATCCGCTAGTGTATTCAATGCACATTAGATATTTGACACTCGCCTGCAGAACACTTTTCGGTTCTGCAGTATCTGCTAAAAATCCCTGGCTTATCCAGGGATTTTTACAAGCCCCGCAGGGCGAAATCTACTTGTGTCTCTGACACAAGTAGTATTGAGTTACTACCGTTGACACGGTAGGCGTTGCAATCCGGCAGGTTTTTGATATAATAAAGCGAGATTAATCATTGGAATGGGGGAATCATTTTGGGCTATACAATTGCAACGCATAACGGTTCGGCGGTAGCGCGTGATCACAATATCAGGAATGAAAAAGTTGTTTCCAAGGAAAGCCACATCAATCCTGATGGGATTCATGAAACATGGATAGACGAAAAACCACGTCAGGCATATGAACGGCTCTTTGGAAAAGCTGTTGAGGATTACAACAATAAACAAACACGGACTGACCGCAAAATTACAAGCTATTATAACGACATCTGCAAAGATGCAAAGAAACACCCTGTCTATGAAATGATTGTCTCTATTGGGAACCGCGACAACGCCATTGATGAACAGACAGGAAAACAGATTTTAAGGGAATTTGTAGATTCATGGGGCGATCGCAATCCCAATTTGGAACTTATAGGGGCATACTACCACGCTGATGAAGAAGGGGTTCCGCACGTACATTGTGACTATGTTCCTGTTGCGCATAGGTACACACGCGGAATGGAGACGCAAACAGGACTTGTAAAAGCATTGGGTGAAATGGGATTTCAGAAACAAGGAAAGGCTACAGCTCAAATTTTGTGGGAGCATCGTGAAAATGATACCCTCGAAACTCTTTGTAAAGCTCATGATCTGATTGTAGATCACCCTGCTGGAGAAAAACGAGCACACATGCACACTGAAACGTACAAAGCCCGTCAGACGCTTCAGGAGGCTCGTAGAGCGACGAAAAAGAGTCTGTCTGATATAAAATACCTTAAAGGGCAAAAAGACACCTTAGAAAGCGAAATAGAAGTTCTGAAAGACACAAAGAATGCACAGGGAGATGAACTGAACAATCTGCTGAAACAAAAAAATGCATTAGACCGTGAAATAAAAGCCCTGATAAACATGAAGAACATACAGGGACAGGTTCTTTCCAGCCAGCAGATTAAAAATATAAAAACTGAAAGCATAATACTGGACAGTGAAAAGGTCAAGATCAATAAAAGCGATCTCGCCAGCCTGCAGAAGTCCGCACTCTTGGGAGAACAGGCAGACCAAATCTATAAGAGTGCAAAAGCTTATCTACAAAAAGCAGAAAACACTTTAAAGCAGGCAGAGCAAAAAAATAAAGAACCTATCCCGGAACGAATGGAACGATTAAAGCTGGAAAAAAAAGTTGCAATATATGAGCAGGAATTAAAAAAATATCCTGATGTCCAAAAGAGAATACAAAAAGCGTTGGTGGAAAAACAACAGACTGGAAACCATATACCTAAACTACTTAGATGACGATGATAATATATAATTGTGATCTATGTAGTATTCTTAGTATTACGTATCACGTTTTTTTGTGACCCCTCTCCCGTAATTTTGTGACAGGGGTCACATTTTTTTGTAGGTAGGGGAGGTATGCCCTTAACAATTCATTTTTTAATTTTTTGTTTGAATTTTTATTATAATGCCCGAGTGTCCGCAGTTCATCAAAAAATGCTATGCGACAAAAAAATAAACCTAAGCAGCGTAATGAATTTGAATTGTGAAATTTACCTTCAGGCGAAAAAATATTGGGAATTTTAATACAGTTTTTTTGATGAATTTTTGAGTGATTTTTTAGAGATAAATTATTTAATTTATTTTATATATTTAAGGGACAAAAAAACCTACAAACCGCGTGGTTATGCGGTTTTTTTCCCTAACTTTTAGTTCGGTTTTCCCTAACTTTTAGTTCGGTTTTCCCTAACTTTAGGTTCGGTTTCCTTCTGACGAAACCTAACCTAAAGTACGGATATTCTAACTTATACTTGACAAGGTTAGGTTTTGTTTGATATTATGTTTTTATGATTAATAAATTTGAAAGAGAGAATAAAAATGGAAGAATATAAAATTTATAAAACTAACAGATTTAATGATGAAATACTACAAGATATTGTTGCAATATTTTATAGCAAAGAACTTGCAGAGGAATTTGTTTCATACGAAATTACATTAGGAAATAGCTATGCAATAATTAAAAATGGTGAAAGGATAGAAATTTGAATAAGGACGAAAAGACAGAGCTTTCAAAGAAAAGAGAATATTTAGTTGTAAAAGGTAATGAATTAATACAAAAAAATCGTTTTGAATTATCTTTGACAGAACAAAAGACAGTTGCATATATATGTTCTATGATTAAACCGATTGATATTAAAGATAGTATAACGGGAGTACCCTATCAACTTGAATATGAATTTAATATTCGTGATTATTGCAAAGTTTGTGGGATTGATTATGATGCCGGAAAAAATTATGCAGACGTGAAATCAATTTTAAAACATCTTCGTGATCGCTCAATGTGGTTGACTATGCCTGATGGTTCAGAAAGTCTTGTCGGTTGGCTTGCTAAAGTTAACACTTATAAGAAAAGTGGGATTGTAAAAATTCGGATAGATGAAGATTTAGTACCATATTTGTATGAATTAAAAGAAAGATTTACCCAGTATCAATTATATAATATTCTTGCAATGAAATCAGCTTTTTCAGTTCGTATATATGAGTTGATGAAATCGTATGAATATCAAAAAAATAAAATTTATGATTTAGAAGAATTAAAACAATTACTTGGCGTTGAAAATGTAAAATCATATAAAGAATTTGCTCCATTCCGTCAAAAAGTTCTTGAAGTTGCAGAGCGTGAAATAAATGAATTGACAGATATAAATATCAGTTATGAAACAATAAAAAAAGGCACAAAAGTAGTAAAAATTAATTTTTCAATTAAATTGAAAAGTCCAATAGATAGGGCGATTGCCGGCGCAACTGCAAATGACCGGCTTAATAATACAGCCAAAAACTAAATAACAGGGGGCTTCCCTCTAGCCGACCAAAGCATCAGGAAGCCCCAACCAACACCCCGAAAGGTGTTCTTTTATTGTACCACATCTTTCGGGCAAAAGAAAGGTAGGTACTATGTATGAAAAAAACGAACGTAACAGTGGATATGGAACTGTCTGGAAAAAAAATTCATGCTGCAATCAAAGAAAGTGGTTACAGTATCAGAGAGTTACAGGAAATGCTATATTTAGAGTGTCCGCAATCTATTTACAGATGGATACATGGCTATACATTGCCATCTATTGACAATTTATATCGTCTTAGTGTTATCTTAAGAGTCTCGATAGAAGATTTGTTGGCGGTTAAGGGTGAAGAAAATTGATAGGTATATACCTATTAGAACGGCGGTTAAAATGAAAGATTGGTTAGACTCTATCGAATCAAGAAATAAAGCACAATCAAAGTATGATAAAGAGCATACACAAGGGCTTTATATCAAATTAAATCTAAAAAATGATTTAGATATTATCCAATGGCTATGGGCGCAACCATCAAAACAGGGAGCTATAAAACGGTTAATTCGTGAAGAAATTGCGCGTAAAAGGGAAAATAAATAAAAGGGCATTTATAAGGCGCGTTGAATGGAACTGACAGCATGAAGGCATCTTCCGCGACTTCCACACATGCGCTGCCTGAAAGTAAGCCCAATTTACAGAATGGCTTATCCCGAATTAAATCGGAACCGCCAATAACTACGCTGCGCTATATGCGAACCGCTTTGCGCTCTCGCATTTGACAACAGATTATATTTCATGCAATATCGATAAAAAATACACTGTAGCTTTCCCTGATCGGAAATACTCCAGTGTATTTTTAGTACAAAAGTACCAAATTCGATTTTGCCAAGGGACACTTTTGTCCATTAATAGCAATATCAAAATGCCGGCACATTATCAGGAATCCGGATTTGCCATTGTCTTTCGGTTGCCAAATGCGAGAGCGCAAAGCGGTTCGCATATAGCGCAAGCGTAGCCTTTGACGGTTTCGATTAATCCCGGATAGAGCCATTCTGTAAATCGTGATTACTTTCAGGCAGCGCATATGTGACAGTCGCGGCGATACCTTTGTGCTGCCAGTTCATTTCAACGTGCCTTATAAATGCCCTTTTAAATTTTCGCCTGCAGAACCTGAAAGCGTTTTGCAGAACTGTCCGCCTGCAGCAAAAGTCCCTGGTTTATCCAGGACTTTTTAAAACCCCGTAGGGCGAAAATCTACTTGTGGCTATGCCACAAGTAGTATTGAGTTACTACCGTTGACACGGTAGGCGTTGCAATCCGACAGGTTTTTGATATAATAAAGCAAGATTGATCATTGGAATGGGGGAATCATTTTGGGCTATACAATTGCAACGCATAACGGTTC
>CAMWTP010000126.1 GCA_947177165.1 uncultured Lachnospiraceae bacterium
GCCGCACTTGCGTTCTTCCTGCATGAAGCTTTAGAAGTTCTTAGGCTGCGTCCTTAGCAGCCTTAGAACTTCTCTTCATGCTCGTTACCACACCATTACACTCGCCCCGTACGTCAATCCAGCCCCAAAACCAGACAGCACAAGCCTGTCTCCCCTTTTTATTTTCCCACTCCGGTTCCACTCGTCAAGCAGCACCGGAATTGTGGCGGAGGACATGTTTCCGACCTGATGGATATTCATCGGAAATCTGGCAAGATCTGCTTTCAGCCGCTTTGCGACAGACTCTATGATGCGCACATTCGCCTGATGCAGCATGAACCAGTCCACATCATCCACCGTCAGCCCCGCTTTGTCCAGCGCTTGCTGGATACAGACCGGAACCTGCTTCGTGGCAAACTTGTAGACCTCCTGTCCATCCATATAGATATACGGATTTTCTGTGTGGCTCTCAGGAATAAACGCATTGTTTACTGCGCGTTCCGCGCAGGAGAGCACCATGCCCTTTGTTCCATCCGAGCCCTGAATCATGCACTCGATACCTGCTCTGCGCCCATTGTCATAGACGACATCCTCCGCAGATGCCTCCAGAAAGGCTGCGCCTGCGCCGTCGCCAAACAGAATACACGTTCCTCTGTCTTTCCAGTCCACGAGTTTTGACAATACCTCGCTGCCCACGATCAATGCGTTTTTGTAAATACCAGTCTGCAGATACACATTCGCCGTGTTCAGTGCAAAGAGAAAGCCTGAACACGCCGCATTTAAGTCAAACGCCGCCGCGCCTGACGCTCCGATCATATCCTGGACCTGACACGCACAGCACGGCAGCAAAAGTTCCGGCGAACAGGTGGCAACTAATATCAAATCTACCTCCTCTGCAGCCTTTCCCGCCATTTCCAAGGCATTTTTACACGCCCTGGCCGCCAGGGAGGACACAGTCTCCCCGTCAGAAATCCTGCGCTCCGCAATCCCTGTACGCTTTTGAATCCACTCGTCGGAGGTTTCCACAAGCTTCTCCAAGTCAAAATTGGTCACTCTTTTTTCCGGCAGCGCACTGCCTGTGCCGGTTATCCTTATTGTCATTCAGAAAATTCCTCCATTATCTCGGCTACGGTCTCTATTTTATCTGCCCTGTAGGCATTGCTCCCGCAGAATATCAATCCTTCCTCGAGCTTTCCCTTCACTGCGTTAATCAAAGCCTCTGTAATGCAGTAGGGCGCTGTATCCGGCCTGCAGGTAGTAATGCACTGTCTGCAGCCCCTCATAAAGCGCTCACCCGCTTTTACTTTGTCCAGAAATGCATTGTGTATCGCGCGTCCCGGCATTCCTACCGGACTTTTGACAATGACGATATCTTCCTGTTTTGCGTCGATATACGCCTGTTTGTAAGCATCGGAGGCATCACACTCCCTCGTTGTCACAAAACGTGTCGCCATCTGCACACCCTTTGCCCCCATCGCAAGATAATGATCCATATCTTTGCGCTCATAGACACCGCCCGCAACCACGACCGGCGTTTGCAGCTCATCCGCAAGTTCTATGATCGATTTGACCTCGTCGTCATAGTCTTTTTCATGTGTTACCGCGTATGCGCTCACATCTTCCTGCGAAAATCCCAGATGTCCGCCCGCCTGCGGCCCCTCGACCACAACAAGATCCGGCTTTCTGTCATACTTCTTTTTCCAGTGCTTTGCTATGACGCTCAAAGCTTTCCTGCTCGATACAATCGGGGCAATCTTTACCTTGCCCGCAAGCTCAGGCAGGTTCATGGGAAGTCCTGCACCGGATATGATCAGATCTGCGCCCGCCGCCACTGCAGCCTTTACGTAATCCTCATACCGCTTTGTCACCACCATGATATTGACACCGATGATGCCGCCTTTTGCCGCCTCCCGTGCTTTTTTGATCTCCTCGCCGACTGCCCTCAGATTACATTCAATCGGATGCCTGTCAAAATCGGGATCGCGATAGCCTATCTGGGCGGTTGATATCACTCCCACACCGCCCGCCGCCGCCACTGCTCCTGCGAGACCTGACAGACTCACACCGACACCCATTCCTCCCTGTATCACAGGAATGCGCGCAATAAGACTGCCTATTTTTAACTCACTCATGATAATCCTCCATACCGCCATCAGCGACACAAATAATCCGTGTGAAGCATCAGAACTCCCGAAAACGGTCATAGCGCTCCTGGGCGATCTGCTCCCCGGATTTGCCATTATACTTCTCCAGAAATTCCTTGATATGCTCCTTCATATAACCGCCGATTGCCGCCGCTGTCTTCCTGTCCGCACCGCCAAACTCCGGAATGATGCGCTCGATCACACCGAGCCGCTTCAAGTCCTGCGCGGTGATGTTCATGACCTCGCTCGCCTCCTGCGCCCTGTTGGAATCCTTCCATAAGATAGAAGCAAATCCCTCCGGCGAGAGAATCGAGTATGTCGCATTCTCCATCATCCACACTTCATTTCCCACTGCTGTCGCAAGGGCACCGCCGCTGCCGCCCTCTCCGATGAGAATGCAGAGCACCGGAACTTTCAGTCCTGACATTTCCATCAGGTTCCGCGCGATCGCCTCACCCTGCCCGCGCTCCTCCGCCTCGAGACCGCAGAACGCACCGGACGTGTTGACAAAGCTGATAATCGGACGGTTGAACTTCTCCGCCTGCTTCATCAGGCGCAGCGCCTTCCGATACCCCTCCGGGAGCGGCATGCCAAAGTTTCTCTCCTGACACTCCTTGATGTCCTTTCCCTTGATGTCTGCCACCACAGTGACCGGCTGTCCCTCAAGAAATGCGATACCGCCGATCAGCGCCTTGTCATCCGCATACCCTCTGTCGCCGTGTGCCTCGACAAAAATGTCGAAAATACTGTCCATGTAATCCAGCGCGGACGGACGCTCCACCTGGCGGACCGCCTTGACCTTCTCCCACGCGCTGCGCGGTTTGGACTTCCACGACTGCTCCTTCAGCTCCTCGCTGAGCTCAAAGTGAAAATCCGTATCCGGATAAAAGTCAGTGTAAGTCTTTTTGCCTGTGCTCTTATGGGACTTGATCAGAAAATGAATCGTTTTTTTCAGGTTCTCCCGGAGCACAATGCCGTCCACAAAACCGTGTTCCACCAGAAACTCCGATGTCTGGAAGCCCTCCGGAAGCTCCTGTCCGATAGTCTGCTTGATGACTCTTGGTCCCGCAAAGCCAATCAGCGCTCCCGGCTCCGCCATTATCACATCGCCGAGCATCGCAAAGCTCGCCGTCACACCGCCGGTCGTAGGATCTGTCAGAATCGTGCAGTACAGCAGCCCGGCATCGCCGTGCTTCTTGATCGCCGCCGAAGTCTTTGCCATCTGCATCAGGGAGACGATTCCCTCCTGCATTCTCGCACCGCCGGAACAGCAGAACAGAAATACCGGAAGCTTTAATTCTGTCGCGCGCTCAATCGCCTTTGTGATCTTCTCGCCCACAACATGCCCCATACTCGCCATCATGAAGCGGGAGTCGCACACGCCGAGGACAATATCATCGCCAAATACTTTGCAGCGCCCGACTGTCACAGCCTCCTTCAAGCCTGTCTTTTCCCTCGCTGCCGCAAGCTTATCCTCATATCCCTCATAGTCAAGCGGATTGCTTACCTCCATATCCTCAAACCATGGTTCAAAGCTCTTTGCGTCAGCGACCATGCGGATACGGTTGTTGGTCTTCACCCGGAAATAACCGCCGCACTCATAGCACACATACTTTTTCCTGACAACGCGTGCGCGCTCTACCATCCTGCCGCACTTCGGGCACTTGACCAGACCTGTGTCCTCTTTCTTCTCGACCTTTGCCTCCTCCACAGTCTCCTGCGTGTCCTCCGGTTTATTCTTCAGTTTTTCCTCAAGCTTATTGTACAAATTCATAGGAAATCTTCTTTTGGTCTTGATATGTTGTTCTCTATCCATCATCCAACCTCCTCACAGTCTACATACCGATACCGCAAAACATTAAGAAATTCTTAGCCTGCGTCTTATACAGATGCCAACACCCCAGAAAAACGCTGACCTTTACGTTACAGGTGCCAACACCCCAGAAGAACGCTGACCTTTACGTTCTTCCAAACATTTAGAAATTCTTAGGCTGCGTCCCTTACAGGTGCCAACACCCCGGAAGAACGCTGTCCTTTGCGTTCTTCCAAACATTTAGAAATTCTTAGGCTGCGTCCTTTGCAGCCTTAGTATTTCTTAATGTTTTAATTACGCAATTGCAAACATCAACTCTGCCTTGCAGGCTGTCCTGCCGTCAACTGTGGCTATCGCTTCCCCGACACCGATCGGCCCCTTGACTTTGGTGATCCTGGTCTCGAGCATCAGCACGTCGCCCGGCAGCACTTTCTGCTTAAACCGCGCCTTGTTGATTCCTGCAAAATATGCCGTCTTACCTTTCCACTCCGGCTGACCGAGCAGCGCAACCGCCCCAACCTGCGCCAGAGCCTCCACAATCAGCACGCCCGGCATGACGGGATTTCCCGGAAAGTGCCCCGCAAAGTATGGCTCGTTAAAGCTCACACATTTTTTTCCGAGCGCCCTGACACCTTCCTCGAGTTCCTCGATGGTGTCAATCAGCATAAACGGATGCCTGTGCGGAATGATCTCCATAATTTCCTTCGCTGTATAAACTGACATATGTGTCACCTTTTTCCTTTTTCTTCTATATATAATAAACACTCAACTCGAACTACTTATCAAAACTGTTTCTCAAAATCTTTTCTTATTCCACATATTTCTTCACTAAAATGCTCGCATTATGTCCGCCAAATCCCAGAGAGTTGCTGAGCGCATACATAAAGTCCTCGCTGCTGCTCTCCTTGCAGTAATTCAGGTCCATCTCCTCCTCGCTCTCCGTGAGGCCGACCGTCTGATGGATATAGCCCTCCTGCAGCTCTTTCACGCAGGCGACAAACTCAACTGCCCCGGCTGCACCCAGAAGATGCCCTACCATAGATTTCGTGGAGTTGATTCTGATATTCTTTGCGTGCCCGCCAAACGCAAGCTTGATCGCCCTTGTCTCAAACAAATCGTTGTGGTGTGTCGCTGTCCCGTGGGCGTTAATGTATGTGATATCCTCCGGTGAGGCTCCTGCATCCTTCACGGCAGCCAGCATCGCTGTCGCCGCGCCCTCGCCGTCCTCCGCCGGCGACGTGATGTGATACGCGTCCGACGAGCAGCCGTATCCCACAACTTCCGCATAAATCTTAGCACCGCGCGCTCTTGCATGCTCAAGCTCCTCGAGCACGACGATACCTGCCCCCTCTCCCATGACAAAACCGCTTCTGTCCTTGTCGAACGGGATCGAGCAGCGCGCCGGGTCCTCACAGGTCGAGAGCGCTGTCAGGGAAGAAAATCCTGCAATGCCAATCGGTGTGATCGAACTCTCGGTTCCACCGGCCACCATGATATCCGCGTCCCCGTACTGAATCGTCCGGAATGCCTCGCCGATGGAGTTCGTACCTGTCGCGCACGCAGTCACCACATTGATGCTCTTGCCCTTGAGATTGTAGGCAATGCTCACATTTCCAGCAGCCATGTTGGAAATCATCAGGGGAACCAGGAGTGGTGCCACTCTGGACGGTCCCTTTTCCTCCAATTTGGTGTGCTCCCTCTCCATCGCCTGGAGGCTTCCGATGCCGCTTCCCACGGCGCAGCCTGCCCGGTAGGGATCTTCTTTGGTCATGTCCAGACCAGCGTCCTCAATCGCCTCCTTTGCCGCGGCAACGGCAAACTGGCAAAAGGGCTCCATTCTGCGCGCAGCTTTTTTGTCCATATAGTCAGCAGCATTAAAGTCCTTGACCTCCGCTGCCAGCTTGCACTTGTAATCTGTCGTATCAAAATAGGAAATCGGTCCGAAACCGATTTTTCCCTCCTTCACGCTATTCCAGAAAGACGCAACATCGTTGCCGATCGGGGTTACTGCCCCCATGCCGGTTACTACTACTCTTCTTTTCATTTTTCTTTCCCCTTCTGTTATCTTGCATTCCTAATTCCTTCTCGGAATGTGACACTCATGATTTCCTTATTGTAATTAGATGCACATACCGCCATCGACGCAGATGACCTGTCCGGTGATGTAGTCTGAATGCTCGCCTGCCAGGAACAGGACCAGATCCGCGATATTTTGCGCACTGCCCATTTTTCCCATAGGAATCATGCTGTTCAGTGTTTTCTTTGCCTCTTCCGTCATATTCCTGGTCATATCTGTATCGATAAATCCCGGCGCTACCGCATTGACATTGATCCCGCGGCTTGCGACTTCCCGCGCCACACTCTTGGTGAGACCGATCAGCCCCGCCTTCGACGCAGAGTAATTTGCCTGCCCTGCGTTTCCAAGCACGCCGCTCACAGAGGAAATATTGATAATCTTTCCGCTTCTCTGCCTGATAAAACTGCGGGAGAGATGTCTGATCATATTAAAAGCGCCTTTCAGGTTCGTGTCGAGCACCGCATCGTAATCTTCCTCCGTCATGCGCATAATCAGGTTGTCTCTGGTCACGCCTGCATTGTTCACAAGGATATCCACCTTCTTGTACTTTGCGAGAACCTCCTTGACAAACGCTTCACTCGACGCAAAATCGGAAACATTGCACTGCACTGCCTCCGCGCTGCCGCCGCCCTGCTCAATCTCCGCGACAACCTCCTCCGCGCTCTCCTTAGAACCGTTGTAGTTCACGATGACCGTCGCACCGTTTTTTGCCAGCGTGAGCGCGATCTCCCTGCCGATGCCTCTGCCTGCCCCTGTCACAAGAGCAACTTTTCCCGTTAACATTTTACTTCCTCCAATACTTTGTCCATATCTGCCAGCTTATCTATATTCAAGCATTTTACGTCCTTGTTGATCTTTCTCATAAAACCACTCAACGTTTTTCCCGGTCCGATTTCTATAAATGTGTCGACGCCGTCCGCGATCATCTTCTCGATCGTCTGCTGCCAGCACACGGAGTTTGACACCTGATTCTTCAACAGCGACTTGACAGGCGCGGCTTCCGTCACTTCAAGCGCATCCACATTGCTGATGTATGGAATGGAAGGATTTCTGAGCTCGATATCGCACAACTCCTTCCCGAGTTTTTCACCTGCACCCGCAAGCAGCTGTGAGTGAAAAGGTCCGCTGACTTTCAGCGGTACGCAGCGCTTTGCCCCAGCTTCGGAGAGTGCCTTTGCCGCCTCTGTCACTGCTTTCTCCTCACCAGTGATGACCGTCTGTCCCGGACAATTGTAATTTGCAATGGTCACGATTCCCTCTGTCTGACAACAGATTTCCTCGATTTTGTCATTGTCAAGACCGAGCACTGCCATCATGGCACCTCCCTCGGGATACGCCTCCTGCATGAAGATGCCGCGCTTTCTGATGATATAAAACAAATCCTTTAAGTCCATGACATCTGCTGCTGCCAGAGCGCCGTACTCACCCAGGCTCAATCCCGCTGTGATATCTGCCCTGACACCCTTTGACTCAAGCACTTTTAAGATCGCTACCTCTGTGGCGAGCATCGCAATCTGTGTGTACTCTGTAATGTTGATCTTGTCATTCTCTGTAAAGCAGAGCTCCTCCATATCAAGCCCCGACACTTCGCCGGCCAGCCGATAGACTTGCTTTGCCTCCTCGTATGTATCATAAAAATCCTTTCCCATGCCCACATACTGTGAGCCCTGTCCCGGGAAAATAAATGCTGTTTTGCTCATTTTCTGCCTCTCTTCGTGATGCAGTCAGCTATGTCCGGCTGCTGCATCTGTGAATCCTGTTAAATCCTGCCATGTCTGACTGCAAACCTAACATGTCCTGCCCAGAAGTGCCATCCCCTGTTCCATAATCTCTGCAATAATTTCCTTACATGGCTGCTCTCTCTTCACAAGCCCTGCAATCTGACCTGCCATGACAGTACCGTTCACCACATCGCCCTCCATCACTGCTTTTCTGAGAGAACCGAGTGTCAGTTTTTCCAATTCCATAAAATCTGCGCCTTCTTTTTCAAGCTTCAGATACTCTTTGGTCATTTTATTGCGGATGCTTCTGACCGGGTGTCCTGTCGTAGTGCCTGTCACCGTCGAGTCGATGTCTTTTGCCTTGATGAGCATCGCCTTGTAATTCTCATGTACGATGGACTCCGATGCCGCCACAAAGCGCGTGCCAAGCTGCACCGCCTCTGCGCCGAGCATGAACGCCGCTGCAAAACCTCTGCCGTCGGCGATACCGCCCGCCGCAATCACAGGAATGTCTACCGCGTCCACAACCTGCGGCACAAGCGCCATCGTTGTGAGCGAACCGATATGTCCGCCGCTCTCCATTCCCTCGGCGACGACTGCGTCCGCCCCGCCGCGCTGCATCAGTTTTGCCATCGCCACGCTTGCCACCACAGGAATAACTTTTACGCCTGCTTCCTTCCACATCTGCATGTACCTGGAAGGGTTTCCTGCCCCGGTCGTGACAACCCGGACGCCCTCGTCGACAACCACCTGCGCGATTGCGTCCGCCTCCGGGTTCATCAACATGATATTGACACCGAAAGGCTTATCTGTCGTTTCCTTTACCTTCTGAATCTGTTCCCTGACAAATTCTGCCGGTGCACCGCCTGCACCAATGATTCCCAATCCGCCGGCTTCCGACACGGCCGCTGCCAGATTGTGCTCAGCGACCCATGCCATACCGCCCTGTATGATCGGATACTCAATTCCTAAAATTTCTGTAATTCTTGTTTTCATACAAGCTCCCTCTCGCCCGCTACAGCGGGCTCTCTATTCAGGGTGGTGAAATCACCGATTTCACCATAGCTCCCTCTCGCCCGCTACAGCGGGCTCTCTATTCAGGGTGGTGAAATCACCGA
>CAMWTP010000127.1 GCA_947177165.1 uncultured Lachnospiraceae bacterium
TTTATTATCTCGCAAATTCCTATAAAATGGGAGGTTTTTTTATATTAAATTTTTAAGCGTCAAAGCTGATTATCCAGTAC
Source organism: uncultured Lachnospiraceae bacterium (assembly GCA_947177165.1). Taxonomy (GTDB): domain Bacteria; phylum Bacillota; class Clostridia; order Lachnospirales; family Lachnospiraceae; genus COE1. The sequence goes on from CAMWTP010000127.1 coordinate 81, forward strand.
TGCAGGTCTCACGTCTCCCTCCACTTCAATTCAAAATCAACATTTCTGGCATTTTCATTCACCATAGTAAATGTAATTCTTCCTGGTTGGAAATCTGTCATATCCAGCAGACTATCTGTGTTTGTAATGTCAACCTCTTTCAATGTCGTATCCTGCTGTATCCGCAGACAAACCTGTCCTTCGTCGCAGCTGCACCAGACCCGTACTCTTGCCAGATCTTCTTCAGTCAGCTCCAGCGTGTCGCTGTATCCCCTGTTTGACTCTTTATAAGAAATTTTGAAGGCGCTCTTTGTGTTGACAACGACCCCTCCACGTGTCGTTCCATCCGGGAGATAACTTTCTCCTGTAACACGCGGCACCAGAAAGGCAATCACGCAAAGCGCTATTTCCGCTATAATCAACAACTTATAAATCCTTTTATATCTTTGAGGAATCGCCTCTTTCTCTTTCACATAGACGTAAATCCGCATAGCCAATACATAAACAGCCAAAATGCCAACACCTATGACTGGTCCAAATGTAATCAATATTTTTGCCGTCGCTGCATTCATTTGATCACCACCTTTTTCTATATTATATAGTGTGTACATTACAATTGCAAGTTACTTCCGTATACCAGGACGCTTGGTATCGAATACCCTACATTTTTAATGGGTAAAAAGCAGTCAGACTGTATTTCAAAAACGACCTGTTTCCCTACTTGTGAAAAGTAACTGATACCTTTACACTTTCAATTGTTCTGATATATTCTTGACTCCGATACGACTTTCAACCATCAAAACAGTGACATATCCTACAAGTATCGTCCCCACCAGAATAAAAAGATAACTCTCCCATCGCATCGTATAAGTCAAAAAAGACATTTCGTTACACAAATCCCCTATAACTGTACCCGAGAGAATCAGCGAAAGCACTCCAGAAAGCCCAAATGCAGCTCCTGCATAGTAGAAAACTTCCCACGTCAACATCATTTTCAGCTGTTTTCGTGTCATGCCAATGCTCCTTAGTGTTGTAATTTCCTTTTCCCGAACAATAATACTTGTCACGAACACATTTGCAAGATTCATGATTGCGATAAAAGCCAATATACCACACAGAAAAATGCTGATCACTTCCATCAGCCATTTCATAGATTCAAATTCCTCTGCAAGCGTTTCCTTGGACTGATAATCAATTCCATGATTGTCAGTCACAATCTTTTTCATGAATGCTTCCGCTTCCTCCTCCTGACCATCTATAATATTAAATTCATATGACATAATATCCTGATTGTGTGTGAGCAATTGATACTGCTCCGGACACAGATAGAACTCATAGGTCGTATTTACTCCGGATATCCCTGTATCCAGTGCTCCTAATCCAATGTTAATATGCCCTAGGACCTTGTATTCCCTCACATTTTGATCCGCATCTTCCAACGTCACCTGATCGCCTACATTATAATGAAAAGTTCCCGGTATCATCGTTCCATCGTCGCGCAGCCAGCAGCCTTCTATCATCCCAGTTCCATCCCAGTAGGGTTTCAGATCGATGTCATCTTCTATAAGCAGTGAATCATTCAGCTGAAATGCTCCCAATCCATAAAGATTCAGCCAGTACGCCTCTCTTTCACCCCCACTGATATTGATGTCAGTTACATCACAGCTGCCATAGACGATTCCGCCATCTTCCACGAAACCTGATTCTCTGATCTCATCAACAATCAATTTATGCAGACTTTGTATTTCCCCTTCATGGGATCTGTATTCTCCTTTATAGTAACTTCCCGTTGCCACATTACAGTCGGAGCTGATGATAGTAGACAAATATTTGTCCATATCAAAACTTTTATAGATATCATAGGAAATACAGACCAACAATAATGGTAGTGAGATACTAATGATCTGCAGAACCATACTTTTACGGTTTCTGCAGATATTATAGAAAGCAAATTTATATAATCTGTTTCCATCACTCGACTTTCGTTCCGTCTTGTAATTCTTCAATTCCAGTCTCACTGATTCAATCGGAGAAAGTTTTCTGATCATCTTGATCGGTTGATGAACACTAATCAATGTGGTCATCAGTATAAATATTACAGAAAATACTATGACAGTCGTTATTTCCCCTGTTTTGAACAGGTTATCATTTGCAACAGCATCAAAATTAGTCTGTGATAACACAGTCGGCAAAAGCGCCCTTCCTACCAAAAGACCAAGTACCGCCCCTACAGGAGCCGACACGATCAATAAAAAACATGCCTGCCATCTCACAAAAGAAGCAAGCTGCCTGTTTGACATTCCAATCGTCTTAAGCTGACCATACTGTTTTGTATCCTTTTTCGCCGCAATGTAAAAAATATTATTAATGATCAGATAACCGTTCAACATGATAATTCCGCTTCCAATGACCAGCAATGGCAGAATACTCCCCATACCGGAATATCCTTCCGCCCAATACGCCGGATTCACAGAGATATGATCTAACGCCGTCTCCACCCCTAACTCAATTAGTATCCTCTCCGCTTGTGCCTCGATATCCTTGTCACTTTTCAACAATACGCCGATTTCGTTAGATCCATATAAAGAATTCTCAGATAAAATATCCTCTGCGAATGTATCCTCCCAGATATCAGCATAACTCTTTGATACGATCAGCTGACCTGTTTTTGTCTGAAATGCACGGTTCGCTTCATACCAACCGCTAAGATAAAACTCCTCTGTGACAACAGACTCCCCCACTCTGAGATCCAAAGTTACTTTTGCACCAATCTCATCTGCTATATTCAGACTTGCCATTGTCACGGTATCCATGACAATCTCATCTGCCCGAATAGGCATATACCCTTCCATCAAGGTATGAAAACAAGTGTCGGCGTACGCTTCATCCTCAAAACTCACCTCGACATTGTAATTCAACTCCTCATTGACAGCGAATGCGAGAAACTTTCGAAATCCTGCCGATTTAACAAGACTGTTTCGGCAAATTACTTCCAGCGATCCAGTCAAATCCTGATCCCAATCCTTAACCACAAAGTGGCATTGTGTTCCTGTCTACTTTAAATCATAATATGTTGAAGCCTCATTTATCCCAGCCGCACTTGTAAAAAGTACGGCAAAAAGGAGCGCTGTCGATATCATGGCAATAATCGCACAGACACTCCTGATCCTGTCAGCCAATAAAGTCTTCAATGCAAAACCTCTGATCACGCCAACACTCTCCCATCCACTACTTTTATAATCCTTTTTAGTTCTTTTTCAATATCACGGTCATGGGTCACAATGATGATCGTCTGTCCCAAGACCCCATTCATATGCCTGAGCATTTCGATCACCTCACCTCCCATCGCTGCATCCAAATTACCTGTAGGTTCATCAGCCAGTACGATTTCCGGCTTATTTGCCAGCGCTCTGGCTATCGCTGTCCTCTGCTGCTGTCCGCCCGATAGCGATGCCGGAAGAGATTTCTTTTTTTCCTCCAATCCCAGTGTTTCTAACAGAAAATCAATATATTCCCTATTTGCTTTTTTACCGTCAAGCTGCACGGGCAATACAATATTCTCGTATACATTCAGAACGGGAATGAGATTGTAATTTTGAAAAATAAATCCAATTTTTGACCGGCGCATTTTCGTCAGCTGTTCGTCATTCATTTCAGATATATCTTCATCGCCAATCCAAATCGTCCCCCTTGTCGGATGATCTAATCCTCCTATCATATTTAAAAATGTTGATTTTCCGCTTCCAGACTTTCCTACAACACCTATCAATTCGCCCTTCTCCACTTTAACATTTACCTGGTCAAGAGCCTTCACCTGATTAATTCCATCTCCATAGTATTTGCACAGATTTTTGGTTTCGATTACCATTGTTGTACCTCCCTCGTCACCCTATCCTGTATATGTGGTCTACACAGTCTACAAAACAATTGCTATGCGACACTACTATTATTATTTTACCTTCTATGCCACCAATCATTTCAGCGATCAGTTGCTCTGTTCTACTGTCCAATGCGGACGTTGGTTCATCAAAGATGACAACATCCGACTCTTTCAGCATCGACCTGGCGATTGCAAGCCTCTGTCTCTGTCCCCCCGAAATCGTCATTCCATCATCTCCCAAAACAGTATGAATACCATTTTCGAATCCGTTTACCAGATCGTAAAGCCCTACTCTTTTTATCGAGTTCCAGACCTTTTCCTCCGAAATGTTTATACCGTTTGACAGATTATTATATACTGTATCATGCAGAAAGAAAGTTTTTTGGGAAACGATTGCAATCCTTTCTCTGTAAGATTCCAAATCTATATTATCAATGAGCTCATCATTAACGTAGATTTTTCCTTTCGATACACCCCACAAACCCAAAATCAAATTAATAATCGTTGTTTTTCCAATACCGCTTTCTCCACAGATCAAATATTTTTTATTTTGATCAAGCTCCAAATTTACATTACTCAAAATATTCTTATCCTGTGTATATCCAAATGTAACACTCTTCATTTTGATATCTGTTATCTTCTTGATTTCTCTTTTTGTACCATTCTTATCATCAACACCAAAAACGAATCCGACCCTCTCTATAGATGGTGTAATCATATTGAATCTTACCTTGAGCAATACAAGATTCTCAAATGGAGTAATGAAATTAGAGCAATGCTGCAAAAATATTACTAACACACCTATAGAAATCTGTTTATCGAAAACCTGAAATCCACCATACCCAGTAACAAGAATAAGCCCTATTGTTGTAACAAGCTGCAATGTCTGGTTAGATAACTGATTGGTTACTGTTAACTTCTTAAAACTTTTAGACAGATGTTCTACAGATGCATCATATTTTCGCATATAAATCGAACGATATCCATACATTATCATGGCTAACGCATTTGAGACAAACTCTTCTGCCAAAGCGCTTACATTGCCATAATCTTTACGATTATCAAAAGCCAGGCTGCGAAGTTTTGTCCCGAAATATCTTTGTGTAAACAATGTAACAGGTATCATCAAAAACAAAATCAATGACAATTTCCAATCATAATACAATAATACTCCCAACACTGCCAACGCCTGAACAAATGATGCTGCCACACCATATACCCTGTATACAAACTCCGCTATTTTTGCAGTATCATCCTCGACTACCAACAATAAATCGCCTGCTTTTTCCTCCGAAAAAAATTTACCATTTTTTGAAAACAACCTATCCAACACTCTGCTCTTTAACAATTGCGTAAATTCAAATTCTTTCATCGAAGAATAGTATCCGAAAACTGAATAGGCCAACTCTCTAATCAACATCAGGATAAAATATAATAGAACTGATCTCATTAAATCACTCATGGATACCGCTGCATTTATTATATCGATAAAATCAACAATAATCAATGGAATACCAATGGATAATAAAGTAGAAAATGCTAACAGCGTAAAAAAAATGCCCTTATTGATCTTATCCAGTTTCCAAATACTTCTAATTTCCTTTATCACATCCTCCATCCACTACCCCCTCTACCAGACTGCTTAAATATTCCACTGATTCAAAATATCTTTTGTAAACAGTCTTTTTTCCAAATATGTTACAGGAAAAGTTCAATTCCAATGTATGTATTATCCTATAATAATCATCAAGTATACCAATATCTGCCAAATCACCGCTCTGATCTATCCGCGCGTGAATGATTTCATGAGATATCAGTTTTTCAATGCACGCATAAACCTCTTTATATATTGATTGATTCCTCGATTCCATATCAGGCTTACTGAATAACCTTTGCCGGTCACAGGTATTTGCTAATAGATATTTTACAAGATCATCACTATCACTCATATCCCCCGCTGAAAGCGCGTTTGCTAATATCCCGGAGATGATCGCAGCCGCCCTGCTGTTCCCTCTGAAAAAACTTAACCGAGGCAGCTTATATTTCATTAATTCAGCTGCTCCACTTGCAACAATCTGTATTTTCTTATCATATTCATATAAATATTCTTCGCTAAATACAACCGGACTTCCCGCAACTCCCAAAACCTTTCTCAATTCTGCCGGATAACTTAGCCAGCGATCATTTGATTTGGACGCAACACAAATCTTTCCCTGCTCCTGTAATTCTGTCACTAATTTGTTGATTCTATGCCTAATCTTTATGTCATTGGAGCTTATGCTCATATTCACGATCTGAACATCAAAGTTTTTAACAAGCTCCAATGCATTGATCAATTGCCTTGAACTGCATCTTCCGTTTTGTCCAAGTATGCATATTGGTATTAATTTCGCCCGCGGTGCAATTCGATGAATCACAGACGCACATGCTGTACCATGTCCATTATGATCTTCAAGCCTATCTCGTTCGATACCAACACTTGAGAATGCAGTGTTCTCATTAATTATATATCCGTTTTCCGTATTATTTCTACCTGATTCACATAATGCATCTAATTGTATTCCACTATCTATAATTGCAACATTCACTTTTTTCATATATATAAATACCAGAGAAAGCTTACCCAACTTGTTATTTATTCCTTTTATTTAAAACCTGACAGTTATTTTAGACGTAATTTCAGATTTCTGAACACATCCATTTGCAGCGTTGCTACCTGAATAATAGTACTCAATACAATCGTGATTACACTTATATGCATCTTCTGCCTTTACATTTTGATCCAGTTTAATTTTGCTAAAAATTTTTTTAACTTTCATTTCTTTCCCTCCATAAAAGCTTTCTCTGATAAGTATATCTAAATACACCTTACTGCTTCTAATTGAAGCCTACTTTCAAGACACATGATACCGCTCGCGATATCATAACTTCCGGTTATTCTCTTGTTCACTAATTTACATCTTGAACTTGGACAATATTTATATATGCTGCATCCGACACAGTTAGCAGTTTCTATATCATTCATTTTCTGTATCTGGTCTATCTTTTCCCGATACAGCCCCTGATCAGTACGCCCTATGATCCATTCAGTGTCTCCTACAGCCAGCGAGCAGGGATATATCGTGCCATCAGGTAATATATGAAAATTGGTCACACCTCCATCGCATATTCCTTTTGGTGTTAACGGTGTATAAGTAACCCCTGCAATACTTGCCTCATCGTAACCATTTTCCTGTACGTAATTTTTTATCCGCCCAAATTGTTTGATAATTAGTTCTTCATCTTCGTCCTCCCAATGGGAATCAAACATATCAAGTATAGGATCAATTTTAGTAAATCCCTCTTGCAAGAAAAAGCAGATTGTTTCATATAAATATAAAATTGTCTTATGTGTAACTGTTATTCTAATCCTTATTTTTTTGTATTCACTAATTTCTTTTGCAGTTTTAATCACTCTTTCAAAAGAACCCTTACCATTTAAGTAAACACGATATAAATTGTGTATATCCGATTTTCCATCTACGCTGACAGATATGTTGTCTAACTTCTTGATTATCTCCTTTTGTCTTTGTCCATATAAAGTACCATTGGTTGTCATTCCGTATACTATTTTTTCCCGGGCAACTGCTTTTTCCACAGTATTCATTATCTCTTCGATCGCATCACAATTTAACAGCGGTTCACCACCATGAAAAGAAATAAAGAAACGTTCTTCCTTATTCCATTCCTCCAAACCTGTTAATAGCGAAAATGCTTCCTTAATGACTTTATATGACATATATTCCTTTTTTATGTTATTTCCCACCCGATTATAACAATATCTGCAATTCAAATTGCAATCTTGTGTTGTCCAGAATGTAATATCCATCACATTATACCTCACCCCATAATGCAAAAGTCAAATCTTCTTTCTTATGTCTACAATATAAATCAAAATTACGATCATTCTTTACTGTTTGCTCAAATAAAAATGGACAGTGCCAACAGAAATAACGCACATTACAGTCTTTACATCTTTCAAGATACTCTGGCATCTTCATTTCAAATTCCCGATATGCTTTCGTTTCCTTATATCTTTCCTTCCAGAAGAAATCTCTGACATTCTCTATTTTCGTTATATTTTCAACGGCTTGATTCATATACTCATACGATGCGCACAGAAAAATATCTCCTGTTGGTCCAATCGTAACAGATCCGTATCGCCCACCACAGGAACCAAATTTTACGTCAGGCTGGCTATTCCTTTTCTCATCTATCAAATCCTGACCAACCGAATTATTATATGTATGCCTCTTTTCGCTGGATACATACCAATCCCGATGATTTTCCCCTCTTCCTACAGGCGCGAATGAACGCAGCATAGGTGTGACTTTCCATTTTGAACACAATTCATAAAATTTTTCCTTGTAAACTCTGTTTTCATTCGTCAGAACCATTGATAATGAAATCTTTTCCATTCCTGCTTCCTTCAAATAGAAAATCGCGTTCATCACTTTATCAAATACACCTGCACCACGAATTGTCCTGCAAGTCTCTTCGTCAACACCATCTATACTAATAAAAACTTTATCGTATATACTTGCTATCTGTTTCGCATTTTCTGCGGTTATCAATGTTCCGTTTGTCATCAACATCAGTTCATTCTCATATTGCCCTTTTATATAAGCCGATAGTTCAAAGAAACAAGAAAGAATCATTGGTTCCCCGCCTGTTATGGTTAACGTTTCTGGCGATAAATCTATTATTTTGTCCGCAATGTCATATAATAATCCGTAGTTCCCTATCAGTTATTGTACCTACAGTGACTATGTGGGTACAGTGATATCTTGAAAGTGCGATA
>CAMWTP010000128.1 GCA_947177165.1 uncultured Lachnospiraceae bacterium
CGGCTGTGTGCATAACTTTATACTGAGCGGTCAGTCTTTTCGACCGCCAGTATAGTATTTCATAATAATCCCCTATGCCGTCTTTAGCAGCTCAAACAGAAATGAAAAACGCTGTCTTTTACTGCCTTAGAAGTATTTTTCACACTAAATATCTCTGAGCACTCTCTAAAAAACGGTCGCAGAATAGCGTATTCCTTTGCGGTATGAAAAGAGTATACGGAAAAATTGTTTAATATCCAATGATGCAAATCCTTAAAAATGATTAAGATTGCATAATGATTTCTTAATACCAAAAAGGAACTCATTCTGACGCAATCATTGTATCAAAACAAGTTCCCTGATGTTTGTAGGCTTTCTATCACCTTTATGAAGTTTTTCTCCCGAAAATCTTACGATTTTCTTACAATTTCTATGCATTCAGTACATTATTCCCTGAACCAGTCCCAATTATAGCGAAGTTTAAAGACTGTCTGTCAGCCTCTCAATCTCGTCAATAATCTCCCCGATATAGGCTATGGTGTCCAGGAGCGGCGCATCGGTGGTGATATCGATCCCTGCAAGTTTCGCCAGTCCCACCGGATCGAGCGTACTGCCTGCGGCGAGCACCTTCTTCCAGTCCTCCACGGCACGCTCTCCCTCCTCCTCAATGCGCCTGCACACCTGTGTGGCAACGGTAAGCCCTGCGCTGTAGGTGTAGGAATACAATCCCATGTAATAGTGCGGCTGACGCATCCATGTGTGCGCTGCATCGTCGGAAATCTCCACGTCTTCCCCCCAAAAAGCCTGCAAAGTCTCCCGCATGAGCCGGGTTAGCGTCTCAGCGTTGACACTGCCGCCGTCATCAACAATCCTGTAGACCTCTCTCTGGTAAGCTGCCTCCATCAGATGTGTGACAAAATTGTGATAGTACGTGTTGCCGATCATGCAGGACAAAACCCAGCGGCGGAACCGCGGGTCTGGGTTCGTCTTCAGCAGATAGTGCGCCATCAGCAGTTCGTTCATCGTCGAGGGCGCTTCCACAAAATAAGTGGACACGTCGGTGTCAAAGATGGACTGGCTGCTGTTGCAGGACTTAAAATGCCCCGCATGTCCCAACTCATGCGCCAGCGTAAAGACATTTGACATGCGCTCATTCCACGATAACAGGATAAACGAATTTTTTCCATAAGGGCTTGCACAGAATCCGCCTGTCGATTTTCCCTGATTCTGGGCAAAATCAACCCATCGGCCGCGGTAAGCCTCCCGCACCATCTCCACATAATCCTCTCCCAAAATGGAAAGTCCCTTTTCGATATACTCCCTCGACTCCTCAATCGTCACCTTCGGGTCGTATTCCGGATCGACAGCAATCTTCAAATCCGCAAACGTCATGCGGTCGAGCTTGTGTATCTTTTTCAGAAGGCGGGCATATTTGCGCATATACGGCGCCAGTTTTTCCGTGATCAGGTCGATCTGGCGGTGATACATTTCCTTCGTAACTTTCTGTCCGAAGAGAAGGCTGTCGAACACGGAGTCAAAGCCCCTGAGTGCCGCAAGAGTCTTCTCTGTCTGTACCTGTGTGTTGTAAGCTGCCGCAGTCACATTTTCGTACTCGCGTATCTTTGCCGAAAACGCGGCAAAAGCGCTGCGCCGCACTGCGGTGTCCTCCTCATACGCATAATTATCCTCATAGAGCGAGTAGCTCAGGGGATATTCCCTGCCGTTTACTGTAAAGGAATCAAACTTCATATCTGCCAGCTTTGCCATGTTGTATATCTGATACGGTGCCTGAATCGTCTGTGACAACGCAGCCATGGCGCGCTCCGTCTCCGGGTGGAGCAGATGCGGTTTCATGCGCAGAATATTCTGCAGGTAATGTTTGTTTTCTACGGAAAGGGCAATCGCCTCCTGAATGACCGTATCCTCCTGCCCGGCAATCTCGTTGTCCATGAAACTGAGCTTGCTGAGCATTTCTGCCATCAGGCTGGAAAACGCTTCGTTGCGCTCCTGATTGTGCGTGTCATAGTAATCGACGGAAACCGCCAAATCACAGTAATTTCCAATTAACGTGATCAGACGGCTGAACTCCCTGAAATCGTCCAGACACGCCTTGATTCCCTGCGGCGTATTCAGTTTCCCCTTGTAATCCTGTACGATGCTGTCACAAAGCGCCTTCGCCCGCTCCACATCGCGGTTCATCTCCTCCTCTGTCGCGTAGATCAGCGACAGATCCCACGTCAATTCCACAGGAATATCCCTGCGTGATTTCAATTCTTTTTCCATTGTTCATACTCCTCCTTGTTCTTTTTTATCAGCCTATCAGGCACTCTTTTCCCCGAAATGCAAAGCCATACCTGCGAATCTGATGAGGCGCAAAACCTTCTGCACACAACTGTGCCGCATATTGTTTTTCTTCAATCTGTATCAGCGCGTTCGCGACTGTCTCCGCAAGGTCTTTTTCTCTCAAGGGCTTATGCACCTTAAACTCTATAATATATGCACTGTCTTTTTCCCTGTCGTTGGGTACAAGCATGATGTCGTAGCGTCCAAAACCACTTTCCCTGTTTGAGGTGATCACAAACCGCCCGGAAAGTTCCACCATCAGCCCCAGCACAAATCCGTGATAAAAACGCTCCGGGGCATCTTTTGACGATGTGCTTTGGGCAATGTCAAAATGTGAGAAGCTCTGAAGTGCAATCTCATTCATGAACTCATTCATCGCATCCACGTCATTGAGCAGAAGCGCTTTGATAAAGTCATTGTATGCCGATTCCGCACTGCCGCCAAACCACCCCCTGACCATGTTTTCAAAGATACTCTCCACCTCCATGTTGGTGAGTTTTAGCGTATAGACTTTCCTCAGAAGCCTTCCAACCTGTTCAAACTTTTCAACTCTCAGATATCCTGTCGCGAGCAGTAAGCTCCAGACGGCATTTGCACTACCGTTCAGCTGGTCAAACACGATTCTCTCGTCAAGTTCTGCCTCAAAGCTTTTTCCCTGCAGCAGCTCCTCCATTGTCTGCTTGATGCTGGGAACTCCTGTCTGAATCAGTGAATTTACGAGGTCATTTCCGCTCGTGTTTGCCCAGTAGGTATCGTATTTCTTTTTTGCAACATAAGATACAATGGACCACGGGTTATAAATATCTGTGTGACTGCCAAATGTAAATCCATCATACCACGCTTTCACATTCTGCTTCTGCTCTGCAAGTCCTGCATCATCAAGTGCTGCAAATACTTCCTCTTCCGTAAACCCGAAACAGGTCGCATATCTGTCAGAAGTCGTGCTGACTTCCTCCAGGTTATTCATGCCAGTAAAAATGCTCTCTTTCGCGATTCTCGTAATCCCTGTGATCAGTCCACGCTCGAGGGCGTCATTCGTCTTGAATGTGGAATTGAAAAAACTGCTGAAAAACCTGACCGCCTCATCCCAGTATCCGTATAACCACGCCTCCTGCATTGGCGTATCATATTCGTCGAGAATGATGATCACCTTTTTACCGTAATAGCACTCCATAAAGTTAGCCATCGAATGGACTGCACCTGCTGCCACCTCTTCCTCTATGCCAGGCTGTATTTTTTTGTAATATGACTTCTCGTTCTCACTCAGCCAGCTGCCCTCGAGCAGATAACTGTTCTTTTCGTACAAAGCCGCAATCACTTCCGTTATCTTATATTCCATTTTTTTATACTCAGCTGCCTTAATATTGGCAAAGCTTAAAAAGATCACCGGAAATGTCCCCTGCAGCTCCCTGTATTTGTACTCCTGCACCGGCAGATTTTTCTCCCCGGAAGCTCTTCTCTGCGCCGCATCTTTTTCCTCCCATATGGAAAGCCCCTCAAACAGATCGCTCCGGCCTGCGTATTGATTCGAAAAAAAACACTCCACCATGCTCATATTGAGCGTCTTGCCAAATCTGCGCGGGCGCGTGATCAGCGTAACCTTGTCCGCATACTCCCACCATTCCCTGATAAAATCCGTTTTGTCAATGTAAAAAATATGTCCCGTTCTCACTTCCTCAAAGTTCTGATAACCGAGTCCTGCCCTGTTTTCATACATACGCGTTCCTCCTTTGGGAATATTATAACAAACCTCTGCCAAAAATAACAGGGCGAAAAACAAGATGTTTTCGCCCTATACCGCAGATATTTATTTTTCGTTCAATGTTTCCCTCTCTTTTCTATCTTACTATTTCTCCATCATCGGATACTTTATGTCATAAATATCCGCCCCATATGGAATATCCAGTCTTTTGTTTTCATCCAGTATGTATTCCTTTCCGCCAATGACAAAGACTGAACCAACCGCATACTTGTCTAACACATTCGTATTCATGAACATATTGTAGGTTCCGTCGTACCGCCTCTTGGGAACTACTGTGCCTGCTACGCCGTTCGACAAAAACAGCTCCTGCCTCTTTTCACCTACCTGTACACTGAAGAATCCATCCTTGATTCCAGCCGCGTTCAGGATTTTTTTCTGTTCTTCATCAGAATAATACTTACTTCCGTATACACCCTCACATCCAATGCAGCCCCAGAATTTACCCATTTGATAACTTTCTTCATTCTGTTTTTTCATTGTACATTCAGAATATGGCTGTGCGATATCATCATTTGTACAATTGAGAACGTGATATTTTCCATCGCGATCCTGAAACTTATAATATTTTCCGCGTTCAAATACAATTTCATTGTTCTCCGCCTTAATCTCCAGACAACGATCCAAATTTACAGAGGGCAAATCTTTTCGTAAATATTTTACCCCGCCAACCGTAAAACCTGTATCGTCCTCCACAACACTTCCAAGATCAAAATTAATAATATCCACGATTGCTTCCGGGAACTTTCCGCTGACCACTGTTTTTCTTACATAAATCTCATATACACTGTTCTCACCATGCACATAACTGTCCCTTCCAAGATTCGGGAATACTGATACATTTTTGTTTTGTTTTTGCGGAGCCAAGAGTTTCAATATATCTCTATTCCACTCCTGCCTTAACTTTCGTCTTGATACAAGAAAATCTTCTGCCTGCATACGACCACCACCTATTGATTAACGATAGATATTTATTTTTCGTTCGATGTTTCCCTCTCTTTTCTATCTTACTGTTTCTCCATCATCGGATACTTTATGTCATAAATATCCGCCCCATATGGAATATCCAGTCTTTTGTTTTCATCCAGTATGTATTCCTTTCCGCCAATGACAAAGACTGAACCAACCGCATACTTGTCTAACACATTCGTATTCATGAACATATTGTAGGTTCCGTCGTACCGCCTCTTGGGAACTACTGTGCCTGCTACGCCGTTCGACAAAAACAGCTCCTGCCTCTTTTCACCTACCTGTACACTGAAGAATCCATCCTTGATTCCAGCCGCGTTCAGGATTTTTTTCTGTTCTTCATCAGAATAATACTTACTTCCGTATACACCCTCACATCCAATGCAGCCCCAGAATTTACCCATTTGATAACTTTCTTCATTCTGTTTTTTCATTGTACATTCAGAATATGGCTGTGCGATATCATCATTTGTACAATTGAGAACGTGATATTTTCCATCGCGATCCTGAAACTTATAATATTTTCCGCGTTCAAATACAATTTCATTGTTCTCCGCCTTAATCTCCAGACAACGATCCAAATTTACAGAGGGCAAATCTTTTCGTAAATATTTTACCCCGCCAATCACAAAACCCGTATCGTCTTCCATGAAAGATCCGATTTCAAAATTAATGATATCCAGAATCGCATCTGAGAGTTTTCTGCTAACCTCTGTTTTTTGTATATAAATCTCATATATACTGTTCTCGCCAGATACATAGCTGTCCCTCCCGAGATTTGGGAATACTGATATATTTTTGTTTTGTTTTTGCGGAGCCAAGAGTTTCAATATATCCCTATTCCACTCCTGCCTTAACTTTCGTCTTGATACAAGAAAATCTTCTGCCATTTGTTAACACCACCATTTCCATTTTTTTATACTCACATTCTATTACTTATTCATCGTTTTTTATCATTTTGTCCCTATTCTGTCATATATTGGCCTATATTGTCATGATATCCCCCGATTCTGGGCAATTCAGTCATAAGTCCTATACCGCGCCTGTCTTATTGGAGTATTTTCCTACTGCGCTCCTGTTCCGCAGTCAAATTATGAATCTAATTCGGATACTTTAACTTCTGTGAAATATTTTACATTGTGAATATAAACACAATATCTACCACAAATTTTCCATTCTCATAAACAATATCAGCCGTTCCATCATATTTTTTCACCGTGTCTTTTACACTTTCGAGTCCCCAGCCATGATCTCCGCTATTGTTTTTACCAGATACCAGTCTCCTGCCAGCCTTCACAGGTTCCTCGGCATAGCTGTTTGCTATGTACAGCCGAAACATGTTGCTCATTTCGTGCATCCTGATCTCAACAAACCGCTCGTCGATACACTTTAATGCCGCCTCCACCGCATTGTCGAGCAGATTCGCCAGAAGAACAAAAAATTCATTCTCCGCAATCGGGAATTTGTGCATCTCTACATTAACTGTAACTTTGATATTGTTTTCTCTGCATCGATTTACATTCTTTCCAATCAAGTAATCAACTGCACCATGACCTGTGTAAAACATACTCATCTGCGTGCCAATCAAAGTGCACTTTTCTTTGAGGTAATTCTCACACTTTTCGTACTCTTTTTGCATCAGACAACTGTATAAATACTCATAATCATACCGTTTATCATGACTCTTTTTCAATTTATGTTGTATTTCATCACTCAGCAAATCATAGTACACTTTCATTCGGCTTTCATCTTCCTTCAAAATATGATTTGTTCTGACAACAACATGATATTCCAACATTAATACCAAACTGATAATTATCAGCAGTAATAATATAATCAGTACAATCATCAAAACAATCGAATGAATATCATACCCTTTTTCCCAATCGACATTAACCACATAAAGAATAATTACAATCTCTATGAATCCTGTAAGAAGGAAAAACACATTTTGAATCGACAACTTGTTGATAAATTCACCAAGTATATTCCTTTTTCGTATACAACACGCAAATATGACAGCTTCTATTAGCAAAATACTAATATTCGTCCACTGATGACTACTTATTATACATTCTGAATAGCTTAAGTCGTATACCACTGCACAGATTAATACTATCGGCAGACGCAGCATCAATATCGTACCACTCACAAAGACACTCCATGATATCGCCCGACGCCATTCTTCCTGTATCAATATGCAAAGACTCAGACATAATAATGGCATAGTAAAATATAGCACATCCGGCAGACATTGCAGCAATATGATATTCGTCGAAAGTGCTATTGCAATGTACACAACCAATACCATTCCCGCCAGCACCCTCGCCAGCTTCCCCCTAAGCTTTTTTCTCCCGCAGAGTTCTACAAACATCCCCACGCTGAACAACAATTCCATAAATGTTTCCAACACACCACACGCACTTTTTATGATCATACCTCTCTCCGCCAGTAAGCGATCAGCTGTTCCCGGACTTTTTTGTATCTCGGACGGCTTATCCTGAGCGTACTTCCATCTTTCAACATCAGCTGGTCCTTCCTGATAGACTCTATCTGCCTGAGATTCACAATATAACTTTTATCCACATAAATAAATTCGGCAGACTTGAGCACATCCATAACCTCCGTGAGCGTTTTTCTCTCCCTGCATGTCCCATTCCTGTGGCAGATGTTAATGTACTTTCCATCTTTTTCAATGCGGACGATATTTTTATATAGAATCCGCTCCACACAGTCTGGCGTGTCAACCACATAGGCACGCTGATCGATCTGGTCGATCACAGCCAGCGCATGGTCAAGCACATCTGAAAGTTTATCTGCCAGCATTCGCTTTGGAATGAAACGGTATGCATTGACCTCAAACGCCTCTGGTGCGCATTCCAGGTGGTTTGTGACATATACGATCACCGGTTCCTGATACCGGCAGCGTATCTTGTGTGCCAGCTCGATTCCATTCGCCTGATCTTCCATCTCCACATCCAGAAAAAACAAGTCAAAATATTTCTGTGCAGCTAATTCCGCCATCAGCTGTTCACCCTCCTGATAGATGCAGACTTCGTATGTTTTTTCGGGATATCTCTCAAAATAATTTTTGATCAGATCTCCTAAAAATTCTCCCTCCTCCCTTTCATCGTCAACGATTGCAATGTGATATGATGTATCCTCGACACTCAGACCATACATATACATCTCCCCCTTTATTGTCTGTCGGTATTTCCCCTGGAACCTGTATCTCTTCCTATTGTACAGCCTTATTTTTCAGTTTACAATAAAAAAACGGCAGCGAGAGTCATTGTCCTCTTTCTGTCGTTTTTTGTCCTTATTCTGTATCTTTTCCCCGAAATGCAAATCCGTACCTGCGAATCTGACGAGGTGCAAAGCCTTCTGCACACAACTGTGCCGCATATTGTTTTTCTTCAATCTGTCTCAGCACTTTAGGCAGATCGCCGCCAAGCCTACACTGGCAAAAACAGCTGTCACTTTACGCCATTTTAACAACAAGCGTTATATAAAAACATTCATCACGGATATCAGCATATACCTCTCCGTTCATAAGCCCCATCAGCCTGC
>CAMWTP010000129.1 GCA_947177165.1 uncultured Lachnospiraceae bacterium
GGGCGAAAAGAAATTTTCATAAATTCCCGCCTATTCCGGCTTGCGTGGTGTTGTAAGGAATGAGGGAAAATTTCCACAAATCAACGTCTATTTTGCTTTTGGCTTGTTTGTAGGTATTAGAGGGAGAAATACCGCCGCAGCTTTGGCAAATGCTTTGGCGGTAGCTTCGCTTTCAAGCGTCACTGTGTAACTGCGGGTATGTCTTTCGTGCAGTGTTGTAGCAAAATCAACAGCTACCATTCTGCCTTTCCTAATAATACCATACTCCGCCTTAGTAGTAATCAAATCGGTAGATGCTTTTTTATATTCATATTTTGCAAAAACTTCCGTGGCGGCACGCATAATAAAAAGCTGCTTTTCTTTTGGAAGTTCTTTGAACCTTTCACTCATACTATCACCTCTGACCATTTTGGTTTGACTGGGTTGTTTAATCTAAATATACTTGTTTGACTCAAATTTTCAAGCCCTCATTTACAAAAAAATATCAAGAAATAAATGATTCCGTAGTAGTCGGCATTGTGCTGTAATGTGTATAACTGGCTATTTTATGGAATTGTGGGTAACTCTGTTTGCAGGACGTGGGAAAGCTGCACTTTAGCTTTTCCATGTGCTGTGAATAGAGTTATCCATGATTCCATAGCCAGTTATGCACATTTCCACAATGCTTGTCTTTATGGGAGAAAGGGGGAATTTTCTATGATTTGCACAGAAGCATACAAGGAGCATATCGAATATACATTTAATGCCTTTTGCAGAGTAGACATACTCTATGCGGCTATCAACGCATGGCATCACATACACAGTGCTTTGCAAACGCGCAGGGATACAGAGTCATTCGTTTTAAAGCTTCTTTTTAGCAGACTTTCAATACCAGGGGTATGGAGGAATTCCTTGATCAAAAGGAGTCCTCCGTCAGAAGAGAGTTTCCCTCCGTCAAAGTCTACAAAAAACTGTTTGTTGCATTTTAATTGAATTTCCTTTAAACTATGCATAGAGCTTCTCCTTTGCTTTATGTGTGGCTGGTTACCAACATAATCATAGCAAATCTGAGGCTCCTTTTGTATAGAAATTTTTCACTTATTAGGTGAATTTAAAAAAAGTTAAAACATAGTGTTTATACAGTATTGAACACGATAGAAAAAGATAGTGTGAATAATTCAGGATAAGTGTTACAAAAATGCTTGACCACTACAAACGCAGTATCAAGGGAAGCGTTTCAGGGCGTTAATCGCCCTGTGGTGCTGGTTTGAATGTTGTCGCTCATGTTCCTCCTTTGGACGCAAAAAAAACGCATGGTTTACAATTTACTGTTCCATGCGCCTTTACGCTGTTATTTTGTTATTAAATTGTTTTGCCGATTACGCTAGCTGCATAACCTCGACTTCAAGTTCCTTTAATTCCTCCATTGATAATGCAGGAACGTAACGTGCAATCTTTTCAAGAGAGAGTTCTCCGTCTTTAATCATTCTTTCGGCTGTTTCTCTTTCCGTTTCCCTTTTAAGGTCTTTCTCATAAGTTCTCATAATCTGCTCATCATCAAATAAACTCATCATAATCGTTACTACCTCCACTTCCTTACTGCTTAAATATTGTTTGAGGATATTTCTGTCCTTGCAGATACGAATCGTTTCTGTAACTGCCTGTTTCGTCATTCCATACGCTTTTACCTGTTCATTAAAAACTTTGCAGAAAATAATGTACTCATTGATTATATTGTCCTTATCACTTTCATATATGACTTTGGCTTTTATCTCAATGTCAATATCCGCACCGTCAAAAAATTCTTTTGACAATGAAATGCTATCGGGTTTCCTGCCTTTATTGCCCGTATAGATGATATACAATTCGGGTTTTGGCATTTTAACCTTTATGCTCTTATACAGGCTTTGCGATGTCCGCTCAAAATATTCATGGTAACTCTGTGCTAAATATAACAATATTCTGATTAAAATATTTACCGTCCAACTGGATTCTAACAACAAAAGCAATCTGTTGTTACCTACCATTATGCCCAAATCATTATAGAGATTATCTGTCAAAACATTGTCTATCATTACAATATCCAGCGTGTCCTCTGTTGCATCTGTATCCTCTGGGTGCAATGTTTTATACAGTTTCAACAAATTCTTTTTATCTTGGAAAAGGTCTAAAAAAAACACTGTTTTTTGCGGTACGCTTTGCCTTAACTTCCTGTGTCTGTTTTGTTTCGTCCAACACCTTATCACCTCGATTTCTAAAATCTGTGGTAAGAGATACGGTATAGTTTATTCTTTCCATATCTCAATTATACAAAAAAACGTCTGTCTTTACAATAAAATTCACATTAAATTTCCTCCTCCTTCCGCTTAATTTTATTTTGTTGCTTGTTATGCTGCCGGCTCTCGTTCTGAAGCTCCCGCTCAAGGTTCTTTTTGTTATAGCTGATTACCTCGGCATATGCTAATTCTGTGGCGGTCTTGGTTTGCTCCTTGCCGATACTGTCATACTCGGATTGCAAAGACTGTATCTCGGCTTTCCACTGTTTTGGCGTTATCTTCACGCCGTTCTGTAAAAGGCTCTGCATACGCTCTTTTAATTCGGGGGACTTCGATAAGCTGTCCTTTTGTTCCTTATCGTATCTCATTTTTGCAAATCCTTTGAGCGACTGGCTCTCTTTATAAGCTGCTTGGATTGGCGCATAGAGGGCATACATTTTTGACAGTTCATTTAATCGGTTTAGTTTCTGCCCCTTTGAAAGATGTACTCTTAATTTTGGCGTACTGTGCGCTGTGTACTTCCTGTTTGGCAAACATGAGCATTTCTTCCGCCTGTTCCAGCTTCATATTACGCTCAATAATTTCCCGATTGATGTTCCCCCTCTCGGTCTGTATGCCTTTGCGTTCCAAAGCATTGGCAACCGCCCCGATATGGATTGTCGGCTCTCGTTCAATTCCCTGTTCCTTAAAAGAGCAGTGTTCCCACTGAATGATTAACACCTTTTGCCCTCATTTTTACCCTGTTTTCCATTGATTTTATAGGCTTTTCCGCTTCTTTTTTCTCTGATTTTTCTGTCTGCATGATTTTTTAGTACCATTTTAGTACCACTCTAAAGACTGTTTACCTACTCTTAGAACATCTACGGTCATATGATCACTTTCTTAAGTCGGATAAGGTGATCTTCCTGTACGGGAAAAATACTTCCGCGCCTCATCTCTCGTTATCTCAAAGAATGTTTTTCCATCCACCTGGAATACATATGTCCCTCTGTCCGTACTCCTTCCATTTCCGCCAGCTATACCAAGCTCGGAGAGCACCTCAAGGATTGCTTCTTTGTTAGCCTGTTTCATGGTGGACAACGGCGATACAACTTCCGTTTCGTGGTTGTTATCACCCAGCCATGCAAGATGCTTTTTCATACTTGCCGGTATTACCTGTCCTGTTGCGTAGCCGGGGAACTCCATCTTTGATAATGCTGCCATTTGGGGCATTGCGCTGTATGGTGAAGCCATCTGCGAAAGTGACCGGAATGCACGCGGTGAGGAAAAGGCTACAGCAGATGCCACGCTACCCCCGCCGGAAAAAGCACTGCCCACTGCACCGCCGATGGCGCTCATCAACTCCCCGATCTTGTCGATGGCCTTTCCAAGCCACAATCTTGCACTCTCCCACACGCTCTTAAGACTTCCCATTATGCTTTCCGCCCATAAGCTGAATCCGCTCCTGTTCTCATTGAGAGAACCTTCGATATCAGATACTTTTTCGGTTATATTGTCTGCATTGTCAGAGAAGTTCTGCGCCATTCCGTCATTACTGGTGTTTATATCTGCATTGTTACTATCGAACGTATCCCTCAGATTGTCTGAACCCTGTGTGACATCAAGAACCATGTTGCCATGTTCGTCAGTAATGATCTGCATATCCGTTGTCCACTCGGCCGTATGGTCACTCAGGTCGATTTCCAATGCATCATTGCTGGCGGTTATTTCGCCATTATTCATTACAACCTGTTCTTTCATGCTGCCGTGCGCATCAGTGACACTGACCGTTCCTTCCTGTATCTGGCTGAAAAATGCAAGCGCGTCCTCTGTCATGTTCCACATTGGCTTTCTAAATTCATCAAATGCCTTACCTGCGTCCACAGTGCCATCTTTTATCAGCCCCACACCCTGCGCGATATTGGATAATGTCTCCGGATAAGCGCCCCATAATCCGAACTCTTCCCTAATCTCTGCCAGTTCCGGGTGCAAATAAATCATGCCTTCTGTGAGGGACTCTATGTCATCATCGCAGAATCCGGTGCTCTGGCTCAATTTCCGCATCTGCTCATCGGTGAGGATTATTCCTTCATTGACTGTTTCCATTGCATTTTCAAAGGTGCTTATGTCGTTTGTGAAGTCTTTAAAATTATCTTTAATCAGTTTCAGCGTGCCGCTGATTCCTTTGTACTCTTCATAAAATCTGGCTTCGGCATTATTGTCAAAATCAGTCGTGAGTTTCTTGAACGGCTCAAATGCTGTCGCCGCAATACCTGCCGCTGATGCTGCCAATGCTGCGTTGCCCGCAAACGCGGACAGTGCACCCGATAGTCCACCTATTCCACCTGCCGCTGCTGTCATTTCACTTGCCATTGCAGCACCACTTCCGCCCTTCCATATTGCAAAGAAAGCTTTAGCCATTGTCAGACCCTTTGCAACAGACGTAATTGCTTTGAATCCAAGAAGCGCAAGTTTTATAGATATTACTGCCTTTGCAAGCTTTTCCAGCCCATCCGCTACATCCCTTGGCGTAACCTTGTCCATCCAGTCTGAAACAGTCTTTAAAAAGTCCTTGAACTGCTGGCTGTTTAAAAATCCTGCAAGCGCATCTGACACATCCCGAATGAAGAGAATCAGTCCTTCGCCCACTGTTTCCGCAAACGGCTCCAAATGCTTCCAGAACTCTGCAAGGTTAGACCGCAGCGCCTCCCAGTCCACTTTATTGTTAAAATCGATGAAAACCTGCAGCAGTTCCGGTAAACCTTTTTCGAGCGTCCACTTTGCAAGCGGCAGTAAAACCATAGTGTAAAAATCCATCAGAATACCAGACAACGCGTCAAATACTGGCACAAGACTGCGTGTCCATTCTTCAATCTTGCTCAACAGCGGATAGAAGTCTAATGTTTTAGACCATTCGACTGTATAATCTGCTGCAAGTCTAATATTGTGAATAATCACTGCCAAAATGTCTCTGATATTCTCAAATATGTGTAAGCCTACCTGATTCGTGTTCCATGCTTCCCTAAAGTTCTTCGCCAAATTGCCAACCACAAGTCCAATGTCGCCGACGATATGAAAGATATCTTCAAACATTGCAATGGTTTCTGGTTGATTCCAGACGGTTAGGAAATCGCGCCCTATGTCTTTTACAAGCTTTTTGATTTCATCAAGGGCATATTTCCATGAATCCATGACAAACTTGCCCTCTTTGTCCCAGGCAGCTTTTAGAGGAGCGAATAGACTCTTTCCGATTTCCTTAATTTTATCCGCCATTTTTTGCCATTTATCCTCAATTGGCGCTTCCTCAAACATATCCCCAATGCTTCCATCTGCTCCACCTCCGCTGCTACCAGATGTCAGGTTATTGAGCTTGTCAAGATTGCTTACCTGTTTGTTCTGCGCCTTGTTCTGGTCTTCTATAGCTGCTGTTGTCTGTTTAATAGCTTTTGTATACGTCTTCTGCCCTGTAATTGCTGCTATAACCTGTCCTACTACATCTAACAACTTGACAAGGTAATCAATCACGCGCTGGATATATGGAATAGCTATTTCGACAAGCGGAGAAAATGCCGCTGCAAATGCGTTTTTTAAAGTCAATGCGCTGGATTTAATACTGTCAATCGAGCTTTTAAACTTGCTGCTGTAATCCATGAAGTTTGAAAAGCCTTCTTTGATTCCAGTCCTTATCTTGTTCACAAGAACATAAAGACTACGGATTCCCAAACCATATCTGAGAATGCTCTTGAGTATCCTGCTTGTAGTTATTGCACTTTTGTTGGAAGTTCCTGACAATATTGAAAAGTTTAAAAATGCCTGTTTGATACGTTTTCCAAAGCTGTCTATAAGCGAATTGGCTTTTTCGAGTGCTTTCCCAATGGAATTAAACGCAGTTTTTGCTGCGCTGCTAAGTTGTTTATATCTCTCGCTGTTGTCATTTTGTTTCGCAGAAAGTTCCTCATGCCTCCCTGTGAGTATAGAAAGATCATTTTCGGCATATCGAAGTTGCTGCCTAAGGTTTGCATACTCTTGTGTATCGCTCCCAAAAGTAAACGCCTGTCCTGCACTATCAAGCTTGTACATTTCGCCGGAAATTCTTTTTATCGTTTCTTCCAATAACTTAATATTTTCATCTACTACTTTTAGCTGATTTTCATTCAGTAATCCTTTTTCATAAAATTTTTGTCTATACTCATTCAGTTCTTGTAACTTTGAAATTTGTTCCTCAAGAGCTGATTTTAATTTTGAATATTCTTGCGTCGGTGTTTTCACATCTTTCAAAGCATCCATCTTTGCACGCAAAGCAGCAATCTTGTCGGCAGTCTTGACGATACGATTTTCAAGTGTCATAAGCTGTGCCGATGCATTCTTACTATTTATTTCTGTATTAATCCTTATACTTCCATCATACTGTGCCATTAAAAAAACACCTCCACAAAAGCAGAGATGCCTTATGCAAGTCTGCCTGTAACTTTTTCAGGTTAGCAGCTGAAACCAATGATCAGCCGGTATCATTTATGTTTTATTTTATAACAGACAGGACATTCTTTCGAAGTTTTTCTTCCTCAACCGGTTCCATGATTCCAGTTGTAAATAAAATCTCCATAATAATCTTCGCAGATATGTTTGCCGCAATCTCCATAGAATTGATAATCATTTTGGAATAAACTTCTTCGCTGCTGTCCTCGTCGGTACAGCCTTCAAGTAATCCTTTTTTCAGTCGATTCATGACATCCTTCTGCTCATTCCACCTCTCGAACTGCTCATGAATCATGGAGCTCAATGCCGTAGCTGTTAAATTATCCATTCTTTACCTCCTCATTTTTCTTTGCCTGTATCTCCCTCAATGAACAATCCAGATAATGAAAGAACAACCGCCGTGTCCCATAAAAATCACTGCGTCCGAGAGCAATCCTCTCAATTTTGCCTGCCGCCTGTTTCGCTTCCAGAGCTTCATAGGACGCATTTTCTTTCACAGACATAATAATATGCCCTGCTGCTTTTTCATCTGCCCTGTGAGCCGCAGAGAGTACCACAGCATCATGTTTATTTGATTTGACAATCTCAATCAGTTCATTCAGCCTTTCAGGTGTGATGCCGTAATCTTCCCATGATGCCCTGATGCCTTTCGACTTTCCTGCCTTACGCTCCCAGTATTCCCGGTTGTACTGCTGTACCTTATCCCGATTCTCTGCGCGCCAGCTCTTTCTCTGGCTATTGATTTTATCCCGATTCCTGCGCCTGTATTCCCTCTGATAAGACCGCCTTGCTTCAACTGCTTCTGCTGACATTGTTGCCCCCATTTCCTATCCCTCCATTTCTATAAGAATTATCAATGTATCACCATATTGTTGGCTTTGCCTGCACATACGCTACTGGGAAATCCTGCTCCACAGTATCAAAACTTTCATCCCCGAATGGCTTCATCCTTCCGAGCGAGTCCTTCGCAAGAAAGTTATGATAATCCTGTCTTGATGCGAAATCAACAGTACCATTTCTCGGCATAGAACTATATGTGCATGAATTATGAAGCGTTCTGATAAACTTTACAAAATTCTCCTGCCTGTCCTGTGGACTTTGCCCGAACTGTACAAACGTCAGCCCATTTCCATCACTTTTTGGTCGATTCGCATTATATCTTTCTCGGAGAATCCTTGTCATAACATGATTATCCTTATGAGTATTCGCTAACTCCTGCCAGTCCTCATTGGTCAGCTGCAAACCGCTATTTAACAGCTTCATTGCGCCCTCATCAATCCTACTGCCGTCCAGTCTGCCAAGCTCTGCCATCTCCTCCGCATATTCCTCGCCCACTTTATCGATACGGCAGAGGGCGCCCTCTATCTTAGCATCCCTCTCCTGTGCAAGCCTTTCAAGATCGCCTTTATAGCCATTTTCTCCTGAAATTCCTGCATCAAGGGCGTTCTTCGCTAATACACATCCATGCTCATAGTCCGCATTTGCCCTTTCAATATCCTCCCTTGCGTTTCCTGCCTGTCTGACTGCCGCTTTGTAATACTCTAACGTTGTTTTCTTCATGATAAAATCCTCCTTTTTGATTACTCATAATCCTCAATGTTTCGGTTTGGAACTGGATTCCTCACAATATCTGCAAAAGGCTTCTCCATCGCCCTTAAGGCTTCTTCCATGCTCGTTCCTGCGCATATCTGCTGTGTGAAATCGTCATCTACCGCAATGTTTTTCGGCTTAACATACTTCTTTTCCGTCAGAAGCTCCACCTGGAAAAGCGGTTCTCCACGATCTTCATGATATTTTCTGAAATTCTTGTTGACCTCTGCAAATGTGAAATACGCATCAATCAGCCGTTCCCACTGCGTCTTGTCCATTCTTGTCAGACAATGGGGACACATGGGCGGTC
>CAMWTP010000130.1 GCA_947177165.1 uncultured Lachnospiraceae bacterium
CAGAGTACCGCACATAAAATCCCATACCCTGCCGTCTCCCCGCTCCATGTGCAGACAGCCAGCACGACAGCCAGCAACCCGGAAGTCTTTGTGAACAGTGTATATGCCCCCACAGCAGACACATAGGAATACACAAATGTCCGCTCTTCAAACGGAAGCATATACAGATTTTTCATATTTGCAGCGCTTTCATCTGATGACAAAGCACGCCACATCACCCCGGCACTGAAAGTGCTGACCATAAGATACACTATAAACGGAGCCGCCGCTACACGGTATTCAGCGATGCGCAGTCCCAAAAACACAATCAGATCTGTCAAAAACACTCTTTTCAAATGCTCATATTTTACACCAAAGAGCTTTCTGGCAAAAAAATCAAACATCATTCTCATAGCGCAGCGCCTCCCGAATCTCTTCTGCGTTCAATTGTTCTCCCTCAAAGGCCTGTCGGATACGCCCCTCCTCCAAAACCAGCACTTTGTCAGAAGTCAGTGTAATACTTTCCAGAATATGCGACGAGAACAGTACCGTTCCATAGGCTTTATATCCCGCAATCTGCTGATACAGAAACTCTGTACTCTGAAAGTCCAATCCGTTTACAGGCTCGTCAAGCAAAAGTAATTCCGGCTTTAGCGCAAACGCAGTTATCAGAAATGCTTTTCTCTTATTGCCGGTTGACAAGTCTTTCAGCAAAATATCTGTGTAATCCTCAAAGTGAAATCCCTGTATGAGTACAGCTACCGCACTCATGTCCAGTCTCTTCCGGCGATACGCCGCAGAAACGTATGACAGATATTCCCGGAATGTGAAATACTGAAATGAATTGTCCTCCGCGAACACCGTGTAACGGCATATTTTAAACGCATTATCCCGCATTTTCACATTCCGTCCGCGAAAGCTGATCTCCTCCGCAGAAAATGTGGACAAAAGCCCTGACAACACTTTTAAAAACGTGGTTTTTCCTGCCCCGTTCAGGCCAATCAGCCCCACCACTTCATGTTCCCGCAGTTCTATAGAAAAGTCCGTCAGGACGTTCTTCCCACTGCTGTACCATGCACTTAGATTTTGTACGCGCAGCATCGGATCTGTCTTAATCATGGTTCTTTCCCTTCTTCCACATAGCGTAAGCTGCGTACAGACAGACACCGCCCATCAGAACATAGAACGCTGCCATCTCCCACCTTCCCTGCACGCCGCTGACAACAGCCGCTGCCATCCAGATCAAAGCCAGAATCCCGCGAATATACACATGACGCATCACTTATTCCCCCTTGCAAATTTCTCATCTGAAACGATGAAAACCGTATTTCCTTGTTACATTTCTATCTTAACCGAAATAAGCGCCTCGTGCCAGACTGTCCGCAATCGGTAGTTTTTTGACCACAAAATAACTGCGGAATGATTTTAATTCATTCCGCAGTTATTCTTGTCGCTTTCTATCATTATATGGCAATCCCGTGATACGACAATGTGGCAACTGCGCGGAATATGCCATCTGCGCAAGTCGTCTGCACCGTGCCGTCGTATTTGTCCGCCGCTGTCTGTGCGCTTTGCAGTCCCCACCCATGCAGTCCGCCATCATCCTTTGTCGTTTTCAGTATTCCGTTTTCCTGAACCGGCGTATTCAAACAGGAGTTCTCAACTTTAATGACCAGCATCTGATGAATGCGGCGGACAGTAAGCCTGACAAAACGCTGCTGTTCCGACGGCACCTGTCCGGCAGCTTCCAGCGCGTTGTCCAGCAGATTTCCCAAAATCGCACACAAGTCCGCACTCTGGATATTCGTGTGACGCGGAAATTCAACCTGCGCCTGAAAGTCAATCTTATCAGATGCAGATGCGGCAGCTTTGCTGTTGATGAGATAATCCAATGTGTCATCTCCTGTCCAGACCGTATCCGCCATCCCGCGGACAGGTGCCTGCAGTTCATCCAGATACCGCACTGCCTCGCTGTATTTCTCATGGGCGAGAAGCTGGCGCAATGCACCGATATGATTGTGAAAATCATGAAACAGCTTTGCGTTGACTGCATAGGCCTTGTTCAGTGCAGTGTAATCCCTCTCCAGCAGCTCGGCCTGCCCGGCTTTGAGCTCTGCCAGCTCCTTCTCCGCTTCGTACTGTCGGTTCATATTAAATACCAGCACAGACATCATCAGGACAACCGCCAGAATCATCCACAGATCAAGAGTGTCCTCGGGAATTGCAAGCATCGTCTGCTCAGACAGGGTGATCACTGCAAGAAATCCCGCCAAAACAGCTGCGGTGGCAGCGCGAAACGCATCTTTCCCCGATATATTCCGCTTATCGTGCAAAAAAACAGACACTGCGCCAAGCAGCAAATGAAACAGCCACATAACAGTCTGTCCGCTCCATGTACCATTATCCAAAAACGCCGTTGAGCGAAATACAATCCCCATACCAGACGCCAGAAGAAACTGCCAGAAAGAGACCGCAATCTCATAGAAGACACTGATAAACAGACTCATCCGCAGATCCGCCTGTTGCAGCCGGTTTGCACAAAAAGCGATCCAAAGCACTTCCAGCACAATCCGGTAAAAGCCGGAAAGTCCTGCAAACGACATAAGAACCGCGATGACTGCTGCACCTGCCGCTCCTGCCGCAATACTTTTCTTTTGCGGTTTCTGTGCAGAAAGAAGACGGGTGAGCAGAAACAGGCAGACAACGACACGCACACTTCCACAGACGACACCGCAAAGCATTTTTAGCACTTCTATCATATGTGACTCCCCCAGTATGCGTTAATCTGCTCCTTCACTCCCTGCAGATGCGAGCGGCTGACAGGAAGCGACACCCCATTTTTCAACACCGCCTGTCCGTCTTTCACCTGCATAATGTGTATCACGTTGACAATGCAGCCCCGGTCAATGTACAGAAACTCCTCCGCGCCCAGCTCCTCATAGACCTGCTGCAGGCTTCTGCGCACTTTCGATACCCCGCCGGAAGCCGTAATACTGGCATATTTGCCGTCGCGCTCAATATAGAATATGTCTTTGTACGGTATTTTTTCCAGTCTGCTGTTGGTGCGGATAGTATACACTTTTCCCTCTTCCAAATCGATCAGTTTCAGGGCATCGATAATCGCGCCGGGCAGCCTCCTGGTGATATCGTCCTTGGGCACATAGCGGAAGATGGACAGCTCAAAGGCATCGATCGCGTACTCAATATGGGAAGTGATAAAGATTATTTTTACGTTGGATAAAAACGGCTTGACCTTCTGCGCAAGCTCCATGCCAGTGCTGCCGGGCATCTCGATATCCAGCAAAATCAAATCATAATAAAATTTATCCTCTGTGATGTCATAGAGCAGGTTCTCACTGTCGGTGTAAGTCGTGATCTCCCCTGCGATTCCACACTGTCTCAGACATTCCTCCGCGGCTTTTTTGTGTGCCCCAACTGCACTCTCGTCATCGTCGCAAACTGCAATCTGTATCATTGTATCAACTCATCTCTTTCCTTGAAAATTGATTCTCCGTAAATCGTATGAGATAACCATAACATTTTTTATATCATGATACAAGCAAAATCAGATTGTCTGTCTTGGATATATGCAAACATGCAGGAGCATACGCTTCTCCCCTATACGCCGCGCGGAGGAATGCACAGCAAACACGAATCTTCTTGCGCGCCCTGCACATAAAAATTGTACATAAAAAGGCGCACACTTCCCGTCATGTCGGCGCAGCCGACACAAACAATCCGTGAGAAGAATGCCTGCTCTTGGCATTCTTCCAATGTGTAAAGAAATTCTTAGCGAGCGTACTTTGGCCGCTTAGAATTTCTTTACACACTTCAAACAGATAAGTGCACGCCCTAAATGCAAATACATAATGGTTAATCCAGATAACTTCCCACCGGAGATGTATTGTACTGCTTCTTAATCTCGATGATAACAGAGCCGTCCTCCTGCGTTTCCTCGGAAAGAATCTTGTATTTGACCTTATTTTTATCAAGCTGTTCTTTATATTTTTTTACCTCTTCGCTGACAAACTTTACGGTCTCATCACGCCCGGCATCTTCTTTCAACAAGAAATGCAGTGTCTGTGTAATGCACGCTGCTTTTACTCTTTTCATTTTCTACCTACCTTCTTTTCAAATGATTTTCTACTTCTATTATAATTGAAAAAGGTTATTTTTGTAAGTAAAAAATGGCGTTTTATGTGCATTTCGTCGATTTGCGCATGTGTTTCGCGCGTAGTTTTGTGCATAATGTCCATTTTCTATTTGCAGAATAAATTTACCGATTGTGCCTATGCATTATCTTCCTGCAAACACTGTACAAATCCAATATGACCGTAAAAATCCAGATGCCTGCATTTTTATATTCTACCCAGACGACTCCCCAGCCGGCTGAGCAGCTCATTCGTGATGCTCCCGGAATCCACAGCCACTGCCGGCGCAGCGATCGTCTCGCTGCCGTCACTGCCGATCAGCGTCGCAGTCATGCCGACTTCGACATCGGCAATATCTGTAACATCCACTGCAAGCTGGTCCATACAGATTCTTCCGACAATCGGTGCCCAGTTTCCATTGATGAGCACATAGCTGTCCCTGCCGGACAGATTTCTCGGAAAACCATCTGCGTAGCCGACTGGCAGTATGGCAATGACACTGTCCCTGTCGGCGACAAAGGTTCTGCCGTACCCCACAGACTCCCCTTGCGGAACAAACCTGAGCAGAATTACCTTTGCCTTTAGCGCGAGCACCGGACGCAAATTAAGCTGCAGTTTCGTCTGGGCATCCGGAGTGCTTAGGACGCCATACAGGGCAACGCCCGCCCTGACATAATTGCATTTCAGCTCTGGATAATTCAACAGTCCATAACTGCTCTGTATATGGATTTTCGGAACGTGTATTCCTTGTTTTTTCAGTTGTTTTAAGACACCGTAAAAATTTGCAATCTGCTGTTTCGTAAACCAGACATCCTCTTCCTCCAGACTGTCCGCGACACACAGATGCGTGTAGATGCCGTTTATGACAAGGTGCTCCATCGCAAAAACGCACAGGATTTCTTCCATATTAAAGTCAGAATCAAACCCAAGCCTGTGCATCCCTGTATCAATTTTCATATGCACCTTGACAGTACAGCCCTGTTCTTCCAGTCTGCACGCATAATCATAGTCAATCAGTGTCTGCGTGAGGTCATATTTTCGAATCTCCCTCGCCCTCTCAGGCGCCGTATAGCCAAGAATCAGGATTTCACCCCTGATACCACATCTGCGCAGTCTGATGCCCTCCTCAATCGTCGCTGCCGCAAAGGCTTTGACACCAATTTTGTCCAGATGTATCGCGATCTCACACATTCCATGTCCGTATGCCTCCGCTTTCACCACCGCCATCAGCTCACATCCCCGCGGCAATGCACTGCGCAAAACCTCCGCATTGTGCGCCAGATTTTCCAGATTAATTTCTACATAAGCCCTGTCGGTATCGGTGTTGTGTCTCTTCCGTTTACGTCCAAACCGGCCCCACAATCCCACTGCCGCCGCGCTGAACACAATTGATGCTGCTGTAACTGCGAGAAAATGAACCACACTGTTGTCCACAAGCAGACTCTGCATAGAAAACAGTTTTGCAAACATGCGGATTATGACGATCATCATCGGGTGAATGAGATAGACGATCAGCGACACATCCCGCAGCCATACGCGACGCCTTCCCCGGAACTGCAGAAGGAACGAAAAAAGAAAGTACACACACGGCGGCAGAAACACATACATGCTGTCATGTCTCTGTATCTGAAAATGGTGCAGCGTAAGCCCTTCTGCCAGCATCAATGCCAGCATCAGCCCAAAGCAAACGCCATCTTTTACAGATTCCGCTCTTCGCGGCTCAGAATCAGCGCATATCAATTCATTGCATGCCGCTTCCTCTTTGCGATCCGCGATAAACCCGCCCATTACGAAAAAGACCGGCGCAAAGAAAATACCGTTTCTCGTGTAATCTGATATCTGAAAAAGAAGCGCATAAAAACTGCTGCATATCAGACTTTTCTCTGTCAGTCCATAGTAACTGTCCCCAAACAGTCCCATCAGATAAAGTACTGCTGCTGCCGCAAACGCTTTCTTGTAATCCAGCTTTTTCACCAGATACCATGCTATTGCCCCGCCAATGATTGACGCTGGCAGATACCACAGATGATACAGTGTGCCGTCAAACACAATATCCTTTATGAGATTTGGCAGCAGATTGTCCATTTTGAAATATCCATTGTATAGATTAACCGGCAGATAAATCAATATCGCAGCGCCATAAATCAACGCTGTCTTCTTCACAAAAGCACACAGTTTTCCCATCTGGTAATTGTATCTGGAAATCAGGAAAAAACCGGAAGTCACAAAGAAGAACGGAACCGCTGCACGCGCAGCGATGCGCGTCAGAATAAAATCACCTGTCTCGCTAAAATCAGCAAGCGGCGATGTGTGAATCGTGATGATCAGCAGCGCCGCAGCCAGCCGAAAGAAGTCGATTCCTGTATAACTTTTATCATGGCCCTTATTTTCAGCTTTCATCTCCATCCTCTTTCCCATTAACCCCCGTTACACGATTATCCCCACTGTAATCTGGACTTTGATATGCTTCTGTTTTCCCGATGACCTGTGTCACGATAAACCCATCACAATTATTCCCCGAAATGCGATATGGCTGTGCATCGTCTACCGCAATCTCCGTCACCCCGCCTGCTGCCTTCACAAAAGATATTTGATATGTCTGAAAAATAAATGGATTTCTCCCATAACAATAGTCCTTTAAAAATGTAATATATTCCTCAAGCGCAAATCCCTTCTGTGCCATAATCTCCGCGTGCGGTGTCCCCACATACCGGAAATGCCACGGCTCATGCCCAATCTGCGTCACAGACTGTTTTTCCTCCTGGTAGCGCTGTATCAGTCCATACTTTACTGCCCTCTGGCGAAAGGTCTGACAGATGCCCTCATACGGAAAATACGGGCGGATAAAGTCAATCTCCACCTGTTTCAATCCAAGGTCTATCGCCAGCCCGGTCTGATGCTCGCTATGTCCGGGAACGGCGACATATTGTTCTGTGAACGCCTGTCCGCTCTCCGCCAGAGACTGATTCCAGATTTCCTGCTGCTCCTCCAGCGAACGCCACGCGCTCACAGGCACAATCTGATCCCAGCCGCCGATCTCCTCCATCAGCTTATTCAGCTCTCGGTTTGCCCCGCTCTCTAAGAGAATCTCCTCTCCATTCCATGTACCTGCATGTGACAGCTCCTGATGCTGCTCGTGATACTGGTATTTCCTGTTTACCAAAATCAGATATCCCTTGTAGATATCCTCTTTTCTCAATACGATTGTCCTCATAGCTCACTGCTCCTGTATTTCATCCACAACGATTCCCACTTTTCTGGATATGCGCATCTGCAAAAGGCCTGTCACACCTTCGCGCTACACAAATACCTGCCCGATGATCCGGTCCAGTATTTCCGAAAAGCTGTACCCCGCCGCCTTCATCATGCCCGGATAGCGGCTGTGCTCTGTAAATCCCGGGATTGTGTTCACTTCATTAAATACAACCTCGCCCTCGGGTGTCAGAAACATATCCACCCGCGCAAAGCCGGAACAGTCCAGCGCATTATATATCCTCCTGGCAGCCTCCTTGATCTCCCGCGCCTTGTCTGCAGAAATCCTTGCCGGCACATGAATCGCTGCTGTCTTGAGTGTGTATTTTTCTGTGTAATCAAAAAATCCTGTCTGATCGAGCTCGATCTCGTCCACTTCCCCGACAATCAGCCTGTCACTGCCGCAGACCGCACATCCCACCTCAAATCCGTCGATCGTCTCCTCCAGAATGACACGGTTGTCATATTGGAAAGCGAGCGATACCGCTGGTGCCAGCTGCTCCATATCCGCCACTTTTGTCACACCATAGGACGATCCCGCTTTCACAGGCTTTACAAAGACCGGAAAACCAATCTCTTTTGCAAAATCAAACGCCTTGTTGACTGCGCTGTTGTCTGTCAGCACCATCGCCCTCGGCACACGCACCCCTGCCAGCCCCGCCAGTCTGTGGGCCCTGTCCTTATCCATGCAAAGTGCAGACGCCAGTGTACCGCAGCCGACAAGCGGAATCCCCGCAAGCTCCGCGATTCCCTGAACCGTTCCGTCCTCGCCGTTGCGCCCGTGCAGCACTGGGAAAACTGCATCGACTGAAATGGTTCTGATTCCCTCTCTATGTAGAATAATCAGCTGATGCTCTGTCCTGTACGGTGAAATCATGGCTGGTACACAGTCTGCTTCATCACACCATGTATCATCCTTGATCTTGTCAATACTGCCAGTAAAATAAAACCAGCTTCCCTCCCGCGAGATACCGACTGTCACCGGATTGTATTTTTCCCTGTCAATGTTCTTGATCACAGCATATGCTGACTGCAGTGAAACCTCGTACTCCGAAGATGCACCGCCAAAAATAACAACTATGTTTTTCATCGCTTTCCCTTCCCTCTTATATTTATACTCACGACAGATGAAATCTGCCGTGAGTATCGCGCCAGCCGCAGCCGCGA
>CAMWTP010000131.1 GCA_947177165.1 uncultured Lachnospiraceae bacterium
CTCTGATGGGACTTCATTAAAAATCAGATATTAAAATGACTGTGAATAGTAACATAAAAAGTTTTACCAGAAATACAGAATGGTTGACAAACTGGGCGAGTGATGTATTGGATTTGGCAGACATTCTGAATCAAAGGGAGCTGAGACCAGGGAAGTCCTGGGAGGATGTTTTTCAGTCGGTAGAACAATTTGTTAGCAGCAGGCTTGATTATAAGATAGAGTATCATGTAGCTTTAGAGACATTGCTATCGGTTTCTTTTACTGTTGGGCGTATACTTAATCCAAAATCTGGGATAAAAGTGATTCCTGTGCAAAAGACATTGGATGGCTGCATTGATTGGAAAAGAAATGATACCAATGAATTGGAATATAGTAAATTTGTTATATCGGAGGAAGTATTATGCAATGGGGAATGTGATATGGCAGTATCTATAGGCATCACGCAGGATATCAACGGGGATGTTAAGGATTTTATAGAAAATAGTAAACTTAAAATTTGTCTTTATAAAAGTTTTTCACTGGAAGACTTTGGAACTGATGCTGTAAAAAACGGAACCCATGCATGGCAGCTTGCAAAGCAGATAAATGGTGAGATAAATAGACGCCCGGGAACTTTGAAGAAAGGGATAATGCATTTATTTATTGCAGGCCCCCATTCTTTGATGTTTTATTTAGGAATGCAATCCATGATGTACGGCAAAATACAGATTTATGAGTTTAATAGAAATGAGAATACATACTACCCGACAATTTCGTTTCCACAGAAAGGAGAATTATAATGGCACAGAAAATGGTAACTTATTTCAATGATTTTTTAAAGAAAATCAGATTGACTGATAATCAGGTTAATGAACTGAAGTCTGCCCATACGACGTTGAGAAACAGGTTGATGGCCGATGAGGATCTTAAAGACATTATTGTAACAACATTTCTACAGGGAAGCTACAGAAGGTCTACTGCAGTAAGGCCAAAACAGGGAAAACGGTCAGATGTGGATATCGTAGTAGTAACAAAACTGGATAAAGAAGAAGTAACTCCAGAAGAAGCTTTGAATGTTTTTGAACCGTTTTTAGAGAAATACTATGATGGTAAGTATAGAAAGCAGGGGCGTTCGTGGGGAATTGAGATGACACATGTAGACTTGGATGTTGTTCCAACTTCTGCTCCGTCATTGGCAGAACAGGGGCTGTTAGAGAATATGGCTGTTCTTTCAGACAATGACGTGGAAGAAATGAGTGAAATGTTTGCAGAGATTGTAGAAAGCGCATATAATCCATGGAAAACTGCATTTGCGGAGTTTATGGCAGCAGATGACAATGCAAGTTGGAAGAATGAGCCATTGTTTATTCCGGACAGGGAGGCGGATTTATGGGACAAAACACATCCACTGGAGCAGATTCGTTGGACTCACGAAAAAAATGCGAGCTGCAACGGGCATTATGTGAATGTTGTAAAATGTATTAAGTGGTGGAGAAAAGAAAAATTTCCAGATATAAAGCATCCCAAAAGCTATCCTCTGGAACATTTTGTAGGTGACTGCTGTCCGGATGGAATTAAGTCAATTGCAGAGGGAGTAGTATTAACTCTTGAAAAAATAGTTTCTGATTATCCTCAGAAACCAGAACTGAAGGATAGAGGGGTGCCAGAGCATGACGTATTTGGCAGGTTATCAGAAGAGGACTATGATGCGTTTTATGAATCAGTTTGTGAAGCGGCAGTCATAGCAAGAAATGCGTATGAGGCAGAAACTGTTCAGGAAAGTGCAGATTTATGGAGAAAGTTGTTTGGAAATAAGTTTCCAGAGGCGCCTAAACAACAGCAAGCAGTATTTACAAAAAGAGAGGAGCCAAGTGTTAATTTGACGGGAGGAAGATTTGCTTGAAAAAACCATCTGAAATGTTGCTGGAAAGCAGACGTTGTATTGATGAATTTAGTCAAGTGGAGCTAATAACGGATTTGGCATGGGATGTAGATGATTCGGTATGGTATTTCAGCATCAATGTACATCATAACTTTGCAGGAAGAAATATTCCGAGGGAGACGGTATGGTACATAACGGTTCAGGACATTTTTCCTTATGGAAAAGTGAAAATTTTTCCTTCCTTGATTGGAGGAATCTCAGATACATTTTATCACCAATCTAATAATGGACTGATTTCAGAAAATGGATTATGGAGAGAAGGTGATGTTTGTCTTAAAGATCCATTGGAATCTGTGGCCGATATAAATAGTGAACCTCTTGAGGCAACAGGGAGAATAAAGTGGAATATCATACGGCTTTTGGAATGGATAGATAAGGCAGAAAATGATAATTTAGTTTCTGAACAGGACAATTTTGAATTACCAGATGTAAATGAATTAAAGAAGACACAAGTAATTTTCGATGAAGATTGCGTTTCTTTCATGCAATGGGAAGATGCAGGAGCCAAATCGGGAATATTTAAGATGTATTACCAAGGAAACAGTCAGTATTTTGTTGATTCATTTTGGGATGAAAAGGGAAATATGTGCGTTCAGAATGTGTGGGGCGGATATGTTGGCAAAAGTGACAAAAATTCTTGCAAAGGGATTTGGCTCATAATGGACCATGTGCCAGTAGTAAACAGATGGCAGGCACCAAATACGATTGGCGAATTAAAGGAAGCACTTGAGTTAAATAATCTATCGTGGGATACGGATGTTGTACGACTTCTGGATAAGATGAGGGATGGGAAGAAGCATTTGTTTTTAATTGGATTTCCCGTTCCGAGGCGGTTTGGAGGAGAGTATGAGAATTACCACTGGTGGGCCTGGATGCTTCCTGTCCTTTCACACCATAACAAAACTCAAAAAGGATTCCGGGCAAACAAGGCTGGCTGGCGTTATAGGGACTCATCAAATGTTCTTAAAAACAATCAACAAATAGAGTGGTGCTTTTCGGAGAACTGGAATCAGAAGCAAATTTTGAACAGAGGAATGTTTGACAGGAAAATAACCAGTAAGAGGTTTGCGATTATCGGGGTGGGTTCTATGGGCTCTATTATTGCAGAATTACTTGTGCGGTCAGGAGTATGGAAAATCCTGCTTATAGATGGGGACAGTCTGGCAGTAGGAAATCTTGCAAGACATACTTTATCAATTAAAAGCTTGCATCAGAATAAGGCTGCTGAACTACAGAAACGTTTGGAGGAAATCAACAGCCATGTACAGGCTGAAGCCTTAACGGAGTATTTATCAGCTGATAATCTGAGTTATTTGAATTCATATGATGTGCTCATTGATTGTACTGCAAAAGATGCCATTATAAATCTGCTATCACAAATTAGTGAAAGAAAAACTTTCGTTTCAGTATCTGTAGGTTATAAGGCAGAAAGGTTATATTTTATATACTACAAGGGAAAAGGCTTTAATAGTTCGATGTTTGATAGCCGCATGGAGAGAATAACACAACAGGATAAAGAACAAATGTTAGCAGATGGGTTGCCATGGGAGGGCATTGGATGTTGGCATCCTGTTTTCCCAGCTCTTGGTTGTGATATGTATTTAGCAGCGACATCAGCAGTAGAGATGCTTATTCAGCTCATAGCCAGAGGAAAGGAAGGATCACATAATTATATCCTTCAAAAAAAATATGGAATGGATGGTTTATTCGCTGGTTATGAAAGAATATGAAAATATAGAACTTAAGTCAAAGATTTTTATAGAAGATGCGGCATACTCTAAGTTGTTGTCAATTGTTGCAGATAATAAGAATAAATTGGAAACAGGTGGTATAATTATTGGTTATTACGATGAGATGTGTCAAAATGCCGTTATAACAGAATTCACAAAACCTCCTGAAGATTCTAAAGCGGCTAGGTTCAGGTTTTATAGAGGTATCAAAGGGCTAAAGAGCCTATTACAGCAATGTTGGAAAGAACAGAACGAATATTATTTAGGGGAGTGGCATTTGCATCCGAATTCAAAGCCAATTCCGAGTGCGACAGATGTAGCCCAAATGAAAAAAATAGCTCAAGATAAAAACTTTAATTGCAAAGAGCCAATTCTCATGATTTTGGGTGAAGTTGCCAAAATAAGAGTTATCAGTTTGTCTATATGCAAAAATGACCAAATTTTTTATTATGATGAGAAATCAAGACTTCGTGAAGATACTTAAGATATATTTGACAGAAAGCGGTGATTTGCATGAATTGGGAACAACACATTTCGGATAATAGACGAGATTTAGATCAGAATCAAATACGGCAGATGGTAAAGGAAAGTTATTATGACATTGAAGCAGGAAAAGGTCGTGACTGCAGAGACTTTTTTTGTGAGCTGGAGAAACGACTTGTGGATGAAGAAAATATGGTGTTAAAGAGTCGAGCATCAGAAAGGCTCCTGGCTATATTGAAAGAAGGAGAGGACTCTGCAGAGGAAAAGGGTTGGATAACGGCAGATGAAGTGAAGGTGGAATTGGAGCATGACTAAGAAGCAGCATTATGTTCCTCAGTTCTATCTTAGGAATTTCACATCTGATGACAATAAATTATGGGTTTTTGACAGGGTAAAAGAAGAATATTATTTCCGAACTCCAAAGGAAGTCTGTTATGAGAAGTATTTATATGAGACACCATGGAAAGATGAAGAGTCTAAATTAGGAAAATTTGTTTTGGAAAATCAGATTGAGAATTATTTTGCAGACAAAGAGGGGGAATATAGTCCATTACTGAAAAGGATAATTGATATTTGTAGGAATCCAGAAAACAAAAATGCCCTAATATGCAACCATGAAGAAAAAGAAATGCTTGCAAGCTTTGTGGCCAATATATTTGTGAGGAATCCTTGGTCCCTAAGACAGATAGAGTCAGATTTGCCGCTTGAGGAATTAAAGGAGAATGAAGAGATACAAGCGATAGAACAGATTATACAGATAATGGGTTTGGGCGATATTGATTCTCTGGTGAAGGCGGCTGATAAAAGAGTATGGCTTACAGAGGAATTTGAGGGGTCAAGGCTGGCCCCCCGTATTTTAGAAATGAACTATACTTTTTTGGTTTCTAATGGAGAGCCATTTATTGCAAGCAGTTTTCCTGCAATGTATGAATTATGTGATACAGAGGAGCGTGGACTCATGCCTAGCAATATATATCTACCGGTTCATCCCCAAATTGCCTTACTGTATAATGGAACTATTCCTAAAATGAAAAGTAATCGGTTAAAGACAGTTGGCGAAGAAATTGTGCATGAGTTAAATAGCGTTTATTTGAAGAGTGATGTGGAGCAGATGCGATTTCTGATCGCCAGAGATAAGGAGTCCTTAAGAACTGTAATTGAAGAGGGACATTAGAACATAAGGCAAAGGAAGAGCAGGTGACATAGAGGAAAAATGCCACCCGCTCTTTTTTAAATATTCTGTTTAATAATCCTTGAAATCAGCCCCACTGCTACATTCCGGTCAGCATCAATCCGCGTCACCACGAAACTGACATCATCCTTCTTGCCAGGCATCCGGTTGTCATAGCAGCTGTGGGCGACTGCGTTGACGCCGATGTGGAGGCGGACAAATACGGTGCCTTTATGGATGTCCGTGACCGTTCCGGCGTACTTGCCCTGGATCTTGCACTTGCTTAAGTTGTCCTTGCTGGTGTTGCCGTTCACGCTCTTGACGTCTGCCTTTACGGAAATATCTTCAAGGGAGCGGATTTTCACGCTTAAGATGCGGACAAGGATCTGCTCGCCCACATGGAAGCGTTCCGTGGCATCACCCAGCCAGTCCCAGGATAAGTCGCGGGCAAGGATGGAGCATTCCGTGCCGAAGATTTCCACGCGGACCACCTTTTCAGCTACGGCAATGACCCTCGCCTGCACAATGCGGTCTTCGCATACGCGGGAATTTCCGGCCGCATCCGGCATGTAGAAAATCTGCCGCTTCTTATACATGGCATCTTTCCTGCTGGCCACCACGCTGCGGCTGGCGTTCTCAAGCCCTTTGATGATAAAGTCGATCTCACATCCCAGCATGTTGCCGAGGATCTTGTTCTGGCGCTGCACCAGTTCCCCGTAATCATGGGCTTCATCCTCCACAAGGTTGATCATCATTTCCGAAAGGGGGATTACGACACGCATATCCTTGTAATAGATGACTGCGATGGTGCCGCCTCCGTCCATCTTCTCAATGCCGCCCAGGTTTCCTGTCAGGATCTTCCGGGTGCGGTAGGCGTTCTGCAGTTCATGCCAGATGGTATCCTCCCTGCTCTCAGGTGTCTCCACTTCAGAATCGGCATTCAGGGTAAGGATGGTGGAAGGGGCGGTCTTCCGTACAGGAGGTTCCGGTTTTGGAGCAGGGGCGGCCTTTGCTTTCCGTCTTCTGGGAGGGGCTGAAATTTCAGGGTTATTTTTCCCTGTGCCGCTTCCATCTTCCGTTCCGGTCTCAGAGGAAAGTTCCAGAGCAGGACCGTTTGCATTAGCAGCCGCCACTCCGTCACCTTCGATGGGGGCCTCCCCCGTATCTTCCTGCTGCAGTTCCATCCCGCTGTCATTGCCGGTTTCTGCTTCCGCCTCCATGTTTTCTCCGGAAAGGGATGTTTCTTCCGGCATAACCCCATCTGTAATGGCACTGTCAGATGCCGGTACGCCATCTTCCATAGCGGTTTCATCAGAACCGGGAAGTTCCTCATCCATGGCACCCTCCTGGGAGTCAGGCAGTTCCCCATCCATAGGGAAATCCCCGTCTGCAGGCATTCCATCGTCCATAAGGATTTCGCCCTCCGCAGGGGAGTCCCCTTCCATAAGGGTTCCTGTTTCTGCAGGTGCATTCTCCAGGATGGCGCTTTCTTCAGTTACAACAGTTTCTTCCGTTTTTGCTTTTCTGGGCATAGTTTAGTCTCCTTTTCATGATTATTTGGTCTGTCTGCAGGTTTTCACAGGCAGGTTGTTTTGCCGGGCAGCTCAGGACATGATGGATTTTTTGTCCGTCATGACGATTTCGCAGTCCCCGTCCGCAGGGAAAAA
The DNA here is from genome assembly GCA_947177165.1 of uncultured Lachnospiraceae bacterium. Taxonomy (GTDB): domain Bacteria; phylum Bacillota; class Clostridia; order Lachnospirales; family Lachnospiraceae; genus COE1. The sequence continues at coordinate 6,973 of CAMWTP010000131.1, forward strand.
TGCCTGCCGTTCATCCGCCCATTCAGGGGGAGGGCCAGTGGGGGCAGTGTCTGCAGGGGCAGGGTTCTTTCTGGGCGCCTTTGGTTTCTTCTGCTTCGGTTCCGGCTTCATCAGCCGTGAAAAGTCCGGTTCCGGTGATTCCGGGAGCCTGCGCCACTCCGGGATATGGTCGCTGGCCCGGCTTTCCTTCAGCTTCCGGCTCTCCGGATGGAGGGTGTAGTCATATTTCCCCACCTTCAGCACCTTCTGTCCCCGCAGGATGATCAGTGCCTCATCCAGCGGCAGCCGCAATACCTCATCCGGCGTCAGCAGCTTGCGCTTCCCAATGGAATGTGTCTCCCGGTATTCCGGCGTGTAATCTGACACCCGCCAGGTATTGAGCTGCTTTGCCTGGCTGGATACAGCCACGCTGACCTCGCCGGTGCGGTTTGAGATGAACTCCGCCGTCAGTTCGTCGGTGCAGCCCAGGAACAGCTGGGTGTCGCAGTTCCCGATGATCTCCTGCCACTGGTTCAGGGGATAGCGGTTCTGCATCTGGGGCAGGTTCTGGAAGATGCAGCTGATGGAGAGCTGCCTGGAGCGGATGGTGCTGATCTTCTTTGTCAGGTCTGCGATGGTGCATCCGCCGTTTGCAAGCTCATCCGCCAGGATATGTACCGGGACAGGGAGCCTCCCGCCGTCCCCGTATTTGTCCGCATAGCGCACCAGCTTGATGAACACGAAGGACATGAACAGGGAGGAGAGGAAGTCAAAGGTGGAATCCTGGTCTGAAGTGATGCAGAAATATGCGCACTTCTCATAGCCCGGCTGCGTCAGGCTAATCTCGTCATAGCTGGTGATCTGCCGGATCAGCCTGTTCTGGAACACCTGCAGCCTTGTGCCCAGCCCGATGATGACGCCGCTGCGCACCGTGTCGGACGCCTGCTTGAAGATGTTGTAGGGCGCCTTTGCTGGATGGGTGACCGGGAGCAGGTCAAAGAGGCTGTTCAGCTCCTTTTCGGAGTTCATGGTCAGCAGCTTATAGACCTGCCCGATGTTCTTTCCTTCCGGCGGGAACCCCTGATCCACATACAGCACAAGGGCTTTCAGCAGGTTCATCTCCGAATTGTCCCAGAAATGGTCGCCTTTTGGTGAGCCGGTGTTCCTGATGATGACGTCGGAAAAGAGCTGCGCCATGATCTCCTGCCCTTCGATCTCCGCAAGGCAGTTCCAGCTGTCGGAATTCTCCGGGTTGATCAGGTTGAACACCCGCACGGTGTAGCCGTTCTCTTCAAGATAGAGGCACAGATCCGCATAAAGCTCCGACTTTGGATCGGTAATGATGAGGCTCTCCCCACGTTTCACGCACTGGAATACCACATTCCTTGCATAAGCCCGGCTTTTCATGCTGCCGCTGGC
>CAMWTP010000132.1 GCA_947177165.1 uncultured Lachnospiraceae bacterium
TTCACACTTAAAGCACGTCCGCAAAATGCACCTTAAGTCTTCGAAAGATCACTGTTCCAAGCCCAAATAGTACCACAGTGACTCCCCAGAAATACACCGTCATGGCCCCGTTCTGCCAGAACCACGTATCGGCAAACATGGCATCCCTGTAACCGTTCACGATATAAAAGATCGGATTGCACTTGATGATCCCCTGAAGCACTGGCTCCCTGTCAAGCAAAGTAATATTCCACAAGATCGGTGTAGCCCACATGCCAACCTGCAGAAAAATGTTGACGATCTGCATCAAATCCCTGAAAAATACAGCGATAGCACAAGTCGTATAGCTCAGCGCCAGCACAAACACAAACAGGCAGAAACTATAGTAAATCAGCTGCAGCAGATAGATATCCGGCTTATAACCGTAACAAAAATACAGCAGCAGCATAAATAACACAAAAAAGATATGCGTAAATGATGCAGCGATCAACTTCACCATCGGAATAATGCGGATCTGAAATACCACTTTTTTTACCAGATAGCTGTACTCGAGAAGGGATGTCGTCCCGTTGCTGAGAGCCTCACTGAAATAGAACCAGGGCACAAGCCCCGCGGTCAGCCACAACACATAAGGCGCCTCCACCCCTGTGGTCAGCAGCTCCCTCTTGTCTGCCATCATGATGTGCCCAAACACAAACCAGTACAGCAGCACCGTCACGACAGGCTGCGCAAATGCCCACACGCGTCCCAGATACGAGCCTGCAAAGCGGTTCTTAAAATCATTTTTCGCAAGCTTCCAGATCAGCTGCCTTGACTGCCACAGCTGCACCAAACCATTCCTCATCGCTTAAAATCCTTTATTCCGCCCCATTTCCGATCCTTCTCGGAAAAAGTCAGAACCATACTATCCGATATCGGCCATTTCACCCCGATATCGGGATCGCTCCACAGAAGCCCCCCCTCATCGTTGGGGTGATAGAAATCCGTGCATTTGTAACAAAACTCTGCGTACTCCGACAGAACCAGAAAACCATGGGCAAAATTCTTGGGAACAAAAAACTGCTTTTTGTTCTCCTCCGACAGGAACACACCAAACCATTTTCCAAAGGTTTTCGAGCCCTCCCGCAAGTCGACTGCCACGTCAAACACCTCACCCCGCACAGCGCGGACAAGTTTATCCTGCGGATACTGCTTTTGAAAATGAAGTCCCCGGAGCACGCCCCGCTTTGACGCCGACTGGTTGTCCTGCACAAAGACCTGATCAATGCCCGCTTCCTTGAAATCATTGTAGTTGTAGGTCTCCATAAAATAACCCCTGCTATCTTCCAGCACCTGCGGCGTGATCACTTTGAGCCCCTCTATGACCACCCCGTCAGATATGCATTCCTCTACTGTAATCTTTCCCATGTTTTTATGATTCCTTTCTCTATCTCAAAATTTCATCCCACGGCGCTATTCGATTCCCAGATAACTGATATTTAAGTCCACTCTTCCCTCAATGCCGGCAACACTGCCGCTTGAAGTGTACTGCCACATATCATAGCGTCCCTCATACAGGGGTGTCTGTCTGTACTCTGCAAGCCATACATTGGGCGCATCCATCTCATCCACAACGAGATTGTTATAGAACCAGTTGCGGCCCGAGTACACGCCTGCATCAAGCCCTGCATTCTGAATTGTCTGGCAGAACGCGTTGACCACTGCCGTTCTCGTTGCAGGGTCCAGGTTGTCCGCCCTTCCGTTTCCGCCGGCACCCTCCGTATCAATAAAGACGGGATAGTCAATCTCGGTATCTCCGAGCAGGGATACCACCATACTCGCCTCCTCAACCGCCTCCACAAGGTTCGTCGCCTGCGTGAAGAAATACAGGCCAACCTTGATGCCCGCCTTCTTCGCGCCTGTCAGATTCTTGTAAAAATACGGGTCCTCGATCAGCCATCCTGAGGAAGAACCTCTGTATCCGCAGCGGATAATCGCAAAATCAACGCCCTCGGCCTTCACAATCTCCCAGTCAATCTCGCCGTTCCACTTTGACACATCGATGCCAAGCTTGACTGCATTCGCGCGCTCGTCCTCCTCCATGTCAAGCAGCGCTGTGTACTGCGAATCGTCCTCATCCTCGCTGTCGAGCTCCTTATCACTGGTATCCTCCTTCAGGATATCAACCTCCGACTCCGCATGCACAAAAAAGTCAATATCATCGATAACGGTGTAGGACACAATGGATTTCACCCTGACGCTGACCGGGGATGCCGGCACCTTAAAGCCCTGCTGCTCATTCAGGGACAGCTTGTACTCTCCGGGCTTGATATCCGATATCAGGATGACGCCGTCCCTGTCCTCGTCGACATACACTCCCGTGTCCGCGACCTCCACTGCAAACTCCTGTCCAGATACCACATCGCCCTTGTCATCCATAATCTTCACTCTGATATCCCGCTCGACAGAGCTTGCTGAAATGGTGAGACTGCGCACCGGCTCTCCGTTTTCATCCACCTCATCATATGTATTCTGACTGGAATTGTTCGGCACATCGGCGTCAAAAAAATCGCTGTCCTTCATAAATGCTGATAAATCCGCGCCGTGCACCTTTCCGTCCGCTTCTATGATCTGACTGGAAACACTGTCCGCACTGCTGACCGTGGAACTGACACCTTTCCCTATCAGGCGGTTATAATTCGCCAGCACCACTGCCGCCATAACTGCCAGCAGGGCACACAGTACAAACAGTATTCCGATCTTCTTTCCCTTAGAGTCCATTGGCAACCTCTACAAGATACTTTCCGTAATCTGTCTTCATCAGCGGTTCCGCAAGCTTCAACAGCTGCTCTCTCGTGATGAAACCTCTCTTATATGCAATCTCCTCGATACAGGAAATATAGAGTCCCTGTCTCTTCTGAAACGCGCAGACAAAGTCTGCAGCATCGAGAAGCGAGTCATGATTTCCTGTGTCCAGCCACGCAAATCCGCGCCCCATCGTCTCAACCGTCAACGTCCCTCGCTGGAGGTACTCATTGTTGATGCTCGTGATCTCAATTTCCCCTCTCGCGGAGGGCTTTACATTTCTGGCGATCTCGACAACATCGTTGTCATAAAAATAAAGTCCCGGCACTGCGTAATTGCTCTTTGGTTTTTCCGGCTTCTCCTCGATCGAGATTGCCTTCCCGTCCTTGTCAAACTCCACAACGCCGTACTCCCGCGGATCGCGCACATAATATCCAAATATGGTAGCGCCTCTCTCTTTTGCCGCAACGCGCTGCAAAAGCTTTGAAAAACTCTGCCCATAAAAGATATTGTCACCGAGCACCAGCGCCACGGAATCTGTTCCGATAAAATCAGCTCCGATGATAAACGCGTCCGCAAGTCCCCTCGGCTGCTCCTGCACAGCATATTCCATGTGAAGTCCAAGCTGCTCTCCTGTGCCGAACAGTTCCTCAAACACCGGCAGGTCGCGCGGCGTCGAGATGATCAAAATATCCCTGATGCCCGCAAGCATCAGCGTCGATAGCGGATAATAGATCATCGGCTTGTCATAGACCGGCATGATCTGCTTGGAAATTGCCTTGGTCAGAGGATAGAGCCTTGTGCCACTGCCGCCTGCTAATATAATACCTTTCATTGATTGTCTGCTCCTTTTTTAATATCCATTACCGCACAGGTGCTGTACATGCCCCTGCGCATCATATGTCAAAGTGGGAACGCCCTAGAGCGTGTTTGAAAAATCATTCCCATTTTCAAACACGCTCTTCCTTTTGGTACTGACGTTCCCTATTCCATCATCCTCTAAAATTATTTGTACATCTCAGCATAGTATTTCTGGTAATCGCCGCTTGTCGCATTCTTCATCCAGTCCTCATGCTCAAAGTACCACTGAATAGTCTGCTTGATACCATCCTTAAACATTGTCTCCGGCGTCCACCCGATCTCCGCCTTGATCTTATCCGGCGCAATCGCATAACGCCTGTCATGACCTTTCCTGTCCTCGACATACGTGATCAGATCCCTGGATACAAGCTTTTTTCTCGGGTCATCATCAGCAAGCTGCTCCTGAAGTGTGTCGAGAATGATATTGATGATCTCAATATTCTGCTTTTCGTTATGTCCGCCTATGTTATACGTCTCAAATAATCTGCCCTTTTCCTGCACCATGTCAATCGCCTTCGCATGATCCTCGACATAGAGCCAGTCGCGCACATTTTTGCCGTCCCCATACACTGGAAGATTCTTTCCCTGCAGTGCATTGTTGATGATCAGCGGAATAAATTTCTCCGGGAACTGATACGGGCCATAATTGTTGGAACAATTGGTGATATTTGCCGGGAACTTGTAGGTGTCCATATATGATTTCACGAGCATGTCCGACGCGGCCTTGCTCGCAGAGTACGGACTGTGCGGCGCATACGGGGTTGTCTCGTAAAAGTACCCGCCGTCTTCCTCAAGGGAACCGTACACCTCATCCGTCGACACATGGAGAAACTTCTTGTCCTCGCTGAAACTGCCGTCCGGAAGTTCCCATGCCGCCTTTGCACAGTTGAGCATCACTGCAGTGCCAAGTACATTTGTCTGCACAAACACTTCGGGATTCTTAATACTTCTATCTACATGGCTCTCTGCGGCAAAATGAACAACCCTGTCAATATCATTCTCTGCAAAAATCTTTGCGATTGCATCTTTGTCTGTGATATCGGCCTTGATAAACGCATAGTTATCCCTGTTCTCAATCTCTTTGAGATTCTCGAGATTCCCGGCATAAGTCAGCGCGTCCACATTGATGATTCTGATCTCGTTATCATATTTCCGAAACATATAATGAATGTAGTTCGATCCGATAAAACCTGCACCGCCAGTCACCAAATAAGTTCTCATCAAATATATACCTCCACATGAAATTTAATCGTACATCTCATTTTATCCTAAATCTGGCAATAATGCAACCCTAATACCCCAAGTAACTGTAGTTCAAATCAACATCGGTGCTGATTCCGCTGATCTTTCCCTTGCTGGAATACTGCCACATATCATATTTGCCCTTATAAGTGGGTGTGGCAGAGTACTGTGCAAGCCAGATCTTGCAGCTGGCAACCGAGCCCATATTCAGTTTGTCCTCAAACCACGTTTTTGATGCATAGATTCCCGGCTTATATCCTGCGCTTGCGACTGTCTGGCAAAACGCGTTCACCACCGCCGTGCGCGTCGCTTTATCAATCTTGTCGGCCCTGCCGCCGCTGGCCTCCGTGTCGATGAAGATCGGGAAGGTGAGATTATAACCTTTTACGAGACTCACCGCAAGCGATGCCTCCTTGACAGCCTCGACCTCATTGACAGCCTGGGAGAACACATACACCCCGACCTTTAGTCCGGCCGCCGTAGCGCCCTTAATGTTTGTCTTGAAATTCTGATCCTCGATCAGTGCACCGGTGGAGGAACCTCTGTACCCACAGCGGATAATGACATAATCGACACCAGATGCCTTGACTGCATTCCAGTCAATCGTTCCATTGTGTCTTGACACATCAATTCCAAACGTCGAACCGTTGACAGTTGTCGCAATTGCCCCGTCTGAGCCAAAATTGTATGTAACGCCCTGGATAATCTGTGTACCAGTCACAACATTTCCGTTTTTGTCATAATAATACGTCTTTCCGTCAATCGTCTGCCATCCTGTATACACGTAATTCGCCTGTGCCGATATATAAAACTCGGAGCTGGTGTAGTAATCTGCATAGACAGCCTCCTTATAGGTTCCGTCCGCATTTTTGATGTAAATCTGATTTCCGTTCTTGTCTTTCAGCTTTGTCGTGGTGTCAGATGCCGCATCGGAGTTAACTGTCACGACGCAGGTCGCCTGCTTTTGCCTGCCCTGCGAATCTTTTTCCTTTGTCGTCGCTGTGATCTTGACACTTCCCGCAGCCACACCAGTCACGACACCCTTTTCGTTGACGGTCGCCACCTTCTTGTCAGAAGTCTCCCATGTCACGCCTGCGTCAGACTTATAGTTTGACACCGTTGCCACAAGGGTCGTGGAGCCTCCCACTGCAATGTACACCTCGCTTGTGCGGTCAAGTGTGAGTGTAAGATCCACACTTCCGGCAATGCTGATCTCCACGCTGCATCTGATATCGAGTTCATTTCCGTCAGCCCCCTTGATGCCAGTGACCCTGCCTGTAATATGCGCTTTTCCTTCCTTAACGCCGGTCACTACACCGTCCGTACCAACCGTCGCAACGGTCTTGTCATCACTTTCCCATGCAATGGACGGGAAATTCCCTGTGAGTGTCTCCGTGCTTCCGTCCTGTTTCGTGTACACAAGTTTTGAAGGCTTCACGGTCAAAGTCGCTCCTACCGCACAGCTGTCGGCACTCTTAGACAGTTCCAGACTGCCAGATGTGATCTTTGCCGCCTCGACAGTGACCGTGCACGTCGCACTCGCGCTGTCCGTCGTCTCGCTTGTCTTTTTCTCCGGCTCCTGCTGCGTCACCTTCTCGTACGTATATCTTTTCTGGTCTTCGCTGCTCCCCTCAATCAGTGTACATTTTGCCTGTTCCTCCGAGGACAATTGATTATATTCGTTCTCGGATATCTCTATGGTCTCCTTGACGGGCTCCTTGGTTTCAGTAGTCGTCGTGATCGTTTTTCTGGTAACTGTATAAGTGATGTCCGCGGTTCCCACTGCCTTTGCAGTCACCTTACCGCCGCTCACTGACGCAACACTGTCATTGGAGCTCTTCCACTCAGTTGAGAACTGGTATTCAATATCCCCCTCTGTTTTATTAGAAAATTCTGTCCCTTTCAGATCGATACTCGCCCCTACGCTCAACGATGCACTCGTCCGGTCCAGAGACACATTCAATGTATCAAAAAGCATTCTCGCCGCTGCCATCGAAACCTGCGACGGATCCGCGATCGTGTTCTTATCCACCAGCAGATAGCTCTCAGAGCCGCTCACAGGTGTCTTGGTCGATTCCACCCACTCGACAGTATCTTTCAAAACCTCAGTCTCCACTGGCGCAACATTCTTCTCCGTATCCTCAGCCACCACATCGATCTGCTTCTCTGTCTTCACCTCATCCTGCACATTGATTACGATATACTCGACTTTATCCTTTACCGTGACCTGCTGTGCCACTGTCGGGAACTTGTATTTATCTGTCGAAGTCACGATCGCGTCGAACACCCCTGCGTTCACATTCTGCGCGTAAATGATGCCGTCCATATCATCATCTGTAAGAACAAGCTGCTTTCCCTTTGCGTTGGTGAGTGTCACCTCAAATACAGTACCTGTAATCAGTTCTCCCGTATTTACATCTGTAAAGCGTATCTTTAAATCTTTTTCCACAGACACAAAGCTGACATTCACCTTGCTCGTCTCCTGCGGTTCAACTACCTCAATCGATGAATCCTCCTCTGTACTTCCCTCTTCCGTACTCCCCGTCTGTGAAAAATTTCCCAGGAGTGCCGCGTCTGCCATGGCCAGCAGACCGCTGTCCCCCACGATTCCCATATCCCTGAGCTCACTTCCCAGCGGTGCGAGCGCCTCAATCTGCCTGTTCAGCTGCCGGGACTGTACAAACATGCTCAGAATCACAGCTGCCGCCACCAGCACCACCACGCCTGTGGACGCAAGCACTGCATCAAACGCGGTCAGATGGCCCAGCCGGAATCTTACTCTCTGCCAGAAGTCAACCGGCTCCTCCGGCAGATCTGTTCCATATGCAGCGACATCACTTTCATAATCTTCATCAAACGCACCATATGCAATGTCGAAAGAGTCCTCATCGTACTCCCCGTCATAATACGATTCGTCTGTCTCTTCATCATACTCATCGTCATAATACGCTTCGCCATCTGCCTGCGCTTCTTCGTCGTAATACGCGTCTATATACTCTTCTGTATCATCATACTCATCATCTGCATACTCATCATCGTAATACTCGTCAGACACATAGTCGTCCCCCCCGGAATCCGCGTGATCGTCCTCCTCGTACTCATAATAGCTCTCTGTATCTTCCGCATAGTCATCTGGCTCATAAATCTCAATATTGATTTCCTTTGTACTATATAGCGACTCATCCTCCTCTGCCGTCCCGCCATATTCCTGCTCCGCATACACTTCTGCATCATATTCCTCTGTGTCGTACTCCTGCTGCTCTTCGTATCCTTCTAGTTCATCGCACTCCTGCTGCCTCTCGTATTCCTCTGCTTCATCGTATTCCTCTGCCTCATCGTACTCCTCTGCGTCGTACTCCTGCTCTTCTTCGTACTCCTCTATTTCATACTC
>CAMWTP010000133.1 GCA_947177165.1 uncultured Lachnospiraceae bacterium
ACAGCCAACGCTCCGGAGTCATCCAGCAGAGTATTCTCCAGGTGGACGACGAACAACTCCGGTTTAGGATTTGCCAATGCAAACTCTGTATCGACATCCTTTGTGATGCCGGCGGCAGATGTGACAGTTACAGCAAATTACAGGACGAGAACGGATGACGACGATGATGATGACGGTTCATCCAGAAGACCAGGCACCAACACAAACACGAATACAGTGACAAACAGACCGGGCAGTTCAACCTCTACAACGGGAACCAACGGTACTGTCAACAATCCAGCAAACGGAACGACAAACAATAACGGCAACAAAATTTATATTACGAAGAACGGTATATCCAACACAGATGTGGCATCCATGTCAGTCAGCGGTTCTACAGACAACTTTATTGTCAGAATCACAGAATCGCCGGAGGCGACGGCACAAGTGGAGCAGGCGCTCACAAATGCATACGGTTCACTGAACGGTCTGGCATACCTACCGATGGATATCTCACTCTATGACTCGACTGGTCAGAATAAGATTACAGATACGACAGGGTTAAATATCACAGTGACGATGCCGATTCCGGATGTGCTGATTCAGTATGGCGGAAACGCGCGCGTCGCAGCGGCAGACAACGGAAACCTGCAGCAGCTCACACCGAGATTTACGACGATTGACGGCATTGCATGTATCTCATTCGTGCCGCCGCATTTCTCACCGTATGTGATCTATGTGGATACCAATAATCTGATAGCAGGTCAGATGCTTGACTCGACACCGGCGACGGGTGATCCGATTCATCCGAAGTGGTTTGCTGCAATCGGTATGGCTTGTATCTCAATCTTACTGTTTGTTATGAGTGACGGACGCAGGCGCAGAAGGTTCAGGGCAGTATAATACAGTTACAACTGGACAGATAGGAGACCAATATGAAAAGAATATACACAGCTTTAACAAGCTTGGCAGTACTGGGAATCCTTGCGCTTGTGACTGTTGCCAGAGGAATCGGCGGCGGTGTGACAGCCGCAGAGGATGACAGATTCCGCATCAATGGAACGACATTGACAAAGTATCTGGGAACTGACACTTATGTCAGTCTCCCGGATACGATCACAACAATAGGTGACGAGGCTTTTTCGGGGAATGAGACATTGACGAGTCTCACTATCCCTGACTCTGTCACCCAGATATCATTCAATGCATTCAAAAATTGTACAGCACTCACAGGCGTGATTCTCCCTGACAGTGTGGAGAAGGTGGGACCCGGTGCCTTTGAGGGGTGTACCTCTCTTACTTCTGTTGAAATCGGAGAAAATGTAAGGTCATGGGGATCTGGTGTCTTTACAAACTGCGACAGTCTTGCGACTGTCTCGATTGACCCGGACAACGAGTACCTTACTTACTATAATGGCGCGGTATACAATGGCAACATGACGATGCTGTATCAGGTTCTTCCGGCGCGTGAGGGCGACAATTATGTGATGCCGGATACTGTGGAGAGCATTGACACGTATGCTTTCTGGAACCTGCAGAATACCAAAAATGTGATGGTTTCCAACAAGGTTGCGAGTATTCCCAGGCAGGCGATGGCGAGCATGGGAAGCGTGGAGAATGCTGTGATACAGAATCCTACGACCAGCATAGGCGAGAGGGCGTTTGCAAACAATGCGAATCTGAAGCAGGTAGTGGTACCGGCATCCGTGGTGAACATCGACAGAAGAGCATTTGCAGGCAGTCCGGATCTCAAGATTTACACAAGCAAGTCTAGCACAGCAGATACCTTTGGCAGGAACAATAAGATTCCGGTGATCTATGAAGCGGAATATCCGACAGATTTTATGGACAGCAATGTGGGACTTGAGGAGATGCCAAATGTAGGTGACAGTTCTGACAGCAGTACGTCAACGACAACTACCACCACAACGACTACGACAACTACCACCGGGGATCAGGGCACGGACGATACAGAGCAGGGAAATTCGGGGAATGGACAGCAGACGACGCAGAACTCTTCCGGTTTCCAGAGTACAGAAGGTTATATTCATCCGCTTGATGTTCCTGAGAAAGATGATGTAATCGGCAAGACCGTGATCGTGGCGGGCAGGGCAGTTGTGCTGATGGATAACCGCAGAGGACAGGTGTATGGAATACCCGGCGGAGTGAAGGCAGATGTAGTGCCTGAGGATTCTGACAATCAGGATCAGTCGCTTTCGGGATCGCAGGAGGAAGAGAACACTTCGGATTCTATAACGGTCAATGTCCAGAACAGCAGTACTGCGGAGAGCGACAGCATAGCACAGAGAAAATATTATAAGCAGAAGGATTTGACAAATTACGATATTAGTGAGAATATTAAGACGATAGGACGGTTGGCATTTGCAGAGAGCGGATTGAAGTCGATTGTCATTCCGGACAATGTTACGGAGATTGAGTATGGTGCGTTTCTGTCCTGTACAAATCTCACAGATGTGACAATACCTGATTCGGTCACAGATATCGGCACGAAAGCGTTTGAGGGAACAGCCTGGATGAATAACTGGAAAAACAGTGAGTCCGATGGTGATTTCCTGATTGTGGGCGATGGTATCCTGCTGGCATACAAGGGAAATGATGCACATGTGGAGATACCCGACGGTGTGAAACAGATCGGTTCGGAGGCGTTCAAGGGACACACGGAGATACTGGATGTGGCAGTTCCCGCTTCTGTGAATAAGATCTGTGCCGAGGCTTTCCGCAACTGCTGCGCATTGACAGGGCTGACAGGATGCGAGGGCTTGAAAACTGTTGTCCGCGGTGCATTCTATGGCACGCAGATATCAGAGGAAGATTTTAATAAATAAGTTTTAAACCGGAGATGACAGAATGGAAAAACTTTTTTGGGGAATGGTGGGGGGATGCACTGTTGCATTTGCAATCCTGCTGGGAATGTATCTGAATAAGACGGGAGTGATCGGTGCAGAGCCGGAATCTACGACAGAGATTGTCTCGGAGATTGAGACAGAGACGGAGACCGAGGAGGAGATGTTGGCGGATGGCGAGTTTCCTGCTGAGATACAGTCCTTGATCGAGGATTCACAGAGCAACTACGCGCAGGCGATGCAGGTGTTTGAGGATGAATCGTCAGCGGCTGCTTCGAGAGAGGCGGCGGAGGCGCAGAGAACGACGAGTTCTTCCACTTCCACAGGTACATCGGGCAATCCAAAGACGAACGGTTCTGTGGATGGAAACAGGAACGACAATCACGACTATTTCCTGGAAAGTCCTGTTGAGGAGACCGAGACAGAGTCAGAGGAGTTCAGCACAGAAGTGAATGAACCGGAAGAGAAGAAAAACAGCGAGTATGAGTATACGTTGTATAAGGATCATGTATCGATCAAGAAATATGTCGGTACGGCAGCGACACTTGATGTGCCGGAGACGATAGACGGCCAGCCAGTCACGGAAATCAGGGATTCGGCTTTTGCAAGCTCAAAGACGCTTGTGCGGATATCGCTTCCTGATACGGTGGAGAAGTTAGGGAAGAACGTGTTTAAGAGCAGTGAATTTTTGGTTGATGTCACTTTGCCGGATCGTCTGACTGAGATGGGTGAAGGTGTCTTTGACAGCTGTTCAAAGCTTGCACGGATTACGATACCGGACGGTGTGACAGCGATTGGCAAAAAGGCGTTTAACGAGTGTACGGATTTGAAGACCGTCAAGCTCACGAACGATATCGAGACGATCGGGGAGCAGGCTTTTAACAATTGCAGTAAAATGGAGATGACAAGGCTGCCATCCTCATTGAGAAGAGTAGAAAAAGAAGCCTTTACGGGCTGTACGGCGATGGCGCTGACACGGTGGCCAAATGAATTGGAATTTATCGGTGAGAGCGCTTTTGAGGGGTGCGTTGCGATTACGGATGTAAGGCTTCCCGGAACAATGCAGACGATGATAGAGAATGCTTTTATGGGATGTACTGGTATCAAGTCGCTTGAGATCCGGTCCGGAATTGAGGCGATTCCCGAGACTGCATTTGCGGGTTGTACAGGTATTACAGAAGTGACGTTCCCGAAGTCTGTGATCAGCATTGGCGATGGCGCATTTACGGGCTGTACGGCACTTGCTGAAGTCACGATACCTAAGAATACGCTCAGTATTGGTTCCTCTGCGTTTGCAGATGCTGTTTTCAAGGAGGTAACAATCAATTCGAGGTGTTCTTATCAGGCAAATTCGTTCCCGGAAGGTACGAAGATCGAGAATTATTGATGGCAGGGAGGATATGAGATGCGAAAAGGTTTTATGAAGAAAGCCGCAGCAATTGTGATGGCTGCCGCAGTGATCTGTACACCTGTAAGTGCAGATATGGTGACATATGCCAAGGGACCTACGTATACAGCGATGCAGGATGTATATTACACGAAGGACAATTGTGTGGTGTACGCAGAGCCTACCTATACATCAACAGTTCTCACGACGATCGGTGCCAACATTCCAGTACAAGTGGTGGGTGCGTATTCCAATGGGTGGTACAGGATTAATATTGGAATAATCTGCTATGTGAAGATGGATTCTGTCACCTCTGCGGGGGCAATCGGCATTAAAAACAATGCGGACCGTCAGATTGCAGATGCGCAGAAAACTGCGGCTGAGATTGGTTATGAGTTTGTATATCTGACATTGAATAAGCAGAAGGTCATCAAGAAGGACATCTACAACAGTTATGTAGGCAGGAAGGTGATTCTGTATACCAAGATTGATGATGAGCTCGGAGTGTCCTTTAAGATGCTTTATGAAGATAAGATAAAGAATGACATCAATCTCAATGTCACGAAAAACGTGTCGGTCAATAATTTTGGCGACAGGACGGTGCAGTATTTATTTGACAGTGATATTGAGTTAAAAGGCCAGCTTGCAATTTTTCAGTTTAAGACCGGTTATGATAAGGCTGTCGACATTTATCCGTCCGATATTGATACAGGCGAGTTTGTGCTGATGAATACCTATTACACGGAGTTCAGCGAATTTGCTTATGCGCCGGTCACACAGGTGGCGGATATCATGATCACGGAGGCGGAGATTCCCAATTCCCTGTCGGATAATCAGAGGAATATCATGGCAGATCACAGGAAGGGCATCAAATATCAGGTTGACGACACAAGTGAGTACAGAAGCAGCGTCGTCCATGGAAAGCTCCGCAAGGACACAGAGTATGTTGACTATGAATATTAGAGATTAAATGAGCAAAAAGAGGGGATAAGAATTAAGTAATCTTATGCTCTCTTTTTTCAAGTATGGGTTGCAACTTTGTATCATGTGTGCTATGATTTCAATGGAAAATGTATGAACTGTATTAATTCGAACGACACAGTTGCCCGGACGGGGAAATAGCCAAATCGGGATCGGATATAAAGGAGGTTGAGATGTCAGAGACAGCAATCGAACAATCAAAAAAGGAGAAATCCAAACCGGTCATAGTGGTGAAGGATTTATATAAAGTATATCGTATCGGTGAAAATAGGGTGCGCGCCCTGAATGGGGTGAGCTTTAGTATCAACCGCGGTGAATTTTGTGCTATCGTGGGTACTTCCGGTTCGGGCAAATCGACACTCCTCAATATGCTTGCTGGTCTGGAGAAGCCGACAAAGGGAGAGATCGTCATTGTCGGGGAGCATATGGAGACAAAAAATGAGAACCAGCTTGTCCGGTTCCGGAGGGAACATATCGGTTTTATTTTCCAGTCATTTAATCTGATGGGAACGATGAATGCGGTGGAAAATGTGGCACTTCCATTGACCTTTCAGGGTGTGTCCAAAAAGGAGCGCACAAAGCGTGCCAGGAAGATGGTACATATGGTGGGACTTGACAAATACTGGGATCACAGACCGAATCAGATGTCGGGCGGACAGCAGCAGCGTGTCGGTGTTGCTAGGGCACTTGTGGTGAATCCGGAGATCATCTTTGCAGATGAACCGACTGGAAATCTTGACTCCAACACGTCGAAGGAAATCATGAATCTGATGCAGAATGTCGTGCGGGAGCAGAAGCGGACGCTGATCATGGTGACGCATGACAATACGCTGGCGGGGTTTGCGGACAAGATCATTCGGATAGTAGACGGCAAGATTGTCGATATGGTTGACAATACACAAAATGCCAACGTAGTTTCTCTTGAGAAAGGGAATTCGGATAAGGCAGGCAAAGCGGGGGAATAACAGGCAAAGGATGGAATGGAGGATAGAAATGAAAAAGTTTATACAGGTATTGATCTTAATGCTGGCAGTGGTGTGTTTGTATGGGAATGCGCTGACAGTGTCGGCAGATGAGGACAGGTATGGTAGTTCAGGAAGCGGCACAACGTCCTCGCCGGGAGACGACTCAGGCGACGATGGCAGTTCAGGCAGTGAGCCGAGTGACCAGTATGTGTCAGATGCGTGGAAAGATCAGATCAGGGGGGAGCTGAACCGCTATTATTCTGATTTGAAGATTCTCTACAAGCTGTCAGACGAGAAGATCAAGCGCATGGATAAGATCTACAACAGCGCCATGTCTTATATGAAAAATGCGGGACTCACAATGTCAGAATTGACGAGCTACGAGGCTGAGATCGAGGGATATCTGGCTGATATTGTCAAGGAGAACACGACGGGAACGGAGAAGTTTCTGATGCTCTCCAATGAAGTTCCGATTCTGGATGTAAAATACGGAGAACAGACTTTTGTGGTATTGTCATTGATTAATCTGGGTAAGACGGATATCACGGATGTCGTGGTGACGCCGACAGTATCAAATGACAAGACAAAGTGGCCTTTTAATATTGGTCAGGCCTATGATGCACAGACAATACAGATTATACAGGCTGCAGATGATACGACGGATGCGTTCAATAAGCGCATGGATATCGGATGGTATTTTAATGTCAGAAACGACGTGCTGACTGGCTGTTACCCGTTACCTTTCCATGTGACCTATTACCAGAATGGAGCGCTGGTGGAGACGGATATCACGACTTATATCAATGTAAAGGGTTCCGACCCTAAGAAGAAGCTGATCAAGGACCCCGACGAGGAGGAGGAAAAAGCAGCAAATCCCCGTATTATTGTAACCGGATACCGGACAGATCCCGGGGAAGTTTACGCAGGATCAACTTTTTATCTGACTGTCAGTGTTAAGAATACTTCTAAGGCAACCGCGGTTGAGAACGTGCTTTTTAATATGGAAGCGACAGTGGAGGGGAAAGATGCAGATGCCACGTATGCAGCATTCCTGCCGACATCGGGTTCCAGCTCTGTCTACAAGGACAGAATCGCGCCGGGGGAAACATATGATATGAGTATCGAGATGGAGGCGAAGTCGGATCTCTCCCAGAAGCCGTATGTGCTTACGGTAAATATGAAATATGATACAGATGATCAGGTGAACCTGACCGATGTCGCGCATGTGTCTGTGCCGATCAAGCAGGAAGCCAAGCTTGATACCGGATCTGCTGAGGTTATGCCGGAGTCGATTGCCGTTGGTGAGCAGTCCAATGTCATGTTCAGCATTTTCAACACTGGAAAGACGACCTTGTACAATGTAAAAGTTACATATGAAAGTGCGACAATCGATGGCAGCGGAATCACTTATCTTGGAAATATTGCACCGGGAAATACAGGGAATGTTGATTCCATGCTGACAGGTATAGCACCGGATACGGGTGAAGGTATCGTGAAGGCGGTTGTCACCTATGAGGATGAGGCCGGAAATGAGTCGCGCTATGAGAAGGACCTGAATCTCTATGTATATGAGATGTCATTTGACGACGGCATGATGGAGGAGATACCAATGGAGCCGATGGAGGATGAGACAGCCCAGAAGGGAATTCCGCTGATCGCAATTATCGGCATTGTGGTGGCAGTTGTCGCAGTGATCGTGATTATTGCTGTTATTGTTTCAAAGAAGAGAAAGGCAAAGAAACATCAGGAAGATATGGATTTGCTGGATGGGGATGATGAATCATGAAATTCTTTGATTTACTGCGCATGAGTATCTCCAATCTGTGGAAGCGGAAGCTCCGCACTGTGCTCACTGTGCTGGGAGTGGTGATCGGTGTCACGTCGATTGTTGTCATGGTTGCGCTGGGCAACGGCCTCAAGCAGTCTATGCTGGACAGTTATGAAAGTTATAATTCGATGACACAGATACAGATTTATTCCGGGGGATATTATTATTCGTCAAGCAGTCAGGATGAGGAGAAACGTCTCGATGATGCGTTTATCCAACAGCTTTTGTCCATGGA
>CAMWTP010000134.1 GCA_947177165.1 uncultured Lachnospiraceae bacterium
GCTCGTGTAGATCTCTACATTCTCGCCGTCCTTGATGACCGCCGCCACAGCATCCATCACCTCAGCGATAATGCCAGCGTGAATACCCGCCTGCTGCTTCAGGTTTGCTATCATCGCCAGATTGATCTCCTCGATCGGGAGTCCGTTCAGATTCGTATTCAACAGAATATTCAGCTTTAAGAGGGTTTCGTCATCGAGCATCTGCTCCACTGATATCATATCATTTCTGATCACGTTTCCCTCGACAACAATTGTC
Source organism: uncultured Lachnospiraceae bacterium (assembly GCA_947177165.1). Lineage (GTDB taxonomy): Bacteria > Bacillota > Clostridia > Lachnospirales > Lachnospiraceae > COE1. The sequence goes on from CAMWTP010000134.1 coordinate 257, forward strand.
GTCAACAGCTGCCTTGCGTCCACTCTGGAGAGCTGTATGAATTTCAGCTTATTTCCCCTGACCTGCGGAGCCGATATCATTGTAGCGTAATTTGTGTTGGCAGCAAGCATCTTTGCCATCTGCTTTAGCACCGCCTCCATCTTATCCTCGCGGTCAAGCAGCATTTTCTGCATTTCCCGCACTTCCTGTGTCGCCTGGTTGAGCTGCTCCTCCTTCTCAAGCATCATCTGATCCACATACAGGCGGTAGCCCTTGTCTGACGGGATCCGGCCTGCGGAAGTATGCGGCTGTATGATATACCCCAGTTCCTCGAGGTCTGACATCTCATTGCGGATTGTAGCAGAGCTCAGATTTAAGTCCGTATACTTGGAAATGGTCCTGCTTCCAACCGGTTCTCCTGTCTCCAGATAATTGCGGATGATCGCCTGCAAAATCTTTCGCTTTCGCTCGTCTAAATCCAACCTGCCACGCCCCTTCCAAATAATAATCGTTCATAAGCTGCTTTAATTTATTAGCACTCATCGCAATGGAGTGCTAATATTTACATATACTAACTTACTACTTTCGGTTTTTATTGTCAACAATCTTTTTCTAATTATTTATAAAGAAATTATAAAGTAGAAAAAGAATTTCCTGTACCTGTTCACAATCGAAAACAGACAAGTCAGAAGGCGTCAGTTATTTTTTGACAGTTCCTAAGTATACATTGATTGCCATTCATAATCTTTATCACAGCTTCATAGAATGTACAAATGACTCAGAAGGAGAACCTTTTTCAAGAATATGAAAGATTATATTGAAGAAAGAGCGATCAATATTGCTGTCTATATCATCGACAATAACGCCACTGTGCGGCAGACCGCCAAAGCATTTGGAGTAAGTAAATCGACTGTACATAAAGATGTCACCTCCCGGCTCATGCAGGTAAATCCTGCCCTTGCCAGACAGGCACGGACTGTGTTGGATGTCAACAAATCCGAGCGTCACATCAGAGGCGGACTTGCTACCCGCGAAAAATATGCACATTCCAATAAAGAATAGACGTAAAAAGGAATAGGAGGGGTCTGCTCCCTCCTACTCGCTCTTTGTCGCCTGGCATTTCTCTCCGATTGCTCCTCGTTGACAATCTTGCCGCGCTTTGTCTCGTCATATATAATGAGAAAAATCCCCGTTACGCATCTCTCACCCGGACACAGCTTCTGTTGACGTCCGCTCCGTTCTTTCAGACAACTCTGCGCACGCACAAAATATCGCGGTAGAGCGCATTGCTGATCTTAATTCCTGTCTTGGCAGAACTTGCGTGGACAATCTTTCCGTTTCCGATGTAGATAGCCACATGCCCCGGATAACATATGATATCTCCCGGCTCTGCCTCCGCATAGCTCACCTCGCGGCCAACACTTCGCTGGGACGTTGAATTGCGCGGAAGGCTGTAACCATATGCCTTAAATACTGACTGCGTAAATCCGGAGCAGTCCGCCCCGTTTGTCAGGCTTGTCCCACCTGCCACATAGGGGTTTCCCACAAATCCACAGGCGTAAGCCGCGATTTCCTTCCCCTTAGCGCTTCCGTTTGCCGCCGTGATGGAAGACGTATCAACAGTTGCTGTTGCAGCCGTCTTTTCTGTTGTACTGCTGCTACTATTGCTGTCACTACTGTTGTTACTGTCACTGCTGCTGTTGCTGTCACTGCTGTTATTGTTTTCGCTCGCCCGCTTTGCCTCTTCCTCTCTTCGCTTACGCTCCTCCTCTTCCTTTCGCTTACGCTCCTCTTCCTCTTTTCGCTTGCGCTCTTCCTCCGCCTCAATCTGTTTGATCTGCGCGTTTCTCTGCTTGATCTGGGTTTTGTAGACCTCGGCCTGCTGCCTGGCCTTGCTGATCTGCACAGCGTAGTCTGCACTGATCGCCTCGAGCTCAGCCCTTGCCTCCTCAACGCTGTCCATCTCCTCCTTCAGACCCTCCTGCGCCTCCTCAAGCTCCGACTCCTCGATCTCCAGATTTTCCTTTAAATCCTCCACGTTCTGTCTGGCGATCTTGTAATTTGTGAGCAGCTTTCTGTCATACTCATGCATTTTCTCGATATAGTCCGCCTTGTTGAGCATATCCTGCATGGAAGAAGCGCTGAAAAATATGTCAAGCAGAGAAGTCTCGCCGCTCTCATACATTGCCTTCACCCGGATCTTCATCGCCTCATACTGCTCCTGCTCTACCTTCTGCGCCTCCGCAAGATCAATCTTCGCCTGCTCAATCTGCGCCTTTTTTACCTCGATTTCCTCCTCCAAAAGGCTGATACTCGCCATAAGTTCTGCGATATTATTGCTGAGTGCCTGTATCTCTGCGTCGATACCCTCCTGCTCCTCCGCAAGCTCATTGACCTGGTCATCAATATCTTCCAGTCGATCCTGGTCTTCCTTGTTCTGCTGCTTTAACTCATCCGTTTTTGTCGCCTGTACCTGATAAATTCCCTTATCGCAGGTCGTAAAAAATACGATTGCACACAATCCAATGATCGTCAGACGCCTGCATCCTTTTTTCATGTGTATCTTCCCCTTTTTTACTAAAACACGTCTCACATTTACAGTAATCCCACTGCATGCGATGCCTGCATCACTGCAGACCGCACAGCTGTCCGCACTACGATTCCGCGGCCTCCTGCGCCGCTTCCTCCTCCACCGAAACGATTCCCATCAGCCGCTCGATCACCTGCTCCTGTACAATGGACATTCGATAGGTTGTATATCCCGCCTCATCAATCAGCGCATCACCCGAAGCGTATCCATATTCCACGGCTTCCTCATCTGCCCTTTCGTGTATCATCTCATCTGTAATCTCAATTCCCTCCGCTCTCGCCACAGCCTCCATCACCAGATACTGCTTCACAATTTCCGTACACATCTCATTCGCCTGACTGTCATACTCTTCCTGTGTGAGACCTGCCACCGTGTCCAGGAAAGACTCCAAATCCATGCCGTACATCGCCGCTATGGATTGCATGTAAAAGTTGTAATTTTGTACTTCCTCCTCGACAAGGTACTCCGGTATCGACTGTGCGGCGCTTTCCTCAACAAGCTTCTGCACAACCGCGCTTCTCGCGTTTGCAGCGAAAGTTTCCTCGGCGTTCTTCTCTACATCCTTTTTCCCGGCTTCCCACACTTCCGCTTTCGTCTTATACGGAAGTCCAAGCTGCTCCAGCTCTTCCGGTGTCACGGTCTCGTACGCCGCCGATCCCTCTATGAAATTGACTGTGACAGTAAACACAACCTCCTGCCCCGCAAGGTCAGGGTTATACTGATAAGGATCCGGAAACGCCAGATTCAGATCCACTGTCTCGCCGGGCATTACACCCACAAGACCATCCTCAAATCCCGGAATAAATCCGCCTGAACCGATTATAAGCCTGTATCCCGACGCAGTACCGCCGTCAAAAGCCACGCCATCCTTCCTGCCCACAAAATCGATGTCTGTCACATCGCCTTCCTCGACAGCCCTGTCTGTGATCTCTCCCACCAGAAGCTCACTGTCAATATACTCCGTAATCGCGGCATCGTCCACTGCCGGTTTGACCGCGCTCACCTTCATGCTTTTGTAATCCGCCAGCGTAATGTATTCCTCAATATCGAGATCCTGCAGTCCTACATAATCTTCCCTGTCGCTCACTCTCTCAATTTCCGTCGGCTGCCCACTGTCTGTGCGCTCCTCCAGAGCAGTATCTGTCTGTGTTTCCTCCACTGTCTGCGCTGTCTCCTGTGCATCCGGATCCGACTTCCCGCTCCCGCAGGCGCTCATGCTTACAACCATGACACCTGCCATGCACATCAATGCCAATTTCTTTTTCATACAATGATAATCCTTCCTTATATAAACTTTTTCACTTTAGAAACTATTGTTTCCGAAACAATAGTTTCTTCCCCTCATGAGATATATCATAACATTATCGCGCGAAAAAGACAATGAAATCGACAGAGTTTCTTGCACTTTCCAGTATTTAATGTTACAATCCTTATAATAGCATGACAGTTTTTGCGAAACGCTCGTGTGTCCGAAACTGCATATAACGCAGCCGTTTTAACTGTCAGGAACTGTTCAGGAGTCTATTAACAGTTCCATACATGCGCTCAACGATAAAAGTTTCATGGCAAAAATGAAAAAAAGAAAGGTAATGATTCCAAATGGCAAAAGTATTAATCACGATTTTAATCATTCTCGTCGTACTTTTGGTGGTGCTCTACTTCGTCGGTAAAAAGATGCAGAAAAAGCAGGCGGAGCAGGAAGCGCAGATCGAGGCTGCCAAGCAGACCGTCACGATGCTCATCATCGACAAAAAGAAACTCAAATTAAAAGAAGCCGGGCTTCCGGCCGCGGTGTTGGAACAGACTCCGAAATACATGCGCCGCGCCAAGTTCCCAATCGTAAAAGCCAAGATTGGTCCCCAGATCATGTCGCTGATCTGCGATGCCGCGATCTTTGACATTATCCCTGTCAAGAAGGAAGTCAAAGCCACCGTCAGCGGTATCTATATCACTGACGTGAAGGGAATCCGCGGCAAACTCAACACAGCACCTGCCAAGAAAAAAGGAAAGTTCCGCAGCTGGGTTGAGAAAATGCAGGAAAAAGCAGGCGCAAAGCCATTAAAATAAAAAATGTTGCCTCCAGGCAACATTTTTTATTTTAAAATCGATATTCCCGTATCTCACAATTTCTGATGCCAAACGCGGAGTACTCCTCATTTTCCATATCATAAAAATAGGAATGCACAACCCTGGCAATCCCGTTGTGCGCCACCAGAAGATATGTCTTTTCCTCTGATTCCGCCCTGAGCTCGTCAAGCAGATTGTAGATGCGCTGCGCCAGATGCAGCATCGTCTCACCACCCTCAAAGTGGTTGATAAAGCTCTTTTTCGCCTCCTGAAATTCTGCTCCATTCCTCGGCGTTGCCTCGTATTTCCCAAAGTGCTGCTCTTTGAGACGCATCTCCTCCCGCGTCGGTATGCCAGTAATCCCAGCGATCTCAAGCGCGGTATCCCTCGCCCTGACCAGCGGAGAGTACAGAATTTCATCAATACAGAATCCCTCGTCCAGAATCTTTCTTCCAAGCACCTTTGCCTGCTCATGTCCGAGCTCCGTCAACGCGATATCCGTCGCCCCGCAAATCTTATTTTCCACATTCCATATTGTCTGCCCATGCCTTGTAAAATATACGTGTGCCATCCTCAAAAACCTGCCTTTATATGCGAACCCCCACCAGATTACTATAAATCCAGCTTTAAATCATTCTCCTGTATCCATCCAATCTTTCGAAATCCAGTCCCTATCACATAGGTAATCACTGCCGGAAGAAAAAAACTGATGCAGAGCAGTCCTGTCCAGTCCCACATCGTGACCGCCGTCTTTGCCCCCGACGCAATGTCGTCCACCCAACCTGTATACACCCCGATCTGCCCAACCAGGCCGCAGGTGCCCATGCCAGATGCCACCGCCGCGCCATTCATCTTCAGCTGAAATACGCATGTCGCAACTGGCCCTGTCACTGCGGACGCAATAATCGGAGGCAGCCAGATGCGCGGCTTTTTCACGATATTTCCCATCTGCAGCATCGATGTCCCAATCCCCTGCGCAAACAGTCCCCCGATCCCGTTTTCCCTGAAACTCATGACGGCGAACCCGACCATCTGCGCACAGCAGCCCGCAAGCGCTGCACCTCCGGCAAGCCCCGTAAGGCTGAGCGCCGCACAGATTGCTGCACTGCTGATTGGAAGCGTGAGCGCAATCCCGACAATCACCGATATGATCACTCCCATCAGAAACGGCTGGAGTTCGGTCGCCCACATGATCGCCTTCCCGACAGCGCTCGCCGCGCTGCCAATCGCCGGTGCGCACAGGGAGGCAAGCAGGGAACCGATCAGAATTGTCACGAGCGGCGTCACGATAATATCGATTTTCGTCTCCTTAGATACGGCCTTTCCAAACTCTGCAGCGATAATCGTGATCAGCAATACCGCCAGCGGGCCTCCCGCGCCACCAAGCGTGTTCGCCGCATGACCCACTGCTGCCAGCGAAAACAACACGAGCGGCGGACAGTGCAGCGAGTAACCGATCGCGACGGCCATGGCTTCCCCCGTCACAGCCTTGGCATATCCCCCGATTGTCACCAGCAGTTCCACCCCCGCCCGTTCTCCTATGGTGGAGATGATCGTGCCGATCAGAAGGGACGCAAATAGTCCCTGCGCCATCGCCCCCAGCGCATCGATCCCATAACGTCTGCCGGATATCTCGATATCCTTCCTCTTTAAGAACTGCCGCAATTTATCCATAATAGTCTCCCGCCGCCTCCTCTGACATACTTACCCGAGTCTCCGTGTTCACAGAAAATTTATAAACTGTAGGAAGTATAACACAAGTTTCGCATGATAGCAACCTTTCAGATGCAAATTAAGCGGTCGTCATACCTTCCCTCTGAATGATACAACGACCGCCCTAATGCGATTCAATATTCAATTTTTTCCTCTTTCCCGGATTCCTTTTATCCGCTCTTATTCTTTGGTTATTTTTTACTTTTTCTTGCTTTTACATCCGTCAGTCTGACGCGTTCTCTCATATCTCAAAACTTCTCTTTTTTCTCCCTGCTCCGCAACAGTGATTCCGAAATACACTTCTTAATTCTCCTGCTCCGCTGCCGTTTCCTCAATTCCAATCAAGAGTCGCATCTCAACTTTCCTTGCCGTTCCGCACAGCTGCATCCTTTTCGTTCACATATCTATTAAGGGATTTCTTCCTGCCAGAGCTAGGTTTCTGCGATTGCCAAGGGACTCATCTCCTTTCTCAAACACATCCTCTATTCTGATTGTCTGCAGGTTGCCGAATGCTGCATTTGTTTTATCAAATGCTTTACAAAAGCTTTTTTGTAATGTTATACTTTTATCTTTGGTACCTCTACAATTCTTCTTTTGTAAATTCGATTCGTTCTTTTTGTTTCTTGCTTTGCTTCTCATCTCTGGTACTTGTCCACTGATGTTATCCTATGTAACAATCTTTTGTACCTTTTTTCTCTTTTTCCTTTGTGTAATTGTATAGTAACACTTCTTTTCAGTAATTGCAATAGTTTTCTCTTAATTTGTCAAATACTGTCGATTTTGCCATATTTAATCAGTTATTTTGTACATTGTTTTCCGAATTTTCTGACAACTAACCTTTTTCAATCACATAAGCCACTTCACCTTTTGCCTGTTCGCTTTTCTCACTGTAGCCGTCCTCACCGCGAAGTGCCAACGCCTCCTGCAGCGTGATCAGACTTCTGAGCTGTACTGTGTGGTTTTCCACTGGTATATACGCTTTTTTCGTCCTGTCAAACACGGAGCGCAGCAGATAATAATTGTAAGACTCCTTTTTATTATCCGCAAGCTTTACAATATCATCCACGACACACACACCGATTGTCTCACTGTATATTACTTCCTTCTTCTGAAACAAAGTTATCCCTCCAAGATATCTCTTTCCCACGCTCATGTTAGAAACCGCTCAAATGTAACCACTGTGTCCTGACTTGTCTGCTCCCGGACCGTTTTTATCGCAATGCAGCAACATCCCGCAGAATCTCTTTATCTGTGCGCATGAGCAACTCTGTATTGTACTCCAGACGCCTGTCCACCTTCCTGATCGACTCATCCAGATAACTGAATCTGGCATCCATTTGCTTCCTGATCTGTCTTGTATCCTGTTTGAGCTCCTTCATATCCTGTTGAAGACTGCTCAATTCTCCTTCTACACAATCCAGCCGGGCTTCTATTGACTCCACTTTCGTTTCAACTACTCCCAGCCTCAAATCAAGCGAATCCACTTTGGTTTCAAGCGAATCCACTTT
>CAMWTP010000135.1 GCA_947177165.1 uncultured Lachnospiraceae bacterium
GCAGCACAAATTCAGCTAACGGGATATTGTCTTTAAGGAGACAGCGCATGAGGTCGTCATCAATCGGTCTCAGCTGCGCAAGACGCTGCAGATCTTCTTCATGCTGTTTTGTTGTTGACATGAATCTCACCTTCTTCCATTCACCATGTATCTTTTATAGATATTTTTTCTTATCATCATATTGTCGCCTGCCATGGTGAGCTGGTTTGTTACTGCCTTTTTGTACGATCAATACCAATATAACCCCAGCCTGTCACGATCCAATCAGACATTCCTTGCCCATAAAGGCAAAACCATACTTTCTGATATTCTCTGGAGCAAAACCATCTGCAACAAGTTTTGCCTCATACAGTTTTTCTTCAATCTGATTCAGGGCGTTTGCAACCGTCTGGGCAAGGTCTTTTTCTCTCATGGGCTTATGCACCTTAAACTCTATGATATAGGCACAGTCCTTCTCCCTGTCTTTTGGAATAAGCATGATATCATACCGCCCAAAACCGCTCTCCCTGTTGGAAGTAATCTGAAATCTTCCGTCAAGCTCCACCATCAATCCCAACACGAACCCATGATAAAACCTCTCGGGCGCATCTTTCAGGGATGCACTCTTAGCTGTGTCAAAACTTGAAAAACTCAGCAGTGCAATTTCATTCATGAACTCGTTCATTGCGTCCACATCATTAATTAAAAGCGCCTTGATAAAATCATTGTATGCAGTTTCATTTTCACCGCCAAACCAGCCTTTCACCATATTTTCAAACATGCTTGCTACTTCCATGTTTGTGAGTGCCAGCGTATATACCTTCTTTTTACGCTCTCCGACTCGCTCATACTTTACGACCTTTAAGTACCCTGTTGCAAGCAGTAAGCTCCAGACTGCACCTGTACTTCCATCCAGCTGACTGAATACAATCTGCTCATTTAACTCTGTCGTCAGTGTCCTGCCTGCAAGCAGATCCTCCATTGCACTTTTGACTGCCACATTTCCCTGTCGTATCAGGGAATTTACAAGACCATTTCCGCTTGTATCCGCCCAATAGGTATCATACTCTCCACCTCTATAAATAAATGATGCAATCGACCAGGGATTATAAATATCCGAATAAGAACCAAAAGTAAAGCCGTCATACCATGCCTTTACACCCTGTTTTTCCTCACCAAGCCCTGTATCATCAAGTGCCTTGAACACTTCTTCCTCCGTAAACCCGAACGCTGTGGCATACTGACTGGAAGTCGTGGTTATTACCATAAGATTATTCAGGTCTGAAAAGATGCTCTCCTTGGAAATTCTTGTGATGCCTGTAATCAAGCCGCGTTTCAGATAAGGATTTGTCTTGAATGTGCTGTTAAAAAAGCCCCTGAAAAATTCAACCGCCTCATCCCAGTACCCCGAAATCCAGGCTTCCTGCATCGGCGTATCATACTCATCAAGAATAATGATAACTTCTTTGTCATAATAACGCCGCATAAAATTTGCCATTGAGTGGACCGCGCCCGATGCTACCGCCCCTTTCATCTGGGGAGATACGCTTTCGTAATAATCCCTCTCCTTTTTACTTAATAAATTTCCCTCAAGCAGATAATTGTTCTGTTCATACAATTCCGCAATAACCTTAGAGATTTTATACTCCATGTCCTCATATTTTGTCGCCTTAATATTGGCAAAGCTGAGAAAAATCACAGGAAATGTGCCTTGTAACTGCCTGTATTTTTCCTCACTCCAAATAGAAAGTCCCTCAAATAAATCTCCTCTGTCTTTGTACCGACAGGAGAAAAAACACTCAAGCATACTCATGTTGAGCGTCTTGCCAAACCTGCGTGGACGTGTAATCAGCATAACATCTGTACCGCTATCCCACCATTCCCTGATAAAATCTGTCTTATCAATATAAAAAGCATTCTGTTCCCTTATTCTGTCAAACCGCTGTACCCCTACATTTACCAAAATCTTACACTCCATAATTACACCCCCAATAAGCAAAATCAACCTACTAACAGTATACACGACATACCCCTTTTTCACAATAGAAAAGTACCAGTAAGCACGAACGCGCGTGTGCCCCTGTGTGCGATTTTCAGGCAGAGGTGGGAATAATCCCCACCCGAACAGCATATGGGCCGCGTGAGCCATGTGACCGTGTCGGTTGTATACATTACAACTGGTTCAAAAACTGACTCCTCTGCATGTGGCTGTGCAGCTGACATACTTCCTTTTGATACCCACGCACATAAAAAGCGCTTACATCAACCATTGAAAGCCAATGTAAGCCCCTCTTTATCCTATCAGTTCTGATTCATCTTCGCCAGCTTCGCTGCCAGGTTCCCCGGCAATGCAGCCTTCATACTCTGGCAGATCGGATAATGTATCATAATCTACCGATAATATATTACCCTGCGGCGAAAAGTACAGGCTGACATTATTATCCCCGCATATATAAAGTACCGCATCAGACGGGATATTCTTCTTTATATAATCACAGAACTGCCCCACTGTTACATTTACACCATGTTTCCAATATTTTGGATCATACTCATTCATAGATTCCAGCCTCCTTATCTTCCCCATAATCAGGGATATCTTCTATCACATATCCTGTTTCTTCCAGAAGGATATCCAGCGCGAGTGTGACCGCGTCATCATATCCCCTGCCGTATTCATCTGTGGCATCGCAGCCGCCAGCTTCATGTATTTTCTTTGCCGCCTTCTTAACGGAACTTCCAGATATAAAATTGTCATCAGATGTCATATAACCTCCTCCATCAAAAATAAATGTAGTAAATCTGACGTTATGAGAAAACATAGTAAAACCATTTCTGGGCTGGCCTGATATCAGGCTGGTAAATGGTGATACTTCTAACGACCGTCAGATTTACCACATGAAAAATATTGACGTAAAAGCCAGACCATAAACAGCCCGGCTTTTACATCAGCTGCTATGTTTTCTGTCGTATCAGAGCATTTTTATTTTTCCTTCTTCCCTGTCATAGTAATACAGGGAATACGACAGGAGCTCCTCCTCCGACACCTGTGTATCGTTGATCTCCCTGATCATGAGTTTGATTTCCGCGCCCTCCACATCATGTTCTGCCGGAAGGAGCAGAAGCTCATGTACTGATGACGGAATGATGTAGAGATTTCTTTCCATTGTATCTGCAAAACCGCTGATCAGGTTGGGATACAGCATACAGGCCGCACCTTCCACCCTGCTTCTGTTGCTCAGCACATACATCGGTACGCTTTCCGAGAGTTCAGCCCTGTAATCCTCATCATCAAATTCCTCCGGGTTTTCTGTCTCAATGATCTCACACATGACTTCCGCCATGGTCTTTATCTCATACGGCATCAGTCTCTGTGTGTTTTCCTTTGCCGCCTCATACAGCTCTTCTTTTGTTACATCCCACAGCTTCATGTGTACATTGTGGATCAGTATTGATGCAGTCCCCAGTTCTTTCTGTGAGATCATGCACTGGAATACAATGGACAGGTCCATAAATTCCATGTGGGGTATGTCCTCTAAGAGTTCCCTGTTCTTCTCCGTATTGATCAGTTTATATACAACATTTTCCCTGACACTGTCATATGACAGGAACTTTCTCATGTCAGCCTGCATTATGCCGCCACTCCTTTCCCTGTTGTAGGTATCCATGACAAAGGCTGCAGTACTTTCTATCGTTTCCTCACCTTTTTCATACAGCCTGTAATACCTGTCAATATAAATAACCGGCGAAATATTCACCGCATTCTCTGTTATCTGCAGCCCGGTGTAATTTTTGAAAATGTAAAATCCAGATTGGAAAGGCGGCGAACGACAGCCAACAGCAGAAACAACCCTGCGGCATATTCCGATAAAAAACGACAAAAGAAAAACCGCAAAGGCTACCATGCCATCACGGTTTATGGATATGTTAGTTCTTATATGTGGAGATTTAACTTCTATTTTAGGGGTAAAATCCCCCTTACGCTGATAGCGATTTTTTTAACAAGCTATTTTCCCATCTCCGATATGATATATGTAAATGAAAATTACTATTTACATGCAATAAAAATCCCTCCAAACTTCAAAAAACGAAGTCGGAGGGTAGTCGAGGCATAGCAAAAACCCCACCTGAACATCGCTTTTTTTATTTGGCGGGTATCCTACCTAATGTTAATAAAAAGAGCAGAGCCAATGAACTGTGATATATCGCAAATTCATCGGCTCTGCGGCTTAGCGGCTGACTCTGTAATGATTACTATCTGTAGATTTTTGACATTTATTAAGTTCTCATGTTTGCACTTTGGACAAAACAGAGGAAAGTTTTGTAGTATTGTATCCTTTCGCATCTTATCCCTTGTCTTACCTCCGCAAACAGGGCATCTTATCCATTCGGCTGTGCCTATATCCATACGTTACCTCCTGCAAATCAGCGCTCATAACTGTCTCTTTTTTTGTTCTTGGCACATCCAGAAAGTTTGTCAACAGCAAGAGAAGCGGTAGGCTGAAAGTAAATATCTTTTCCTTTATTGCTCTCATACATAAAATCCCTTAATGGCTTACTGGTATATTTTGAAAAATCGCCGTATATAGCAAATCTCACACCATAGTTAATGAATTTCTGCAATATTTCTCCTGCCAGACAAGTACTCAATACAAAGAAATCATTTGTGATAGCACCCTTGTTTACAGCAATATTTGTGCAGCCCGTTTCGTATTTTACTGTCATAATCAAGTCTAACGCCGACTGAACATCTGTAATCAGCTGTTCATCACTACTCACAACTGCAACCTCTATATTATTTTTCTTTATAACATCTGTTTTCATTTTCTACCTCCATCAACTTTGAATCATTTTAACAACGGCTTTTGACTGCCACTTATTCCCCTTGTATCTCAGAACCACAATAGCACTTGCCACGCACCATCCCAGACAAGAAGCAATAGCAATCGAGAGAAGTCCTAATTTTCCTATCAGCAATACAGTGACAAGCAATTTCACGAGTATGGATGCCAGTGAATGAATCCCTGCAATCAGTGTATCCCCAACACCAGAAAGTACGCCGCCCAATCCGTATATCAAAGCATTTATCGGATAAAACCATAGGCAGACATGGAAATAGCTATAACCGCTTAATATCATTTCCTCGTTATTGCCGATGATTAGCCCCAATATTCCTTTTCCCCAAAACAACAGAATCACGGAAAGTAGAGCTGTGATAGCGACTGCAAGCATTATGCCAAACCATGTGCCTTGCTTCATACGGTCTTTTTCATTTGCTCCGATATTTTGTCCTGCAAATATGCTCAGAGCATTTCCGAGTGCCTGAACAGGCAGCAAAATAAATGCTTCAATTCGGCTTGCCGCTGTCATTCCACCAATGCTTGCATTTCCTAATTGATTGATAAAGCCTTGTACAATAAGCATACCGAGAAAAAATGCCAATTGTTGTATAATAATTGGTGTGCAGATTTTTAATGAAATCCCTAATAACTTTTTGTCAAAAACAATCTCACTTCGCATTGGAATTACCATCGGGAATTTCTTTCGGAGTTGTATCAACAGATATACGCCAGAAATTGCCTGTGCAATAATTGTTGAAATCGCAATTCCAATAACCCCTCCGCCATTTACAACAAAAACGATATTAAGCACTAAGTTGATAACGGATGATATAACCAACGCATACAGCGGCATCTTTGTTTCGCCAAAACTTCTCATAACTGCACCAAGCAGATTATATAACATTGAAAATGGAATGCCTAAAAATACCATTCTCAAATATGACGAAGCAGGCTCTAAAAGCTCAGCAGGGGTCTGGGTAATCTGTAACAGCGGTTTTGTCAGAATTGCCCCACCAAACGCCATCACTAATCCTAAAACCAATAAAAATATAGACATCGTGGAAATTAAGCTTTTAATCTGTCCGTATTGCTTTGCTCCAAAAAATTGGGCAAGAAGTATTGTAATACCAATAGCCAAGCCCAAAATAACGGAAACAAACAGCAGATAAATCGGGACAGATACGCCGATTGCAGACAAGGCATCTTCATTCACCAGACGTCCCGCAACAACCGCATCAATGACATTATAAAGCTGTTGTAATAAAGTTCCTAAAAAAATGGGAATGGCAAATAACACTAACTGTTTCCTTATATTTCCCGAAGTCAAAGCCGTAGGCTGACCTCTAGTTTCTTTCTTTTTCATTTCTTTTCTACCTCCTGCTATTCATATAAACTGTCAATCAGATGGCCAACCATAAAATCAAAAGTTTCCATATGATTGTGTGGAAGAATATCCTTATTTTTGATATTCATAATTAAAGAGTAAATAACTGACATCGCCAAATCCGCATTAACTTTGAATTTTAAATAGGGTTGGCTTAAAAAAAGCTTTTGGCTCATACGATTAGATTCCTCGATTTTCTTTGCCTGTTCCTCTGATAACTTATTCATCAAAATTGTGAAGTCCATACTGTCTGAATCGTACAAAAAATTGTTTTTATCATATTCCCGATATATGAGCTTTAAGGCTTCTGCAACACCATACTTATCTTTGTGTTCTTCGATTACCTCCAATGCTGCATTACAGATTTGTTCTTGCACGGAACACAACACCTCACAAAAGAGAGCTTCTTTCGATTCAAAAAAAAGATAAAACGCCCCCTTTGAGATACCTACCTGCTTGCAAAGTTCATCGACACTTGTTTTCTTATAGCCATACTGTGTCCAGCTCTGCTTACAGGCTTTTCGCAAACTTCTTTTAATGTTTTCTTTTTCTCGTTCTGTAAAACATCTTGCCATATATTTTTCTCCTTTCTATGACCCAAAATACTATATTGGTCATATATATAATACACCCTATACAAGTAAACGTCAAGAAATATTTTCAAAATACGCTATCGCATGATTAAATTAAAAACAGCAGAGCTTTTACCCTCTGCCGTCATGTTGCCTATGCGTATGTAATTTCCTCGTTTACAATCTCCCTAGCACACGCCCTTATATTATTCATCCGTCCTACCCATTCTAAGGCGTTTTCTGCCTTTAGCTGTTCTGTTATGCCCTGTGCCTGCTTCATACCCTCTATGAGCCTTTCAAAGCGTTCCTGTGCCTGTTTATCGATGTCAGCAAGATAGGCATTGAGCCTGCCGCTTGTGAGAAGGCTGATGTATGTAACCTTTCGGTACTGCTTCAAATAGTCCAAGTGCCGCTGTCCCCATGTGCCTATGGATTGTTCTTCTTCGGCGGGTACGGTTAAGCACGGTATTAAGTAATCTCCTTGCCGCTCGTATTTGCCGCCCAGTTCCTCAAATAATGATTTTGCCATTGTCTGTTACCTCCACATTCTTTTTTATTTTGAATGTCCGCAAAATCCGTCCTACATCCTTAAAATATTATAGGCAGTGGAACGAATCCCACTGCCCTTATGAACCAGACATGTTGTTGCAATTCCAGCTTAGTTTAGCCTGTCAGGCGGACATTTCCCATAATCTCTGATCACGTCACATGAGCAGTCTTCCTCCACAGTTTCCCGTACCTACAGTGACTATCGCATATGTCTTCTGAAATCTCCTGCGGTATCTGGTGTATTGTTTTGGTTATCTCTAACCTTTCTATACTAAATCTAAGAGCAGTTCCTTTTCCTCTTCGTCAATA
>CAMWTP010000136.1 GCA_947177165.1 uncultured Lachnospiraceae bacterium
CATTCACAGCTGTCGTTTGTTCCTCTACAGATGAAAGTATCTCATTAACAAATGTCTCACTTGGTGACTCCGGCACTTCTTCTTTTGCACCACAT
Organism: uncultured Lachnospiraceae bacterium; assembly: GCA_947177165.1. Lineage (GTDB taxonomy): Bacteria > Bacillota > Clostridia > Lachnospirales > Lachnospiraceae > COE1. Next base: position 96 of record CAMWTP010000136.1, read on the forward strand.
CCGTTAATTAAGAACACTCCCATTGTCGCCAGTAATAATATGGACTTTCTTCTTTTTTTCATCGTTTCCATCTCCTCATTTCACAGTTATTATGGCATCTCCTTTTGACTGTGCCAAAATCCGCCCTTGATCCGCAATTGCAACTTCCGTGTCAGAGCTCTCCCATATTGCATAGCGGCTTATATCCTCGATACTTCCATCGGTCAGTATTCCTTTTGCATCTACAAGCTCAGACACACCTGTTTTCTCAAGGGTAACTGCATCTTCCGTAAGATACATATCCGTAAGTTCGTAAGGTTGTTCTCCTGTATGGAGTTCCTCTGTGCTATAATTTACGAAAGAGTATGGCACACCTTCTGATAAGATACATATGACTACATTTTTGTAGTCATATGTATCTTATCACTTCTGTCATATTTTGTCAAATATAATCTTCAAAGAATTTACCAAAAATGAGTATTGGAATTTGAAGGAGCTGTAAATAAATAACTTGTTAATCTGACACTGTCTAAATGGATAAGTTATTTATTTACAGCTCCTAAATAATAAGCATAATCACAAACTAATGTGGACATGGGTTATAATTTATTCCATACAATCTATTATTCATCTTCATATTTCCGCATTTTGTGCATCTTTTTCCATCATAGTAATCTACTGTACAACTCCCATCAGCATTCTTATTGTGTTCAGTAAATGTACCAGATACATATTCATGGCTGCAGCTTCCATAGACAGATGCTCCCATATCATCGTTTACCTGATAGATATTACCGTACCCATCAATAAACTGTTTTTCATACCTGACTTCATAGATTTCTGTTTCATATACAATATCCTTTTGCAGTTCTTCTACACTCGCATTTTTTGTAATAAACTCTAAGTCTGCATTGATAAATCTCTCGGCTTCTTCAACAGACTCCCATTCACCTGTCACGGTATTGATCTCTGGATAGGCAAATACTGTAATGGAATTTGCCATCATAACGAACGCCGCTGTTATCAATACTGCTGCTTTGTTACATTTTTTCCTATTCATTGCATTCTCTATCCGTTCTGATAATTTTATCATTTCCCCTTTGAAACCGATTCCCCAGCGCATACGCCCTGCTTCTTCTTTTCCGTCCCTGCCCGATTCGCTGATAATCAAACGCATATATGCCTTTGTTTCTTCCTTTGTTTTCCCATACAATACAATATCATCACATGAGCACTCGCATGCCCATTCAAAACTGCGGCGGATAAACCATACTGCCGGATTCCACCAGTGCAGGATTACTGCCAGTCTTAGCAGAATTTTCCAAAATACATCAAACCTCTTAATATGGACAATTTCATGACTTAACACCATCCCTGCATCAGGACTATTTGCAGCTGCCCCGCATAGTATAACAGGTCTAAACAAACCAAAAGTCATATTCTGCCAGTCATGTAATACATAATATACCATAACCTTCTGTGTCAGTCTGTATAGTCCTATTCTTCTCTCAACCGTTATCACGTCCTGTTCCACATTTATTTTATTTATGCAGCTTATAACAAACTTCTTTGTCTTAATATAGTGATATAATTCAATCAGTAAAATGAAAATCCCTACAAGTATCCACACTGTTACCGCTGCAATCTGTATTTGCATATGCTTATTTATATATACAGAACCATTTACATACGCTATACGATATGACATACGCCCTAATATATTGATATCTCCATCTTCTATGAATCTGAATCCCATCAGACACACCAGCATATCCTGATACCACTTCTTAAGAAACGGTAGCGGTATCAGGTAATACAGGATAGCTATTTTAAGCAGGAGATACTGCATTCCCGCGGAAACCCTGTCTTTCATCAAATATTTGAGCAATATGCAGATACAAGCCGACGTTGTTCCTGATATAGACATAATTAACAAATATTCCATAACCGCTCCTTAGTAATTGTTCAAAATATTCATTAAGGTTTCCGTCTCTTTTTCATCAATTGTATTCTTTTTTGCAAAAGCAGCCACAAAATTACTCAGCTTTCCGCCATACATATCATTAATTGCCTCTTCCATCTGCACGAGATGATATTCTTCCTTACTGTATGCGGCTTTTACCATTCTGTTTTCTCTTTCGACCAATCCTTTTTTCTCCAGTCTTTCCAAAAAGGTATTGAGTGTCTGCCTTTTCCATGTTTTACCATCCTCCACAAAGAGAGTGAGCAAAGCAGACTGCTTAATACTTTCCGTCTGTTCCCACAGCTTTTCCATTACCTCGCTTTCCGCATCTGACATATCATAATTTCTTACACCTTTATTTTCTTTTTCCACTTTTATCCACATCTCCTATCATTATTGACTATATATTTGTAGTCAATAATAGTATACATTTTTTTGTCCATACCGTCAAGCAGGAAATGCAGGAATATTTGAGTAACACCGAAGTTGCTATTTAGACAGGACTTAGAAACTGTAAAAAAGTAACTGATGCAACTTGCGTAGGATATTATTTCTTCGAGGATATATGTCAAAAAAGCAGGCGTAGCGGACTACGGCGAGGCTTTTTGCCAATTTCATATGCCCATGCATATGAAATTTATAATCGGAGAAATAGACAAGTCAAGATGCGTCAGTTATTTTTCTACAGATCCTCACTCTTATTACCACTATTTCAGCATCCGGTGTAATCAGTTTTCTTCTATAGTACAATCACCAGCGGCACTTGGCTTATTTGCCTGCAGCCGTAACCCGGCATCACTTTCCGAAATGATTTTTATCTCTGTAATATTGTGATTCGCGCCTCTGCTGACAGCAAGGCATTTTCCCTTTTCATCCGTGGAATAAACAAAAGCCTTTTCACTGTCAACCAGTATCCTGATTTCATCACTGTCATAATACAAGCGGCCATCCTGGATATTATAGGATACACCATAGTCCTCATAATCCCTTTAACCACTCCCCATTGCCCTTCCCTGTTCCGGTCTCCATCACTGCACCGGGTTCTGTACCTATGGACATACCCTGAAAACGCTCGTGTTTCCTCGTATGACTGTCATATACTTCCTGGGAACATTCTTCGATACCGATCAGGTTATCGTCCGCGTCACGTTTCGCTTCAATATCCACCGTCCCTGTGAAAAAATTCGTAAAACCCGCTCCTGCTGCCGGATCATTGAAAAAACGCACGATGCTCCCATTGTAGGTATAGCATCCCGCCTTTTCATCATAGGACAGCCCATATGCCTCATATACGGACCAGTCCACGCTGCCGGGAATTTCCACGGTAGATGAATCCTTTACAGTTCCCATGTCATATGCAGGCATTGCGGACAGCAGGGTACTATTTTGAACGCTTGCGGGCGCATTTCCCGCACAGCCCGTAAGCATACCTATACTGATCAGGACAGACGCAGATAAAATCTTTTTTGTCATTTTCAATTTCATTTGAAGTGCTCCTTTCTCGTTTTGATAGTTCTATCTTAGCAAAAGTATTTGGAGTTTCCTTGTGGACTGTATGTGTTTTGTGTGAAGTTTCCAAAATAACGGATAGCACGCTCCGCGAACTATCCGTTGTTAAAAAGAAGGCAGCAGGCAAATCATATGCCGCCACCCCATTTCTGATGCTTATTCAAAAATTAATGCGAAAACTTACACCTCGTTCTGTATTCCCGATCTGGTAATCCGCGCCATGCTGTTCCAAAATCATCTTTACAATGTAAAGCCCCAATCCGCTGCCACCTGTCTGCCGGCTGCGTGACCGTTCCACACGGTAGAAAGCATCAAAAAGTTTTGGTATGTCACCCTCTGGCAGATGTACCCCAGTGTTCTCTATGGAAAACTGTATTCTTTCATTCTGTGAATGCGCCGTAATGAAAATATCGCTGCCCGCCGGCGAATAATGAATCGCATTGGAAACAAGGTTATTTACCACTTTCCCCAGAAGCGCTCTGTCTCCCCGGAGCATCAGCCCCTGCTCTATATTCTCATGCCATTCCAGCTCCTTACCCACAACCATATCTTCAAACAGGCCATACTCACTTTTTACCATATCTGAAAAATCAAAAGTTTCCTCCTGCAGAGTGTTTTCCGATGATTTTATTCGGGAAACAGTCAGAATCTCCTGCACCATCCCTTCCATCGCTTTTACCACTTCAAGAGAACGGGCAAGATACTTGTCACGCTCTTTATATTTTCCAACATTCAGCAGCATCCCTTCCAGCTGCCCCTTAATGATTGTGACCGGTGTTTTCAGTTCATGGGATACCGCTGAAAAGAAATCTAGCTGTGCCTGTTCCAACATACGCTCCCTCTCAATATCCGCCTCCAACCGGCTGTTTGCCGCCTGCAGGTCACCAAGCGCCGAGGACAATTTCTGGGACAATTCATTTAGGCTGTGCGCCAGTATTCCCAATTCATCAGAACGCTCTTCCGCACAATCCCATGTAAAGTCAAGACCGGACATTTTTTCAGACACCCTGCTGATCTCTATGACAGGCTTTGTGACATACCGGGAATAAAGCACTGCACCAATGACCGAAAGGAACACCGCCATAACCGTCAGAGGCGGGACTATGCTCCCAATGGTATCCGTCAGTTGGTTTACCGGCTCTGCATCTCCGGCAACAGATAACGTATAGACTATTTCTGAATCCTGAAAACGGAATAGATAACTGTGCACTGCACCATACAGGGAAGGCTCGCCCTCAAAAACAATATCATTACGGGCCGCATCCGGAAAATCATGGTTATATTGTGAGGGCAATGCAATCTCCCTGCCGTTTTCATCATATAGCTGAAACAGTACCGTATTGTTCAGCAGAAATTCATCAAACAGGAATCCGCTGTCTGCCCCCACAGTGCATTCCAGTTCAGAAATCAGGGCATTGACCTCCTTATCTAATGCGGCGTCCAGATCTGTGCTGTATGTCTGCGGAACCAGCCATGCAATGAAGCCATAAGTCGCGGAGCAGCACACCACCATCAGCAGGCAGGTCACAGCAAATATTTTAATGAACAGGCTGTCTCTTATCTTCTTTTTCAATTTTGTACCCAACTCCCCGGATTGTTTCGATATAGTCAATGTCCAGCTTTTTACGGAGATTCTTGATATGCGTGTCAACCACCCTCTCATCACCGTAAAAATCATATTTCCACAACTTGTTCAGGAAATGCTGTCGTGAAAGCGCTTTTCCCTGATTTGTCAGCAATTCCCTTAAAACCTCAAATTCCCTCTGCGTCAGTTCAAACTCCACATCCCCGGCATAAGCCCTGTAGCCGTCCATATCCAGAGTCAGTCCTTTGTAATGAATCAACGCACCTTCCTCATTCTCCCTGCTTCCAGCCCGCCGGAGGACAGCCGCTATTTTCCGCAGCAGCACAGGCATGGAAAATGGTTTCGTGACGTAATCATCCGCCTGCAGGTCCAGCCCTTTGATCTGGTCACCTTCGCTACCCAGGGCCGTCAGCATAATAATGGGAACCTGCGACTGTTTCCGTATCAGTTCACAGACAGTGAACCCATCTATTTTAGGAAGCATAATATCCAACAGGATCAGATCATAAGAGGTATTGGCAAACATATCCACAGCTTCCACGCCATCACCCGCAATATCAGCCTTATATCCTGCTTCCTGCAAAAACTCCTGCAAGAGCTCCTGAATATCCAGATCATCTTCAACAATTAAAATACTCTGCATAGGAACACCTCCACACTCTTTAAACATCATACCACACTTTTTTGTAGTTTGTGTGTAGTTTGCCAAAGTTGTATAAAACCATGACCTGCCGCCGCAGCGAACTGGAAGAAGAGGACGGCCTGCACAGCACGAAAAAAACTCATCCATGATGATTTTTTATTGTCAAATGAAAAATCGGAGACTACTATATTGCTGCACGCAGCGTCCTTACAAATATTTTTGGCAGCAGAAAGGTTATGGCATATGTGACGTCGTCGGAAAAAGAATCCGGTAGCAGGCCAATGTCATTTATTTAAGGGGATTTCTGTTAATTTAACGATTTTTAACAAAATCTCTCGGTTGTTTCTATTTTGTTTGTATAATGTTCTATTTGTTAATATTTTATTTCCACTCGTCTGGGTTATATCCATCGTGTCCTATGTATATTAATCCGTTTGGAAGTACATCCCCTGGTTTGTACGTCTCACCTGTATCTGGGTTTATTTCTTGATCTGGGGTTAGTAATCCCTCACTTGTATCCTGTGAATTTACCTCTTGTTGGGTGGTTAGAATGATGGTTGAGTGAAAGGTTGAATGGCTTTTGTTCAATAAAAGTCAAGGACAAAACCCCCCTTTCTTCAATGTTTTTTAGGTGTTATAGTTTGCGTGATATTTGCGCCAAATTCAGGTTACATAAGGCATTGCCCTTTATGCCTTTGCCTCCTATGAGCCATATGAAACCGAGTTCTAGAGCGTGTTTGAAAAATGCTTTCTGCCAGATGTGTGTCACAATTTGTGGGAGATTTGTGCCAAATGAAGGGCTCGCCAAACAGGATGCACAGCAACCGCCTATCAGCTTCCCTTATTTCCTTCATATCCACTTTTTCCATCAGCGCAGACCTGTCCGTCGCTACTTTGACGACCTCGCTTTTCCGCAGGGCGAGGAACTTATTTCCCATATAAACATTCTGCGCCGCATCCTGTTATCTTCTCCCAGAGGGAATCCGACAGCTTCTAGTCTTTCTTGGATTATTTCCGCTTTTCAAAATGCAGGCTACATCCTTGCCCTCCTCAATCAGTTCTGCTCTGCTGTTAAGAATATTCTTATCTGCATTATCCGGCATTTTCAGCGATACCTTGTATTCCCCTTCATATGTTCCATTGCAATACTCTATAAATATCCGTTTCAACTCATCTATACTTATCTCCTTTGCAGGCAGTCACGAATACACATCTAAAACGTTCACCCTATCATTCCTCTCTGTATGTCAGTTTCATTTGTGATAGCACATCCCTGCTCTCCGATTCCCCAATCTGCCAGAGCGCTGGGGAACCTGCCCTGTCCGCCCGCTGTGGCTTATTGGGGATGTGCGTCCGCTGATTCAATCCCCGCTTCATCTACAAACATATTTTCTGTAGTCTGTGTCAAATAATTACAGTATTGTTCAGTCGGTTCGCTTTGCGTTGCCACATCATCAAAGTTTACTGACACAACATTTTCTTCCATATTCGGCTGTAACATTTCTTCCTCTGCACTGCCACCATTCCACACCCTGTTAATGACAGAATACATATCAGTGACAATAAAAATCCTGCTTTTTTCATCGATATCTCTTTTGCCTCCATTCATTTTTACCATATTAGCGGCTTATCCCTATCCCCCAATCTTCCGAAAACCGGGGAGCCTGCCCTGTTTTTTGAGAATATTTTTGGATCACTGCATCTATAACTCCCAGATTTTCCAATAATACAATTTTCATTTTCTTCCTTCCATTTCATTTTCAGCTTCCAAAAATGTTACTATGCCTCCTCCCAGATACTGAATTTCCTCAACTACTGTCCAAGCAAGTTCAACCAGCTCTTTTCCCGT
>CAMWTP010000137.1 GCA_947177165.1 uncultured Lachnospiraceae bacterium
TTTTTTCACTTTTATTTTTAATCTTTCTATCGTTTACAGTTTAAGGTGAATTTAACTATTTTTAAATGAACACTGAAGAGCTAAATAACTTGTCAAGAGAAGAGCTTTTGCAATTGGTTCTACAGCAAAAGAATCAAATAAACCAATTAAAGAGAGCTGAAGACAACAAATTTTTCCAAGGATTATCCTCCAAAAAACAAAAACAACGCGAACAACTGAGGCGCAAAATCCAATACAGAAACAATATCAAAGCTAACGCGCTAACAGAAAGGCAATTTTTAAACGATATACCGATTGATATATATTCAGATACTAAAACAGAAGCCCGAAAAGCGTATGAAAAGAGGCTAAAACAAGTTAAGAATCAAACCCAATACAAAAAAGAGCTGGCCCATTTCATGAAGCTCGCCTCAAACGATACATCATTTCAAGCAGATATTGGCGACGACGAAGACAAGAGACTTGCTTTTACAGAGATGTTAAGGCACTCATACAACAAGAAGAAAGTGGTTGTTGTCGCTTATACTCTAGACGGAAAGAAAAAGTGGTTTACATTAAGCGACAAGCACAATATCGAAAGCACAATTGGTCACATCTCTGGCGAACTTGATCTAACAGAAGACCAATCTGATTCCAATCCCTATATATCAAGCCATTTTATCCCTGTTAAGTATGATATAATGATTATTAACAAACAGAAAGACAGAAGGGGTGTCAGGTTCGAAATACAAAGAGAAGATGAAGACACACACAAAACATTCACAGAAGAAGTGGAGCTTGATGAAGATTACCGAATGTCACCAGAAGGGTCATTTTTCCCTTTCATTAATTTGTCTTCATTGGATCTGACGGAGTTTCAAATATTCAACAACGTAAACAAAAACAACTATAAAGATAATTGTTTCGTTTATGCATGCATCCAGTCAAATGTTTTCACAAAAGAAGAAATCAATCACTTACGTTTTTATGTACAAACGCGCTCAATACCAAACAACAAAATAACAGAAATAGCACAAGAATTCAAATGCAACTTTGTTGTCAAAAGAATTAACGAAAATTTTGACGTAAAGCATCAGCAACAAATCAAAATAGACACCAGAAAGAAGCCATGGGCCAAAGATTTTAAGCGTACAGTGGAATTGCTTCTGTTCAAGGACCATTATATGATCTACAAAAACATCCAATGCACTGTTTATTATTTAGAACACGCGGCTGAACTAGATAGAGAATACCCAAAAGATCCGCGCAGATTCTTAATTACAGGCATTCATCAAAGTCAGCCAAATTATTCAAAAAATGGATGCTTACCAATGCTAATCTTAAGGAAGATGTTTGAGCTTAATATGTTTCGTGAAATCAAGAGCTGCGAACTCAATGTTCTAGCAACAATGGAGTATGATTGCTTGAACGATTATACGGACCTTTCTTATGACGAAGCCCTCTGTACGAAGCCATTAGAGTCTGCCAAAGAAGAGAAGGAATGGAGTCGCATTTATTATTCAGACTTTGAGACAGACACCTCAATCTCACCGCACAAACCCTATTTAAACTGCACCGTGTACCGTGATGGACCAAACATTCACAAAATCCAATTCACCGGTGTCAACATAGGGGGCCAAATGCTTGATTATTTACAAAATGGTTCTCTTACGTATTTTCACAATCTCAAATACGACAGTTGCTTCTTCATTAACACACCGGGATGGAACACGCAAATCACAGAGAGATCAGGAACAGTGCTTCAAGTCGTCATGCTTAAATACATCAAAAACAATAAAAAGGTATCGAAGCAGCTTACATTCCGTAACTCATACTCAATAATTCCGGCTGCTCTCAGGAATTTTGCAACAATGTTCAATTTAAACGTGCACAAAGAAGTGATGGCCTATAAACTATACACAGAAGACAATATTAAACGCAAAATATTGCCAATTGAAGAGTTCAATGAACAGTATAGAAAAGAAAATGAAGGCAAAGATGCAAGCAAACAGATCCTTGAAAACGCTAAACTAGCCGATGCATACTCAAATGAAAACAACACGATTGATATTATGAAGTACGCTGTGTTTTATTGTTTCAAGGATTGTATCGTTCTTATGAAAGGCCTTGAAAAATTCAATTGCGATTTGAAGGAAGTATTCAAACAAACGAAAACAAAAATGCTGAATGTTCACAATTATATTTCAATTTCATCTATCGGTTACCATTTTGCATGCCAATTTGGCTGCTTTGACGGTTGCTATCTCTTATCAGGCAAACCTCAAAACTTCATTCAAAGGTGTGTCAGTGGAGGAAGAACAATGACAGCTAACAATGAGAAACAGTATATTGAAGGACGTATTCAAGATTTTGATGCTGTTTCATTGTACCCTTCAGCAATGTATGTTATGTCAGGTGTTCCCAAAGGCAAACCGAAAATAATTCAAAAAGATGAAGACATAATGAAATATGACACATTCTTCATTGAAATAAACATTACTGACATACAATGCAAATCCAAGGCACCGTACAAATTTGGACAAGTCTTTAAACGAAATGATAAAGGCTCAAAAATATTTGTCAATGAACCGGTCTCTAGCTTTTATATTGACAAAGTTGGATTAGTAGATTTGCTAGAGTTTTATGACATCAAATACGAACTTATTCGTGGTTATTATTTTGATGAAGGTTTCAATTCAAAGATCAATACGTTTATTGAAGGCTTGTTTAATCTCCGACTCAAGTACAAAAAAGCAAAGAATCCGTTACAGAATACGATCAAACTGTTGCTGAACTCAATATATGGTAAATCAATATTGAAGGCAATGAAGACGGAGACAAAGAGCGTACCAAGAGATAAGATCCTTAAGTACATATGGCGAAATTACAACTATATCACACAAATCTATGATGACCCAACCATTGAAAAACTATATGTGAAAAAGTTGAAGCCGATCAACAAACATTTTAATTTGCCTCAATTTGGGGCCGGCGTGCTATCATGGTCAAAACACTTGATGAATAGAGTCATGAATACGGCTGAACAAAATGGTATTCCAATATTCTATCAAGATACAGATAGCATGCACTTGTTTGAAAAAGACGTGCCAAAGGTAGCTGAAATCTTCAAAGTGAAATACAATGCAGAATTAATTGGTGAAAAGATGTGTCAGTTCCATAACGATTTTGATGGCTTTGAAGGTGCAGTTGGTGCCATACACTCGCGTAAACTCATTGCACTTGGAAAAAAGAGCTATCTTGATATCCTTGTTGATGAGAAAGGAAATGAAGGCTATCACATCAGACTCAAAGGTATACCTCATCAAGTAATCATTAATAAATGCAAGAGAATGGGAATCACGATTGAAGAGCTTTATGAAAGGCTATATCAAGGACAAACAATGACATTTGACTTGTTAGACGGTACAAATGCCTTCAGAAAGACACAGACATTTCAGCAAACAAATTTACCTGCTTTCACCAGGACAGTTAAGTTTACTTAGATAGCACCTCTTTAACATCAGCGTCCCTAGCAGGTTTAATCTTAATTGACACAAATAATGGACTTTTTAATATTATTGGTTCAAATTGGAAGTCTACTAAACGCAACTCTAAACTCTTTAAACTGTCTGTGTATGTTTTTATTTTTAAAGGCTTTCCCTCTTTTTCAAAGTCATAAATCAAAGGCTTTTTATCAATAGTGAGGGTATTTATGTTGCCAATAATAGATGGGGTGTATTCTTGGTCACCGATATTAGAATACATGGGATTACCCTGCAAAGAGACCAAATATAATTTTGAATGGTTTATTATTGGAAAATCCTTAATGACATAAACTTGATCTTTTTTGAGCTCTAATGGAAATTTGGTGTTAAATAGACCAGTTAATAATGCAGCACGATGCGAAGGTTTCTCAATAATTATATCGACAACAGCTTGCATAGAAAAAGTTTTGTTATCGTTCAAGAACCAAGTCAATTTACACTCAGAAATATGATTCAATTGTGTTTGAATTTGTTTGAGTGTATAGGTGAATTTATCTTCAAAATTTACCGTATAATGTTTATTGGTTTCTTTTTCATAATAGTTAATGAAATCATCCTTAGTACTCAATAAGATGTTGCATGTTGTGTTAATTGATGAAACATAATACTTGACGTACCTGCACTTCCAAGGTATATCAAAGTTAGTGGAAACGGTGCTATAGTTTTCATTATTGATACTTTGTACAGAAACTAACATTTATTTGGAATTAAATGTCTATTAATCTTTACTCAATACAAGCGAGTGAAGCAGAGAAGCTGAAAGATCAAGGAATTGAGATAAGTGTCAAAGAAGAAGATGGCCAAAAAGTTGTTCATATTGAAGATGAAGATGGCATGACAGTCCAATACAATAATATATATAACAAAGATGAAATAGATGCTTATATCAAAGCCGGCCTCAAACCAGGTGAAATTAAAAATTTACATCAAGTCAACATATATCCTACAGGTCAAATCAAATGCTTCGATAACTCTGATTCATTTGCTCTTTCAACGAATAACGCATTCAATCTGGAAGATTTATACACAAAGATCAATTCAAGTAGAGAAATATTATCACAAATTCTAGGGAAAATGAAAAACGATTTAACGTTCGATGTTAACCGTGAAATTTCAGATTATTCAATGAACAGTATTGATATGAATAGAACAATCCATTATTATCAAAAAGCTCGTGTAACGATCAAAACTTATCAAAATTTGTTATCAAAATTAAACCATTATATTGACCATGTTAATAATATCATCATAATCGGACAAGACCATAAATTGACCAAATTAATTCCTGAAACCAATGAAACAGGTAATGCATCACTGCTAAATTATTATGATGATAAGCGATGTAGGAAAGAAGAAGAGATTGTAAACACGTTAGATGATGTAGTTTTGTCATTAGATGTGACAATTAAAAACGTTTGGGAATGGGTGAAAACATTGAATAATTTGAAAGATTTTGGATTTGATAGCTCATCTAAAATCATTACTGATGGAAAAGTGAAGGTACTCAAATATGAAGAATCAGAACATGAACCTCCTCAAAGTAGCGGCGACAGTGTACCTCCATCAAATGGAAAAGAATTAACAATTGAAGAAAAGCCGGTTAGCAGTATTGATGATATTGTGAATACGATGAGTGATAATGGCGTTGCAATGGAAAGGGCAATGAATGAATTTGTTGAGGCCTTAGACGGTACTGAATTCCAATATTATAATGAAGTCAAAGAGAAAACAGAGACAACCACATTAAGAACAAAAAAATTTACAGAGGATGGAGAAACGATGATTCATGGAAATCTTGCCAATGTTGCTGAAATAATCAAAAGCATCATGAGAAGAAATAACGGTACAATGGGATATATATATGAAAATTTTAACAAGAAACGACTACATGAATTATGGAGTAAATTTCATCAATGTGTTATTGCTCCAGATGGAACAGCCGAACTATATGGATACCGTCATTTTGAGGATCCGCCCAAAGTGCCCGAAGGAATGAAAGAAATGACATTTGACGATACAATAGACTTCTTATCTGAAATAATAGAAAATGCAAAACCTATTGAAAATTGGAAACAGTTTTTATATCCTTTTCTGAACAAATCATTTTTGATAGAAATATTTAGCAAAATTCAATATTTTATGGCTTTACCTAATGGTGAAGCTGCATTAAAGGAATATAAATTTGTATCCATTCTTGATCATACCATAATGGACCCTGAGGAGCAAGTAGCTATTGAAGAACTCGCACCTTTTCTTTCTAAAATAATTGACTTTGATAATAAATGGGCGGCAACAAAAGTGTTCTTACATAATAATTTCACATGGGAAAAATTATGTAATCTCTTACATGGAATATGGAGCTATGGAATTGACAAGGGAGGTAACTTGGCTAAAATTATATATCGTATGGGGGAAAAAGTTCTTGATGTGGGCCCTGAATACACAGTTGTTCAATGCAAATCATTTTATGAATTCATGAAAAACTACATAGAAAATCACCAAAATACAGTAAAAAATATAGGCATCTTTATCGCTCTCCTTGTAGGTGGTGCATTGTTGGGAGTAGTTATTTCAAAGCAGTTCCATAAATATAGACTCAGAAGACTAGGAAATGGAAGACTAAGTGTAAGGAGATACAACTATAATGCAGGTGTGCTTCAAAATGTTGATGATATTGGAGTAAATGATGCAGAAATGATTGACCCTCCTGCGGCTGGTGATAATAATGATAATGATAATAATGATAATAATAACAATAATAATAATAATAATAATAATGACACAGCAGAAGAAGAAAATGACCCATCTTTTCAAGGTATATTGGATTCGGTAAATCAAAATATTAGAGCACTAGCAGCTGAACATAACAATTTGTCAGAACGAGTGGATAACATTAAAGAATGCCACTGTAATGAAAACAATAACAATAATAATTCTGTGTTTGAGAACCAAATTACCTTAGATTTATCAGAAGTTGCCCTCCATGAAGCTAGAGAGGTCCAAAGTCAGCAGATCAAATTGAGCCTCGGAGGTATTGCCCATTCATTTATGGATTCAATGATTGAACCTCAAATATACTCAGAGGCTCAAACACAAGTCAATACAACCATAACTGAACGTAAGAAAAAGAGAAGCAAAATCATTGTTAGGAATGAAAATGATCGATCACTACATTTGGATGAAAACTACCTCTGGGATGTACTTCATTGTAGATGGGAAACCAGAAATAATGATACCAATGCTTTTGATCATGTAATGGGATGGAGACCGAATATAAATGTTGCAGGAGTAGTGCCAAGAAACTACATCTTTGACATAGTTCATCAAGAGTGGGTAAGGATTGGTAATTTAAGAGTATATAGAGATATTGAAGAAAATTGGAGATCAAATCCAATATCACCGGTGGCAAATAGATTAAGTAGAATGATCAACCCTCAATCCGGTCAAATACGTTTACATGATAGGTATCGTCAATTTGTTTACTTTTCTAATCATAACTACTATTTACAACAGGATAGCAACCAAGACCCTATTCGAGACCATTCAACTGAACAGGGACCTGATCGTGCCTGGAATGTATGGGACCAAGAATGGCAAGAACACAACATTCAAGATGATTTACCTGATAATTGGCGAACAGATCGAAACTACAATGCACCACAAAACTTCATCTGGAATACAGATTTAAATGAATGGGTAATGTTGTCAACAAATATTAATAATTTTATTGCTTCATGGCGAACAAGTCAAAGCGAAGATGTCCAAAATTTAGTTACCAATTTGAATAATAGTTATGGGCATTTAGGAGTAATCGAATGGAGAGATGGTGAATGGGTTTGGACACAAGTAACTAGCACTGGTATTGTATTAACGTCCGAAAGTACAGAAATCAGCATTCCTGATAATATAACAGGTGTGGAAGACCTTAAAGAATTCCTTGATTGTTATGGTATTGGTCTGCTTCCAGAAAATTCAAGGGTAATTGATGAAAAGAAACCAGTACTGGGCAATATAA
>CAMWTP010000138.1 GCA_947177165.1 uncultured Lachnospiraceae bacterium
TATTACTGCAGCGATAATTTTATTTTTTGCTTGCATTCTGTGTTATCTGTGCTATAATCTTATACATGGGGATATAGCTCAGCTGGGAGAGCGATACGTTCGCAACGTATAGGTCACGAGTTCGAGTCTCGCTATCTCCATTCCCTCCTTCGGGAGGATTTTGGTTTTGATTTTGGAAGCATAGCTCAGCCGGGATGAGCGTTCGCCTCACACGCGAGAGGTCAGGGGTTCGAGCCCCCTTGCTTCCATTTTCATTTACAGCTATTGTCGTCGGTATCAATATTAGCGACTCCAACATAAAATAACCCTGTCCACCCAGAGAACGGATCTGGGTGTTTTTTTGTTGCCAGGTATCTCCACAGTGAAGGCGTCATAGGATGACAGACAGCATAAAGCCTATGCAAGAGAGTCATTAACAACAAATTTTATTTGTGAAGCGGATTGCAGGAAAGATTGGTATTGACAATTGCATGAGATGATTGTAAACTATATTAAAATTAATGGTTAACAATTTGAAGACGGAGGATGAATACTATGAACACAAAAACAAAAGAAATCACCTTGATCGGATTGATGACAGCGGTAACATGCATCGCAGGGCCATTATCGTTGGCACTGCCGTTCAGCCCGGTTCCCATATCACTGACCAATCTTGCAATTTATTTTTCTGTCTATATCCTGGGAATGCGGCGCGGAACGATCAGCTATCTTGTGTATCTGCTGCTGGGGCTTGTGGGGCTTCCTGTATTTTCAGCTTTCACAAGCGGTCCAATGAAGCTTTTCGGACCGACTGGCGGATATCTGATCGGATTTATCTTTATGGCGCTGATCAGCGGGTACTGCATTGACAGATGGAATGGGCAGATCATTATCAGCTTTATCGGAATGGTTCTGGGAACTGTGGTGACGTATGGTTTTGGTACAGTCTGGCTTGCATATCAGTCAAACTGGAGTTTTGGCAAGGCGCTGGCATTCGGAGTGCTCCCCTTTATTGTAGTGGATCTGGCGAAAATGGTGCTCACACTGCTGATTGGCTCACAAGTGCGCGTGCGTGTGAGAAAGGCGGTGCTGAATTAGATAGTCACATATTTTTTCTTGATACAGCCTTCATTTAATAGTATACTATAAGATAATATCATTAAGAAATGAGGCTTTCTATGAAGAAAAGAACAACGGGACCTGCGCAGGTACAAGGGAAAGAGGAGAAAGAGGAAAAAAGGGCAAAGTCCGTAAGGGCAGCGAGCACAATGAGGGAGATCAGATGGGACAAGCTGGATAACACGGCCCATCTTTTTCCTGTTATTGCCGGCGAGAGCATGAGCAACGTGTACCGGATCAGCGTGACGCTGACGGAGCTGATCAATCCGGAACTGCTGCAGCAGGCGCTGGATATCGTGCTGCCCAAATTTGACGGATTTAACCTCAGACTCCGGCAGGGCGTGTTCTGGTATTATTTTGAGGAGAATGGGAAGCCTGCTCCGAAGGTCAGGGAGGAGATGACCTTTCCCTGCAGATACATCTATCCGAACCGCAATAACAGTTATCTGTTCCGTGTCACTTATTATAAATACCGCATCAATCTGGAGGTATTTCATGTGCTGACAGACGGCATGGGCGGTATCAATTTCCTGAAAGAGCTGACGTATCAGTATCTAAGACTGATTCATCCGGAGTTGAAAGGGGAGAAGGGTGATCTGCTTGCCAGCAGCACTTCTTTGAACAGGGAGGACAGTTTCTTAAAAAATTACCGGAAAAGCTCTGAGAAGGGTTATCAGACCAGGAAGGCATACCTCATCAAGGGGGAACGGCTCAGCCCCGGCGAATTTGGGCTCATGCACGGCTATATGCAGGTGCCGGAGCTCAAAAAGGTGTGTCATCAGTATGGTGTGAGCATCAATGAATATCTGGTAGGGGTATTTGTCTGGAGCGTCTACAGGGAATGTATGCACGGGATGCCTTCTGAAAAGCCTGTCCGGGTGGCGGTTCCTGTCAATCTTCGGCCATATTTTAATTCAATCACTACAAAAAACTTTTTTGCCATGGTGTCGGCAGAATTTCACCCTGTCGAGGAGGAGTATACTTTTGAGGAGGTACTCACTACTGTGAGAGACAGTCTCAAACAGCAGATCAACAAAGAAAATCTGGAGCGGCTGTTCTCGTACAATGTGTCAAATGAAAAAGTGCTGTTGGCGCGTGCGGCACCGCTGTTTATCAAAAATATGGCAATGAGGGTCGTGTATACCCAGTCGGCGCTCGCCAATACTTCGACGATCACAAACATAGGAAATATAACGGTCGACGATGTGTATCAACCGTATGTGGAGATGTTTCACTCGTGTCTTGCCATATCAAAAGGACAGCACATCAAAGGGAATATATGCTCTTACGGAAGCACGCTGGTGTTCAGTTTTAGTTATGATCTCGCGGACGCATCGGTGCAGCGCGGATTTTTTCGAAAGATTGCGGAGGACGGTGTCATTGTAGAAATCGAAAGTAATGGGGTGAACTATGAGTAAATGCAGACAATGTAAGATAGAGGTGCTTGACGAGGCGGAGCGCTGCCCGCTGTGCGGTACGGTGCTGGAGCCGACTATTGAGGTTGAAAATATGTATCCTGACATCAGGGTAAGATCTAGGAAACTGGTGTTTATTTCCAGGCTTTATCTGTTTCTGGCTGTCGTGACGGAGATCGTGCTTGTGAATGTGTGTATGCTTTCCGAGGTGCAGTCGTTGGTGTGTATCATCGGCGGTCTGGTGTTATTGTTTGGCTATATAGTGATCCGGTATGCCATACTGGGGACGAGCGGCTATATCGCGAAGACGATAGTGCTCACGATCATTGCGGTCATTATGCTGGTGGCGGTCGATTTCACGGTGGGGTACAACGGATGGTCTGTCAACTATGTGTTTCCGTCAGGGATATTGCTGATCGATGTGGGCATCGTGGTGTGTATGTTTATCAATATCAAGAACTGGCAGAGTTATCTGATGCCGCAGATTTTTATGGTAATCTGTGGTGTGGTGGCGATTTTGCTGAGTCTAGTGCAGATTATTACGGATTCAATGCTCTCTGTGATCGCGTTGGATGTCTCTGTGATCCTGCTGCTGGGCACTGTGATCATAGGGGGCAGGAGGGCGCGCGTGGAGCTCAAAAGACGTTTTCATATCTAAACAGTAGGAGTGTGGGGGATAAAAAGTGAGAATACTGATAACAAATGATGATGGAATAGATGCGGCAGGGATTAAAAAGCTTGCGGAGATAGCAGCAAAAATTTCCGATGAGGTTTATATTGTGGCTCCGTCGGGTCAAAGGAGCGCAGTGTCACACAGTATCACTGTCGAAAAAGCGCTTCGGGTCAGACGTGTGTCATTTCCGGCAGTGGTAAAGGCGGCGTACAGCTGCAGCGGCATGCCTGCAGACTGTGTAAAGGTGGCGGTGCAGGCAATACTTGAGGAGAAGCCTGATGTGGTGATTTCGGGTATCAACTATGGCCATAACATGGGATATGATTCTGTCTATTCAGGAACAGTGGCAGCGGCGAGAGAGGCGGTATATCAGGGGATAAAAGGCATCGCAGTCTCCACATGGAGGGAGAATTACGTGCTTGTGGACAGATATCTCGAAGAAATATTGCGGGATGTCATTGACAGGGAGAGATCGCCGCATGAGATATGGAATATCAATTTTCCAGCGTGCGGCCCAGAGGAATATATGGGAATTAAAGAGACGCTTCCAGCTGCGTATCCGCGTTATAAAGATGTCTATAAGATGTCATGCGTGTCGGAAAATGAATGGGAATATGCACTGGTGGATGAGGAGTACGAGAAAGCGGGAGAGCACACGGACTTCTATGCCGTTGAACACAATTATATATCGGTCGGAGCAATAGAATGCTCTGTGCTCAGGGATATACAAAAGAGCGGTACCAATAGCTGGAAATGAAAGAGCAAAAGAGAGAAAACGGAGTTATCATTTGGTTTTCGCTCTTTTGCTCTTTTCATATTACAAGATTATTAGATTATAAGAGATTAATTCCGCTGTCAGCGCATGTATTTGCAATGTCGTCAGGCCACAGTGAGGACTGGACTTCGCCGATATGCGCTTTTCTCAGGAAAAACATACAGATGCGTGACTGCCCGATACCGCCTCCGATGGTAAATGGAAGCTCCTCGTTCAGGACTGCCTTCTGGTAGGGAAGCCCGGCGCGCTCGGGGCAGCCAGCTTTTTCCAGCTGTGAGAGCAGTGCCTCTCTGTCGACGCGGATTCCCATGCTTGACAGCTCAAGGGCGATGTCGAGAACCGGATAGTAGACAATGATGTCGGCATTTAACGCCCAGTCGTCATAGTCCGGTGCGCGGCCGTCGTGCGGTTTGCCGTTCTCCATCCTGTCGCCGATCTTCATGACACATACGGCGCCCTTTGCCTTTGCTATGTAGTATTCCCGCTCCTTCGGCGTGTTGTCAGGGAAGATTTCGGCTAATTCCTCCGTTGTGACAAAATAGATGTCATCGGGGAGAATCTCCTCGATATAATCGTACTGGATTGCCATGTATTTCTCTGTATTCTGCAGACATTTATACACTTTCCGGACGGTCGCCTTGAGTGTATCGAGGTTTCTGTCCTCGCGGGTTATGACTTTTTCCCAGTCCCACTGGTCGACGAAGATGGAGTGGATGTTGTCGGTATCCTCGTCGCGGCGGATTGCGTTCATGTCAGTGTAGATGCCTTCGCCGACTGCAAAACCGTATTTTTTCAGGGCGTAGCGTTTCCACTTGGCGAGTGACTGCACAACTTCTGCGATGCGTCCGTTCTGCTCCTTGATATCAAAGCTCACGGGTCGCTCCACACCGTTGAGGTTATCGTTCAGCCCTGACAGGGGGTCTACAAAAAGCGGTGCAGATACGCGCTCGAGGTTAAGCCGCTGTGCGAGCTGGTTCTGAAAAAAGTCTTTTACCGTCTTGATGGCGATCTGCGTGTCGTGCAGGTTGAGTGCCGAATGGTAGTTATTAGGGATTTTAAGATTTTCCATTGCTGGGATTCCTCCTTGTATTTGCGGATTTGAATTTTTTTATATAAAATACGATATTTTAAGTATCGCACTTTATTTTATGAAAATCAATCCTAAACCGAAATTATTACATATCAGGTGTAACAGTTCGTTACTGTTCACGGGTCAGGAATGCGCTGAACTGCGCATTCCGTGAGAACATGATTCAGGAGTGAGGGGCGATTTTTGCGAAGCAAAATTTTGAATATCGCCCCGAATCGTTACTATGAGCGGCTCCCAAGCCGTGAATAGTAACAACAGTTCAGCCTTCGTCTTCCTGCAGAAAAGGTGTGGTTACTTCTCGCGGGAAGGAAATCATATATGTTTGCATTGGGTGGTTTAAAGGATCTGTTTATAGAAGCAAAAAATGGACAGGTGATTGCAAATATGGTAAATTAAGGATAGATAAAAAAGACAACACAAATTTATAATAAATGAAAGTATGGAGGTATACTATGGCGGTCATCGGAATTGATCTGGGAACGACAAACAGTCTGGCCTGTGTCTACCGGAATGGCAGGGCAGAACTGATCCCCAATGAACTGGGGGAATACAAGACAAGCAGTGTGGTAAGTATGATGGAGGACGGCTCCGTGCTGGTGGGGGCAGCCGCGAAAGAACGGTTGATCACACACCCGGAAAGCACCGCGGCATCCTTCAAGGTCTGGATGGGAACGGAGCGCCTGATCAGCTTGGGGAACAAGAGTTTCAAGCCCGAGGAGCTTTCTTCTCTCGTATTAAAACAGATATTGCAGGATGCCCGGCAGTATCTGGGGGAACCCGTGGAGGAGGCCGTGATCAGTGTCCCGGCTTATTTTAACGACAATCAGCGCTGCGCCACCAAATTAGCTGCACAGCTTGCCGGATTGACAGTGAAGCGTCTCATCAATGAGCCTTCTGCAGCCGCTTTGTACTATCGGCACAGCATGCAGAATCAGGGTGACAGTCAGATGATGGTGATTGATTTTGGCGGAGGCACGCTGGATGTGAGCATTGTGGAATGCTTTGAAAATATTATCGAGATCACAGCCATCGCCGGCGACAATCATCTGGGCGGCAATGATATCGACCGCGCGATCGTGGCTTATTTCTGTGAGCAGAATGGTCTTGTCATGGAAAAACTGGATTCTTTTGCGCTGTCGTCCCTTTACCGGCAGGCGGAGGAGGCCAAGACTGCCCTGTCACGGAGAGATGCAGGCGTATCTGTGGTTCTCAGGCAGGATGATAACAAGTACAGCATGACGCTGACAAATACATTGCTGAGGCAGCTGTGTGAACCGATTTTTTGCAAGGTCAGGGCAGTTATCTCCCGCGCCATGAAGGACAGGGCGCGGGCGGGCAGAATCAATGAGGTTATTCTGGTGGGCGGTTCTGCGCAGCTCACTGTCTTTTGCGATTATCTGGAAGAACTGTTTGGCCGCCGCCCCGCCGTACGGGAAAATACGGACGAGATGGTGGCGCTCGGGGTGGGGCTCTGCGCGGGTATCAAGGAGCGAGTGGAGGAGCTTCAGGATCTTGTGATGACAGATGTATGTCCGTTTTCTCTGGGTGTGGCAACCTACAATGATGCCAGAGACCAGAATCCGCATATGGCTTTTCTGATCCAGCGCAGCAGTATGCTCCCTGCCAGCCATCAGGGGGATTTTTACACGCTTTCCAACAATCAGCAGAAACTGCGGTTTGAGATTTATCAGGGAGAAGGTTATTATGCCAAGGACAACCTGAAGCTTGGAGAGCTTGAAGTCAGGGTTCCGCCCGGGATGGCAGGAGAACAGTATGCCACAGTGACCTTTACATATGATATTGACGGGATTCTCCATGTCAGTGCCCGCAGCAGCGGAGGGGATTACCGGGAGCGGATGATTCTCAATTCCCGCTTCCAGCCGGGAGACATGGCGCTCCGGCAGGCACATGAACGGATTTCGCAGATCCAGCTGGCAGCCAGGGGGAATCAGGAGGATCAGCTGTTGTTGGAGACTGCAATGCGCCTGTATGCCCAGATGACAGGATATGAGCGGGAGCGGGTTGCGCAACTGATTCAGTATTTTGAGTGGAATAGAGAGAGCGGTGACCTGATTCAGAGGGAAAAAGCCCGCCGTGAGATGCGAAAGCAGCTGGCAGCGATAGAGATCTATCTGTACGCAGATCCGCTGGACTTGGATTTCTGGGCGGACGATGAAGATGAAGATGAAGATAGGGACCATGACGAATAAACAATTGATTATTAAAATGGACAAGGAGACAAAATGATGGAAAATATTTGGGAAATTCTGGGCATTGAGCCAAGTCATGATGCGGCTGCCATAAAAAGAGCCTATGCGAAACAGACGCGTCAGTACCATCCAGAGGAAAATCCGGAAATGTTTCTGCGGCTGCGAAAAGCCTATCAGGCAGCGATGGATTTCTGTGACAGCTTTCAGCGATCGGAACACGCGCCCGAACAAGAATTGATAGAAGGCGATAATACGAAAGACAT
>CAMWTP010000139.1 GCA_947177165.1 uncultured Lachnospiraceae bacterium
CCTTTCTTTCAATAATTCCTTGCTTTCGTTCAATGTGAGGGAAACAAGAGAATCCTTGTAACTTCCGCCAGCCCCTATGGCATTTAGCAAGGTATCTCCATAGGCCCGCCGCCCCTGCGCGTCAAGTTCCCGTATGACAGCTTCATCACAGGAGAGCTCACAAAGCCTGCCTATTTCCCGGCTCATTAAATAAACAAATGGGTTAAACCAATGTATGCAGACGGCAAACTGTACCAGCCATTTATAAAACATATCCCGCCGTTTGAAGTGCATCAATTCATGCAGAATTGTATAGTCAAAATCCGCAGGCGGCAGATCGGCGGTGGCAAGTACAATACAGGGACGGAAAAATCCGATCAGCAGCGGCGAGGAAATCAGATTATTTGTGTATAGCTCCACCGTAGTTTTTATCTTGTTCTGGTCCACCAGTTTTCCAAACCGCTCCAACAATTCAATATCCGCCACTTCCACGCAGCCGGCCCGAATATATTTAACAAAGTCCTGATAAACCGTGATTTTCCGAATAAACAGGATGAGCGCCGCCACCAGCCAGCCGATCCAGAGATTTTTCCACATGGAACGATTGACCGATTCCACTGTCCCCGCTGGTTCACGATGCAGATTGTTTTGCCCTGCCGTCCCGCCTGTCTGAGGGATATCCGCTGCATCGCCCAGTTGTATGTAAGCGGAATCTGTATTTGTCTGCTCTGCCGCCCTGTCAATCCCCTGAAAAATCACTGCCATCAAGTTTGCCTCCGGCGCAAATGGAAAAAGCAGGCGGGCGACCACCACAAGCCAGATATAATACTGCCACTGTCTGCTCAACCGCCCCTTGAACCAGAACCGGAGCAGGAAAAGCAGGAGAATCAGAAGCGTGCCGGAGAGGGAAAGCGATAAAACGACTTTCAGTATTTCATTCATTTACCGCATCCACCACCTTCCCAATATTTTCTCAAATCATCATAATCATCAGAGGAAAGCAGGTCTTTTTGAATCAGTGTGGAAACAAGACCTTTCGCGCTGCCCTCATAAAGTTTCTCAAGCAGCGTTTTGGTCTGCTCCTCCTGATAGTCCGTTTCGCAGACAACCGCAATATATTGATTGCGAAAACCTGTCTTGCTCGCTTTCAAAAAGCCTTTATTCGCCAGACGCGAGAGCAAAGTTATAATCGTGTTCTTGGTCCAGGGAGTTCCTTTATCCTCTAGTGCCTTGACAATTTCTGCATAGAAAGCTGTGCCGCCGTTGGCCCATATAATTTTCATGAGCTCCAATTCATAATCCGATATTTGCTGCATCGTTATCCTCCTTAGGTAGATTACATTTTGTACTCCACTTACAGGATAACACTTTGTACTCTAGGTGTCAAGAAGCAAATGCCCCCTTTTTTCGGTGCACAATTTTATTGCGTATCCATACCTGTTGTGGTATACTGAAACGACAGGAATAGCCACAGCTGCGGCTGTAATCACTTGTATATAACAGTTTTAGAAAGGTATGGAAATCTTTTTATGAATAAAAATGCACGACGGATCATTGCCATCATTGCGCTGGCTGCGATTGCTGTTTTGATCATTGCGTTTTCAATATCCGCTCTCACTGCGGCTCCCGGGGAATCTGGAAATCGCTTTATGGGGCTTTTATTCTGTATCATTGCGATTCCTATTCTGGCGTGGCTGATGCTGTTCTGCATCGGTCGTATGCAGAATAAACACACCATGGCAGAACTTTTTCCAGAGCAGCCTGACTCTGAGGAGAATCGCGGCAAAAATCATGAAAAATGACAAGTAAAAATTGTTGTGGACTTTTAGCAGGAGACGTGCTATAATGGGTTCTGCCAATGGAAAACTTCATACAGACAGTTCGAAACCATCCTGTCTATAAACAAAACTATGGATTTGAAACGAAACAGACATCTATGTCCTTATGTCTGTGTGTTTTTGTAAAATTCGGAGCTTTGTGCTCCTTTTGTTTTGATGGGAATTTGTATGTCTGCAGATTCCCTTTTTCATTGTCCAGACATGAAACCGGACCTCTTGCATGTTTCTCTGCAAAAGCCCGCATAAATGTCATACATATTAAGAAACGGTAAGGCTTGATAAATGATGGAAAACAATTCACTGACAAGATACTCCGAAATCACGGAGAAAAACCGGCGCGAAATCGTGCTGCTGCGCGGCTCGGGCTGCAAATGGCGGCGCTGCACATTCTGCGACTACCACCTCGACTTCAGCCTTGATGAGGACAGCAATTTTGCGCTGAATCAGGAAATTCTAAAACAGGTCACGGGAAAATACCAAAAGCTCGAGGTCATCAACTCGGGAAGCTTTGTGGATTTGGACGCTAAGACGGTTTCGCTGATTCTGGATACCTGTATCGAAAAAAAGATAACGGAACTCCATTTTGAGTGTCACTGGGCGCATCGGGACGCAGTATCCGCACTCCGCAGGACCTTTGAAACACATGGGATTCAGGTAAAGCTAAAGATTGGCGTAGAAACCTTTGACAGTCAATACCGCGAACAGGTGCTTCACAAAGGAATTGACGAGACCTCTCCAGCAAAAATTGCCGCCTGCTTTGACGAGGTCTGCCTACTCTTTGGCTTAGATGGTCAGACGGAAGATTCGATGCGTTATGATGTTGAGACAGGTCTTGCAAACTTCGAGCGCGTCTGCATCAACATCATGGTCGAAAACACAACCAGCGTAAGGCCCAATCCTTCCGTCATCGACGTTTTTATTAAAAAATTATATCCACTATATAAAGCTGACGAGCGGGTGGATATTCTGCTGGACAATACGGATTTCGGAGTTGGTTAGACACCGCGACACGATTTTCCGAAACAATTCTGTATAACACTGGCAACAAATATTTAGAAATAAGGAACTGGCAACAGCATGGAGGAATTTATCATGAGCAATGAACTTTTATTGATTCTTAGTCTGGTTTTGATTTACACCTGCGTGGTGCTTTTCTACCGTTTTCTTGGAAAATCCGGTCTGTACTGCTGGACGGTGCTCGCCACGATTGCAGCAAACATTGAGGTATTGATTGTCGTCAATGCCTTTGGCATGGAGCAGACGCTTGGCAATATTCTGTTTGCGTCAACCTTTCTGGTCACGGATATTCTGAGCGAGACAGAGGGAAAACGCGCCGCAAACAAAGCAGTCCTAATCGGAATCCTCACTTCCGGTGTATTTATCCTGATCTCACAGTCGTGGATGCTTTACACACCAAACGCCAGCGACTGGGCTTCGCCGGCGATCGCGTCTGTCTTCTCCAACACGCCGCGGCTGATGCTCAGCAGTATTATCGTCTATGCCATCGTGCAGGCGTTTGATGTCTTTGCGTACCATGCCATCTGGGCACGGACCACAAAACTGTGCAATGACTCCAAAAAGTTCCTGTGGCTGAGAAACAATGGCTCCACTCTGGTCTCACAGTTTTTCAACACACTATTGTACACCTTTGCTGCATTCTGGGGGGTTTATGAATTCAAAACCCTAGTGAACATTGTACTTTCGAGCTATATTATCTTTATTTTCACAAGCCTTCTGGACACTCCCGCTGTCTACATGGCAAGAAAACTGTCTCCCAGTATCAACAGGGAGACAGAAGAAGCAGGCCAAAAGGCAGCATAAGGAAATTTGTTATTTTTGAAGTTTCTTAGAAAAATATAACACCAAATCATCATCGTTACGGCAGTCCGCATATTGTCCGCAAACCGCATCCTGGTACCAGACTCCGCTGCCGTCGGGAATATACCCGCGCTTTACGTACATTCGCTGTGCACTGCCGTATCCGGCATGAAGGCCGACGCCGAGACAGACTGTATCCGAATATTCGGATGCAATCTGCTCTGCCACATCCATCAGCCTGCTGCCGATTCCCCTTTTCCGGTATTTCTCCAACACGCCAAAATCAACAATCTCAGGATATCCCTGATTTGCAAATGCTCCCCACTCAGAATTGAGGTACACATTGACATAGCCTGCAATCTTACCATGATATTCCGCAGCCAGAGCCACGGCCTTTCCCTCACTCTGGTCACGAAGCCTCATCTCATACTTGTCTGCGCTGGCATCCCAGCCCTGTGCAATCTCCTCTTCGGTGATCGCCTGCGCATCGCTCTGCTTCATCTCGCGTATCAAAATATCATTTTTATCATAATAAATTCTCATTTAAATCCTCCTATCGTCTGTTTTACCTCCGTCTTTTTGACTTCTCCATTTTTCGCATCAGTATCTGCTGCCTTTCCCTGGCATATGCCTCCTCTTTCTGCAGGCTCAGATACGTTTTCCAGTGTCTCTGGTCGAGCTCTCCTGTCTCCAGAGCCTTTTTGACAGCACAGCCCGGCTCGGTCTGATGTCTGCAGTCGGAAAATCTGCACTGCAGCGCAAGCTCCTCAATGTCCTCGAACATGGATTCCATTCCGTCTGTGCCCTCTCCCATGATCAGCTTCCGCATTCCCGGCGTGTCGATGATTCTGCCGCCTCCTTTTATGACACTCTTGTCAGGAAGGATAATCCGATCTGGAATATGAAACATCTGCTTATATGTCGTCGTGTGGCGTCCCTGCGCATCCGACTCCCTGATATCGCTTGTCTGCATCTGCTCTGAGCCCATCACGACATTCACAAACGAGGACTTCCCAACTCCTGAGGAGCCAAGCAGCACGATTGTATGTCCATTGGCAAAATACTTTTCCAACTGTGAAAATCCTTCACCAGTGTACGAGCTGACACAGTACACATCGACACCCGGCGCCAGAGAGTTCACCTGCGCCAATACCTGTTCCCGATCTTCCATCAAGTCAGACTTTGTCAGCAGGATGACGGGTGTCCCGCCGCTCTGCCATGCGGCGGTCAGATAGCGTTCCAGCTTTGACGGGTGAAAATCCTTGTTCAGCGACATTGTGATGAAAACATCGTCAAAATTAGCCGCCACCGCCTGATCTGGCAGTCCCTGTGTCGCATTCAGGCGCATAAATACTGATTTTCGCTCCATCACCTTGAGAATCGTACTGTCACCGTCCGCATTCCGAAGCACCCTGACCCTGTCGCCGACCGTCGGAAACATCACGGTTTCCCCACTGTTATAAAATGCTGTTGTCTTTAATCTTCCATATAAAATTTCCGTGTCGATGCACAATTCATAGCGGTCCCTGTGCACCGCCGTAACGATCGCTGTATTTTCCATTTCGCCTTTTCCTCTTTCCAATCCTATTTTTTCTGATTTCAATCGTTAATCCATTTTTTCTGTTCTGTATCATCATTCATCTCTCCTTTCACGCAAAAAATCCCAAAGACACCATTCTATGCCTTTGGGATTAAAAAATCTGCTGTATGCATAAAATCGCGGCACCAAACGATACCACGACCAGACACAGCTTTTATTCGCAGTTCTCCGAGGTAATCGCGCGCTTCATGAAATTCTTTTCAATACGGTTATTCATCTTAGCCATTATCAATTACCTCCGTTTCTTAATTATTGCCTTTTTATAGTATCATTTTATAGAATGGTTGTCAATCAGTAAAAAATATGAGCCCCAGATTTATTGTTCCGTCGCCGCCTCTTTTTTATTTTTCATCAGATAAAACGCTACTCCCGCCGCATCGGCAAGGAACCACCCAATCGGCACAGACATCCAGATTCCCGTGACACCGACTCCCTCTATGGCAGACAGCGTGTATGCCAGCAGAACACGCATTCCAAGCGATATCACCGTGAGAACGACCGAAATTCCAGGCTTGTTCACTGCCCGAAAGTATCCATAAAATAAAAATAACAGTCCAATGCCAAAGTAAAACGATGCCTCAATGCGTAGATATCCAACTCCCACTACAACCGCCTCCGCACTGCTCTCATCGAGAAACAGCGACATAAGCGGCCTGGCAAACCCGACCACCAGCACAGAAATCACGAGGCAGAACAGGAATGCGCTGAGCACGGCATCGCGCATTCCTCTGCGGATTCTGTCGTGCTTTCCCGCACCGTAATTCTGCGCTACATAGGTCGAGAACGCATTGCCAAAATCCTGCACAGGCGAATAAGCAAATGAATCAATCTTGACAGCCGCCGCAAAGGCCGCCATCACCACAGAGCCAAAGCTGTTGACAAGTCCCTGCACCATCAGAATGCCAAAGTTCATGACGGACTGCTGCAGACAGGTCAGCGACGATAAACCGAGCAATTCTTTTAAAATGCTCTGATTCCAGTGTCTGTTCTCTTTCCTGATATGTACTTCCGGATATTTTTTTACGCAGTAAATCAGAATGCCTACCCCTGCGACATACTGCGAGATTACTGTAGCTGCCGCTGCCCCGCCGACGCCCCACATCAGCACGCGGATAAAGAATAAGTCCAGAAAAATATTCAAAACTGCCGAGACGCCAAGAAAACAGAGCGGTATCAGCGAATTTCCAAGGGCGCGCATAAAGTTTGCCACAAAGTTATACAAAAAAGTCGCCGCAATCCCCGCAAATATCCACAAAAGATACTCCTTCATGAACGGTACGACCTCGTCCGGCACGCGGAGAAATACAAGAATCCCCTGAATCCCTGCATACACCAGAATATTCAGAGTCACGGTGACGGTTCCGATCATCAGAAACGCCATGTAGATTCCCTTTTCCAGCCTGTCATAGTCGCGCCTGCCAAACTGCATGGAAAAAAAGGCGCTGCTGCCCATGCAGAGCCCTAGAATGATTGAGGTCACAAAAACCATCAGTGTGTAGGAAGAACCCACTGCCGCCAGCGCGTTTTTGCCGAGAAAACGCCCGACGATCAGCGTGTCCACCACATTGTAAAGCTGCTGGAGCACATTTCCCACCATGATCGGAAATGCAAACTTCAACAGCTTTTTCATGATATTTCCCTGGGTTAAATCGTAGTTCATTTCATTTATCCTCATTTCCGTATCAAATTCCCGCGCTCCTAAGGAACTGTTAAAAAGTTTCTTAAGAGAGTTTCTTAAGAAAGTTTCTTAGAATGCATTTGAAAAATTATTCCTGTCACACTCCTTTGTCTATCTATATTTTATCACGTTTATGATGTTTGTAAATATTGTTTCTTTCCACCGGCAAGTGAAAAATCCCGACTGCACCGCAAATGCAATCGGGATTTTGTCTATCTGTTGATCGTCAAATTATCTGCACCTACTTTTGACAGATTATTTTAACCCGT
>CAMWTP010000140.1 GCA_947177165.1 uncultured Lachnospiraceae bacterium
TTTTCTTAGTCAGCGTCCTCTGCTGACTTAGAAAATCTCTTCATGTTCTATTCCTCATCATCCTCACGCGGTTTTGACAGCGAATTCTGCACGCGCTGGTACAGCTCCTGCGCCGCGTTGTACCCCATCTTCTTCTGACGGTAGTTGACTGCTGCCGACTCACAGATAATCGCAAGGTTTCTGCCCGGCCGGATCGGAATATTGTGACACACAATCTTATTACCAAGATATTCCGTATAGTTTTCTTCCAGACCTAATCTGTCATATTTCTTCTCTTTATCCCAGTCCTCCAGTCGAATGACCAGATTAATGTTGGTTGTGTCCATAACGCTCTGCACACCGTACAGTGTCTTTACATCGATGATACCGATACCGCGCAGCTCAATAAAATGGCGGGTAATGTCAGGAGCCGAGCCAATCAGTGTATCGTCGCTCACCTTCCTGATCTCCACGACGTCGTCTGACACCAGACGATGCCCGCGCTTGATCAGCTCCAGCGCCGCCTCACTCTTGCCGATACCGCTCTCGCCAGTGATCAGCACACCTTCACCGTAGACATCTACGAGCACACCGTGGACAGAGATGCAGGGCGCAAGCCTCACGTTCAGCCATCGGATGATCTCTGCCTCAAACGCGGAGGTCGTCTTCTCTGTCACCAGCAGCGGGACGTTATTCTGAACCGCGATCTCCATGAACATCTCATCCGGATGAAGCCCCCTGCAGAAGATGATGCAGGGCGTTTTCTCTGATATGACCCGCGGATACACTTCCTTTTTTCTATCCGCAGGAAGATTTTCCATGTAAGAAAACTCCACAAACCCGATAATCTGGGGTCTTGTTTCCTCAAAATGCTCAAAATACCCCGCCAGCTGCAGTGCCGGTCTGTTGATGTCCGGCTGATGAATCTTAATATTCTCCGCATTGATCTGCGGCGTGAGATTTTTGAGCTTAAACTTTTCTATTACTCGTTCAATGCTTACACTTGCCATATGATTTTCCCTTTCCGATATGTATTTGATTTTATTCTATCATATTTTATACAGAGTTTCCACGAAAAAATGATATTCTCCGAGAATCAATAAAATTCGTGTTGCAATTCACACTCACGTCAGTTTTTATCAGCATATACGTTATTGAGGTGTGAATTATAGCAGATTTTGCACACAAATTGATAAAAGAAAAAAAGCTGACGCTTTTATCAATTTGGTGCATGATTCCCACTACTTTGGTGTGGGTATGAAAAGTGACAAATTCGTACTCTTCCTGTATTCATCAAAAAACACCCCTTAAACCAGAATGTCTGGTTTAAGCGATGTTCCTGATGAACCGCTGATTATCTGAGAACGGGGCGATTCTTAATATTTAATTGCGAACCGCCGTAGTACGGCTTCCTGCTGAAAGCTGCCTTTGCCTCCGGTGCGATTCCCCCTCCTTGAAGTTCCTTCTCCGTAACCTTCCGATACTCTGTCATCTCCCGTTCCATATAGGCGTTGACAATCCGGGCTGCCCCCTTTTCATTTATAAAATCCATATAAATTCCCCCTTTTATACGTTTTTATTTTGTTTTTGATTTCAGATTTTTATACAGATTTTCCCCATTTTGACAAATCAACAACGATTCTGTCAGACTATTTATAACACACTATGCTCTCTTTTTCAATACTTTTTTGTGCAAATTTTATAATATCTTGTTGATTCTGGAAAAATTTAGTCTATTATGCCTTAAGACAAAATCTCTACTAAAAAAATATCCAAAAATACTGATTTCTCTAAAGTTTCTGCTGTATCATGACGATATAAATTTAAAACTAGTATATCTTATTAGACTACTGCCATGGAGGGAACTGTTTTTTAATTATTTATTTTAAGAAGGGAAGGGATACCATATGAGTTTATCAGGAATCGGAAATAATAATGTAACCGACATGTATGCTATTGAGGCAGAAAAAAAGGAGAGCGCTGCTTCTAAAAATGACACTTCCAAGGTTGACACTTCAAAAAATGACACCAACAAGACAGACAAGAACAGCAACGGTGCCGCTGTTTATGACAAGAGACAGTTATCAGAGGACGACAGAAAGGCCATCGTGGCACAGCTCAAGGCTGACCAGGAGAAGCGCCAGTCACAGCTGACCGATCTCGTACATAACATGCTCAACACACAGACAAACACGTTTGGTCAGGCGAACAACATCTGGCAGTTCCTCTCAAAAGGAGAATACACCGTTGACGCTGCTACACAGAAAAAAGCTCAGGAAGCGATCTCCGAGGATGGCTACTGGGGTGTAAAACAGACTTCCGACCGCATCGTGTCCTTTGCAACTGCGCTTGCAGGCAATGACTCCAAACAGCTTGAGAAGATGCGCGACGCTTTCTTAAAGGGATACAAGCAGGCTGAGAAGACATGGGGCGGCAAGCTCCCAGACATCTCACAGAGAACATACGACGCAGTTCTGGAGAAATTTGACAAACTGATGAATCCCAAGACAGAGGACAATGCTACGGATAAGGATACTGTCACAACGACTGAGGACGGCACAGTTGTCGCAAAATAAACGATTTGAATAAGCATAGTAAAATAGGTCAGCTTACGCTGACCTATTTTACTATGAGAATCTTATCGCCTGCCTTGATTTCATCCTCGGTCAGGTTGTTCATTTCCTTGATGCGCCCGACACTCACATAATACTTTTTGCCAATCTGCCACAGGGAGTCGCCCGGTTTCACATAATATATCGCAAAACCTGGAAGCTTTTCCAAGACATCCGCGTTGATTGGCTCAATCTTCAACTCCGTCAGAATATCCTCACTTTTTGTATTGTAGACCAATAACTTCGCATTGATGCTGCCCCTCCACTCGAGCTGTGCACTGTCCTTGATCCCCACGGTCTGCTGCGGTATCCAGATGGACAGTGAACACTGTTCAAGCTGCGCTTCGCTCACATCCGGAATATCTCTCACAATCTCAAACGGAACCGTACTTCTCACCGGACAGAGAACAGCACCGCTCTCGTTGGAGGCATAGAGTACCTGGAGCTCAATCTCACCGCTCATTTTTAGCTGCCCATCCTTCCATGTCATCTCGGCAAGTCTGGCTCTGGCATCGCTGTGACAAACCTGCAGGATCTTGGGATCTGCGTCCTCCAGCCTGATGCTCCGGGTGAGCTTTTCCTCGATATTGAGCTCCATGCACAGGTCACAAAACTGTTTGCTGTCGATTCCCGCCTGCACCTCACAGCTCACACCATAGACATCCGCCACAATCGAGGTGCTCTCCTTCTCGTAGAGTTTAATCTCCAGCTCGACAGTTGTCTCAACACCGATTACGCGGAACTCGCCGTCGGAATCCTCCCTGATTGTGATTTCTTCGTGGCCGATCTCATACATCACATCCGCGATCATGCCTTCCCTGCTGTTCTGGCACTCCACGCTTCCATTAAAAGGAATCACCGTCTCGTGCCAGTTAATTCTGTTGGAGGTATCTTCCCTGTAAACGATAAATACGGTGAGCTCCCCTGTAATTCCCAGCTTCTCATCCATTGGCCGGAAGTTAATGCTGCTGATCACTGCATTTTTCCACAGGGCGGCTCCGATTTCCGGCATGCCGGCAGGCAGGCGCGTCTCCTCGTGAATGCGCAGTAAATCTCTCTTTTTTACAATTGTCTCGAGGAAATCGAGGCTCTTTTTGCGATACTCAAGCTTTTGATCTGCTTCCCCGGTGTTGTCAAGCTCCACACACAGTTCTTCCGATATGCTCTCCTCCACTCTCGGCTCAAGCGAAATCACCGACTGAATGCTGAGCTTTCTCGAATTAATGATATGCACCCTCATATCGTCAAGATTGGTTTTGCAGACTACCCGGTCCGTTCCCTCGAGCTTGTCGAGATAGATCTCCTCCATAAACGGAATGTCACCGTCCATGCCCGCAAGTGTTTTCCCCCCTTTATCAACAGATAAAGTATTATCGGCAGATAAATTGTTATCGACAGCCGGGATACCCTCCGTCTGGTAGAGAAGCTGATAGCACAGCTTTCCTTTGACCCAGATCTTGTTCATGCCTGTCTTGATTTCATCTACCTTGATTGTTCCACGGTCATAGATCACTTTTGCGACATCCGGTTTTGCATCAGACACATTGATGTCTGCCTCCAGCGGTATCTGCAAAAGCGCCTTGGACTTTATCCGCTCTGTATGAATATTTTTCTTCAACAGCTCCATATAAAAAGACCTCCCCGGCATACATTTTACGATGCTTTAATAGTTAAATGTATGCTAAGGAGGTTGTGGATATGACTACAAATTCTATTCCTTGTTACTATTTACGGCGTTGAGAAAATATATTTTTGTATCCAAAGAATTAAAGACCTGCAAATGTTTTCGGATATCCGCTTGTCACCAAGGAGGCCGTATGCTATAATAGCCCTGTCCCGCCGCAGCGGTATCATGACTGATTTTTGCTGCACTGGCGCAATCTATATCACAAAAAGGAGCATGCAAATGATTAAGAAGTTTTTTGAAGAATTTAAGAAATTTATCAGCAAGGGAAATGTGATGGACATGGCTGTCGGTATCATTATCGGAGGCGCGTTCACAAGCATCGTTTCCTCGCTTGTCAATGACATTATCAACCCGGTTCTCGGTCTGTTCGGCGGAATGAACTTTGACCAGCTCGCATGGAATATCACAGGCGATGTCACGTTGTATTATGGTAAGTTTATCACTGCTGTGGTCAATTTCCTGATTATGGCGCTGATTGTATTCCTGCTCGTCAAGGTCATGAACACGGCGATGTCCCGCATTCACAAGGAGGAACCGCCAAAAACACCGACCACCAAGACATGCCCTTTCTGCAAATCCGAAATAGCAATTGCAGCAACCAGATGCCCGCACTGCACTTCACAGCTTGAGGACAGTGCCGCAAAAGAATAGCAGAACCCAACGGACAGAGACAGTCTGTCCGTTTTTATGCACACAGCCACTTGCAGAAAATATGCCATTATAACGCGGCAAATAGCGGGGAAGGTCATCCTCTGCCCGGTTATATAATGCACAAATGCACGTAAGGAACTGCTGCTATATCGTTAATTTCCCAAGAGCAGTTCTGTCAGCTCTGCAAACTCTCCCAGTGTGAGTGCTTCGCCGCGCATTGTGGGAGACAGTCCCATCTTTTCCAGCGCAGATAAGACCTGTTCTTTTTTTATGTTTAATCCTGCGGCATTTCCCAGCCCGTTCACCAGTGTTTTCCTGCGCTGGTTAAATGACGCGCGTATGATGTCAAACATCAGCTTTTCGTCCGAAACTGTCACAGGCGGCTTGTCGTGGCGCGTCAATTTTATGACAGCGCTGTCAACATTGGGGCGCGGCATGAAACAACTTGCCGGCACGGTCAGCATCACTTCCGGTTTTGCATAATACTGGACTGCCAGCGAGAGCGCGCCGTAGTCCTTTGTACCGGGTCCTACCTGCATGCGTTCCGCCACTTCCTTCTGCACCATGATGGTGATGCTGTCCAACGGCACGCGGCTCTCAAAAAGTCCCGTGATAATCGGCGTCGTGATATAATATGGAAGGTTCGCCACGACCTTGATTGGATTTCCGTTATTCTTTTCCTGTACAATCGCGTTGATATCCACTTTTAAGATATCTTCGTTGATGATCGTAATATTATCGTATGATGAAAGTGTGTCCTGTTCGAGTATCGGTATCAGCTTTTTGTCAATCTCGACCGCGACCACCTCCCGCGCATTTTCACAAAGATACTGCGTCATCGTCCCGATGCCCGGACCGATTTCGAGCACGCAGTCATTTTGGTTTACTCCGGCCGCAGCGATGATTTTTTCTAGTATATTGGAATCAATCAGAAAATTCTGTCCATATTTTTTCTGGAAATTAAATTGGTATTTCTGCAAAATTGCAATTGTGCTGGTTGGATTTCCGAGCGCTGCCATCTGTTGTCCTCCTCTCAAATCCGATACATCTGTCTTGCATTCTCTTCTGTCACAGCTATGACTTCATCATATGACATTCCCTTGATTTCGGCAATCTGCTGTGCGATGTGCGGTATATTCAGCGAGGAATTTCTCTTGCCGCGGTTTGGCTCCGGCGAGAGATACGGGCTGTCCGTCTCCAGCAGAATCCGTTTTATTGGAATGGCTTCCACCACCTCTTTCAGCTTCTTACCGTTTTTAAAGGTGACGACACCGCCGATTCCGATGTAAAATCCCATTTTTATATACTCCTGCGCCATCTCCGCGCTGTAGGAAAAGCAGTGGACAACGCCGCCGATTTCACCGGCATTGTGTGCTGCCATGATATCATACGTGTCCTTTGCGGCATCTCTGGAATGGATGATAATTGGTTTCTGAACTTCTCTTGCAAGTTCTAACTGACGCGCAAACCACAGCTTCTGTATCTCATGGGAAGGCTCGTCCCAATAATAGTCAAGTCCTATCTCCCCCACTGCTGCAACCTTTTTATGAAGGCATTGTTCCCTGAGCCATGCAAAGTTTTCCTCGTTCAGCTCTGCTGTCTCGCTCGGGTGCACGCCTGCGGCCGCATAGACAAAAGGGTAGCTCTCCGCAAGCCGGATGCCCGCCGCTGTGCTTTTCAGGCTTGCGCCCACATTTACGATTACTCCGATTCCGTTCTTTTGCATGGACGATAATAAGGCATCTCTGTCATCATCAAATGCCTCGTCATCATAATGAGCATGTGTCTCAAATATCATTTTCTTTTTTCGTTTTCCTTTCTCCCGTTTTTCACAAAATAATCAAACATCTGCCTCAAAATTTTCATATGATGTCCCTTTACACACATGACAAACCGCTCTAATCAGCTTCAACCACAAAGCTTTCACAACCAAGAACGATTCCCCACTTACAATATACAGGAAAATACATCGGAACACAATATTGGAAATCAATATTTACTATTGACAAATTGCAAACAGTTACAATTCACACCTATGCCAGTTATTACCAGATTATAAGTTATTGAGGTGTGAATTATAACAGATTTTGCACACAAAATGCTAAAGAGCAAAAAGCTAAAGCTTTTCGCATTTTGGCGCATGATTCCCACTACTTTGGTGTGGGTGTGAACCAATGTCATTTACTTTAGAAAAATTCTGTCTTAAAACCAAAATATATTTTTTCAA
>CAMWTP010000141.1 GCA_947177165.1 uncultured Lachnospiraceae bacterium
TGAAATACCAATTTTGCAATAGAATGTAGGCACAATTTTTTATAGGGAACTACGGTTTAAATTTGAGGACTTTTCAGTTTTTCCTTTCAAAAATAGAATATTTATACAATATCATTATTGAAATTGAAAATCAGGCGCAGGCTGCTTTTTTCAATTACATACTTCATTATTGTTTTGAAATATGTGTGAATCATAGAGCAGGAAATTTATTATATTGTTGGGAACGAAATCAGGAATATGGGAATATAAAGTTTAGTAAATTGGATATATTTGGTTCTTCATTGGCTTTCCGATTTGTTGATGATTTTGTAGTAGACAGCATTCTTGATAGTAAACGTGTGCAAAGAATGATGGAGGTGTATGAGGCAGAATTTTTCCTGTCGAAAAGCGAATATGAAATGCCTTTTCGTAAGTTAGAAAGTTCATGGTATATTCTACAGGATAGGGAAATTGAAAAATATTTAGAAGAAACCCTAGATGGACTCTCTAAGAATGAGTATAAAATAGTTGAATATGCAAGGATGATTCCATTTATGCTGCAGTTAGAAAAAATAGGTTTTTCGTCTCATTACCTAGAACAGTCTATTAACTATATGAAGGCTAATTTAAAGTCGATCGGAAGGTGCATGGCAATTGATGATTTATATCATCCGGGAGAAGATGATAGGATAAATCAGCGTGCTAGGGAAATCTTAGATGAATTGAATTTGGTCATGCAGGAAACATCTAAAGAAAATGTGACAGATACAATAGCAGAGATTATAAATGAGAATGATGGATGGGCAGGTAAGCTTCTGGATTATGTGCAAAGAAATAAGCAGGACATTCATAGAAACAGCGGTTTTTTAGTGCGGTTAGATATTGATTATCTGATTTCTAAAGTGCGGGAGTCTGTAGCTAAAGATATATACGATTTTCGATCATGTATTTTTCGGGTTTATGACAATCAGTTTATGCATGGTGTGTTAGATCAGGAAAGAGCAGAGGTAGAAAAGTTGTTACAGGGCATAATGAATTGTAATCAAAATGATTATGATAAAATTAAGTGCATGCAGTTGGATTGGTTGACGGAGGCATTGAATAAGGTACTTAGTCAGTATATGAGCTCACAGCAACAGTCAGTATAGAAGGACATAAAAATTACATGACAGGCAGATAAGAAAAAATGGCGTATTATTTATTTGGGAAATTCCAGCAAATTCAGGAAACACATGATGTATCATTCGAGGTTAATTTGGAACAGTGATTACTATGGACGAATAGTCATCGTCATACTAAGTAATAGTCAGTCAAATCATAGATGACAGTTGGGATGAACAGGTGTGGATTGAGCCATACACTGCTTGTCTTGATTGTGGTAAACTGATGTCACGTCGTAATGATGGAGGAAATGGGTTTTGTGTAGATTGTGCAAGGGAACATTAAATGGACAATACTCAATAAAGTTTTACAAGTTATGAATTTTGCTAATATTCATTAGATATAGTATAATAATTATCGTGGAATATATTGATTTGATTATGGTAAAATTATTATAGAAGGGATAACTTATGGAAGTTGATATATTGATAGATACACTGACTAATTGTTTAGTATGTGCTGAAACAGGAGAGGAATGCGATACGGAATATCGTCAGGTGTCCAGAACGATTACGAAACAGGATGCAAATGAATTAAGGGCACAAGGATGGAAGTTTGATTGGAGTATTCCTCATCAGAATGGGTATGAAGTATATGAATTGTTATTAGAAAACAATGATGAAGTGCAAGGGATGATTGCATTGAAGCATATCAGAGAACAATATTATACTCATGTAGATATAGTAGAAGCGGCACCAGATAATATAGGGAGAACAGGAAGGTATAAAGGAGTAGGTGCTCATTTATTCGCAATTGCTTGTAAACTAAGTTGGGATGCAGGAAATGAAGGATATGTACAGTTTACTGCAAAGACAGATTTAGTATCACACTACATGAAGGAATTAGGGGCAAAAATGATAGATTGGCATACGCTATATATTGACTCATACGGTGCCATTGCATTGATCAACAAATATTTTAAGGAAGGGTGAATGATATGATCGTAGCAGAGAGAAAGCAAAAAACTATTATAGATAAATTCGATAGATTTGGCGAAAGAATGCCAGATGGAAGATTAACAGCACCTTCAGACGGAAAAGTGTATCGTTTGAGAGAAGCGATACTGCTATCTAAACAACTTGGGAGACCGTTGTCGCAGGAAGAAATGAAAGAATTTGAAGTATAATGGTTGGAATAATACCTGCAAATCACTATAAGATTTGCAGGCTTTCTTCTGCCCATTTTTTCATTAAATAATATCTATTTAAAAGTGGAGAGCTATAGAATAGTAAATAACAGGTAAAGTATGTACTATAGCAAAAAGCAGGTTTCTAATCACGATGAAGTTAATCATTGGCTTGTCTAAAAAACAATTCTTAATTTGGGGACAAACATAGAGGTAAATATGTGCCACTCATTATAGGTTTTGGGAGGAATTAAAGCGCTATTTTATAGCTTATATTTACCAAGCAGGCCAAGGCAAGTGCATCTTTATTCCCCACTCACGGCATGTGGAAACTGTGTGCCTTTTAGCAACCGAAAACCGGATACGAAAGTAAGGATCGGGTTACCTCCAGGTCAAAATTTCTATCCAAAAAAGCAATTCTATGGTATATTTGAATCAAACAATTATTTTGCGCTCCGTACCTGAAAAAGTGCGATTCATGCCAAGAGTATTTTTATTCGACAAAAAATTATGTATAATACATAAGAATTGCGGCGGCAATTCTTATTACTCCTATAAGTTGTCGGAGTGTTCATTTCCCCGAATGAATCTCTGGCAACTTTGCATTTTATGTGCAGGGGAGTACGGGAAAAGCGTATGTATTCGGGGGTCAAGGAGGTGTGAAGCAGTATGCTGGGAGGTTCGATCTATGTAGCGTTTATTCGGTTGGTGCTGAATCTGGCGGGGACGGTTCTGCTGTTTTCCCTGATGAGTCAATCACGGTATCATTCCAAAAAGACAGTGATCTGTTATGGAGCGTTTTGTGCAGCTGCGGTCGTGTTGTCCTGCATCTGGTATGTGGCCGACTGGTCGAGCTATGTGCGTCTGGTGACGTTTGTGCTGTATATGTGTTTCTGTGTCTTTGCGGTCTTTATGAGCAGCGATCCGATCTATCTGACGGTGTATAAGCTCGCGCTCAACTTTTATCTGCTGGCGGCGTTTCTGATCGGCGGGATTGAGGTTTCCACGATTTTTTTTGGCGGAAATGTGTGGGCAGACATTATCACGCGCGCCATATTGATTGCGATGATGGCGTATTTCATGAACAAAAAGATTAAGAATTCTATCAGAGGCTTTGGATATTATGTGGAGAGCGAGCTGGACAAATTCAGTGTAGGGGTTATGATCTTAAGTATCCTTTTCGGTATTGGTTTTATCCTGAATCCCAATTTACAGGATCCGACGTTGTTCCGCCTTTTTCAGATTGTCATGAACTTTTTCCTGACAGGCGCTTTGCAGCTGCTGGTATTCCGGCTCTATCTGCATATCGGAAAAGAGAAAGAATACCAGAAGGAAAACCAGCTGATGCAGATGAACCACAGACTGCTGGAGCGGAATATGGAGCTCCTGGAGGAGTCGGTCGAGTCCGGCAGGCGTATCCGCCACGATGCCAGACATCACAACGCGGTGATTGCGGAGTATGCCCGCAGGGGACAGAACGAAGAGCTCCTGCAGTATCTGAAGGAATATGACAGGGTGATGGATGCGCATACAGCCGAGAGTATCTGTGGGAACACAACGGTTAACAATCTCCTGTCGGCATATACCAGAAAGGCAAGGAAAGAGCAGATTGAGGTCATGCTTGACGTGGAGCTTGGCGGAGAGCTGACGATACCGAATATCGATCTGGTGACGATACTTGCCAATGCCTATGAGAATGCGATTTATGGCTGTATCGAGGTGAAGAAGCAGTCTCTGGATCGTCCATGTTTCATTCATCTGGTACTCAAAAGAAAGAGGAACAAACTTGTGATCAGCTGCAAAAACACCTGCCGGATAGAGACGGAAGTGAAAAATGGACAGCCAAAGCCGGAGGTCACAGGCGGTATCGGCGTGCTGAGTATTATCAAAACAGCGGAAAATTTTCATGGGGAGTATGAATTTAAGAATGATAACGGTGTGTTTGTATTTCGTCTGATCATGAATATTCCGGCGGCTTGTGAAGGGAAAGAGAGGGACGAGTGATGTATCTGGTAGCGCTCTGCGATGACGAGGCAGCAGAATTAGATAAGACAGAACGGATGTTGAAGAATTATGAGGAGATGCATTCCGAAGCAAAGTTTGCGATTGAGCGCTTTGAAAGTGCAGATGAACTGTTGACCCGGGTTAGGGAGAACAATTATATACCGGATTTTGTGCTGATGGATATATATATGCCGGAAAAACCCGGGATCGAGGCGGCACAGGAGCTGCGGAGCATGGGGCACAGGGGGAGAATCATTTTTCTCACCACATCAAGGGAGCACGCGCTCGATGCCTTCGGCGTGGAGGCATCACAGTATCTGGTAAAACCAATCTCTCAAAAAATGCTGTTTCCAGTGTTGGACAAGCTGCTGGGAGATATGGAGGAGGCGCGCAGGAAGTATCTCCTGCTGCGCATTGAGGGGAGGATACAGCGTGTAGCAGTAAATGATATCGTGTACTGCGAGGCGCAGGGAAAGATACAATATCTATATTTATCCAATGGCACACAGTATGGACTCCGGCGGACGATGGCTGAGATCTATGAGATGCTCGCCGGCTACCGGGAATTTTCGCGGGTCGGGGTTGCCTACATTGTGAATCTGGAGCATGTGGACAGCCTGAATGCGCAGGAAGTAGAGATGGACAACGGGAAGAAGATCTATCTGCCGAGGGGCTCTTACCAGCCTTTGCGGGAGCGCTATTTCAGGTACTACTGCGAGGAGAATGAGGTGTTATAAAAAAATTGCTTGCCTTTTATCAGCTGTTATGCTAT
The DNA here is from genome assembly GCA_947177165.1 of uncultured Lachnospiraceae bacterium. GTDB lineage: Bacteria > Bacillota > Clostridia > Lachnospirales > Lachnospiraceae > COE1. The sequence continues at coordinate 5,043 of CAMWTP010000141.1, forward strand.
ACTGTCAAAAATTACAGATTCAGAAGCAGGAGAGATAAAAATGTTGAATCACAATAATGGACTAATTATTTCGATTATGCAGCAGTTTCAGATTTTTCAGCATACGGTCACAGATGATTCCCGGTAGGTAACTGGTGGAGCGCATGGCCGTAGGACGAAAGGTCTTATTTGGCTATGCGGTAATCGGAAGTGATTGCAACAGGTTGTCATGATAGATGAGGAACCGCATGGTGTATACATGAAAATGTATGTGACATGCGGTTCCTTTTTTATGTACACGTCACCCGGAGGAAAGCTGTCAGCCGGAGCTGACGGGTGTCCGGCGCGCGGCGGGGGAGAAGAGCATTCCCCTGCTTGGTTTGAATATTGAATATAAGGAGGGGCAGACAATGAAGGTAATCGAGGCGGAGGAGTTATCCAAGAATTTCCATGTGAAGCAGAAGGAGAAGGGAATGCGGGGAAGCATCAAGGCGATTTTTCACCCCAGGACGGAGGAGATCAAAGCGGTTGACAAGGTGTCGTTTGATGTGGAGGAGGGAGAGATTCTCGCCTTTATCGGTCCGAACGGGGCTGGCAAGAGCACGACGATCAAGATGCTGACTGGCATCTTGTACCCGGATGGCGGCAGGGTGGAAGTGCTGGGCATTGATCCGGTGAAAAAGAGAAAGCAGCTCGCCTATCAGATCGGCACGGTATTTGGACAGAAGGAACAGCTCTGGACACACCTGACACCGTATGATAATTTCCAGTTCTTCGGAGCGATTTATGATTTGTCGGGTGCCGAAGCGGAGAAGCGGATCGCAGAGCTTGCGGATATTTTTGAACTCGCTGACTTTATCAACACACCGGTCCGGAATCTCTCGCTGGGGCAGCGCATCCGCTGTGAGATCGTGGCATCGCTGATCCACAAGCCAAAGGTGCTGTTTCTGGATGAGCCGACCATCGGTCTCGACCCGGTTGTGAAGGAAAATATCCGCATGCTGATCAGACAGATGAACAGGGAGCTCCACACGACCATCTTTCTGACCAGCCACGACATCGGTGATATCGAGAAGCTCTGCAGGCGCATTGTCATCGTCAATTCCGGGCAGATCGTGATGGACGATTCGATGGAACACCTGAAGTACCACTATCTGAACCGGAAAATCGTGGAGATCAAATTGCAGGAGGAGACCGGACTGCCGCCGATGGAGGGCATTACGGTACTGAAAAGAAAGGGCGGACAAGTCAGGTTTGAGGTCGATACTTCCGTTATGAAGATCAACGACGCACTCCGCCGCATTGACGCGGAGCATGTGGAGGATATCAATATCTCCAATATTCCGCTGGAAAACATTATCATGGAAATCTACCAGTCAGAGGGGAGGGCAGGCGTATTATGAGAAAATATGTGGTTATCTACCGCTCGGTGCTGATGGAAAATCTGCAGTACATGGCAAATATTGCGATGGGGTTCATCAGTTATTTTATCATGATCTTTGTGTTTATCAATCTCTGGGATTACATGTATGCGGCGCCGGGGGAGCTGATTGCAGGATACACGAAGGAGCAGATGATATGGTATGTTATGATAACGGAGATGATCTGGTTTGGTGCGCGGTCTTCGACGATCAGGCAGCAGGTGTCAACCGATATCCGCGGCGGAAATATTGCGTATCTGGTGAATAAGCCCTATCGCTACCCGCTGTTTATCCTGGCAAAATTTACAGGGGAATGGAACATTCAGCTGCCGATGTATGCAGTGCTCACGACAGTGATCGGAGTGACGATGGTGGGGGAGATTCCGCATTTTCATCCAGTCACGCTCCTGGCGGTCGTTCCATGCATCATACTGGGGGTGACAATCCATGCGGTGTTTAAGATCTGCATCGGCATGTTATCGTTCTGGATCGAGGACGCCAATCCGTTCCAATGGCTGTATGACAAGCTGATACTGGTGGTGGGGACAATCTTTCCGGTCGAGATATTCCCCGCAGCCCTGCAGCCAGTATTGAAGCTGACACCGATCTACACAGTCTGCTATGGCCCGGCAAAATTGATTGTGGATTTCAGTGTGGA
>CAMWTP010000142.1 GCA_947177165.1 uncultured Lachnospiraceae bacterium
AAGGTGTCTCAGTTTCCGGCAGATACGGACACGGAAAGCCGAGAAAGCCCGTAAACACGGCGTTTGTGGCACTACATAGCTTTGAAAGTTACATTATTTTTGTGTGCTTTTGAGGGCATTTTTACATTAGTGAGGGTGCGAACGGTTGTTCTGGGGTTCTTTTGCCTGATAGTTTATACTCGTAGGCAAAAGTCGGATATTATCACGGAAACTCGGATACTCGCACGGAAACTGCTGTACTATCAGGCAAAAGTCGATACTATCAGGCAAAACCCTTATACAAACACGGAAACTGCCTATATTATCACGGAAACCTGCTGGGAGTTTTCGTGATAATATAAGGGTTTCCGTGATAGTATAAAAGGTTTTCGTGTTTGTATATGAGTAAAACGGTAAAAATTAAATGTAATATTGATGAAACGAGAAAAGGGCTGAATGACGGCTCTTTTTTGCATTCCATTTCCGAAAAATAGTCGTTTCGTGCCATCGGGTAAAAAACAGAAAATTTCTATGGTATAATTCTGTGGACGCTATTGCTTTAGTGGGAACGGTATTCTGCCGAAGTAATAGGAAACAGCGGAAAGGGGCATCAGCCTATGAAAATGCGGACAGAATATACCTGCCCTTTGGAACTTGTGCATGATATGATCAAGGGAAAGTGGAAACCAATCATCTTATGGCGGCTGCGTTTAGGTGCTACGTCTCTGGCGAAGCTGGAACGGGACATAGACGGCATTACACAGAAGATGCTGCTGGAGCAGTTAAAGGAACTTATGGACTATGGATTTGTAGAAAAGAAATCCTATGAGGGATACCCGCTCCGGGTGGAATATTCCTTAACGGATAGCATGGGAGTGGAAATACTGGAGGCGTTAAGGATTATGCAGCACATAGGGATTGACTACCTGAAAGCAAACGGCATGGAACATATCCTGGAGGAAAAGGGAGTGATCCCGGATTAGTACCCACGAAAAAGTGGGTAATATACTGTCCGGGGACCGCCGCTTATAATATCATCAGAAAATCAGATTGGAGGATTCAAAGATGAATGTTACAAGCAGCGGTATTATAAACGGCGTGATACAGCCGCAATATGGAGGGCATGGGACGCAATTTAACGAAAACGGCATCCCTACCTACTCTTTGCCTTTTGCGGTGGAAGATGCGCCACAGGGAACAATGTCGATTGCCATTGTCTTAGAAGACAAGGATGCATACCCGGTGACAGGGGGATTCGCATGGATACACTGGCTGGCGGCAAATATTACCCGGTTTGAGGTCAGGGAGAACGAGAGCCAGACGGCGGAGGATTTTGTGCAGGGAAGGAATAGCTGGACGAGCATACAGGGCGGAGAGCAATCCACGGAGCTTTCCTCCTATTATGGCGGAATGACCCCGCCCGATAAGCCACACATATACGAACTTCATGTGTATGCACTGGATAAGATGCTGGATTTGGAGCGGGGTTTTCTATTGAATGAGCTTTACCGGGAAATGGACGGGCATATCTTAGACCAGTTTACCCTGAAAGGATTATATGAAAAAATGTAAAAAGGTCTGCATCCAGGCTCCTTTCTCAAGTTTTAAAGCGGAATCTCCAGTAAGCTATTTTAGAGAAAAACAATTCCTTCAACTCGTATAATTCCATATTTACTCCACATTGATATGGTAAACTGAAAAAAAAAGGAGGTGTTCAAATGGCAACACTGCTGATTGTTGAAGATGATATTGATACGAACGAAGCCATCTGTGAATATCTGCAGGAAGCCGGGCATAACACGATTTCTGCTTTTGATGGCGATGAAGCGATTACATTGTTCTCTGAACATAAAATAGACCTTGTTGTATTGGATATCATGCTACCCACAGTCACAGGGCTGGCTGTCTTAAATTCCATTCGGAAAACGAGCCAGGTTCCGATACTTATGCTGACGGCTTTGGAGGATGAATATACCCAGGTCACCAGTTTTGACGGTCTGGCTGATGATTATATGACAAAGCCTTTTTCTATGGTCATATTGGGGAAACGTATCGCGGCTTTGCTGCGCCGGAGCAGTCCTGCGGAAAAGATGGATGTCTGGACGTGCGGCAATCTGACAGTCAATTTCTCCGGCTACTCTGCCCATGATGCCAGTGGGGAACTGGATGTCACCGCAAAGGAGCTTGATCTGCTCAGATTGTTGGTGGAGCATCAGGGGCTGGTGCTGTCCCGCACACAGATTCTGGATGCGGTATGGGGCGATGACTCCTATGTGCTTGACAGGCTGGTTGATACCTATATCAAGAATCTGCGGAAAAAGCTGCATCTTGACTGCATCAAAACGGTCAAGGGGATTGGATATAAACTTGAGGCCCGCCTATGAGTAGATTGAAGATTTTTCCAAAAACATTCCTCTATACCCTGAGCCTGATGCTGATTATCGTCCTGTTGTCCCATACGCTGATTTATTTCCTGATGCCGTGGGCATATAATTATCAGCAGGAAAAGGCACTGGAGACGGATGCTGCCCAGTTGGTCCAGAAGATAACTGCAGCCCTGCCAGGAGATCGGCTGAATTATGTGACTGCCTTTGCCACTAAATGGAGCGCAAATGTTTCTGTTGTATATGATGATTTTACTTACTGTATGGATCTGCTTGAAGCTGAGACCGATACGGTTCTTTCCCCAGATGGCAAAACAGATGTAACGATCATTGCAAGCACCACAGAGGATGGATTAAAAATTTCTTTGGCTGAGAATCCAAAAGGAGGCACGGACTTTTTCAAAGTAGAACAGGGATTTGCCAATGGGACGGGAAGCATCACTGCTGTTGTTTCCCGCCAGCATATTGAAGATGCAATCAGTGCGGTATTGATGATATTCCCATTTACAGCCATACTCTGCACAATAATTTCCATTCTGTTTGCGTTTGTCTACTCCAAAATGTTCACCCGGCCTATCAGACACATTAGTACAGCGACAGAACAGATGAGGGAACTGGAGCCTGCCGCCTGCTGTCTAAATGATACTCAGGATGAAATTGGAATGTTAGCCGATAATGTAAACAGCCTTTATCAGACTTTGCTATCAACTATTCAGAAATTGGAACAGGAGATTGAAAAGGTGGAGGCTGCTGATATTCAAAAATCAAATTTCCTGCGGGCTGCGTCCCATGAACTGAAAACGCCTGTCACCGCCGTCAGCGCCATGCTGGAAAACATGATCCTCGGCATAGGCAGATATAAGGATAGAGATACCTATCTCGCCAAGTGCAAGGCATTGACAGACCGGCTTGCCCAAATGATAAAGGAAATCCTCGATGCTTCAAGGGCGGAGTTCGCCGAAGAACAGGAACAAAGTGATTTCCTGATAGCAGACGTACTTGAAACTGTCATGGAGCCATACCAGATCATCGCAAAGGCTAAGGGAATCACGGTCAATATTGAGTTAGGAGAACCCTTTACCGCGCATCTGCCCCAGAGGATGATTGAGAAAGCAATCTCCAATATTTTAGCAAATGCAGTTTCTTATACAAAACCAGGCGGCATGATTGATGTTTCCTGCAAAGGGCGGCAGCTTGTAATAGAAAACGAGTGTACCCCTATTCCCCCGGAACACCTTGCCCATATTTTTGAGCCGTTCTACCGGCCCGACTATGGCCGTGACCGGGCATCAGGCGGGAACGGGTTAGGACTGTACCTTGTCTCGACGATTTTGGAATCTCTGGATATTTCCTACTCGTTTACACCGTCTGAAAATATAAATGGTATGTCCTTTCAAATCTCCTTCTGACACGCAAATTCCATATTAGATCCACATACCATTCATAGTAGCTCCACATTGGGATGCTAAGATACCTCCATCACATTGATAGGAGGTATCTTTTTTGAATGTTTTGAAACGGGCCTTTCTCTATGACACGAGAAAGAAGGGGAAAAGCCTAACCTTGTTCTTACTGTTTGTGCTGATTACGGTTTTCGTTACGATTAGTTTTTCCGTATTGAGCGCAATCCAGGCCGCAGCCACGAATCTACGGGAAACGGTAGGTGCGTCCTTTACGCTGCGTGGAAAGCCAGTGGAGTTCAACGCAGACAAAGCAAATTTCTCTGTGCAGTTTATTCCCATTTCTCAGCAAGACATTGATTTGATTGCAGGCAACACCGAAATCAAAGCCTACAATGCTCAGCAGTCAGCCACCGCAGCAGCCAGCAGTTTTATCCTTCCATCCGGTATGCCGTCCGGCGTAATCTCCTCCAATACATCATCCGCATGGAACCGAAACTTCACCAGCGGCATTTTGACACTGGCTGAAGGTCGGCATATCACAACCGAAGATCAGCACGTCGCCCTGGTCAGCCGGGAGCTGGCAGAGGAAAACGAACTGAACATTGGCGATGAATTGTCATTCAAAGACCCAACGGCAATAGTGAAAATCATCGGCATTTATGGAAGCGATGCAAGTATGGAGTTTGATGCTGATACCATTTTCACTGACCACAGCACCTATTGGGCGTTGATGGAGAGTAAAGCTGGAACCTATTCAGGCCAGGTGGATTTCTTTGTCACTGACCCGGCCAGACTGGAGATTGTTATGGAGCAGATCAAGCAGGACGCACCGCTCCAATGGGAGGACTACACGCTGCAGATGAACACAGAGGAGTATGACGCTATTGCTTACCAACTCTCGACCATCGGACGCCTAACAACCCTTCTGATCGTTTCGGCAATTACTGTCAGCATAATCGTCCTCCTTCTGATACTAGCCATGCGCATCCGGGGGCGTGTCCATGAAGTTGGCGTTTTGCTGGCGGTAGGAGTTGCAAAAGGACATGTCATTGCACAGTTTTTAATTGAAACAGCGGCAATACTGTTTTTGACATTCCTCTTTTCCTGCCCTGTCAGCTACTTTGTTGCTACGCAGATCGGGACGTTCCTGCGGGATATGATTGGTACAGTCAGCATTGACCTTCCAGCCTGGAGATTGTTTCTGCAATATGGAATCGAGATGCTTATTGTGATTGCTGGCGTAATGATTGCCGCATATCCGATATTCCAACTCCATCCCAAAGAAATTCTATCGAAAATGAGTTAAGGAGAACAACGATATGTTAAAAAGAGCATTTTTCTACACAACCAGGAAAAGAGGAAAGACGTTAATCCTGCTGTTGACCCTGTTCATGATTTCTACATTTGTCCTTACAGGGCTTTCCATTTTGGCAGCAACAGAACAGTCTGCGCTTAGCCTGCGGCAGTCCGTAGGTGGGAGTATCAAGCTGGAACGGGATATGGACAACAGCCGGAACTGGACATACCAGCAGGGCGTTGGCGGTGTGCTGGTAGACTACACAGGTACGCCGATCACTGACGCAGATATCGAAAAGGTTATGGGTATCGAGGGTATCCGCAGCTATAACGGTGTCGGTGATGGCAGCGTCTTTGCGGTGGATTTCTCCTTTATCTCCGGCTTTAGCTTCGGGCCGGGGAGTGATTACAGCCGTCTCCCCTCTGTTTCAGACTCCGAATATTTCAATTATTTCCGGCGTGGCGCATATGAGCTGGTGGAGGGGCGGCATATTACCCCGGAAGATGATCACTCTGTCCTGATCAGCACGGCACTTGCTGAGAGGAACGGTCTGAAGCTGGGCGATATGATCACCGTACAATGTTGCTATGACGCAGGTGGCTATCCTGACGTGTCGCTGAAAATTGTCGGAATATATGAAGTCACTATGGACAATGGACAATTTAACACCACGTCAACAGACAAGCGGAACCGCCTGATTATCGACCACAAAGCCATGCAGGAGATCATGATGTACGATGTTATCCAGTATGACAATGGTGTGGAGTTTTTTGTGGATGATCCCAGGGACATTGAAAAGATTGCAGCGCAGATACAGAAGCTGGATCTGGACTGGAGCTGCTTCAAGCTGACGGTTGATAATACTGCTTATGAAGCCGTGGCATCCTCCCTGACTGCCATGCAGGACATGGTGACCGGGCTGATCATTGGGATAGTGGCTGTCAGCATCGGAATTCTGGCGCTGGTTCTCAATATGTGGATCAGGCAGAGGACTCATGAGACAGGTATCCTGCTTTCCATCGGAATGGGAAAAGTATGGATTATTGGGCAGTATATCCTTGAAACGCTGATGGTTGCAGTGATTGCCATTGGCCTGTCCTGGTTTTCCAGCAGGGCGGTTGCACAGGGAACAAGCAATCTGCTGTTTGGCCAGGTGGCGGAAACACAGCCTGCTGTACAGATGGAGACCCCTGATGATGGAACGGAATATCTGGATATCACTGGCCAGTATATCCCCTATGACACATCTGGCATGGCGGCGCCCGAAGAGATCGAAGTTTCCGTTACGGCAGATAACCTGCTTTGGGTTTACCTGTTAGGGACTGTCATTTGTGTTGCTGCTGTGATGCTGGCATCCCTGCCAGTCGTAAAGCTGAATCCAAAAAATATCTTATCACAGATGAATTAAGGAGGTTTTGATTATGAGCATTTTAGAAGTAAAGAACCTGCAATATTCTTATGGGGGCAAAAAGAACGTTCTGCGGGGGATTACCGCCCGGATGGAACAGGGAAAGATGTATGCCATCCTCGGTCCTTCCGGATGCGGGAAAACAACGCTGTTGTCTCTTTTGGGCGGTCTGGACAGCCCTGCCAATGGGCAGGTTCTATACCAGGGGGAGGATATTGCGAAAACCGGCCTTGCGGAACACCGGCGCAGCCATGTAGCTTTTATATTTCAAAGCTACAACCTCATTGACTATTTGACGCCGATTGAAAACGTGGCTTTGACAGCGAAAAAGGATGCCCTGCCCCTGCTCCTGCGGCTTGGACTGACAGCAGAGGAAGCAAAACGCAATGTGATGAAGGTGTCCGGCGGGCAGCAACAGAGAGTGGCAATCGCCCGTGCCCTGGCTTCTGATACCCCTGTGATTTTAGCGGATGAACCCACAGGGAACCTTGACGAAGACACGGCGGGCGAAATCACGGGCATATTGA
>CAMWTP010000143.1 GCA_947177165.1 uncultured Lachnospiraceae bacterium
TCGCCAAGCTCTAACGCTTTCATCGTGAATGTTGCCTTTGTTGTATTCTGTGTCAGTGTACCGTCAATACCTGCATCATGTGCATCAACTGTTACAGTCTTTGTATCCTTGTCACCCTTCAACAGATAGGTCTCGTTGAACTTGGTTGTCTCTGATACACGGTCGATTTCTGTGAGGAGCTGATCAACCTCGTCCTGGATTGTCTGACGGTCAGAGAGTGCGTTCGTGCCGTTAGAAGCCTTTACTGCCAGCTCGTTCATTCTCTGTAACATGTCATGAACTTCTGTCAAAGCGCCTTCTGCTGTCTGCACTGCGCTGATACCATCTTCTGCATTCAATGAAGCCTGTGTCAGTCCACGGATCTGCTTTCTCATCTTCTCAGAAATAGAGAGTCCTGCTGCATCGTCCGCTGCACGGTTTACTTTGTAACCAGAAGAGAGTTTCTCTGCTGACTTGGAAAGTGTTCCCTGTGTGATGCCTAACATTCTGTTCGCATTCATTGCTCTAAGATTGTGCTGTACTACCATATAATTACCTCCTTGTGTTTACATGGTATAGAATCTGCCAAAGTAATCCGGCAATCCTATACCAGGGTCAACCTTGTTGCCCCACGGACAATTCCTTTTGTCCGGGCGATTCCTTTCGCCATCGTTACTTTGTTCCTTTTTGCTGCAGCTGTCCTGCATGTAATCCGAGAACAGCTGCAGACTTGCACTTAAATATTCAATTGTTGCTGTAAGCCTATTCCAGTCTTACATTATATTCATCGGAAATCTTCAAAAACAAAAGGGTTATTTGGGGAAGTTTTCAATTCTTTCCGAAAAAATATCATTTTATTAGCCTAACAGACTGAGTACTCCCTGGTTTGCCTGGTTGCCTTGTGCAAGCATTGACTGACCAGCCTGTGAAAGAATATTCGCGTTAGAGTACTTCACCATCTCTGTCGCCATATCTGTATCGCGGATCTGGCTCTCTGCTGCTGTCGTGTTCTCCACTACGTTATCCAGGTTGTTGATTGTGTGCTCTAATCTGTTCTGTACTGCACCGAGTAATGAGCGCTGTGCGGATACATGTGCCACTGCGTCTGCGATTGCATCGATTGCGTATGTTGCAGATGCTCCTGTGCTGTCCTTTACGTTCAGTCCCTGAATGCCAAGTCCTGCTGTGTCGAGCGCATCGATATTGACTGTGATCTTGTTGGTCATGTCTGCGTCTGCACCTACATGGAGGGCAAATGTCAGACCTTCTTTTCTGTCCACAGTCCCCTTGGTAATAGAAAATACCATGTTTCCGTCAGCATCAGCTGTTGTTGGAGCTGTTCCTGCCACTGCCGATGCCTTTGTAGCACCAACGCTGCTTGCAAGCTGTAATTCCTGATTAATCAGTTCATATGCCTTCTCAGCAGTGATTACCTGCGGCTTTGTATCATCAATACCATCTGCACCAGCAGTGCCATCTGTCTTCTTGGCATCTACCATTGCATTATAAGTCTTTCCCTTATAAACTGCTGAACTGCCATCTGCCACTTTGTCCTTGATATTATCAATCGTCAGCATATTCTTGTCAGCATTCTCTTCAGCAGCATTAGCTACTACTGTATACTGTGTTCCATCAACCGTAACCAGTTCACCTGCTGTTGCCACGCCAATAGATCCCTGCACGTCTGCTGCTGTGCCGCCAATGGTATACTCTGTGCCGCCAATCTTGATGGTATCGCCAAGCTCTAACGCTTTCATCGTGAATGTTGCCTTTGTTGTATTCTGTGTCAGTGTACCGTCAATACCTGCATCATGTGCATCAACTGTTACAGTCTTTGTATCCTTGTCACCCTTCAACAGATAGGTCTCGTTGAACTTGGTTGTCTCTGATACACGGTCGATTTCTGTGAGGAGCTGATCAACCTCGTCCTGGATTGTCTGACGGTCAGAGAGTGCGTTCGTGCCGTTAGAAGCCTTTACTGCCAGCTCGTTCATTCTCTGTAACATGTCATGAACTTCTGTCAGAGCGCCTTCTGCTGTCTGCACTGCACTGATACCATCCTCTGCGTTTAAAGAAGCCTGTGTCAGTCCACGAATCTGCTTTCTCATTTTCTCAGAAATAGAGAGTCCTGCTGCATCGTCTGCTGCGCGGTTTACTTTGTAGCCTGAAGAAAGCTTCTCAGCTGACTTGGAAAGTGTTCCCTGTGTGATACCTAACATTCTGTTTGCATTCATTGCTCTAAGATTGTGCTGTACTACCATATAATTACCTCCTTGTGTTTACATGGTATAGGATCTGCCAAAGTAATCGGCATTTCCTATACCCGGGTCAACTTTGTTGCCCCTCGGACAATTCCTTTTGTCCAGACAATTCCTTTTGTCTTAGCTTTTTTCTCGCCTTTGTTACTTTTTGCTCCAGCTGCCCGTCATTTCACAAACAGGCAGCTGCCAATCCTGTACTTAACCATATTTAGTTGTATTTGTATGCCCCCTTGGGACATTACGATATACTTATCGAAAGCCTTATAAAATTTCAAAATTTGAGGAATATTTGAAACACTTCCGAAAAATATCAATTTAAATAAATTAACCTAAGAGACTGAGTACACCCTGGTTAGCCTGATTGCCCTGTGCGAGCATTGACTGGCCTGCCTGTGAAAGGATGTTCGCGTTAGAGTACTTCACCATCTCTGTCGCCATATCTGTATCACGGATCTGGCTCTCAGCTGCTGTCGTATTCTCTACTACGTTATCCAGGTTGTTGATCGTGTGCTCTAATCTGTTCTGTACTGCACCGAGTAATGAACGCTGTGCGGATACATGTGCTACTGCGTCTGCGATCGCATCGATTGCGTATGTTGCAGATGCTCCTGTGCTGTCCTTTACATTCAGTCCCTGAATGCCAAGTCCTGCTGTGTCGAGCGCATCGATATTGACTGTGATCTTGTTGGTCATGTCTGCGTCTGCACCTACATGGAGGGCAAATGTCAGACCTTCTTTTCTCTCTACCTCACCCTTGGTGATAGAAAATACTACGTTTCCATCAGCATCAGCTGTTGTAGGAGCAGTTCCTGCCTCTGCTGATTTCGCTGTAGCGCCAACACTGCTTGCAAGCTGCAACTCCTGATTAATCAGTTCATATGCCTTCTCAGCAGTAATTACCTGCGGCTTTGTATCATCAATACCATCTGCACCAGCAGTACCATCTGTCTTCTTGGCATCTACCATTGCATTATAAGTCTTTCCCTTATAAACTGCTGAACTGCCATCTGCCACTTTGTCCTTAATATTATCGATTGTCAGCATATTCTTGTCAGCATTCTCTTCAGTAGCATTGGCTACTACTGTATACTGTGTTCCATCAACCGTAACCAGTTCTCCTGCTGTTGCCACGCCAATAGATCCCTGCACATCTGCTGCTGTGCTGCCAATAGTATACTCTGTGCCGCCAATCTTGATGGTATCACCAAGCTCTAACGCTTTCATCGTGAACGTTGCCTTTGTCGTGTTCTGTGTCAGTGTACCGTCAATACCTGCATCATGTGCATCAACTGTAACAGTCTTGGTATCTTTGTCACCCTTCAACATATACATTTCATTGAACTTGGTTGTCTCTGATACACGGTCAATTTCTGTGAGGAGCTGGTCTACCTCGTCCTGGATTGTCTGGCGGTCAGAAAGCGCGTTTGTGCCGTTTGCTGCCTTTACTGCCAGCTCATTCATTCTCTGCAACATATCGTGAACTTCTGTCAGCGCGCCTTCTGCTGTCTGCACTGCACTGATACCATCCTCTGCATTCAATGAAGACTGTGTCAGTCCACGGATCTGCTTTCTCATCTTCTCAGAAATTGAGAGACCTGCTGCATCGTCTGCTGCACGGTTTACCTTGTAACCTGAAGAAAGCTTCTCTGCTGACTTGGAAAGTGTTCCCTGTGTGATGCCTAACATTCTGTTTGCATTCATTGCTCTAAGATTGTGCTGTACTACCATATAAATACCTCCTTGTGTTTACATGATATAGGATTTGCCAAAGTAATCGGCATCTCCTATACCGGGGTCAACTTTGTTGACCCGCGGACAACTCCTTTTGTCCGTGGCGATTCCTATCGCCATTGTTACTTTGTTTCCCTCGCATATTGTCTGCCATTTCACCTTCAGACAACTGCTTTTTGTACTTACCAATATTTAGTTGTATTTGTATGCCTGTTACGGCATTACTCTATATTTATGAAAATATTGAAATTCCTTTTCAACATTTCCAAAAATATCATTTTTCTTTGGCTCAGACACACTCGCTATGTTTGATATCTCTATTTCCATCATTCTTCATAGCTTATCATAGAAATCAAATTACTCTGTGCTGATACCTTTTTGGGTTCTACAGAAAGTATGATAGTCTTCTAATCTGTTTTCAGTTATTCGTTTTCTTTACCTGGAAAATCAAATGATCTGCTGTACCACGACTGCCCTGTCTGTCTCACAGTCTGATAACAGCTTTCTGCTGATTGGGGCAACCTGCCCTGCATGATGTCTGATCTTTGTCACAGTACATCATCCTAAGATTATACTATACTACCACCATAAATACCTCCTTGTGTTTATCTGGTAAAAGATTTGTGAAAGCAACCGGCAAATCTTTCCTCAAACGAATCCTTTCGTCCTAAGCGATTCTTCACGCCGTCATTACTTTGCTATTTGTTGTTTTGTAAGCTTTCTGTTTGCTTACACTTTATATATCGGAGCATCTCCAAAATACTTTAGCTTTATTTTGAAATTTTTTAAATTTTCTCTACATTTCGAATTAAGGCAAAAATTCGCACAATTATGTAAACCGCATACCATTTTTGCTCTTTGTTGTAAATCCGTAGTATTCAAAGAAAAAGCCGTTTTAAAAGCGGTAGTTTTATGTTGACATTAAATTATTATGCTATTGATTCTGGAACGTATCGATTCCCAAAACATCTCCTCTTATCCGGGTTCAGATAACTTCCGATGAAGTTTATTGAGAATATTGTATACATTTATAACATTTATAAAGACCACCGCAGCTGCGGTGGTCTTTGATATTTCTATATATGATAAAATCTATCGCTATGATTAGCCTAACAGACTAAGTACGCCCTGGTTAGACTGGTTGCCCTGTGCGAGCATTGACTGGCCTGCCTGTGAGAGAATGTTTGCATTAGAGTACTTCACCATCTCTGTCGCCATATCTGTATCGCGGATCTGGCTCTCAGCTGCTGTCGTGTTCTCTACTACGTTATCCAGGTTGTTGATTGTGTGCTCTAATCTGTTCTGTACTGCTCCGAGTAATGAACGCTGTGCGGATACATGCGCTACTGCGTCTGCGATCGCATCGATTGCATATGTAGCAGATGCCCCTGTGCTGTCCTTTACATTCAGTCCCTGGATACCAAGTCCTGCTGTATCAAGCGCGTCGATCTGAACAGAAATCTTGTTGGTCATGTCTGCGTCTGCACCTACGTGGAGTGCGAATGTCAGACCTTCTTTTCTGTCTACAGTGCCTTTTGTGATCTCAAACTGTATCTTATCAACATTATTTATCTTTGTTGCTGTTCCAACGCCAGCAGAAGCGGAAGCTTTCGTAGCACCAACACTGCTTGCAAGTGCAAGTTCCTGCTGAATCTTATCATATGCAGTCTTCGCTGATATTACCTTCGGATCCTGATAATCAACCTGCGCAGTTGTCTGCGAAGCACCTGTGAATCCGGCCCCTGTAGCATCTGTGGTCATAGCTTTCAAAGTCTTTCCTTTGTAAACTACCGTGCTGCCGTCTGCAATCTTTGCTTCAATGCCTGCCTGGTCAAGAATATTCTTATCTTCATTCTTATCTGCAGCAGCACCTACTGTATACTGTGTTCCGTCGATTGTAACAAGCTCGCCTGCGGACAAATTCGCTATAGACGCGATCACGTCAGCTTTGCTTGCGCCGATTGTATACTCTGTGCCACCGATCTTGATGGTGTCGCCAAGAGACAACTTATCCATCGTAAATGTAGCCTTTGTCGTATTCTGTGTCAATGTGCCTTCGATACCTGCATCATGTGCATCAACTGTAACAGTCTTTGTATCCTTGTCACCCTTTAACAGATATGTCTCGTTAAATTTGGTCGTCTCTGATACACGGTCAATCTCTGTGAGGAGCTGGTCTACCTCGTCCTGGATTGTCTGACGGTCAGAGAGAGCGTTTGTTCCGTTAGATGCCTTTACTGCCAGTTCGTTCATTCTCTGCAGCATATCATGAACTTCTGTCAGCGCGCCTTCTGCTGTCTGCACTGCACTGATACCATCCTCTGCGTTCAGTGAAGCCTGTGAAAGTCCTCTGATCTGTTTTCTCATCTTCTCGGAAATTGAGAGACCTGCCGCATCGTCTGCCGCTCTGTTTACTTTGTAACCAGAGGAAAGCTTCTCTGCTGACTTGGAAAGTGTTCCCTGTGTGATCCCTAACATTCTGTTGGAATTCATAGCTCTAAGATTGTGCTGTACTACCATAATTTTACCTCCTTGTGGTTGTCGCGGGCAATTCCTTTTACCCACATAAAATATATTTGTTAACCCGATATAACTGCTGTACAGCAGTTATATCGTTGTTAATCACTTTAAGAAACAATATTACCCTAAAATATTACCCTAACAGACTAAGTACGCCCTGGTTAGACTGATTGCCCTGTGCGAGCATTGACTGGCCTGCCTGTGAGAGGATGTTCGCGTTAGAGTACTTCACCATCTCTGTCGCCATATCTGTATCACGGATCTGGCTCTCAGCTGCTGTCGTATTCTCTACTACGTTATCCAGGTTGTTGATCGTGTGCTCTAATCTGTTCTGTACTGCACCGAGTAATGAGCGCTGTGCGGATACATGTGCCACTGCGTCTGCGATCGCATCGATTGCGTATGTTGCAGATGCACCTGTGCTGTCCT
>CAMWTP010000144.1 GCA_947177165.1 uncultured Lachnospiraceae bacterium
TAAAACTTACAAATACATGTGCGCTTGTAATACGGGATTTTCCGGATGGTGTGGAAATAATCGGAGAATAGAAAGACGACAACATGTTATTTCGCATATTTAAGGGTTTGCGGATTTTGTGCAGATGCAGATGGAAAAAAAGAATTATATCGGGCAGAATAAAGCGGCTCAATCCCAATATTTAAAAGGGATTGAGCCGCTTTATAAGGAATGCCGGTGGCCGGACTTGAACCGGCACGAGGTTGCCCCCGGCAGATTTTGAGTCTGCTGCGTCTGCCATTCCGCCACACCGGCGTTTCCAATAATGTATGTCGTAACGACAAGAAACATGATATCATATTTTTATGGAGTAGGCAAGTAGATTTTTGAAAAAAATGAAAAATTTTTTTGTAATATTTTGTAACGAATCTTCTATTTCAACGTCTAATCGGCATAAAGACTGTGAGCAATATCTTTTCATTAGCAGGGGGATTGAACACAGTATCCAAAGCATGCTGTCCAGTATCCAGAGGATGCTGTCCAGTCTGAATAATGCAGAGATTGCATGGAGAGAACGAGGGAGGTGATCAGGTTGTGGAGACTGGGCGCAGTACCTACATCGAGAAATTGTACCAGACATACTATATGGACGTGTATTCGTATATCATGACACTTACAAAGGACGCCAGTTTATCGGAGGAGTTGACACAGGAAGTTTTTTACCGCGCCATGAAAAGCGAATTTCAGGGAAAATCCAGTGAGCGCACATGGCTCTGCGCGATTGCGAAAAATCTGTGCACAGATGAATTTCGGAAGAGAAAAAGAGCGGCTGTATTCGACGAGGATACGGCAGATACTGCGGACAGCAGGAATCAGGCGAGTGTGGAACATGCTGTGATTTCCAAGATGGAAAACCTGCAGATACACATTGCTTTGCATCAATTGGAGGAGCCTTACAGGGAGGTCTTTTCCCTGCGGGTGTTTGGGGAACTGTCATTTAAGGATATCGGCATGGTGTTTGGAAAGACGGAAAACTGGGCGAGAGTGACATACCATCGGGGAAAACTAAAGCTGCAGGAGCAGTTGGGAACAGTTCAAAAGTAGCAGGTGGTAAGAAATTCACACAATGTATGAGAATGGAGGAATCGAAATGAAATATGACTGCGATGTAATACAAGATTTGCTGCCATTATACCAGGATAAGATTTGCAGCGACAAGAGCAGAGCAATCATTGAGGAACATATCAGCGAGTGTGTCGTCTGCCAGAAGATGGCAGTGCAGATGGGGGACAATACAGTAGAAGAAAAGCTCATCAAAGAAAAGAACAATGTGATTCAGGAACATCAGAAGCTTGTAAACAGGAAAACGACGACAATCGGGATGACAATGGCAGGAATCCTGATGATACCGGTTCTTGTGTGCCTGATCTGCAACCTTGCGATCGGTCATGCGCTGGATTGGTTTTTCATTGTGCTGACAGCAATGATGCTCGCCGCTTCCTTAATTGTCGTCCCGTTCATTACAGCGGCAAAAAGGCTGATGTGGGTTATTGTGACAGCGACGGTCTCTTTGGTTTTGCTGCTGCTGACCTGCTGCATTTACACACACGGAAGATGGTTTTTTGTGGCTTCAAGCGGAAGTGTTCTTGGCATTTCTGTATTCTTTGCGCCGTTTGTGATCGCACCGCTCAGCCGGGAAACGAAATTGCAAAGGCACAGGGCGGCATTGACCGTGCTGTGGGACACGATATGGCTGTATCTGCTGCTGGCGGCGTGCGGAGTGTATATCCATGGAGATGTACGCTACTGGTATATGGCAATGACTATATCGACTTATATCGTTGTGCTTGTATGGATTTATGTGCTCATCATCGACTATGGAAAACGAAACGGGCAGATCAAGGCGGGAATCCTTGTCGCGCTCAGCGGCATCTGGTTCGGAGCGGCCAATGATGTGTTGAATTTCTTTTTGGCACCCGTGGGTGAGGCAGACGGACACGGACTGGGCGGATTGGATCTGAGCAGGGGTTTTTGGGCAGATGATATCACCGTGCTGAATGCCAATTGGTTGTTTGTGATTATCGTGGTGTCTGTCTGTGTCGGAGGGCTGATGATATGCAGCGGCATAGTGAAGGAGAAGAGGGAACATGAGATTGAAAAATAAGTTGATAAAAAAGTTGAATTGTTGGATGACAGCAGTTATCATTGCTGCGCTGACCCTGCTGCCGGCAACTGTACAGGAAACAAAAGTTTATGCTGCAGGGCAGACGCTTCCGTCTGGTGTGGAAAAGGCAGCGCTGGAGGAAAGAATTGATGAGTATGTCGGGGAACATCAGGAAACGACAGCTGGAATGGCAGTTGCCGTCTTTGACAGCACAGAGGAACTTTTGAAAAAATATTACGGTTATATTGATGTGGAGAATCAGACTGCATCCGCGCCGGATTCCGTCTTTGAGTGGGGTTCAGCGTCAAAGCTTCTGGTGTGGGTCAGCGTGATGCAGCTGTATGAACAGGGGAAAATTGCGCTTGATGCGGATATCTGCAGCTATCTTCCAGAGGGATTTTTGACCAATCTTTCTTATGATATGCCGGTTACGATGTTGAACCTGATGAATCATAATGCGGGATTTCAGGAGGAATATGTCGATCTGATGGTGACAGATGCAGACTACGTAAGCAGTCTGGAGGAAGCGCTGCGGAAGCATAAACCGGCGCAGATTTACGAGCCGGGGACGGTCACAGCTTACTCTAACTGGGGTGTGGCGCTTGCCGGGTTCATCGTGGAGCAGGTCAGCGGGATGTCCTTTTGCGAATATGTGCACACAAACATTTTTGCGCCGCTGCAGATGGAGCACAGCGCTATATTCATAGATTTGTCAGACAATGCGTGGGTGCAGCAGAAGCGAACGGAGCTGCAGTGCTACACGGCGGAAAGAGATCTGATACCGGACTGTTTTTACAATATCACCCTGTATCCGGCTGGAATGTGCACATCGACGCTGGATGATTTTGAGAGATTTGCGGCCGCATTGCTGCGGGAGGATACGGCGTTGCTGAAGCACACAGAGACATGGGAAACGTTGTTCTCGCCGAGTGCGTATTTTGGGCAGACGGATATTCCGCTGAACTGCCATGGTTTCTGGATGGTGCCGTTTGGGGTGCAGACCGTCGGCCACGGAGGAAATACGGTGGGCTGTTCTTCTTATCTGCTGCTGGACAGGGAGAACCAGGTTGGAGTGGTTGTCATGACGAACCAGTCTGGCGAGAAGGTATACAACAGCGATATGATGGAGTTGATTTTCGGCAAATATGAGCGCTCGAACTACACGGACGATAACGAGATACCGTCCGGGGGATTTCGGACAGCGCGGACTGTGCGCAAAGGCCCATTTAAGATCATGAGTTTATCGTATGGCGGGATTGACGAGACAGACGAAGGCAGGCTGTGGATTTTTGATGACAGCGGGAAACGGGCTAAGATCGTGTTCAGTTATGAGGATCAGATACAGACTTCGCTGCCGCTGTTTCTCATGGAGGTTGGCTCGATTCTTCTGTGGATTGCGGCGTTTGGGTTTTCTGCTGTCTCGCTGCTGGTGCGCGGTATCATGGCTCTGGTACATTTGTGCAGGAAACGCAGTGCGCTGGCGGTGGAAGAGACTGGAAAAAACAGCAGGAGAAAGCGATTAAAAGTATGGAGCACAGCTGCCGCTGTTTTGCAGCTGACAGCTATGCTGTTCTTGATTCTGATCATACATTATGTTTCTGTTTACGCACTGGGAGACACATACATATGGATGTTTGCGGCGCTTGGAGCTCTTGCGGCTGTCATGGGAGTGATGTGCGTGTATGGGCTGATTCTTAACAATAAGACAGACAGGCAGGCTTTGAAGAAGCGTCAGAGAGTGTTTTGCAATGTCACTGCGTTCTTTCTGCTGGTGGCGGTGGCGAATGTGCTGTATTGGAATCTGTTTATGTTTTGGGAGGTGTAGCGCGGGCGCTGGATTGCGGCGGAATCAGATATTGATGAAACCGCTTGAAAACAACGCAGGATTTGATATAATCATTACAGAATAGCAAAGGAAGCAGGTAAGAGCCGATGATTCAAAAGAGAAAGCAGTTATTATGTATTGCGGCTGCAATGTCTTTGATGTGTGGATGTTCCAGCAAAGCGTACAGTATCTTGCCGCTGGCCGGAAACGCACAGCAGGAAACGGAAGCAGGTGATGGAGAAGGCGCAAAACAGGAATCGGATGAAGACACAGGGGAACATCAGGAGACAGAAAAGGCTGGGGAGATGAAGGGCAGGGAAGTGAAAAGCGGGGAGACCGAAGCCGTATTTCCTGAAATCACAGTAATCGATACGCTGCCGGCGGTGGACGAAACAATTCCAAGGGAACTGACACCGCTGCCCTCTTCGGAAATCATCAATATTATGGGCACGAAGGAGGAAAAGCATCCTGTCAGGCGGGCAGACGGAACTGTTGCTTATGAGAACCGCACTGTCACCCACGTGATCTGTCACGACCATGATGTTTGCTTTTCCATACCTGACGGCGGACAGACTGGTTATATGGATTCGGGCGTCCGGGTGAAGTATCTTGGCGAAAGGGAGCGCCAGGTGATCAGTGAGCTGGATGAAAAAAATGTAGTCGGGGATGATTGTGAAGAATTTAATGAGAGTATGGCGAAGACAAGGCAGCTGATCGCAGACGGTTTTTTGCAGGATGCGTTTGCCAGATACCTGTCGGACTTTCCAGAGCTGGCGCTGGAGGACAAGAAGCTGACGCTGGAACTGTACAATGCGGAGCGCACAGACCGTATGGAAGACGGCACCAGCTGGTGGGAGTTGGATTACAGGCTGTATGTGGAGCTGGCGGATGGCAGCAGGAAATCCATTGCCACGATGGACATTACAAAAGTATTTTCATGGGATGATGCCCATTACCGGATCTGGGGATATCCGAATCTCATGTGGGAGCTGCTGGAACAGCCCGCGGAGGATATGGGCGAGACAATGCTCACTGTGCTGCCGGAGGGAACTTTTACAGACGAAGCGTCGATTTGTGAATATATGGAACAGTTTGCAAGTGAGAGACAGATCACATGGGAATGCACCAGGGAAAGCAGTGCATGGTATGACTATCTGGTCTGGAAGGGGGAGGGCGGCGGCTATCAATATCAGATAGCAGTGCCTGTCATGAATGAGGATGCAGGGAGCTGGCTTATACAGGCAAAGATTAAGGCAGGGGCCGAGAAACCGCAAGACTGTTGGAATGCCTTGTCAGAATTTATGCAGACGTTTCATGCAAATCCTTATTGTTATCATGTTAAAAAAGGAGATACGCTGTCAGATATTGCCAAAATATATCTGGGGAGTGATGACAGATACCCTTTGCTGGCTGACATCAATGGACTTGCAAATTCTGATCTCATCTACGAAGGGCAGTTGATTGAGATACCGTTGGATATGATAGGGCAGGTCCCTCAGCCATAACCTGTGTTATCCCCAATTAGTAGGAACAATACAGCTTTCTGGCGGGCGGCGGCACGTCAAGAAATATATATGGAGTTTTTAAAGAACCTCCCCGGAGCGGGGAGCGGTCAGCCTGTGACCTGCTCCACTTCCGGTATGGGTTTGAGATTAAAATGAATTTCGATAGAAATGTGTCTTGTCTTATCGCTGTCTATGGTTTCATGGACAACGATTTCTTTAATCAGGCGGTTTAAGGTGGAAGCGTCCAGTTCGGTGATGTCCCGGTATTCCTGTATGGATTCTACCCACTGCCTTGCGTCCACGGCAAGCCGGATTTCATCGGCAAGGTGTTTCCTGCCTTTCTCGACTTTTGCTTTTAGTTCCGCCTGTTCCTTCTGTGTCTTTTCCAGCAGGAGATTGAAGTTTTCTTCTGTGATTCATCCGGCAACCATGTCCTCATAGAGCCGCAGAACCATTTTTTCCAGCACTTCAATCCGTTCCTCGTCTTTGGCAAGGGTGCGCTCCATCGCTTCCCTCTGGCCTTTCTGTTCGGCTTCGCAGGTGTTTGTCAGCCGGTCAGCTACCGCTTCACTGTCTGTCAGGGCAGCGGCGGCGCACTCACGGATTTTATTCAGTGTAAGGGAATAGAGCGTGTCAAATTCAATCCGGTGCTGGGTGCAGTGCTGTTTTCCATAGGCATTGTAGGTCTTGCAGGCGAAAACCCGCTTGGGGAATTTTTCATGCGTGTTGCGGATGGTGAGAGCCTTCCCGCACTCCCCGCATTTTATCAGCCCTGCAAAGAGGTTGATTTCCCCGGACTGTCCCGGCCGCTGGCGGGATTTCAGCTTTTCCTGCACGATGGCAAAACTCTTTTTGTCTACCAGCGGTTCGTGCGTCCCCTCCACTATAATCCAGTCCTCCGGCTTCTTATCCCGGATAGTGCCGATTTTAAAGCGGTACTCGGTCTTTTGGGAAGCGATTGCGCCGGTGTAGACGGGATTCATCAGGATTTCCTTAATCACGGTGAAGTCCCAGATGTACCGCCCATTCTCTGGGTCTTTCTTCTCCCATTTGGTATGGATGTTCCGGTGTCCACGCTTCCGGTTCCACCATGTAGGGCAGGGGTGCTTTTCTTCCTCCAGCCTGCGCCGGATGTAGTTTGGGCCATGCCCGTCCAGCGCATACCCGAAAATCAGCCGGACAACCGGGGCGGTTTCCTCGTCTACCAGCAAGCGGTTCTAATTCTCTGGGGCTTTCCGATAGCCGAAAGGGGCAAGACAGCCGGTAAACTGGCCTTTCTGGGCTTTCAGCACATAGGAAGAATGGACTTTCTTGGAAATATCCTTGCTGTACATCTCATTCAGGATATTTTTGAAGGGCGCAATGTCGTTGTT
>CAMWTP010000145.1 GCA_947177165.1 uncultured Lachnospiraceae bacterium
CTGCTTCCTACGCTGGAACTTGACTGAACTGGTCTCCCATGGTCATGACAGTGATCACAGATACCGTCCTCGTCCGCATCCACAAAATAATCGCAGATGCCGTCATAATCCGCGTCCAGATAGCAGTGATTGTCGCAGATACCATCGCCGTTCTCATCCACAAAGTAGTGATCCCCGCAGATACCGTCGCAATCCGCATCCCTGAAACAATCGCCGAGATAGCATCCTCCGATATGGCAAGTCGCTGGCAGCTCTGCTGCATTGACAGAAGCTGCCGGAGCCAGCGCCATCATACATACAAGTCCCACAGCCAACATTTTCTTCATATCCATATACCTCCTAAAAACTGAGAAAACCGTTGCTTTCCTTAACCATATCACACTTCATGGGCTTTTTCAACTATTATTTTCAGCTTTTGAAAGACGTGGTTCACCCAATCAGACATTCCTTCCCTCTGAATGCAAAGCCATACGTTCTTATCTGCTCTGGTGAAAAACCTTCCGATATAAGCTCTGCTTCATATCGCTTTTCCTCAATCTGTCTATGGCATTTGCGACTGTGTCTTCCAGCGTACAACACTCTGTCATGCTCATGTTCAAAGTCTTGCCAAACCTTCGGTGATGAGTGATGAGTGTGACATCTGAACCGCTCTCCCACCACTCCTTGATAAATCCTGTCTTATCATCCTACCCGTATCTCTCCCTTTGCATGCTCGTCGTCCATGATAATCTCGCCCACCGACGGAACGGCAATAGTACCTGAGAGCGGATTCTTAATGCTGATGACCGGTGTTGTGATCACTGCATCCACCTCCGACTTTTCAAAGCAGAGGTCCGTATCTGTCATCTCACAGTCAATCAGTTTCAGATTTTTGCAGTAGCACAACGGCTGTGTGCCGATAATCTTACAGTTCTCAAAGGTCAGCCCGTCCGCATACCACGCAAGATACTCTCCCTTGACAACACTGTCTCTCACCACGACATTTTCACCGTGCCAGAACGCGTCCTTTGTGTCAAAAGTGCAGTTTTCAAACACAGCATTTTTGATGTACTGGAATGAATATTTCCCCTTGAACGTCACATTTTTGAACGTGATCTGCTCGGAACGCATCATGAAATATTCACTCTCCGCGGTGGAGTCCTCCATCCTGACCTGACTGACAGACCACCCAAATTCCGGTGATATGATGTCGCATCCGCGGATTACCACATCACTGCACTCCCTGAGCGCTTTGATGCCATGCATTTTCGTGCCAGTTATCTCTATGTGGTCAGAATACCACAATGCCGCACGACACAGCTGCGTCATCTCCGAGTCATGGATTCCAAGTCCATGCACATGCCAGAACGGATAGCGCAGATTAAAAAAACACTTTTCCGCCTGTATATCTGATGCCTCCTTAACAGCGCTCTCTCCATCTGCAGGACCGTCAAAAGAACATTCCCTTATGATCACGCCCTGGCTTCCATACAATGCTCTCTCTTCATCAAATGTCTGTTTTTCAATTACCTTCATTTGCTCTCATCTCCATCTCCGAAAATATTCATACATTAGTATATAATCTTTGTCAGAAATTGGCAAATAAAATTATTCTAATCTTTTTCCGATTACAGCGCATCCCTATTTCTCCTGCGGGCGCACGCTCTCACCCTGTTTCAGCTCCTTTGTCGTGTAAGTGATCACTTTCGTGTCCGCGCTGATCGTTCCTAATTCCAGCGCCACAAACCTGTCATTTTTGTCTTTGACCTGGACTTTTATCCGCTCGGCATAGTACTCACTTCCGAGGATTCCGTCCTTTTCGTTTAATGTATAAATATAATAGCCGTTTGACTCCTCAAAAACCGCATCGACCGGGAGCGTCAGTTCATGATACTCCCCCTGCACTGATTTCTGAATACTTCCGCTCAATCCGGGTTTTCCCACACCCTCCGGGAGCATACAGATCAGATCGTAGCCGCCCTGCATGTTCTCTGTAAAATAATCAACCGTGACTTCCATATCGGACTGACCATTTAATTTCAGACTGACAGTGTCATTCAGGTGCACATATTTCCCCTGTTCCTTTGTGATGCTGAACTTGAACTGGCATGGACGCTGTGTATCTGTCATCAGAATCGCCGCCATATCCGATGTCCTGCCGCCGACTTCCACCTGAATGCCTGAGATAACGCCGTCATTTTCAGCCTTGATTTCTCCCTTCTGCTTCTGGATTGCGTAAAGTCCTGCAATCTGTGTCTGTATCTGTTTTATATCGAGCTCATAGATGGCTGCCGTGGAGTCTGCCCTTGTCGTCACCTGTGCATTTGCAATGTCACGCTGCTTCTGACGCAGCGTCACCTCGCGGCTGTAGCTCACGTCATTATAGTTTTCTTTCGCTTTTTGCACATTCTCCTCAAGTGCCAGCCGCGTGTTCTGCCATTCATCAAACTCCAGCTCCTCCGCCGAGTAATCGGGCTGTTCCACTGAACTCCTGTCATGTCTCGTCAGCTCATCCTGCAGGGCAGTCAGTTCTGCATTCGCTTTCCTGATTTTACTCTGCAGTTCCGCGCGCGCTGCGCTGTTCTCATCCGCCGGACTCTGATTCCCCTCACTGTCCTCTGGCGGCTCTGTTGTGCCACTGTCTGAATCTTCTTTTCCGTCTGTATCCGCATTGTCACCAGCTCCGTCATCCGTACCCGCAGTATTATCGGTGTCGTCTGTACCTGTATCACCGTCTGCCCCTGCATCATCACCATCGCCAGTATCGGTATGATCGCCGCCATCTGCATCATCGTCCGTCTCTGAACTGCTGTCGCTTCCTGCCTGGTCACCCGCATTTATTCCATCATTGACTCCTGCGTTGACACTACTGTCAGGACTGTCCTGGCTGTCCTGACCATCCGGCTCTCCACCTGCATTATGATCACGATTCTCTGTCGTGTCATTATTACCGCCTGTTTCCTGGCTCCCCGCCGCCCCGGAAAGCGTCTTCCCATTTTCTTCCGTTTTTTTGGTGCCGTCACTCTGCACCAGCTGTGCAAGCTGCTCCTGCAGATCCTGAATCTCGCGTTCTTTTGCTGTAATCCGGTCAGTAATGCTGTATCCGCTGTTCACCCAGTCGTGGTAATCTTCCCATGCATCCCTCCGGGCACTGTCAGACGTGTATGGCACGGTGTCCGCAAGATGCGCTCCAAGCTCCGCCTCCGCTTTGTCGAGCGCCTCCTTTGCGCGTTCCTTCGCAGTCGAAGTCTCTTTATCCGCTGTCTCATAATCCTCCTGCGCCCATAGAATCGCGACTTCCTTCTTCTGCGCTTCTATCACCTCATTGACCTGGATATCTGATAGATTGCACTGCAGTTTTGCCAGCTCGGTCTCCTTTGCGCTGATAATGTCCGCAATATCTTTTGTGTCAATTGTAAACAGCACATCTCCCGCCTTGACCTCGTCCCCCTGCATGACATAAAGCCTGTCTATGCGAAGTCCTGCCTGTGTATTGACTGCGATTTCGCCGCCCGTTGTCACGATTCCGTCCGTCTCCACGATGTGCTCCACGTATTTTTTCGACGGCGTGTCGGTCGTGACTATCGGCAGTCCTGATACATAGATACTCTTTGAAATAATGGTACACAGCCACACGAACACCAGAAACAATAAAAATATCTTAATCCACTTCTCCAGCCGCTTACGGCTCAACAGCTTCTCCTCATCTCTTTCCATCACACAAATCCTCCATCCAGTTACCCTTTCAAACCAGAATATACAATCCCCTGTTCCAGATAATCCTGCCCCATGATGAACACAAACACAGCTGGTATCAGCATCACCACCGACGCCGCAAACGCAAATCCCGCCTGCGTCCAGCTGATTTCGGGCAGGTACAGTGACAGCGGCCACAACGTCTTGTCCTCGAGAAACGCAAACGGCTGCTCAATCATGTTCCAGTATTCCAGAAATCCGAGCACAAGCGCCGAGAGGATACCACCCCTTCCAATCCCGATTCCAAGCATAAAAAAGATGTACAGCTCCCCTGCCCCATCAATCCTTGCAGCCTCAATCAAAGCCTTTGGAATCGACCGGAAACCGCCATAGACCACGAAAACCGGAAACGTGTTAAACACTGCCGGAAGGATAACAGCCCAGTGCGTATTCAACAGCGACAGCCTGTCAAGCGTCAGATAACTTGACAGCATCGTCACCTGAAAAGGCAGAAGCATCAGCACGACATAAATAGTAAAAATCACATTTTTTCCTCTTACCTGATATGTAGCAAACGCCCAGGCAGCAGGAATCCCCACCACCATCTGTCCCAATAAAATCAACAACACCAGCTTTACCGAATTCCAGAACAGCACGAAAAACTCCGGCGAATAAAACAGCAGACGAATGTAATTCTCCACCGTGGGATACTGGGGAATCAATTTCCATGACACAAACCCTGTCCCATGCATAAACACAGGCTCGAGACATTCATATAAGTCCCCCTGCCCCATAACGGAACCTGTCACTACAAGAAATACAGGTGCGCAGATGATAATGCCTGCTGCTATAAATATAAACTTTGTCACCGCCTCCGACGCCATGCGGAGAAACTTTCTTACCCTCATACCCTCACTTCAAGACTCCTTATTCAGAACATTGCCGACATTCGGTGTGCTATATAAATCTACATTACTTCTGACTGTAATATTGGAACAGTAATATAAACACAAACAGCACTCCTGCCACAAGCACACTTGCTGCTGCCATCTTGTCAAACTCAAGATTGACATACCAGTTGTTAAATGTGTGCTGCAGAAGATAGATATCCCTTCCCGGATAAGAACCTCCGACAAGGTATGCTTCCCTGTATATTTTCATGGAATTTAAAAACGAAAGAATCACAATCGTGTAGATACTGCCTTTCAGACAGGGAATCTTTACAAAAATCAGGCATTGAAACCCGTTTGCACCATCCACCCTTGCCGCCTCGATCAATTCATTCGGTATCGCGGCGATCCCTGCAAGCCACAGCACAATCGTGTACCCGGTGTTTTTCCACAGATAACTGACGACAAGGCTGGAAAAATCCTGTTTGTAAAAAAACATTCTCCACACGATGACAACCGTGGCAGTCGGCATCGCCATCGGGAACAGGTACAGGCTTTTTATGACACTGATGTCATGTATCCTGCTGAGCACAAGTGCTGCCGTCAGACCGATCACAACCAGAAGCGGTATCGCCACGCCCACAAAATGGAGCGTGTTCGTCACTGCCAGGCGGAAGGCCTGATTGCTGACTACTGTCTTATAATTGTTCAGTCCCGCAAACTCTCCTGACATGACTGTCATAAAAGAGCGCCGCACCACATCCGCAAACGGAATCAGCACAAAGACCGCTACCCCCGCAAGACTCATGCCAATAAAAATCATAAAATAACCAAATTCTTTAAATCTCTTCATTGCTCTCTCCCCGTCTCATTTTTGATAATTGTAGCACAAATCCCTCTAAATAATCTCTAAAAAAGGTGTATGATAAGGATTTTCTTCTTATCATACACCTCTGACTGCCATTCACAAACATTCGTCACCAAAACAGGTCAATATTATATTTTCTGATATTTGAATCGTGCGTAATCAACAAAAGCCCTTCTTCTATTGCTGTAGACATAATCAGTCTGTCAAACGGATCTCCATGAATCAGCGGAAGTTGTTGAATTCTTTCAAGATATTGCATCTTTACTGGCAAAATCATAATTCTATAATCGTTGCAAATATCTGCAATTTCCGTAACAGATTCTTCTATCTCCAACTTGCCAATCGTCTTTTTTATTGCAATCTCCCACAATGAAGCGATGCTCACATATAAATCATTGCTTTTACCAATAACATCTCTGGCTTTTGACGACAGACTGGGATTGTCGTCAAGAAACCACAAAAGTGCACATGTATCAACCAAATACATTACATATACTCCTTAAAACATTCTGGTGTCTCGTCAAAATCCTCTGACATTACCATTTTTTTCTTCAATACTCCTGGTTTTCTTACATATCCGTCTTCATTTGCCGGCTCGCTTTGAGCAGAAATGACTATCCTGTTTTTTTCAGCCAGATACTCTGCAAACTGAATCACTTGTGACAATTTATCATCTGGAAGACTTTCAATCACGTCTAACGCCTGCTGCTGAAGTGTCATATCACGCACATCCTTTCAAGATAAAACTCATTTTATTTATAAAATATTATCATGAATTTTTCTTTTATTCAATGGTTGAAAACAATTTCTATCATCACTCAGATAAATAGATCTCCACACTGTCCGCGATCGCCTTCACCGCCGCGTCGATGTCCTGCGTGCCCTCCAGATACTTTGCGCCCTGCGTGTAAACGGCGTCCTCGAGCACAGTATCACGCAGATACGGCGTGTCGAGCGCTGCAATCCATTTTTCCAGCTGGGCGATACCCTCCTGATCGACAGGATAAATACTATAACCAAATGCCAGACCATCTGCATCCGAAAATACTATGGATGACTGGGCACCGTTCTCGCCGAGTTCGCTTTCATCATACTCATATTTTGCCGCCAATGCTTTTTTATTGACCGGCACGCCAAACTCCACCGCTCCCTGCACGGTTGTGCTGAGCATCATGCGCACAAACTGCTTTGCCTC
>CAMWTP010000146.1 GCA_947177165.1 uncultured Lachnospiraceae bacterium
GGAAGATATTGAGGTGAACAGGGACGAGGATAGCAAGATCATGTTCTCAAGACGGCTCGAGGGCGACGTGCTTCACGCAAACGGAGTCTGCATCCGGTATCTTAGTAATAAACAGAACATCTAAATTGAAATAAAAAAGTGCTAAAATTTGTAAAATTTCCTAACGCCATTCAGAATTATATGGTATAATATTTATATAATAACACATTTCCTGAAGGAGCAGAACTTTTGCGGAGTGGGAAATGGCGCTGATGTGCTAATTATACATAATTAAGGCAAAGGAGAAGATTTCATGGGCAATCAATTAGTATGGCAGGAGCGATATAATCTTGGTGTAGAGGTTATTGACAAAGAGCACAAGAAGTTGTTTAGTATTCTAAATAAACTGTTTGACTTTGGAAAGCAGGAAGAAAAGAGCCAGTGGGTATGTCAGGAAGCAGTAAAGTACTTTAGAGATCATGCGTTAAAGCACTTCGCTGATGAAGAGGCATATATGCTTTCTGTTAATTATGAAGGGCTTGAGGTGCACAGACGTATTCACAGAAACTTTCGCGAGAGAACGATTCCGGCACTGGAGCGGGAGCTGGAGCTGACAAAATATTCAGAAGAATCAATCAATCATTTCCTTGGAGTGTGTGCAGGATGGCTGATCGGGCATACCCTGATAGAGGATTATGCGATCGTAAAAGGCGAAAATATAAAGCAGTGGAAAAATCTTCAGCCTGAGGAGGAACAGGCAATCATGGGGCAGACCATCATCGGGCTGCTGCATAGCATGTTTCAGTTGGATTCGCGGCTGATCAGTGACTGCTATGGCGGCGAGAAGTTCGGCAATGGCATCTATTATCGCCTGATTTATAGCACGAAGGAAAAGAAGCGGTGGGAGTTTTTGCTGGTATTTGAGGAAAAGCTGATTGTCAGTACCATTGGCAGTGTGATGGATACGAAATCATCGGCAGTCAATGCTATGCTGATGAATGCGGCGAGATACGTGGCGAAGCAGCTTGTGGAGCGTGTTAAGGGACATTTTCCGTCTTCTGAAAATTTTGAGATCAAGGAAGAACAGCTTCTGACATATGAGCAGTTTCAGAAAGTATTTGAGAAGCAGAGTCCTCAGTTCAGCCTGTTGTTTGACACTGGGAAAGGATATTTTGCCTATTGTGTCACTGCATCAGATATGCTTCAGAGCGAGGGCGGTGTTTCGATTATTACAGAGAATGCGATGGCTGCGGTGGAGAAATATCTGAGTCAGAATGAAGTGGAAAAGGATATTATCAGCCACCAAAAGAAGGTTCTTGTGGTAGATGATTCAGACTTTATGCTAAAGACAATGCAGGATCTGTTAGACAAGGATTATGAGGTAATACTTGCCAAATCGGGATTGTCTGCAATCAGGGGCATCACCCTGGAAAGACCGGATTTGATTCTGTTAGATTACGAGATGCCCGTGTGCAATGGCAGTCAGGTATTGGAAATGATCCGTGCCGAGGAGGATTTCGCAAATATTCCTGTGATATTCCTGACCAGCAGGGTTGACAGGGAGAGTGTCAGAAAGGTGATTGAACTGAAACCGGAAGGGTACCTGTCCAAATCGCTGCAGCCAGCTGATATCAAGAGGGAAGTCGATCACTTCTTTGAAAAAGCTGAGAGAAAGAGAACCTCAAAATAGAAAAGTATGTATATTTTTCCTTTCTTGTCCATATAATTTATTATACAGTAATAATGATTCGATTATGCGTGCGCAGGGTTGAATTGTTATCACAAATAGACAGGATAAGGAGAACGAGTATGGCAAGAGGAGTAAAGAAATCAATACAGGAGAAAATTGCACAGAAGGAAGAGCTTATCGAGGCACTTTCTACCCGAATTAAGAAGGAGAGAGACGAACTCAATGAACTCTTAGAGATGCAGAAGATGGAGGAACTTAATGAGCTTAGGGTAGTCGTTGAGAAGTCCGGTATGGAAATCTCAGATATTATCCAGATGGCGCAGATGCAGGCAGCCCAGTAAATGCATTATAGTGCACAAAACGTATTTGATAGCAAAAAATATTCAAGAAAAAGTCCAAACACAATTGCGTACATAGCCCGAAAAGGGTATAATGGAAAGCAGAGTGAATGGACTTTTTTCTATTTTGGATAAAAAAGTTTCAAATTGGGGAAAGCGATTCAAATATACTTTAATGATAGAAAGGAAAAGCGAAAATGGTAAACATACGCGAATTATATCACAATTATAAGGAGTATGCAGATCAGGAGGTTACAATTGGCGGATGGCTCAGGAGCAAGAGAGATTCGAAAACTTTTGGTTTTCTGGTAATCAATGACGGTACATTTTTTGAACCGCTTCAGGTTGTATACAGCGATAAACTGGACAATTTTGCAGCTATCTCCAAACTCAATGTGGGCGCGGCAGTGATTGCGACTGGTGTTGTGACACTCACACCTGATGCGAAGCAGCCTTTTGAGATACAGGCAACAAAGGTGGAGGTGGAGGGTGATTCCACGCCTGACTATCCATTGCAGAAAAAGAGACACAGTTTTGAGTATCTCCGGACAATCTCGCATTTAAGACCGCGCACCAACACGTTTCAGGCGGTATTCCGGGTACGCTCTCTCTGTGCGTATGCGATTCACAAATTTTTCCAGGAGAGGGATTTTATCTATGTCCACACACCATTGATTACAGGAAGCGACTGTGAGGGCGCAGGAGAGATGTTTCAGGTTACGACACTGGATTTGAAAAATATCCCAATGGTTGATGGAGAGATTGATTTCAGCAAAGATTTCTTTAACAAGCCGACGAATCTGACGGTGAGCGGGCAGCTGAATGGGGAAACTTATGCGATGGCTTTCAAGAACATATATACGTTTGGCCCGACTTTCCGCGCGGAGAATTCCAATACAACACGCCATGCGGCGGAGTTTTGGATGATCGAGCCGGAGATTGCTTTTGCGGATCTGAAGGACGATATGATGCTCGCGGAGAGCATGCTCAAATATATCATTCATTATGTTCTGGAGAACGCACCGGAGGAGATGGCATTTTTCAATCAGTTTGTGGATAAGGGATTGATCGAGAGGCTGCAGCATGTGGCAAACTCGGAGTTTGGGCATATCACCTACACAGATGCCATCACAGAGCTTGAGAAGCACAATGATGAGTTTGAGTACAAGGTTTCCTGGGGATGTGACCTGCAGACAGAGCATGAGCGGTATCTGACCGAAAAACTGTTTGGAAGGCCGGTATTTGTGACAGATTACCCGAAGGAAATCAAGGCATTTTATATGAAACTCAATGAAGATGGCAGGACTGTTGCCGCGATGGACTGTCTTGTGCCAGGAATCGGGGAAATTATCGGAGGAAGTCAGAGAGAGGACAAGCTTGCTGTTCTTGAGAGCAGAATGCGGGAGTGCCATCTGAAGCCGGAGGATTATGATTTTTATCTAGACCTCAGACGTTATGGAAGTGCGAGACATGCAGGTTTTGGTCTTGGGTTTGAGCGCTGCGTGATGTATCTGACAGGAATGGGAAATATCAGGGACGTGATTCCGTTCCCGAGAACCGTCAACAACTGCGAATTATAGGCATATCGATGAGAAAAAAGCTTTTCGGATGATTTTCCGGGAAGCTTTTTTAAACGTACTTCCCGTCATGTCGGTGCAGCCAACGCAAACAATCCGTGAGAAGAATGCCTGCTTTTGGCATTCTTCGGTGTGTAATTACACACTTTTATCACATTTTTACCATACTTTTTTCATGATTTTTCCATAGAATATAATATAGGCTGTCTGATAAATTGAGCGGCCTGATGTTATGTGCGCCTGATTGTGTGAAAGCGCAGCAATAATGGGGAGGAAAAGAAATTGATTGAAGTGAAAAATCTGACAAAGAAGTATGGAGACCACCTCGCAGTAGACCATTTGTCGTTTCACATTGACAAGGGAAAGATTTACGGCTTTCTGGGGCCGAACGGGGCTGGCAAGAGTACAACGATGAACATGATGACGGGGTATATAGCCGCCACGGAAGGAACAGTGATGATCAACGGCTGTGATTTGCTGAAAGAGCCGGAGAAGGCAAAGAAATCAGTCGGTTATCTGCCCGAGATTCCACCAGTCTATCCGGATATGACAGTCTGGGAATATCTGAAATTCACTGCGGAATTAAAAAAAGTGCCCAAGGCGGAGCGGCAGGAACAGATTGAAACGATTATGCAGCAGACAGGAGTTGAGGAGGTCAGCGGGAGATTGATCAGAAACCTGTCAAAAGGATATCGGCAGAGAGTAGGACTTGCACAGGCGATGATTGGATATCCCGAGGTTATTATTCTGGATGAACCGACGGTAGGTCTGGATCCCAAACAGATTATCGAGATGCGGGAGCTGATGCGGGAACTTGCCAAGAAACATACAGTGATCTTGAGTTCGCATATCCTGTCAGAGGTCAGTGCGGTCTGTGATCACATTATGATTATTTCCAAGGGAAAACTGGTTGCGAGCGATACGCCGGAGGGACTGATGACGATGCTGCAGGGTGGTATCGAGATGTCTCTCAGCGTCAAGGGGGAAGCGGAACGTCTGGAGGAGGTATTGAAAGAGTATCCGCAGATTACAGGGTATACTTTTGATATACCAAAAGAGGATGGCTGTGCAACAGTGGATTTAAAGATACAGGGCGGTGAAGATATCCGTGAAAAACTGTTTTACCGCTTAAATGAGGTGAAACTTCCAATTATGGGCCTGACACTTGTCGAGCGGTCATTGGAAGATGTGTTCCTGGAACTGACAGGAGAGAGTGCAGATGAGATCAAAGCAGAAGAGATAGAAAAAGCGGATGAGGAGGGGCAGACGAATGACAGCGATATTTAAGAAAGAGTTTAAGTCCTATATGCATTCTGTGGTGGGATTTTTGTTCATAGCGGTTATGATTTTTTTCTTTGCACTGTACGCGACCGTCTATAATTTTGCGTCAGGAATTCCGTACTTATCCTATACATTGAGTGCCATACTTCTCCTATTCTGGCTTGCCATTCCGATTTTGTCCATGAGGATATTGGCGGAGGAGCGGAAACAGCGGACAGATCAGATGATTTTGACAGCGCCGGTTACGGTAGGAGAGATTGTGCTCGGAAAATTTCTGGCGATGGCGGCAGTCTTTATGATTCCCGTTTTCCTGATGTGTGCTGTGCCCTTGTATTTAGGCCGTTACGGCGAAGTGCCCATGGGGGAGTCCTATGTGGTTATCCTGGCGTTTGCACTGTATGGTCTTGCCTGCATTGCAGTGGGATTGTTTGTGTCAAGTATCACGGAAAGCCAGGTTATTGCAGCAGTGCTGTCCTTTGCCATCCTGTTTGTGACCTATATGATGGCAGGGATTGAGGATTTAATTTCTTCGACTGGAAATCTGTTGACAAAGTTTTTGTCCATCTTTGATTTTCAGGGGCGGTTTGTGAATATGGCGTCCGGAATCCTTGACCTGACCGCTGTCGTGTATTTTGTCAGCGTGATTGGACTGATGCTGTTTTTGACAACGCAGTCTATCCAAAAACGGCGATATAGCGTGTCGGTTCACAATTTCTCTATGGGAGCGTACAGTTCCGTCACAGTCTGTGTTGTGACTGCACTTGTCGTGGTCATCAATCTGATTGCGGTGAGACTCCCAGAGAGATACACGAATATTGACGTCACTTCCAACAAGATGTACACACTCACAGAGCAGACGCGGGATATTCTGAGAGCGCTTGACGAAGAGATTGACATTTATGTGATACAGGCTGAGAGCAGTGCAGACACTACAATAGTACAGACGTTGAAGGGGTACGCCGATGCCTCATCACATATTCAGGTCACGTATATCGATCCTGTAGTAAATCCGCAGTTTGTAAATAAATATACGACGGGCAGTATCACAACCGATAGTATTATCGTGGAGAGCAGTAAACGGTATAAAATCATATCATATCAGGATTTGTATGAGACGGAATTTGACTATACCACTTATCAGCAGAATGTTACAGGTTATGATGCGGAAGGTCAGCTCACCAGTGCAATTGACTATTGTATCAGTGAAAATATGCCCAAGATCTACATGATAGCAGGGCATAATGAATACACACTGGATGCAGGATTTCAGACTGCAATCGAGAAGGAAAATATTGAGACGGAGACGATCAACCTTATGAATTACGATGCTGTACCGGAAGATGCAGAGTGCATCCTGATTCATGCGCCGGAGTCTGATCTGTCACAGGATGATGCAGACAAGATTATCGCGTATCTGAATGAGGGCGGCAAAGCGCTGATCACAACGGATTATATTGGGATAGAACTACCCAATCTTGAGCGCATTGTGGAGGAGTTTGGCATGTCGTTTCAGAACGGATATGCGGTGGATAACGACAGCA
>CAMWTP010000147.1 GCA_947177165.1 uncultured Lachnospiraceae bacterium
CGCAGGGTCAGTGTATTTCCTTCAATTGCATTTGAATTATAGGTATACTCAATAATGAATTCCTCTGTCAGACGTTCCACTTCCCCCTTCGTCAACGGGCGTCTGGTATCCAGTTCACTTTTCTTCCTGTCTATAGCTGCCAGTAAACTTTCTGCTGCCTTAAACCGTCCATCCGCCGGTTTTCTTGTATCTACCGGAATCATCCAGCGGCGTCCTTCACGAATAACACCTGAAACCTTTCCTTCTGCGCACAATATGCGCACACGCCTATCTGAAATTCCCCATTTCTCTGCGGCTTGTTTTACTGTCATATACATAAAGAGTACACCTCGCTTTCCAAAACATTATACTCCATTTCCGGAACAATATCAACCAAAAAGGAATAATATTCTAAACTTTTCGGAATAATCTTCTTATCCTCACTCTACCCTGACTGCCTCCAGCTTCTTCTCCAGAACCCCTTTTAACTCCCACGCAAATGCACCCAGCGCATACGGGCTGGCCTTATAGTCAGTGATCAAAAAATACACGGCATTCCATTCCTGTTCAGGCACTATTACCACCTTATACTCTGCCCGTCCACGGCAATTTGCTGCACCATTTACGGTAAGCGTATAGTTTCCCTCTCCCGCCTCCCCAAACTTATAATCGATCATATTACCTGAATCCGTCCGCAGTCTTTCGATTATCTGCCCACAGGACAGTTTTGTAATGTACTTCATCCTCGGCCTGTGTCCAAACCTATTCTTCTTCGGGTCTCTCGGATTGTATCTTTTACTATAAAACGAAAACAACATATATAACACTAACACGTATAATACCATACCAGTTAATAATTGAAGGATCATGACTTTTCTCCTTAAAGCTTCCAACCGCACAGACTTGCATAGGCCAGTTTATGTCCGTGCTGACTTTTTACCAAACCTGCCCCTGAGTTTCCAGACAACAACCCCCAGCGCTGATATCACATATATTGACAGATACCCGAATACTACCAGCCTTACTCCAAACACTCCGTCAAACAGCGTATCGACTTTGTACAAGATCTCTTCTTCCCCGTCTGCTGATTTGCGTTTCAATACCGTATAAAACCCATAATGTACCAATGGATTATCGCCGCCACTGTTATTTGTACAAAAATATTTGTAATTTCCCCGAATCCGTAAACGTGTCGTCACGTTTTCACTATAATAATTTCCCGGACCGGCGATGTCATAATATTTTTCCGGACTGCCGTTTTTGTCGCATTCAACGGCTGTGTTGGAACGGAGATTTATAAACAGCAGCTTTTCATCAAGCCACAATACACCGGCTGAACCGCTGGTATTAAATGATAGCTGATATTGAAAATTCATATCATGGTCAAACACCCCGATTGTACTGTTTGAAAAAACAATGGCGATCTGTCCGCCTTCTGATATATCATACGATTGAAATGTCTCCCCCTCTGATGTCCATGTGTATGATATTTTAAATTCATATGGATTGTTGACAATACTTTCACAGGGTTCCAGCTCTAACTCCGCCGCATGAACCGGCATACACACATTCCCTATGGTTATGTATAGTAAGACTATGCAGCTTATCAAATATAACTTTAATCTTTCCAATAAATATTCACCTCACGTTATTACACTAGTTTAACTTCTTTTCCTCTGGATGGTCGTTATAATAATAAACCAGTATTATGTGATAGCGATAAAGCAGTCCTCCCCCTGTAAGCCGTCCGTACTTTCTCCGTGTATCCCAGTCTGGAAAAATACAGGTCAATAAAGATGCCTCCTGATCTGTGCCAAGTATATTCTCCAGCCAGCACCTCTTATTTTTCTCATCCCAAACCCAATTTCCCCGATTTCCCCAGCTGATCGTATGTCCATACAGTGCCGCCAGCCCGACCAGCAGATCCTTCACATTTTCAAACGACTTCCCCGTATTTTGATCCATTGTCTGGTTGATGATCTCTATGACCTCTTCCGCGCTTTTTCCCTGTGTCTGCAGTTTCACTCTGTATTCTTCATACAGTTTCTCGTGATTCAGGTACAGATACCGCTCCATCTCCTCCGTCGGCACCGCATCCGTAGTTGGTTTGCTCATCGCATCCAGACATTTCAGGCCATACGCCAGTATCAGTCTCTTAAATTCCTTCAGGATCGTTCTTAATTCCTCCTCGCTTTTGTACCTCCAGAATTCCTGATGCTTTACATCTTCTTCTGGTACAAAATTACGAAACTCCCTCGCCCCCTGTCCATAGGCATTCGTGTCAAACAGCACTTTCAGCGCTTTCCTGCTGCAGCGCCCGGTTATAACAGTGATTACCTGCCTTGCTCCGTCCTTCTCACGTTGATATGGCCATACATCCCTTTCACTGAAATCTGGCTGGAATCCGGCCCTTTCCAGTTCCTGTCCTAATTCTTCCTCAATGATCTTTGTAATGTTCATACTTTCCCTCCATTAGTTCCTTCCCACTTGTCCAAAAGAGTCCCTTCAATCTTCTGTCGTGCCATCTGTCTGCCTAAAATCTGCGATTTAACTGCACAACATTGACTGACATGACTGTGCCATCCAAAGTATCCATCGTCACAAAGTAATATTTTGTTCCCCTGCTGTCTGCATCGATTTCCCAACCGATCTTCCACGGATTTGCAGATATCAGGCATACATATTTTCCATTTCCGTCTTCACCCCAGAACTCGACACATGA
This sequence comes from uncultured Lachnospiraceae bacterium, assembly GCA_947177165.1. Classification (GTDB taxonomy): domain Bacteria; phylum Bacillota; class Clostridia; order Lachnospirales; family Lachnospiraceae; genus COE1. The sequence continues at coordinate 2,702 of CAMWTP010000147.1, forward strand.
ATTTCTTTTGTTTTTGATCACTTTCTGTTTCACCAGGAAGTCAGTGAGTGAGTTCGCAATATTGTCCGGCAGTAAACTGATCGAAGTCAGATTGGAATCTTCCCCGTTCATATCCAGTACTTCTTTCTGTCCTTTCAGTTCGTATTTTTCACATCTGTCCACATAATCGCCACAATCTTCAACGTAATCCATATTGTTACCAATATTGGTATCCCACAATGCATATCCGAAATATATTGCTTTCTGCTCTTCATATAACTGGATTATTTGAATCAGAGGCAGCATACCACTCTCACGATACCTTCCAAAATAGTAAGAGATTTTTGCCGTAATCCTCCTGTCAGTATAACTTTCCAGCATTTCCGCAGAATATTCTCCTAACGGTATATCTCCCTGCCCGTTCTCCTCTGGCTTTTTCCAGTCTTTTATTCCCAGCATCCATAGTATGCTGTTCATTTCTGATTGCTGCGCAGTTTCTATTTCCCTTTTTTTAATGATGTCACTTTTTTGTTTTAATATAGGTGGAAGCAGATAATACTCATGGTCTTCATGGTTCACTACAGAAATATAGAGTTCGTTACCCCAGACAAGACAGATAACAAATCTTCCATCTTCCAGCTCATAGTATGCCCGCGGTACCCCGGAACCTATAGTTCCATTCTCCAATCCAATTCGATCGACAATATCCTCATAAGTATTGTTATGGTCAAACTGTTCAAAATCGGTGACTGATAGTTTCCTGTCATAATATGTATAATCAGTGCTATGTCCGTAAACTTTAATATTCCCTGATGTTCTTTTCACACATTTCACTGCTATCATCACCACACAGATACTGAGGAATCCACACAAACATAACCAGCATAATTTTTTCCGCAAACTTACTCACACTCCTTTGTCACATAGTAATATCCACAAAATATCTCATAGCCATTTCAAATAAATAAATGCGTTTTACATAGCTCTCAAGTATGAAGCCTTCCTGTTGTCCTCTGATACACTCTACACTGGCTTGCGTTTTGGTGACAGGCTCACGATTCTGAGAGGCTGTAAAATATCTGTCCATTCACAAAATCACCCTAACTCCATGTCATACCCGATACCGGCACATCAAATCCCCACTTCTTCAAGCTTATCTTTTTTCCACTTTCCAGATCCACAATATACAAAAAATCTATCTCCTGCGACATGACGGGTATATTATCCCTCCACAAAAGATACTGTCCGTCAGATGTTATTTTGTATTCCGGATATCCGACACCGCCTTTCAGTATCTTTTTAAATTTTTTATTATCTATATCATACAGCCATGTTACTGCCTCCGTCTGACTCCTCACGACAAACGTATTGTTTTCGGCAACCTGGGAAAATGGGCCCGCTTTGTATATAAGCTCTTTCCTGTTCTGGGCTTCCAGATCACAGGAGCTAATCCTTCCACCATACTGGTTGACCAGAAGAACGCGGTCCCCGGCTGCCCAACTATATGTATCATATGCATTCCCTAACACATATATCAGCTCCAATCCTTCCTGACGGGAATATCCTATGATAAAATCACCATACATCACACTGATCCTGTTTTCATTGTCATAATATCTCGGACAACTCAGCCATGCATCATCATAATATTCTTCCCGATAACCCTTTTCCCTGAGAAATGTATCCAGCTGATCTGTATTAACAATGTGTTCTAATTCTTTTGTTCCTATATTATACTCCACAACCTCATTATATCTGATCAGGGAAAGCAGCCTAGTACCATCCCCGCTGCATATGAAATCACGGAAAATGTACCTGTCCTCCAGAAGTTCTTCCTCTTTACCAAATTCCCACCGATAAAGTAAAGTTGTCATTGTCCGTTTGTCATCTGGATTTAGTGCTTCCTTTTGTGCCCATATAATAGAAAGATTTTGTTCCGCCAGTTCCTTTTTCATGACATAATTGTTTATTCTCCGCACTATAAACATCATTGATAAGAACAGGACAATCGAAATCAGAATATATTTTTTGAGTTTATTTTTCGTCATAAAATGCCTCCAGTCTCAGCATATTAATCCGCCATACCTCCATCGCTTTGGTTTATTTTCACGGTAAACGATATTTAGACGTGCACCTCAGCATAATGTTCCAATAACATCCTGTTGATCCGTTCCTCTTTCTGTCTGTCATCCGGTATTTTCACCAGCAGTACCGGTACAAAATAAGGCTGGGTCTCCACTTCGCCAATATGGTAAACTTCAGATGGATAACTGAAATGTCCCTCCCAGTTGATAAAATACGTGAATTGTTGTTTTATTTCTGCACTTTCTCTGTTTGATTCTGTTTTATATTCATCTGGAGATTTTACTGTACTGCCACTTGCGACATCCTGGTCAGATTCCGCTCCATATGTACTTTCTGACTCTGCTTCGTTGCCACATATGACATCCTGGCCAGATTCTGTCCTGTATGCACTTTCCGGCTCTGCCCTGACACCGCATGCGGCGCATAATAGAGATACTATCACTGTTCCGATATATATATTAGCTTATTCACTTTTCTGCATTTGATCATATATTTTCTCCCAGTTTGCCATCCGTGAGGAAGGAGAAAATTTGTTTATCGTAGTGGTTCATTGGTGCCTTCCTCCTTCTCAACGGCTTATTGTATATTTCCTGCATGGTCCATTTCCGTCTCAATGTACTTCCATGGAATCTTAAATATAAAATATCCTTGAAACGCCATGTCATCTGTAAAATAAATATATAATCCTTCCTCATCCATGCCTATATTTTCACACCCCTCGGAATAATAATGCTGATTGACTTTTGTATGTTTTACCGGGTGCCAATCTGACTGATCCGCCCGTTTATCAAACATATTATTAAAAGTTTTTATATACCTGGCTATATTTTCAGTTCTGCGGACATCGTCTTCATGTACTTCAAAATATGTCCCCACACATATTTCAAAATGATTGTCAGCAAAAATTTCTGTTAATTGGTTCATATCCACTATATCCGCAAGATGTATATATTTTCCTGTTGTCACATCAATCGTTGTCACATACTGTCTTTCGTATAATCTGGCTCCGTCTTCTGCTTCCGCAGAGAAAATTACACTTACATAATCCTCTGTACACCACAAAACTTCATATTGAATCATCACAATATCAATTGCCATCGGATCTTCACTCTCTATGTCAAACTGGCGCAATATCTCTTCATATGTCAGTTCCTTTATATATATTGCCCCTTCATGGACTTCGATACCATCAAAGAATGAGAATGCAGTATTTTTCAAAGCAGTATTGGTAATGCAATCTGCACCAGATCCACCTTGTATCTGTGGGTAATGGACTTCAATGCTCACCCCTCTCCATCGACCGTTCCAGTCATTTTCCTTCTCATATTTGTATACTGTATCAACTAAGATAGGTGACATTTTCTGTGACTGTCGTATTGTATATACACTTATTACTGCGATGCCAAATAATAAAAATAACATTTCAACTTTTCTTTTTGATTTCATTTCTTTCATCTTTTCTGGCAAGCAAAGCTGCTCCCCAACTAAATATGTATTCTTCCAGTTTACATCTTTGCCCGTAGTGGTTCATTGTCTTGTTACCTCCTGTATCCTTACCTGCTGGCTGCAGCTA
>CAMWTP010000148.1 GCA_947177165.1 uncultured Lachnospiraceae bacterium
GCGCTGCCGTCCTCCCCTGTTGTAACGGTCTGTAATGCAGTCCCCTTTGTCACAATGACCTGTCCTGCATAATTCCTGATGTCACTGCCAGCATAAAGCGTGTACTGTCCGCCGTCCAGAGGGTTCGCTGTCTCGGAATCTTTCTTTGTAACGGAAACTTCCGCTTTCTGTCGGGTATTCAGGACGGTTGTTGACTCATACTGCACTTCCACCGTCTGATCCTTATACTCGATTTTTACGGTCTGCGGTGTGGTGTTGATAGTGTATCCGTCAATGCTCTTTGTCTCTGTCACGATATAGGTTCCAAGATGAAGGTCTGTAAGAACCACCTGCCCGTCACTTCCTGCCACAAGGTTTTCAGCGATCACATCCCCGTTGCTGTAGACCTTTGTGCCGTCAGCTTTGTAAATGTCTGCGCCTGCTGTCACTTTGAAAACAGCACCCGGCAGTTTCTTTTTCTCATAAGTGAAGTTGCTGCCATTCCATCCGGTCAGGACTTCCCCCTCTTTATAAATGGTAATCGCCCCAAGCTGCTCTTTGTCCGTTGCGCTGATCCCGGTTGTCTGTCCTGCTTTTACGGTCAGTGTGTGGACTTTGCCGCTGAGTACATATCCTTTCGGTGCGGTAATTTCCTTTACATAGTAAGTTCCCGCCACAAGTGCGCCTGATTTTGCATAACCGTTTCCGTCAGTGGTCATGGTGTCTACCTTATTGGTGCATCCGCTGTCGGAATAAATCCCGTATACGGCTCCTTTCAGCTTCACACCGCTGGACTCATCGGTTTTTACGATCTCCCCATATCCGATATTCTCTGTCTTTACCTTAAAATAGGCATGGATAGGATCGGCGCTTGGTCTTTCCGAAACAAACTCCTGATAGTTTGCTTTTTCCGTAAGCCAGAACACACAGCTTGAAGTAGTCTCTACCTCTCCTGCCGTGGAGTTCATGGTTGCCATTGTTGCCGCCGTGTTCACTTCCTTACTGGAAATGGTGACGCTGTTCCCGTTCTTTTCCACCTGAAAGCCGCTCAGCGAAATGTCAAAATGGCCAAGTACGCCGTTGCTGTCAGTCAGGGTTTTCTCAAAACGCTGGTTCCCCTCATTCCATTTCAGCTCATAGGTTTCAGCGCCGCTCTGTGTCCTGCTTGCAAAACTCGGTCTTATCGCATTATAAGACTTATTGATGTTGTTTTTCAGCCTTGTATAATAGTCATAAGACGCTGACGGGTTCGGTGCCGTGTCGCACAGCTTCCTTGCTGCGGAATCGCCGCTGCCTGTGCCGAACAGGTTCCCCACGATCACCCACACCATTGCCTGTGTCGCTATGAACTGGTCACACTGGTCATTTGACGGCGGCGTTGCGCTGTTGCTGTTAAAGCCAAAATACAGACAATAGCTTAAAAGTTTCTCCTGCTGTGCCGTCATGGAAGTGCTTGAATTGGGGTAACTGTTCATAAGCTGCCCGCCGTCTGCCGCCAGCCCGAAGTTCATGCAGTAGGCGGCATTGCCGTCCAGTATGGCATACAGGATTTTTCCGTGGTCATAGCCTGCCTTTAACTCGCTTACCTCGCCGGACGCCCTTGTTGATGCGTACCAGAAAGCGATGTTTGCGCTGGAACTTGCTGCAAATGCAGTTGTTCCATTGCCAAACAGCGTTGTAAAGACCGTGAGCAGGGCTAAAAATCCTGCCATAAATCTTTTCATTTTCTGTTTCATTCAGATTTCCTCCTTAAAATAGGGCAAAAAAATAACAAGTCATATAAAATGGCTTGTTATTTTCCGTTTACTGTTATTCTGTTTGCGTTTCAATCTCTGTCTGTTTCCCTTTATATCTCAAGTGGAACCCACATATCATAAACCGGATATACAGATAAAGGGAAACTGATTTTTTCATTTGGAACGGTCATTCCCTTCCGTATGCCATACAGCGGCAGGGGCTGTCCCCTTACCGTCTGCCTGCCATAACACCGACCATCGTCAGTACAACCCTTGCAACCAGTGCAAGCAGCAACAGGAACAGTTTTGCTATTCCAAGTACCAGTTTCAGGAGCATCAGCAACGCCTGCAATATCCATTTTAATATGGTCAGCAGTACCATCGCCGTCTTTCTCAAAACCATTCCCACCATAGACATTTCCCCCATCCTCTACCGCAATCCTTACATTGTACTGATTCTTCCATATTAACCGCCTCCTGCACAATGCTTTCATGCCTGCGGATATTAAGGATTGCCATATCAGCAACGAACTGGTTTACGGATTTTATATTTCTGTATTCAGCTCCGCCAATACCCAGTGTACCTTCCGGCGCTGCCTGTTGTCAAGTCTAAGACATAATCCGGTACAATCCTGCATAATTCGGCATCAGTGTTATCCTACCTGTAACAACGGAACTCATAAAAGTCTGTCCCGTTCAGGTTATACACTCCTGCATACTCGATATTAAACACAGGCTCCGTTTCCAGCAGCATCATCCCCGCAATATAATCCGCTATTTCCTCCTCACTGCCGAGTTTCCTGCCGGATGTGGTGGACGCTTTGTTCAGGTCTGTTTCCACAAATACACTGTAATACCCCAGTCCGTCATACGGATAATAGGAATTGTATTCTTCCTGTGTGATCTTTCCCTCTGCCAGCAGGCTTGCAAGGTTGTCCGTGGTGGTTATCATGCCGCCCGCCTGACACTTTGCAACCGCCTGACTGCATACAGATACGGGATTGTACGGCAATACGGTCACTGTCTGTTCTTGCTGCTTTGTTTCCTCCGGTTTTGTTTCTTCCTGCTTTGCATCGCACTCCGGTTTTGTTTCTTCCTGCTTCGCTTCTTCCTGTTTTGGAACATCTGTACTGCTTTGTGCGGGTTCTGTTTCCTCTTTCCGCTCTGGCTGCACAGACTGGATTTCAGGCGTTTCCCCCGCTCCCTTATCCTCCTTATCCTCCTTATCCCCATCTTCCGGTTCCGTTTCCTTTGGCATTTCCTTTTCGCTCTGCCCCTTGTCTGTCTCCCCGTTTTCTGCCTGATCCGCAGCAGGGATTTCATCATCCCCCGCCATATCTGTTTCCTCAGTGCCTCCTGCCATTTCAGTCTTTTCCGTCTCCATATCAGCCGGAATATCCTTATTGCCACACCCGGCAATTAGCAAGATACTTACGGATAAAATCAGAAATAATCTCTTTTTCATATGAATCACCTATCCTTTCCCCATAAGGAAAAGGCAGGCTGTGTCCGTGTGCCGCTGTCCTCTCCCTTATGGGCAGACTCTGCATAATCTGCACGGGACACATATCAGTTCAGGACTGTCCCGTATTCTGTGCATTGTTTCCTCCTATGATACTGTCTTGTTCAGCTTACTCCAGTATGCAAGCATTCTTTTCAGTCTCTTGTCCTTTGCGTATGCCTTGTAAAATTTCAGCATCCACATATTTACCACCTCCTTCCAACGTTGTTATACCCTCTCACCGTCTGCCTGACGAAACACCTGCCATTGTCAGTACAATCCTCATAACCAGAGCAAGAAGCAGCAGGAACAGTTTTGCAATTCCAAATACCAGCTTCAATGCCACAAGCACCGCCTGTAATATCCATTTCAATATGGTAAGCAATATCACCCCTGTCTTTCTTAAAACAATTCCTGCCATATGTCATTCCTCCTATCCCCAGTTGTCAACCAGTTCCATCATGGTTGGATCTGTGATTTCTTCTGTACTATGTGTTTCTGTCTCCTTAGTCATGGTTTCCATGACAATCCTTCCCATGCTGCCCTCCGCCACCCGTGCCGCCCCGCCTCCGAGGGCAGCGCCGAGCAGCATGATAATTTCAGTCTTAACATCATTCTTTAGTTCCTCACGGATGCCATCAAGGTCACTCTTTAAAATGTATTCTTCTTCCTTTTTCTTCTGTTCCCCTGTCCCTTTCAGCAGGTTTTCATCCCCGAAGCTGTTTGTGTAGAAATCTATGGCATCCGTTATGAACTGGTTTACAGACTTATGAATGTCTGTATTCAGTTCCGCAAGCACCTTGTTTACCCTGCGGTGCTGCTCATTGTCAAGGTTGAGTCGGTAACTCCGGTAAATAATATTTGACTTTGCCATATGCCCCACCCCTATCCAATCTGATTACGGTGCTTTGCAAGAAAAACCCTGCCAAGCTGCTCATACCCCTTTGCGTTTGCCCTGATGTCCTCAATATACTGGATATTTGCGCCCTCATGCGAACCGAACAGCCGCATGACCGCCGCCCCGCCGCCTACAAACACAATCGGTATCACATCAAGATTATAACCGTGTTCTTTCAGGGTATTGTATACTTTCTGAGCGAAATCACGCAGACAGTCCCTTATAATATTCATGTACTTATCCGGCAGCATCGCTTCTCCGGTTGCCATGACCTGCTGTATCACATTTTCCTCAAGTTCCTGCCCGATCTGTCTGTTACATTCCTCATTGATCGTCCTCATGCAGCGGATAAGTCCCTGCTGGCTTGTGATACATTCCGCCTCATTCGGCTTACCGTTCTGTATCGGCATGATGTCAATGGTCCAGCTCCCTATATCCACTACCACTACACGCTCTGGCAGGGCTTTCAACTGCTCCGCAACCGCCGCATAGCATTGAGGGAACACGGACACCCTTGCTATCCTTGCTGTATACTTCTCTTTTTCAAAGAGGAAACTTACTTCTTTCTTCTTTGACAGATAATCAATGAAGTCCTGCTTCTCTGCACCGAACCTTGTCAGCGGAAGTCCTACCGATAAAAGGACATCTGTATTTCTCATTCCCCGCCTGTTCAGTTCCTTTGCGACTGCTGCAAGGGTAAGCAGGTAGAAGTTGTCATTCTCAACTTTCGTGTCCCTGACCTCAAGACGTTTCCCGCCTACCTTGTAATACTTTCCGTCCAGTTCCACCACATCATCATAAAATGCGGGTTCTGTAGTGATTTCCTTTACCCCTGTTGTAAAAATCTGTGTGGCTGTTTTCATGTTCGCCCAGCCATGATCGATTCCGATTACTTCAATATGTTTTTCCATTTTGTTCTTCCTCCATATACTTTTCATAATGCCTTATCTCCTTAATATCTTTCTCATACAGGGAAAGCAATATTTTTCTGACTGTCTGTACGGGCATCCGAAGCACATGCTTTCTTTGTCCACTTCCATGATCTCAGGTCTGCTTTCTTCCCCGATACACTTTTTGGCAAGGCACTGACTGTTGTTTCCGTAAAAAAATTTACAGTTCATACAGCTTTTCAGATCTTTTTCCAGTTTTACCTGTGCCGCAATAATTTCGCTTTGTTTTGGAGCATCCTGCATCCTTACATTAATTCCCATCCAAGCCACCCGCCTCTCTTGCAGCGGAAAGCCTGTATATTTCTTCCATTTTTCTGTCTGCCATACCTGCTGATCTTGCAAGCGAAAAGTATAGCACAAGCATTAAAAATACAATAATTCCTGCCCCTATCATCTGCCGCCCCTCCTTTTCTGTTCCGTTTTCTTCTTCTGCTCTGTTTCCATCATCTTGACATACTCACGAATATCAATCAGATCCTCTACGTCATAGATTTTGGAACTCATAGCACGGTCAATGTTTTCAGGGGTACATTCGCCTGCTTCTGTTAATGCTGTGATTATCTTTTCTTTGATTTCTTGCTGCACATCATCCGACATCGCTACTATATAATGTGGCGGCAGATAGGAAACTGTTTTTTCAACCTCCTCCCCATACTCGTAACTCTTTTCAAAGTCACTGATGAATTTTTCCTTTACCAATACTGCCCTTATCTTGTTTTCCTCACTGGCTAATTCCACCAGTCCGTCTAAGAACTCAATCAGCTCTCTCCTTGTCATTGCCACTTTCTTTCCCTCCTTTTTGCAATAAAAAAAGTAGGAATAAGTCAGCAATAGCCAAACGGAACAACCGTTTCGAGAGCCAATTTAGTCCTACCTAAATGATCTTATATTAAATTTTCACCTCTCATTCCACTAAAAGCCAAAGCCCGACCATATCTGTATCGACCATATCTGACTTCCGTAATGTAGGTTTTGAATTGTTCAGCGCTGCCCATTCTTAACCCCAATCAGGTATAAAAAATAGGACTAAATTAGGCTTAACCCCTTGATTTTACTGGGTTTCTTCTAACTTAGCCCTATTATAACACGGGCATCAAAATGCGGCGTCCGGCACTTCTCAAGCTGCTTTTCAAAAATTTCTTCCACCTTGTCCATATTGGAGAGGTCATATCCCGGAAATTTGCTGGCAA
>CAMWTP010000149.1 GCA_947177165.1 uncultured Lachnospiraceae bacterium
CACGGCAGGGTTTACTTTTATTGACAACCTGACAGGCGGGAAACTGACCGCCATAAAGGATAAATTCACGCAGGGGATACAGAACATAAAGAATAAAATAGATGACAGCATAAGCTGGTTTAAAAATTCCGGGAAAAAGATTATGGACACATTTACAGAAGGCATCAGATCCGCAATAAATAAGCCTGTAGACATGGTAAAAAACGCACTCCAGAAGATCCGGAACATGCTGCCGTTTTCCGATGCGAAAGAGGGACCCCTAAGCAGTCTCACACTGTCCGGCAGCAAAGTGCTGTCAACCATGGCGGAGGGGATAAAGCTTACAGAAAACCTGCCTGCGCAGGAAGTAGAAACGGCGCTGGGAAAGGTTGACCTCACGCTACAGAAGAACAGCGCGCAAAAGGAAGATAAGGCAGGGGAGACAGAAACAAAGGCAGACGGACAGAGCGTACAGACATCAGGACATATCACGATCAATAACCTGAATCTGAACATTAATCCGAAAGACATAGAAGACCTGAAAAAACTGAAAAAACTGCTGAGTGAGATAGAGGACAATATCAACAGCAGCGGTGACGGCATGCCGGAGCCTGCTTAAACGAGGGAGGAACAACATGATTTATTTTGACGATGATACGGTAAAAATAGGCGGCGTTATCCTTCCGGGCATATATAAAAGCATTGAGGTGGAGCACGAGGCGAAGATCGACGAGCAGACAGTGGAGGGTTCCTCATCCAAACCCAAGCAGGCAACGGGCTATGACGATGCAAAGATCAATATAGAGCTGCTCCTGATAGACTCCGAGACAGCAACCAAAGAGGAGAAGCTGGGGATCATACAGGGATTGTTTCAGGCGGAAGGCCAGGAGAAGCCGCAGGTGCATGAGCTGGTGAGTGTGCATACGGCAATCAGGGGCACAAGACAGGTAGTGATCAAAAAGGTATCATCCAAAGAAACGAATAAAAAAGAAGAAATCACTGTGACGATAGAGCTCCTGCAGTATGACGTGATGAAGATCAAGGCTGCTGCATCGGGAGGCGGAAGTAAGAGCAGCATATCGGCAGCAAGCAGTGTTTCCGGCCTGAGTGAGAACTATAAAAGTTATCTGAGCAGCAGCCGCGGATTAGCGCCAAAGCAGGATAACAAGACAGCAATGTCACCCTGCCAGGATGCACAGTCAAAAAGATGGAGGGAGCAGTATGGGCGCAATTGAAAGACAGGATCTGTTCTGTCCAGATTTGCAGGTTGCAGTAGGCGGTTATGTTTTTAACGAAGGCATATCAATTGAAATGCACTCCGACAAAAACAAACCCTGCGACTGGGGCAAAATAAAATTTACGGGCGAATACCAGCCTAAGATATCGCTGGCAGAGCTGTCAGATGTGACGGTAAGCCTTGGTTATAATGGTGCCATGCAGAATGTATTTTTTGGTACTCTGACAAGGGCGTATAACGGTTATAACATGGACGGGATACTGTTCAAGGACAACATGTACAAGTTGGAAAAAACAAACATCTCAGCAACCTTCAAGGACTGCACGCCCCAGGATATCATCAGGGAGGGACTCGCCGCGGCAGGCATAGGCGGGATGCACCTGTCAGACATGACCTACCCGGCAAAGAAGCTTTTCCCAGTTTATGACAAAAACATAGAACAGCTTTTAAGACAGATAAATGCCACATGGGGGATCGACAATAAAAGTTACTTTTCAAGGGGCGAATTTTACTGGGGTGTGATCCCTGAACAGGGAGAGGTGCTGGAGTTTGAATACGGCAGCAATATCATCTCACTTGGGAAATATATGGACACATGGGAGATTGAGACAATATCCGTCCCGTCAATGCAGCACAGCCAGATGATATCGGTTGTGCATCCCAAAATTACGGGAATGTTTGAGACAGAAAAGGTGGTTTTTAAGACCAATGACGCAGGATTTATCAGGACAACCATATATTTCAGGGAGCAGCCATGATTGATGAACTTATCAAAAACATAATGAAACAGGTCAAGGCAGAATATCCACAGGTAGAGGTGCCCGGGGCAATGAGGGCGGAGATCCTGTCGGCCGAGAAAAGCGACATGAACTACAAAAGGACCATCTTCCTGACAGACAGACAGGGCGGGGAGAAAAGAGAATACGAGCTGGAAGAAGAATGCTATGTTTATTCCCTGAAAATACTTGACAATGAAGGTAACAGCCTGAACAGATACCCGGTCATTCCGAATGTGGTAAGCCGGATGGAGTTTGAAGTCGGGAGTCACGTTATAGTCGTGTTTACAGGAGGCGAACTGGCAGTGTCCATTGTGGGGGAGAGATATGATATATGACGGACATAAAACTCAACGATGAATGGCAGCTCACCCCGGCAGCATCCGGGGACGCCCCGCTGACAGATGATGTGGAGGGACTGCTGCAGACCATCAGAACAGAGAGTATCACACAGGAGGGGGAGCTCTTTTATGATGCTGATTTCGGCTGGAGCCTGCTCGACTTTATACACGCGCAGGAGACTGACCTTGCCAAAATAGAGATAGAGAGCAGGATCAAAAGGAAGCTTGCAAAATATGATGAAATAGTTTCCGACACAGTGGAAATACAGCAGGCATGGGAACGCGGGGTACTGTATATTACAGTTTCCTTCGGACTTTATGATGAAACTGCGCACAAAATAGAAACAAGCCTGAACAGGATAGGGGTTGAGATAATTGATAAGCAATAAAATACTGGATGCAATTTTCCCGGTTCCGCATCTGGATGACCTGAAAAAACAGAAAATGGACGAACTGGACAAGGCAGGTTTTACAATCACAAATTTCCGCTCCGGAGGAGTGTTCCACACTTTGATGATGATAAGCCTGGAGATCTATATTGAGCTGGCAGGTCTTTTCCGGCAAAGCCTCAATAACATGTTTGTCAGACACGCAGCGGGGGAGTGGCTGGAACTGAAAGCGCAGGACTATGGGAAAACCCGCAAGCCTGCAGCGAAGACCAAAGGCGTACTGACACTGACAGCACGAGAAGTACATGGGACGATCACGATTCCGGCAGGCACGGTATTCCGGACGGACAAAGATATAAATGGCGAAGAGTTAAGATATTTTTCCGTTGCGGACGTGACACTGCTGAATACACAGCCGGAGGTGCTGGTAACTGTCGAAGCTGAAAAGGAAGGCGCACTGTATAATGTGCCGCAGAACCGCATTGTAAACTGTACCAGACACCTTGAAGGCGTAGACCGCATTACCAATGCATCCGACTGGATCACGCTGGCGGGTGCGGATATAGAGGACTGGGAACTTTTGCGTGCAAGGGTGCTGAACAGCTGGGCAGACCTGGCAACCGGAACCACGGCCGCAAAGTACAAGAGCGCAGCCGAAAAAGTTACAGGCGTGCTTTGTGCCGATGTCGACCAGATGCATCCGCGCGGGCAGGGGAGCGTAGACATAATCATAACATCCACTGCCGGGGAAGCCGGAGAGGAACTGCTGCAAAAAGTAGCGGAGGCCGTGGAGGAAATCCGGGGCGAGTATGATAATTTACTGATAAAGTCAGCTGTAACCGTGTATCAGGATCTGGATATCATGATAGAGCTGCCGGAGTTGATCAGCGGTGACGGTGTCGAAGAGAGAACCAGATATGCGGTTGAAAACTATTTCAGGGTAAGCACATCGCGAAAGCTGAACGAGCTTGTCCTGCTGGATCTGTACATAGGAATCAAGCAGGAGATACCCGTGCTGAAGAATATCAAGATAAATGATCCGGCCGGAGACATAAAACTGGCAAAAGGTAACGTGATCCTGCTCGGCCAGCTGAATGTGACAGTAATCTGGGAGGGAGAAGATGTTTGACAAATTTGGTGAGTATATGCAGTACCTGCTCCCATCAGCGTTTAAGCGGCAGAAAAAAACCAACCAGCTGCTAAAATACTGCGGCATCATCGGGGGGATGTATGATACCCTGCTGCAGTCAGCCCTGCGTCTCCGGGAAGAATCGATAATCGCGACCTGCAGTCCGGAGATGCTGGAAGTGTTCGGACGCGACTATGATATGCCACGGCTGCGGGGAGAAACAGACGACATATACCGGAGACGCCTGCAGATGAAGGCACTGATCGCGGAAAAGGCAGGCACGGAACACGGGATACTGTACGCGCTTGCATCCGTGGGGTGTGACAACTGCACAATCACTCCCCTCTATCTGTCAAATCCGGAGAAGTGGGCAGAAATACGCATCAATATTTTTACGGCGTCCGTGGATGAGGATATCCTGGTCGCCTGGCGGTGTATAGTGGCGGAAGTGATGAAGGTAAAGAAGGCCAGCACGCTCCCACACTGGCGGATCTACTATCCGGTTGAAATATGGGAGAACAACATAAACAGCATCAGGGCAGCCGTGCGGTTCATATTCTTTATACAGTACTGGAGATGCAGGATATATAATGGCAGCTGTGAGTACGATGGAGAAGCGATGTATGATGCCAGGCGGAATTACAGGGCAGGTGTCCTGATAAGGCACCTGATCCGGCTTCATACGCGGGAGCAGGCAATGTTTTCAAGCTGCATAAAATCCTGTGCACGCACCAAAGAGTGTGTAACGTCCTCATTCCGCAGCCTTTACTGCATAAGCTTCTGGGCATGCGCAGTGTATGCCGGGGCAGGACAGTATAACGACAGCCTGCTGTACGATGCAGGGCGGCGCTACGGGCTGCGCATGACCATAACGGATAACATCAAAGCGTACACAATGCAGTCAGTGCAGTTCGGATATGGACTATATGCAGAAATCACGAACAGGGAACATGCAGACCTGACAAAAAAATACAGTTGCATGATCAGGGAACCAGTACCGAAAGAAAAGACCAGGATGCGGATATGCATGGATGTCAGGTTTCCGCTTGAAACGATTGACAATGTTTATGTGGAGACGTGCAGGAATGTAGCGTTTTTTGATGATGCACTGACTTATGACGGGACGGCGAAATATGATGCATTATACAGAAAGGAAGAGGTTAAGTAGGGATGGCAGGAACAAACAAGAACGTGGTAATAACCAAAAATGCACGCATGAAGCTTGTAAAGGCAAGGGCAGGGGCAATCACGCTCCCAAGGGTTGTCGGCATGGCTTTTGGCAATGGCGGCGTGGATGCGGACGGGGCAGTCATAGAGCCGCCGGATACACAGACAGCACTGGCAGGGGAACTGCTCCGGAAACCCGTTGACGGGTACAGTTTCCCGGAAGACTGTATCTGCCGCTATGAGTGCACGCTCCTGGAAAACGAGCTGGCAGGAGAAGAGATAAGCGAGATCGGTTTATACGACGAGGACGGGGACATTGTCTGCATAAAGAATTTTACCCGGAAGGGCAAGGACGACGATGTTGAGCAGACATATGTGCTGGACGACATCTTTTAGGAGGCGAGGATATGGTAAAATACACAACAGACAAACCAGTTTTCTCGGATGAAATAAACCTTGTTGAGCGTAGCGACCTTGTAAACGCAAGGAACCATAATGACAGCCTGATAACGCTGCAACAGAATGACCTGGCATTAAAGCAGAATCTTGGCAGTGTTGATCCGTCCAGGGGAAGCATACAGGAACAGATTAACAGTATCAGGGAGGAAACAGGGTTTAAGGCTTACAGCACAACAATAAGCAATAACGACAGCCTGATCACAACAAACTTTGCAGATGGCAGCAAAACAGTAACCGAAATAGCTGCGGGGGCTGACGGAAGGGACACGGTAACAAAAAAGCTGTATGGCACCAGAGGGCAGCTGACACATGTATACAGAACCGTGATTGACGGCGAAACCATTACGGAAACGGAGGTAGAACAGAATGAATAATATGATCTGGGATGCGGTATTGTGGCTCAGGAAGAAACTGAACAAAGATAAAGAAGACATCATTGTGGCTGTAAACAACATCCAAAATCTTTTTGAGACATCCGCTGACGCAACGGCATCTCCATCCGACATCATAGCGGGAAAGACAGCTTACAACGGCACGGTACTGTTAACAGGAACCATTAAGGACAGGCGCGGGATAACTGTTACAGCCGGGGGAGTAACGCAGGATGACGAATACACATACCTGTCCGTTCCGGAGGAGGCATGTTTTAATTCAAATTCAAAGCTTAGGACGAAAAATAGCAATAT
>CAMWTP010000150.1:0-2500 GCA_947177165.1 uncultured Lachnospiraceae bacterium
GTATATATTTGAATAAATTTTTTAAAGTAATTATATATAACCTAAAAAAATAAAATAAAAAAAGAGCTGTCTATATTTTAGACAGCTCATAATATTTTAAAGCTTTGGCGGCGACCTAATCTCCCAAGTGTTATCTTCACTAAGTACATTCGGCGATGGGACCCTTCACTTCTGTGTTCGGCATGGGAACAGGTGTTACCTCCCCTCTAAGACCACCAAAGCAATATTTATTATAAATATTAAAATAAATAAAACTTAATAAATTTATTTATACACACTTATTTCTTAAAACAGTATATTACAAAGTATTTTTTGTTAATACAAGGCGGAAGTATTTTTTTCAAGGGAGTTTACATATCAGTAAATGACCGATGAAAAAAAATTATCCAACACAGTATAAACTAAAAAGATTGTATAAATTAATAAGAATTAAGTAAAAGGAGTATAGAATAACAACCACTTCATAGGTTTTAAAGTCAAGCCCTCGACTTATTAGTATTGGTCAGCTCAATGCCTCACGACACTTACACCTCCAACCTATCAACCATGTAGTCTACATGGAGTCTTACGAACTTATGTTCTGAGAAATCTTATCTTGAAGCCGGCTTCCCGCTTAGATGCTTTCAGCGGTTATCCGTTCCGAACGTGGCTACTGGACTATGCTCTTGGGGAACAATCCACACACCAGAGGTCCGTTCACCCCGGTCCTCTCGTACTAGGGGCAAACCTTCTCAAATTTCTTACGACCACAGCGGATAAGGACCGAACTGTCTCACGACGTTCTGAACCCAGCTCGCGTACCACTTTAATCGGCGAACAGCCGAACCCTTGGGACCTGCTACAGCCCCAGGATGTGATGAGCCGACATCGAGGTGCCAAACCTCCTCGTCGATGTGAACTCTTGGAGGAGATCAGCCTGTTATCCCCGGAGTACCTTTTATCCGTTGAGCGATGACCCTTCCACTTGGAATCACCGGATCACTAAAGCCTTGTTTCCAAACTGCTCGACCCGTCAGTCTCACAGTTAAGCGCCCTTATGCTTTTGCACTCGACAGTTGGTGTCCAACCAACCTGAGGGCACCTTCGCGCGCCTCCGTTACTCTTTTGGAGGCGACCGCCCCAGTCAAACTACCCGCCTGACAATGTCCCTCCGCTTACAAAGCGGCCAGGTTAGATAGTCAGCACACAAAGGGTGGTATTTCAAGGACAACTCCACACATGCTGGCGCACACGCTTCTATGTCTCCCACCTATCCTACACATTATGTACCAAATATCACTGCCAAGTTATAGTAAAGGTTCACGGGGTCTTTCCGTCCCGCTGCGGTTAAGCGGCATTTTCACCGCTGCTGCAATTTCGCTGAGTATTCACTTGAGACAGCGCCCAGATCGTTACGCCATTCGTGCAGGTCAGAACTTACCTGACAAGGAATTTCGCTACCTTAGGACCGTTATAGTTACGGCCGCCGTTTACTGGGGCTTCAATTCTGTGCTCTCACACATCCTATTAACCTTCCAGCACCGGGCAGGCGTCACACCCTATACTTCTTCTTACGAATTTGCAGAGTGCTGTGTTTTTGTTAAACAGTCGCCTGGGCCTCTCATCTGCAACTCTTTTCTGCTCCACCAGTTAACAGCTTCACATACTCAGAGCCTACCTTATCCCGAAGTTACGGTAGTAATTTGCCGAGTTCCTTAAGTGAACTTATCTCATACGCCTTAGGATTCTCTCCTCACCTACCTGTGTCGGTTTACGGTACGGTTGACATACAATCTCCTTAGAGGTTTTTCTCGGAAGCGTGGTATCAATGACTTCGCTGGAGTTACCCAGCTCGTGCTCGTATCTCGGGTCATAACCAGTGCGGATTTGCCTGCACCAGCTGCCTACTTACTTAAACAGACTATTCCATAAATCTGCTCACCTAACCTTCTCCGTCACCCCATCGTATAACGATTTATGCCAGTACAGGATTATTAACCTGTTTCCCATCAACTACCCCTTTCGGACTCGTCTTAGGGACCGACTAACCCACCGCGGATCACCCTGCCGGTGGAAACCTTAGGTTTACGGCGAACGGGTTTCTCACCCGTTTTATCGCTACTCATGCCTACATTCTCTCTTCTGTACGCTCCACATCTCCTTACAGATAATGCTTCTCCGCTGAACAGAATGTTCCCCTACCACTATACATTCATATTGTATAATCCGTAGCTTCGGTAATACACTTAGCCCCGTTATATCTTCGGCGCAGAAACGCTAGACCAGTGAGCTGTTACGCTTTCTTTAAAGGATGGCTGCTTCTAAGCCAACCTCCTGGCTGTCTCTCCATTTCCACATCCTTTACCACTTAGTGTATATTTTGGGACCTTAGCTGACGGTCTGGGCTCTTACCCTCTCGACCACGGATCTTCTCACCCGTAGTCTCACTGCTGATATATTCTCTCCCGTATTCGGAGTTTGTATGGGGTCGGTAAGCGGTATGCCCCCTAGCCCAAACAGT
>CAMWTP010000151.1 GCA_947177165.1 uncultured Lachnospiraceae bacterium
GCAGGAGACACACGACACTGGAAACAGGGATCTACGTGGATGACGAACTCATCACGTTTGCGCAGACTACTCTGCCAGATACCAGGATACAGTTGTACCTGCCGGAACAGTTTGTCATGATGCCGGATCAGGTGCGGGATATAAAATACCCATCGCGCAACGCTCCGGAATTCATCATCACAAGCCTGGACTCCACAGTCAATTTCGGATTTAACGTGCTTTCCGTCCAGCTGGAGGAGGGCGGCATGGCATCTTTAACTGCCCGCCGAGGGTAAGGGACCAGTGGGAGGACATCGCGGATCAGTGTTTCCGGTCAGTGGAGGAAACGTGGGGCGGAGTATAAAGAGGAATATATGGTTGTGAACAGATAAGTATTATGGATGAGAACACATGGCAATAAATTCATTTATCTGGATGCAGTTAAAGACCATGGTGTTTATGATGGAAATTATTGAAGGATTACAATATTACAAATAAAGGAAGTATCGCATTATTTTTGGCTACATGTGCACATGAGAGTACAAAGGGAACGAAGTTGTTAGAGGAAGGAGATGAAGCATACTTTATTGCTCATGGCTACACATCCAAAACGCGAGGAGCAGGATATCTGCATATTACAAAAGACGATCAGGTAAAATTTTATAGAGATGTTCTTAAAAGAGAACCACCCGAAGATCCGGCACAGGATATTGCGGATAATTATGCATGGTGGTCTGCAGTCTGGGAATGGGGGGAATGTGCTAAAGGAAAGGGAGTAATCATGAACAATTATGTGGAAAAGAATGGGAGTGGGGAAAATGTATTTTTAATTACACAATATTTTATTAATTCATATTTAAAGAAAGAACAGTATCCATATTTTGATTCAGATTTAGGATTTATCAGAGCAGGAGGAGAATACGTCTGCAATTTTGATACAGAAGAGTTGGAAGTTAGGGGGCGTTCATATAGTCTGCCAAAAAATTACGACGATAGAAAAAGCAAATATGATGAAGCGATAAAAATTTTTATGCAGGAGGTTGAATGAAGCATCATTTAAGGGCAAGGTATTTAAAGTATTTGATTCCGTTTGCTGTGAGTGTTGTAATTTTTATTGTAGTAAATATACAATTTCGACAATGTGGATATCAGATCTGCTACTCCCGTTATACGCTGGATAATGGTTACAGTTTCAAAAATTTTCAGGTATGCGGCATGAAAGACAGGATCTTGGAGAGAAAA
Source organism: uncultured Lachnospiraceae bacterium (assembly GCA_947177165.1). Lineage (GTDB taxonomy): Bacteria > Bacillota > Clostridia > Lachnospirales > Lachnospiraceae > COE1. Next base: position 1,222 of record CAMWTP010000151.1, read on the forward strand.
GTGAATGAAAGTCTGAATAGCTGTTTTTATATATTATCAGATAAATGGTTTGGAACTGATAGCACACGGCTTGCCGATCTGGTAATTCACTGTCAGACGGAGAGATATCTGAGTGTGGAGTATGTTTGGGATTATTATCCGGCAGCAGATAATGGCATTTACTGGCATTTGTGTGTGACTGTAGACATGCAGAACGGGGAGGTGGTGTATCTGGATGACCTGATAGATGTCAATGAAGAGTTTGTGATGCTGGTCAAAAGCGGGGCGGTGCTTAGGGAGTGCGAAAATAGTGATTTTAGCGGGATGACAGCGGCGGAAGTGACACAGATGACAAATGAATGGATTTCCTCAAAAGAAACGGATTATATACTAGATTGCTTCATGCAGTTTACACGGGAGTACCTATATGGAGATTTCTATAGGAAAGCGTATGGGGATAGAATTTCTGATTGGGAAACTGTTTTATATGAAAATTATTTTTATCTGGAAGAGGATGCCATATGTTTTAGAGATCCCAGAAGTCTTGCGGGAGTCTGGCAGGGATCGGATATTTTCAAGATAATGACAAAAGACATAGAGACGTATCTGAAAGTACCGGACTGGATTCCGGCAGGGTATGTGGACAGCAGAAAGGATAAGAAAGAGGATGAGGACGGGAGCTGGGGAGCCTTTTATTCATGGGTGGATATTATTTTTGAAAGTATAGATCCACCATATGTCAGCGGAAAAGCGTATGAAAATCTGAAAGCTGCTTATGAAGAAGTAGATTTTTCGGGGGTGTTTCAAAAGGGTGATCCGGAAGTTTATGATCTTTATAAAGAAAAGTTTCGGAATCTGATCCGAAACCGCCTAACAATCGTGGATAAAAAGACAGATGAGGAAATGTATCTGAAAGAGTTTCTGTCTATGTCATATAATGCGGCTGAGTTTCTGTACCATATCTTTGACGTGGATGAGGACGGTGCGCCAGAGCTGGGAATCAGAGTTAATGAGTACAAATGGGTATTTTTTAAGTACGACTCAGAACTGGATAAATGCATTTTGTGGCGGCAGTTTGACAATAAATATATTGAATGTTTTGGAGGCAGAAGGTTTGCGGAGTGCGATACAGACGGAGGGGAGTTTCAGTTTTACCAGCTTGGTTCCGACGGGGAGGAAGTGATTTCTACATTTTTCTTTGTGGTACAGGGCAGCAATGATGAGGAATCCATGTATGTGGTAATGATGCCGGAATATAAGAATCAGAGGCGTGCAACAGTCATGACAAAAGAAATGAAGAAACACGCAATTTACGAGAAATCTTCAGGAAACTGGTATTTCCGGGTGACGAAGAGTCAGTATTGGGAACTGACGAAAGCATATTTCGAGGCGGAACAGATTGCACAGGAGGAGCTGCAGGATATGGCATATACATATGAAGAATTGATGGGAGAATTGTCAGAAGGTTAGTACAGCAGGACATACCAGCTAAATAGTTTTGGCTATGGATGAGATAAAGGAGGAGCTGCAGTGGAAAAGAAAACGATAATATGGTTTTATAGAAGGAAAAATAAATGAACCACTACGACAAACAAATATTAGAAGCGCGGCAGGAGGAGAAACGCAGGAGACACACGACACTGGAAACAGGGATCTGCGTGGATGACGAACTTATCACGTTTGCGCAGACTACTCTGCCAGATACCAGGATACAGTTGTACCTGCCGGAACAGTTTGTCATGATGCCGGATCAGGTGCGGGATATAAAATACCCATCGCGCAACGCTCCGGAATTCATCATCACAAGCCTGGACTCCACAGTCAATTTCGGATTTAACGTGCTTTCCGTCCGGCTGGATGAGGGCGGCACGGCAGCGATGAGCAGCCAGTTCCAGGACGCCCTGCAAAATGTCAACCCATCCATCCGCATCAGAGAACGCGTGGACAGTACGGTGACGGACAAAGGCAGCGAGATGAGCTGGTTTGGCTTTAAGGGATATGCGCTTGACGGGCAGACCTGCAACCGCATGTACATCATACGGCTGGCAAAGACAGCGCTGCACGGCGTCTTTAACTGCCCGCCGAGGGTAATGGACCAGTGGGAGGACATCGTGGACCAGTGCTTCCGGTCGGTGGAGGAAACGTGGGGCGGAGTATAAAGAGGAATATATGGTTGTGAACAGATAAGTATTATGGATGAGATGAAGGAGGAACTGTGGGAGAAAAGAACAGTATGAATATAGGAGATTTTACTTTTGATAATTATAAAGAAAAAAATTATGACAAGAACAAAGAGGAAGCGATTGAACTGATGTGCAGGCACTTTGAATTTTATGAACAGCTAAATTCGCCAGATATAGAATATGTCACAAGGGGGGCCAAGTTGTCATGTACACATGGCAATAAATACATTTATCTGGATGCAGTTAAAGACCATGGTGTTTATGATGGAGATAACCCAGTTTTGATTTGCAGGGACTGCAAATTGAAAGAAAACATATATGATTTCGGTGCATGCGGCAATGGGAAGTTCGAACCGCTGTACAGTGAGGAAGCGCCGCATCCTGCAGAGACGGCTTTAAATCAAAAGGGACAGAAGAGGTATGTATGCCGCCCGATTCTGCTTGGTGAATGGGGACATGGAGATATCAATTCCCGAAGTCTCCTGATCGGGGAGGTTTATATTGACAAGGAGTATAAAGTGTATGAGAAGGAGTCTGTCAATGACGGAAAGCCTTCCGAGTACATATCACATTGCATAAACACTATAGAGTCCCAGAACAAAAATAAAAATCCGATAGACGCGATGCAGAATAGAGAAGAGATCTTTGGAGAGTATATGGCGGCATTGATGACATGCGATAACCTGTTGTGCCTGTATGGTGGCGTGATCACGATTGTAGAGAATTCGGATTCGAAAGAAGAGACGATTGCTGAGGAGACTCCGGAAGTGGAAGAAGAGCCGGCGCTTATGGATTTGGAGACAGCATTGCAGGAAATGACAAAATATCTCCAAGGGGAGTTAAGTGAAGAGGAACTCAATGCAGTAATAGATTTTGTTGCGGCACAGTGCGGCCTGACGGTTGCGGATATGAAGACTGGCGAGTTTAGCAGTGGTGATGCATATGCGAGAAGCCAGAGCTATGATAGTCAGATCATTGCCTGGACATATTACTGGAATGAAAAGATTGAAAATGAGTTTCCGAATAAATTTACAATTGATCCCAATATTGTGAAAGCCATAATTGCCCAGGAATCCTCATTTGGCGATAATCCAGACCAAGAAGACAAAAATCCGTCTAGGAATGTGATGCAGAGTTTGGCTACAGGGAATGATAATGTTTGGACAGCTGCGGGTATAAATCCTTATGATATGTTCTCACTTGGTGATCATATACCTTTTAAAAAGTTAGATGGAACTGTGAATCCCAATGGTTCCTTGCCACCTGAGACCAGTGGTTTCTATAAAAACAGAGATGATGAAAAATATGTAGAAAAGGAAAGGGTAAGAATGCACTTTGAAGATATAAATATTATAGAAAATATATTTGAGACAGATAATGATGGGAAATTTATGCTGATTTTTGACAATGTTACCAGTAATATGAGTATTGCTGTAGGAGTTGGCGTATTGGCAGAGAAAACGAATAGTGCAAATGGGAGTGAATATACAGGTGTTGTACAGTATAACAGTAAACCTGGATATGTGGAAGATGTAAACAAATATTTAGGCAATATGGGTTGCAAATTGATTGAGCCAGAGTGAGGTAATTCAGATGTCCATAAATCATATGCACAAAATAATTTTGAGTGCAGCAATCTGCATGCTATTGAGTACGGTTGTCCTGACAGGATGCAGTCAGGGAAGCAGCAGCATTGGACTGCATCGGGAACCTGAAACCGTTGTAATAGACCTTTCAGAGCGGCCGCAGCAGGAAAAATCTCCTAATATGCCTGAGATTATACAATATGATAGTGGTGACCTTAGCATTGAAATACAAACTCAGGAAGAGTATATAACGTGGATTGGTCAATTAGAGGATTACAGAAGTTTTAATAAGCTTTATATGGATATGAAAGAAACAGATGTTAGTGTTTTTCTGGATGAAATATTGGCGTTTGGGAATTTTCGAACACTAAGAATAAATAACGGTGGACTGATAACAGCAAAAGATATTAACGCAGTGAACATGGACATGCTGGAAACAGTCGAATTTAACAAAATCCATTCAATTGATAAAGGACTGATAAGCTGTATACCCGGACAGGCTAAATTGTGGATTGACATAGATGGGTATTATGAAGGAGAGCCACCAGAATTAGAGTTGCTGCTCGGCATAGACTGTCAGAATATTATGATGGTACAGCGGCAAGGTAAGGGGGTAGAGACGTCGGTATTAATGAAAGAACAGGATGCACTTGAGGCTGAGCTGAAGGAATGGGACATGCTCCGGGCTGTAATGATAGAGAAGCAGAAAATATTGTGTGGGTATTGCAGGCAGGTCAATGGCGACTACAATTACACGGAATATGAATTTTGTGATCCCGATACGATGGATATATCGGAGGCTTATATCTGTATAAAGGATCAGAAGAGTAATGGCAGACAATATTTTGATGTGATAAGTATACCAACAGAATGCATGGAGTATGTATTACATGTTTTCTGGAGCCCTCGTATATGGCTGGAGGATATAAACTTTGATGGATATACGGATATCATTTTTGTAGGACGAGATGATGGTGGTCCATGTGACTGCACATATTACCTGTGGAATGAATCAGAAAAGAAATACGAATTGGAAACCGCACTGCCGA
>CAMWTP010000152.1 GCA_947177165.1 uncultured Lachnospiraceae bacterium
CCATTCCTGCCGCAAAGTCCACGCCGAACGCCAGAGGGATTCCTGCCCCGGAACCAACGAGCCCACCCCTTGCCGCTCCCACGATTGCGCCGTTTGCTGCCGCTCCCCATGCTTTTCTCGCACTAAAACCTTTTCCTCCGGCTATCTGAGACAATGCTGAGCCTGCGAATCCGAACACGCCGCCTATGAATCCGCCTGCTATTCCGCCAAAGATGACATTCGCTATCTCGCCTGTCGGGTCGGTCTGGTTTGTGGGATCCTTATCGCAGTACGTATATCTGTTCAGCCCCCTCTTTACAGGATCGATGCCGAGCATTCTTCAGTAATCATATGTCGTGAAACGCAGTCTTAAATATTACTACATAGTTTTTACATTCCTTTATGTTTCACTGACCAAAAAACACACTGTCCATTTATTACAGTGCTCGCAGAATCGCCCCTTGTTAATGCAACCCTTCATATCATCTGTTTTTTCCGTTTTTTCAACCGTTTCATTCCCACAATCAGGACACAAGACAATATGAGGTGCCATAGAGCGCTTATATAAAAATTCAGGAGTAACAATATAACAAAGTTCTGGAATATCCAGTATATCCGTAAGTAGATATTTATGAAGTGTATCCCCTTCATAAATAACATTCCCCTCTTCCCAGTTTTTAATCTTCTGTACAATGTCATCAACATCAAAATGATACTCTTCCAAGCGCTCTTTTAAATATTTCATGATTTTACTGTCCAAAAACGGACTGCCATCAAAAGTAAATTTATAGATAGTATTATCTATTTGCTTTTCCCCCAAAAGTGCTAATACGTACCTGTTTCCACATTTAGGGAAACGCCTTTCATCAAAAAAATCATACTTTTCCGTTTCCAAAAATTTATCCTTACACTTAGGACACATCACATATGCATACATCCTTAATTCCTCCCATTGCATTTCTTCTATCAACAACAATCAAATATAGTACAATGTTTTCTGAATAAGGAAGATATGTCAAAAACCCTAAAACTTCTAAGCAATTAAACCATATCCTGTTCTATGCTAATTTATTAATTGCTTAGGTTTAAAGTTATCATAAGCTAATTTCATTAACGCAATCCGTTCTTTTTCAGTAACTAAATCACTGAAATCAAACTGTTTATCCGTTATACTAAAACATTCATAGAATCTAGGATCTGTTTCCGTAAGATCCTTTAAAATTTTACACCATATATACTTCAGATTTATATCTAATGGCTTTTGTCTGACATACCTTTTTTCTTTCTTCCATAATTCCCTTTTATATCCCAATTTAAGCCATGACAATATATTATCAATTATCAAAATCAAAGAATCTCCATATTCATCGTTCGCTATAGGATACCTTTTCAACCAATAATCTTTATCTCTCGTCTGAGAGTAATACAGCATATCCTTAATTAATTCGTTCATAATTTTAATTATTCCTTCCATTTTGTTCGTTAGTCATTATATTAACAATAATATTTTCAATGAATCCGTAATGATTGCGTTTTAGATATACCATCTCAAAAAATGAATATGTAACATACCTAAACGCAAATCATTACAGATCCATGCCAAGAATTTTAATATTTTCTCAACATCTTTCAACTATATTAATTATATGGATTATAAATCTCATTTTCATAGTTACTCCATATATGTACTAACATATCATTTATAGTAGTAAAATTCACTTGTTCTCCTAAAGCTAATTGAAATTGGCGTTCATAAAAGTATGCTCTTTTTTCCCAAGCCCAATGTGATACACCATCTATACCGTACCCTGACTTATAATCCAAAGCATGAGTCCCTTCATGAACTATGGTACTTAGTATGTGATCTGCCTTATTTCGGATATAAATTTGATTTTTTACTTCAATACCAACCACAAGTTTATTAACTCCAAAATAATCCTCAAATAATCTATCACTTAAAAGATTAAGTCCAATTTCACCCCTTCTAATTGCCCTAGCAACCTTTGTAGATTGTCTAGTTTTCCCATCAATCAATGCTAGGATTTCTTCTTTTGTATAATCATTGACTTTATGTCCTGTATTACCAATAGAATACAGTCCCTTTCTATCATGCGTTAACAGTTTTCTGTTTTTCTTTTGCACACCTTGCTTCAGCGCCTCAACTGCCTTACCAGCCCCATAGAAAGCCACGCTTGCCAGTCCGCCCATCACTGCGCCGGATACGACATCCCTGACGAAGCTTCCAAGGCTGAATCTGTCATTACGGTGTGCGTTGTTTCGACTGTTATTGCCGCTGCCTCTCCGCCTTGGATTGCGCATTCCCTTTAGCGGTTTTGGTCTGATGCAGTCTGACTGCGGGCATCTGCTTCCTATAGGTCTCGGGGTTCTGCTGTTCCATGGGCTCCGGTTGTCCTTATTCCATGGAGTCCGTGTTCCCGGATTCCGCCTGCTTCCTGAACCATATGCATTCCGCAGCTTATTGTCAAGCACGTCGGCAATATTATAGGCTCCGCCCTTGACAGCCCCTTCAAGCGCGCCCCTTATAAAGGCATCCTTCGCGTTCCGCAGCGGGCTTGTGCCGTACAGCCTTCCACCGGCTGCATTGAACGCCCCGTCAACTGCCGCGCGTACAGGCGATATACGCTCTCCGGTTATCTTCTGCTCCGCAAGGCTTCCTGCCATTCCTGCCGCAAAGTCCACGCCGAACGCCAGCGGGATTCCTGCTCCGGAACCGACGAGCGCACCCCTTGCCGCTCCCACGATTGCGCCGTTTGCTGCCGCTCCCCATGCTTTTCTCGCACTGAAACCTTTTCCTCCGGCTATCTGTGACAATGCCGAGCCTGCGAATCCGAAAGCACCTCCGATGATTCCGCCCGCGATGCCGCCAAGAAGGATATTTGCCACCTCGCCTGTCGGATCGGTCTGGTTTACGGGATCGTCGTCGCAGTATGTGTATCCGTTCAGTCCCCTCTTCACCGGGTCAGCGCCGAGCATCCTTCCCAATGACGGGTCGTACATTCTCGCATGGGCAAAGTGCTTATTCAATACGGAGTCATAATCATAAGTCGTAAAGCGGAGCCCTGACGCAGTACCGCAATCGGCACATACTGTTTTCGGCACTCCCCATATGTCATGGGCTGCATGGTGTCTGATCACGCCCTGCGCGTCTGCCGCAAACAGCGTGCTTCCGTACAGGTCATGCTGGAAATAAGTGTCTGCCGCTTCTGCGCCTGCCTCCGGCATGAACCGCTGGCTGACACGTCCGTATCCCTGTCCGTATACCGCGTTGACGGTTCCGGCATCCGCAATCTGTGTCACAAGGTCATTGTGTATACCGCCAAGATAATCGGGCATGTATAATGAAACTTGTGCGCCTGATGTCTTCTTCACCCTCGCAAGGAGTCCGTTATAAGTATACTCCGATTTTGTACCACTTACAAGGTTTTACCAGAAACCATGCGGCTTGCCGCGTCATATGCATAGCTTCTTAATACCTGCTCCTCATGCCGTTCCTCCGTCAAGTTTCCATGGCTGTCATATAAACTTCCACCATTGGTAAACGGTAAAACTATCATTTTCCACCATTGAACACAGATATACCTTTTATACAAAAAAGACCTCTATGCTAATTTAATATAGCATAGAAGCCTTTTTATTAATTTTCTCTCATTTTACTTCTTCAATAATCACATTCAATCTCTTTTTTTGCGCTTCTTTTAAAAAGTCCATCGCCTCGCCCCACCTCATTTCAGCAAATTGCCACTGTTCGTCTTTTTCTCTCACTATTTCATATATTATTGAAGCCGAAAATTTATTTAACTGTGGACATAATTTTTTCAATATAAGAATCTGTTTATTTTTACTTATTTCTCTATCCCATATTATTGTCAACTTCGCTTTTTTATGATTCCAAAATCCCAGTTCATATAAATCAGCATATGGAGCTTCCGGAAGTGGAATTTCATCATTTAAATCATCATACCCCTTTTTTTTAACCATTTTACTTATCCCTCCGTTTATAAATTGAAACTGTCTTATACATATTTACTGATTTATTTTTTTCCATACTTCTACCAAATCAAAATAAACAGCTACATCTTAGATTTGGTAGAAGTATTCAAAACCTATTATTTAACTTGCCTTTTCCTACCTGCTCATAATCATTTTTTTAAGTGTTTGTAAGCAGGATGCGTATTCAATACATGCCAAATATCCTCAGCGGTATAGTTTAAACTTAAATCTACTTTTTTCTGCCACATATACGCATTGAACTCATCTTTCTTACTCTTTACTACTCTATCTATCCAATGTTTGGTTTCATGTGCCAAAGTACCCGCTGCTGATTTAGAATTTTGAGTAACCCATTTCCCTGATGGCAACTTTACTTTTTTGTATAAATAAATCCTTCTTGTTTGAAAAAAGTATGCACCTGCTCTACCATCACTAAAATATTCTGATACCATGACTTGTATTTTTTTCTTTTTCAGTAATTTTGCAACAGTATCTCCTTCTATACTATTGCTCGCTCTTAAAGCATGCATAATTTCACTGTAATTTAGTTCTCCTGAACTATATGGTATCTCTTCTAATGGTATTCCAGCACTACTTACATGTCTGTTTCTTGTATGAATACCATTTCTAAGCACCTCAACAGCCTTGCCTGCCCCATAGAACGTCACGCTTGCCAGTCCGCCCATCACTGCGCCGGATACGACATCCCTGACGAAGCTTCCAAGGCTGAATCTGTCATTACGGTGTGCGTTGTTTCGACTGTTATTGCCGCTGCCTCTCCGCCTTGGATTGCGCATTCCCTTTAGCGGTTTTGGTCTGATGCAGTCTGACTGCGGGCATCTGCTTCCTGTCGGTCTCGGGTTTTTGCTGTTCCACGAAGTCTGGTTTTTCTTATTCCATGGATTCCGCCTGCTTCCTGGACTGTATGCATTCCTCAGCTTATTGTCAAGCACGTCGGCGATATTATAGGCTCCGCCTTTGACAGCCCCTTCAAGCGCGCCCCTTATAAAGGCGTTCTTCGCGTTCCGCAGCGGGCTTGTGCCGTACAGCCTTCCACCGGCTGCATTGAATGCCCCGTCGACTGCCGCGCGTACAGGCGATATGCGCTCTCCGGATATCTTCTGCTCCGCAAGGCTTCCTGCCATTCCTGCCGCAAAGTCCACGCCGAACGCCAGCGGGATTCCTGCTCCGGAACCGACGAGCGCACCCCTTGCCGCTCCCACGATTGCGCCGTTTGCTGCCGCTCCCCATGCTTTTCTCGCACTGAAACCTTTTCCTCCGGCTATCTGTGACAATGCCGAGCCTGCGAATCCGAAAGCACCTCCGATGATTCCGCCCGCGATGCCGCCAAGAAGGATATTTGCCACCTCGCCTGTCGGATCGGTCTGGTTTACGGGATCGTCGTCGCAGTATGTGTATCCGTTCAGTCCCCTCTTCACCGGGTCAGCGCCGAGCATCCTTCCCAATGACGGGTCGTACATTCTCGCATGGGCAAAGTGCTTATTCAATACGGAGTCATAATCATAAGTCGTAAAGCGGAGCCCTGACGCAGTACCGCAATCGGCACATACTGTTTTCGGCACTCCCCATATGTCATGGGCTGCATGGTGTCTGATCACGCCCTGCGCGTCTGCCGCAAACAGCGTGCTTCCGTACAGGTCATGCTGGAAATAAGTGTCTGCCGCTTCTGCGCCTGCCTCCGGCATGAACCGCTGGCTGACACGCCCGTATCCCTATCCGTATACTGCATTGATGGTTCCGGCGTCCGCAGTCTGCGTCACAAGGTCATTGTATATTCCGCCGGGGTAATCGGGTATATATGATGAGGCTGCCATGCCCGAAGTCTTTTTCACCCTCGCAAGGAGTCCGTTATAAGTATACTCCGATTTTGCGCCACTTACAAGGTTTTTACCAGAAACCATGCGGTTTGCCGCGTCATAGGCATAGCTTCTTAATACCTGCTCCCCATGCCTT
>CAMWTP010000153.1 GCA_947177165.1 uncultured Lachnospiraceae bacterium
CCGCCTGCACATTTGATGCCGCCGTCTGAACTTTTACTACCTTATCCTGCAGTTTTTTTGTCTGGTAGTTGGTCCTGAGATCCATCAGCAGACTCCAATTGATACATAAAATTGACGACACAAGCACTACCGCTGACACTACACAGGCAATTACTCTGTTAATCCGAAGCAGCTGTCTCCGGTTCCTCTTTTTCTGATTTTTCCGGCGGATTGCCCTGTTAACCTCCTGTATCTGCGCATCTGTCATATTCTCATACAATTTTAATAAGAACTCTTCGCCAGTGTCACTCTGAAATTGTATATTCTCTCTCCTAATCCTATAATATATCTCCTGCGCCTGCTGCATCGTCAGTTTCTTCTTACCATAGATCATGCCATGTGTCAGCTGACTGATGATCTGTAAGTCATGCTCCACCGCCTTCGGGTCGTAACCGGTGCTGTAAGTGTTATAATCCCTATTGTTATTCCCCATTGATCACACCTTTTCATGCTATCATTTGAGATTATTTTGTATACTTTTTATGTAACCCTCTCAATTATTAGTAATATAACACAAAAAAAGGAAATTGTATAGACAATTTCCAAAATTTTTTCAAATTTTATTGAATCGCAATCCACAAAATCTTCGACAAATTCGGAGCATATGGCATCATCAGCATCACAAAACTCCTGCAAAGTTCCGTCACATCCGGATTCCGCCGCTCCTCCTGCTCCACATCATCTTTGGAAGCTATGCCGCCGCACGGAACTGCGCTCTCGATTGCATGGTTATGCAATGAGGTTATAATCGCACCTATTTTCAACCCTTTTTGATAGACGTTGAGCAGCTCCATCATCGCTGACACAATATTATGCCTGTTTGGCATGGTATTTCCCCGGCTGATACATTTTTTAATCTTTGCCACGGTATCGTCCAATGTCTGATTCATCTCGTCAATACCTGCTGCTGAAAGCGTTTCCCAATTATAATTGCCGCGCCTGTTCCACTCGTCTGCGGCGAGAATCATCCGCCTGTATCTGCCAAGAAATTTGTATATGCCCTCCAACGCGCCCTCCTGCCAGCTGTCATAGTAAGGTGCATCGTTCTCCCTGGGTGTTTTTTCAAATAACAGATAGAGTCTCAGGCAATCTGTGCCATAATCCATCACAAGGTCCGCGTCAAACACGCGCTTTCCCGTCTCGTCCAGCCATTCCAGCAGCGCGCTGTCGCACGCGAAACTGTCGGGGATGCTGCACCCCGACAATTTCTTTGCATTGTATTCGATTTCCCTGTGATTCATCGGCGTTAATATCTCATTGACCATTATTTCGCCACAATGTTCAGGATTCGTCCCTTCACATAGATCTCCTTCACAATGTTCTTCCCGGCTGTAAGCTCTGCTATTGCAGGGATTGCATGCGCCTTTTCCTTCACAGACGCCTCGTCCTCATCGAGTCCGATTGCCAGTGTCGACTTTACTTTGCCGTTGATCTGCACCGCGATCTCCACGGTGGACTCCACAGTCTTTGCCTCGTCATACTCCGGCCACTTCTGCTGGTAAACCCTGCCGTTTCCAAAGTACATCTCCCAGAGCTCCTCCGTCATGTGAGGCGCTACCGGATTGAGCAGCAGAATCAGTGTCGCATACTCACCCTTTGTGATGCTGTTCGCCTTGTAGAACTCATTGACCAGCGCCATCATCGCCGCGATTGCTGTGTTGAACTTCAGTCCTTCAAAGTCGTTGGAAACCTTCTTAATCGTCTGATGGATCTTTGTCTCCATCTCCGGACGGTACTCTGCGCCATCGACAAGCATATCCTGCAATTTCCAGACGCGGTCAAGGAAACGTCTGCACCCTTTCACGCCCTCCATGCTCCAGGCAGCGCTCAGGTCAAATGCCCCGATAAACATCTCGTAGGTTCTGAGTGTATCCGCGCCAAACTCATCAACCACATCGTCAGGATTGACTACATTTCCCCTCGACTTGGACATCTTCTCGCCGTTTTCCCCAAGAATCATGCCATGGGAAGTCCGTTTCATGTAAGGCTCACTGCATGGCACCAAATTCTGGTCATAGAGAAACTTGTGCCAGAATCTCGAGTAGAGCAGATGGAGTGTCGTGTGCTCCATACCGCCATTGTACCAGTCTACCGGCATCCAGTATTCCAGCGCTTCTTTTGATGCAAATTCCTTGTCATTGTCGGGATCGATATACCGCAGAAAATACCAGGAAGAACCTGCCCACTGCGGCATGGTATCTGTCTCGCGCTCCGCCTTGCCGCCGCATTTCGGACAGGTGGTCTCAACCCAGTCGCGCATCGCCGCCAGCGGCGACTCGCCAGTATCGGTAGGCATATAGCTCTCCACTTCCGGAAGCTTTAACGGAAGCTCACTCTCGTCAAGAGGGACATATCCACAGCAGGGACATTTTACAATCGGAATCGGCTCACCCCAGTAACGCTGGCGGGAGAATACCCAGTCACGAAGCTTGAAATTGACCTTCCTCTGCCCGATTCCCTTGTCCTCAAGCCACTTTGTGATGGCGGCCTTTGCGTCCTTTACCTCCATGCCGTCCAAAAAGTCGGAGTTGCAGAGTTTTCCGGTCGCAACATCTGTAAACGCTTCATTCTGCACATCTCCGCCCGCCACGACTTCTATAATAGGAAGTCCGAACTTCTTTGCAAAATCCCAGTCTCTTGTGTCATGGGCCGGGACTGCCATAATCGCTCCTGTACCATATGACATCAGTACATAGTCAGAAACCCATACCGGGATTTCCTTGTTGTTGACAGGATTAACTGCCGAAATACCCTTGATGCACACGCCTGTCTTGTCTTTTGCAAGCTCTGTGCGCTCAAAGTCTGATTTCCTGGAAGCCTGCTCGCGGTAAGCTGCAATCTCCTCATAATTTTCGATTTCATTTTTATATTTCTCAATCAGAGGGTGCTCTGGAGAAATGACCATATACGTGGCGCCGAACAGTGTATCTGGTCTTGTCGTATAGATGACAAGTGTCTCGTCCTTGTCCTTTAATTTGAACCTGACCTCGGCTCCCTCGGAACGGCCAATCCAGTTTTTCTGGGAAACCTTTACTTTCTCGATATAGTCCACATGATCAAGACCTTCGATCAGCTTATCTGCGTAGTCCGTAATCTTGAGCATCCACTGGGACTGCATCTTTCTGATGACCTCGGAACCGCAGCGCTCACACACGCCGTTCACAACCTCCTCATTGGCAAGCCCTACTTTGCATGAAGTACAGAAGTTAATCGGCATCTCGCTCTTGTATGCAAGACCTTTTTTGAACAGCTGCAGGAAAATCCACTGTGTCCACTTGTAATAGTTCTCGTCTGTCGTGTTCACTTCCTTCGACCAGTCAAACGAGTAACCGAGTGCCTTCAACTGGTTCTTAAAATGCTCCACATTGTTTTTGGTGACAATCTTTGGGTGAATCTTGTTCTTGATTGCATAGTTCTCTGTCGGCAGTCCGAACGCGTCCCAGCCCATGGGAAACAGTACATTGTATCCCTGCATTCTGCGCTTTCTCGACACGATATCCATCGCCGTGTACGGTCTCGGATGTCCCACGTGAAGTCCCTGCCCTGACGGATATGGGAACTCTACCAGCGCATAGTACTTTGGCTTCGCCTTATCCACACCGACCTTGAAGGCCTCCTCCTTGTCCCAGATATCCTGCCATTTTTTCTCAATGTCCTTTGGAGAATACTCTTTGTTCATCTCTCTTGCTCCTTTTCAACGCCTTATATCATTAAAGCCGTTTATTTTTCTAATATTTTCTATTTATATACATTCATGTGTTATTGTATCGCAATCGTTTTTATATTGCAAGTTTTATTTCCAGCCGCGCATCTCAACCGCCCTGACAATCAGCTCCGCGCACTGCGTCTTTGTGAAAACGCCGGCGTCAAGCGCCAGTGTGTAATTCTCTACTTTTCCCCACTCCCTCTGTGTGAAATATCTGTAATACATTGTCCGCGAACGGTCTTTTCTCTCCAGCTCTCCTCTGATGCGCCCCTCCTGACCAGTCACGCCCTCGTGCCGCTGGACTCTCCTGACGCGGTGCTCCATATCCGCGTGAACAAACACATTGAGCACATCCCTGCGCCCCCGGAGAATGAAATCGGCGCCGCGTCCCACAATGATACAGTTTCCCTTGTCCGCAATGCTCTTAATCACTTTATCCTGTGCCTCTTTGATTTCCTCGTAGGGCACCTCCGGCTTTTTGTAGTGTGGTATAAAACCGCTCTTCATGTCAATATAGTCCTGCTCGGACATGTTTTCTCCGTTTTCGAGTATGAGTCTTTCGTCAATTCCCATCTCTTTTGCCGCAGATGCCACGATTTCTTTATCATAAAATGCGTATCCGAGCTTTTCTGCCAACAGCTTCCCTATGGTATGTCCGCCGCTCCCGGTCTCGCGGCTGATTGTAATGACCATGGTTCCCCCTCCTTCCAGATTCTTTATTTTTCCCCGCCCGCCTTGAAGTTATAGACGGGTTTGATGATTTTGTCCACTGTGACCGTCTCGCCGACCACATGCAGCATATCCTCTATCTTCCGGTATGCAAACGGAGACTCATCCAGCGTGTCCTTGTTGACGCAGATGGAGTGAATCCCTTCCATCGCCTTCTTAAACTCGGAGACAGTGTGGTGCTCCTTCACCTCAGAGCGCCTGTAGATCCGTCCGGAGCCGTGCGGCGCAGAGCAGTTCCAGTCCGCATTTCCAAGTCCGGTTCCCAGAATAATCCCGTCGCGCATGTTAATCGGAATGATCACTTTCTCCCCGGCCTTTGCACTGATTGCACCCTTTCTTAAAACAGGGACCTCATCCGAGAAGTCGACGTAATTGTGAATACAGGCAGCGCTGTCCAACACCTTCCATTTCATGCCGCGCACTATCTCGTCGACCATGGCCTCCCTGTTCAGCCTGGCAAATTCCTGTACAATCTCCAGATCATGCAGATACTCTCCGAGCAGCTCACCCTCCAGACAGGTCAGATCATACGGCGCATATCCCTGTTTCTTCATCTGCGACGCTTTCTGTCCTCCTTTAAGATAATACTCTGTCACCTCCATGCCCAGATGCCGGCTGCCGGAATGAATCACAAGATAGAACGCGCCATCCTCATCCCGGTCTACTTCAATAAAGTGATTTCCACCGCCCAGTGTTCCAATGCTGCGGTCTGCCTTGGCCTCATCAATCGCCTTATAGCAGTGCAGCCTGCGAAGTGCAGTATGGTCACTAAGCTTATGACTTGTCTTTCTGACAGCCCCGCCGACGGGAACATTGTCGCGGATAACGGTATCCAGCTTTTGACATTCCATGCCTTTTGTCTTGATTTTCGCGATCGTCATACCGCAGCCGATATCCACGCCGACCAGATTCGGCATCAGCGACGCGCCTACTGTCATGGTCAGTCCGATGGTTCCCACCTTGCCGGGGTGGACATCCGGCATCACGCGTATTTTGCTGCCTGCTGTGCTGGGATGGTCGCAGATCATCTGCAGCTGTTTTCTTGCATAATCGTCAATGGCATACTGTTCGTTGTCCGTTGTGTAAACAATCGCATTTGTGTATTTTCCGTATATTGTAATCATAAAAAACTCCTTCTATATTATCATTGTCATCCATTCAATATCTCCCCGCATCATCCTAAAAACTATTGCGCAGGGCGTTTTCGCGTGTTCTTTTGTCCCGCATTCCGGTAACAAAAAAACACCTCATAAAAAGGTGTTTTTATCCGCACAATTTTGACTACAATAAAAAGATCCTTATTGCATTCTGAGGACAATCACACCTTCCCGGTCCGTTATCAAATTTAGTAGATTATTTGTGATGTGCTGCATTTTGTCCTCCTTATCGAAATCTGGTTACCTGTTACCCGCAAAGTTCGTGCGCTTTGCTTTATGAATA
>CAMWTP010000154.1 GCA_947177165.1 uncultured Lachnospiraceae bacterium
ACTTTGGTTTCAAGCGAATCCACTTTGGTTTCAAGTGAATCCACTTTGGTTTCAACTGTCTCCAATTTATCTTCAATTTTATCCAGTCTCTGATGAACAGGAGTCAGCTTCTGCTCCATCAGCTGCCCTATCGCCAGTAAATCCTTTTCCTCCAACATCGGCTATGTCCTCCCTTATCTCGTTGTACCCATCTGTTAAATCCCACTTTATCAGAAAAAATTTTTCCTGTCCACTCAAAATGTAAAAACTAAAACAACTATTTTATCTTTGTAAATTATACACATTTTTCTGTTTTTTCTAAGCGCAAACATGGCAAAAACGACAAAATAGCACCCGTCCGCTCTGGAACCGATGCTATTCTCACCTCACATTATGAAGTTTCCTGACTGTCATTAACTGATTCCCCGCATTTCCTTTCCCGTCTGATACACACGAGTTACTTCCCTTTCGCACCAGCCAACTGTACACAGAACCAGTCCGCCAGCGGAGAATTCGTTCCGCTTGCTCTGTATCATCAGACCATTTTCTCCTTCTTTTTCTGTCTCTGATACTATTATCGGCAAAAATCCGAAAAGACTTAACCATATTTTCCGCGAAAAACGGAAACAAATAGGAGGGTTGCCCCTCCTATTCAAATTTTCTCAGACATTTTTGCGTTTTTCCACAAATACAGGGAAAGACTCTGTCCCCTTTAATTCCTTGTACGCAGTAATCTTCACATTCTTGTCTGTGATCGCATACTCAACCGTTGCGCCAGTCTCAATTACTGTATCCTGCATCAGCACGCAGTTTCTAACCTTCGCGCCCTTGCCGATCTTGACGCCTCTAAACAGGATACTGTTCTCGACTTCGCCCTCGATCACACAACCGTCTGCTGCCATCACATTCTTTGCGTGGGAGCCTGCCGCGTATCTTGTCGGATTGTCATCACGAATCTTTGTGTACACAGGATTCGGAGAAAACAGCGCATTGATATTCTCTTCCTTCAGCATCTTCATATTTTCGGCAAAATATGTGTTGATGTCGAGGATACGCGCATAGTAGCCGTCATGCTGGTAAGCCCTTACATCCAGCTTGTCAAGCTGCGGAGATATGATATCGCGCTCAAAATACGTGAGCCCATTCACATAAGCCTGCCTGATCTGGTCAATCAAAAGCTGCCGGTCGATGACATAGATATTCATGGAAACATTGTTTTCGCCGCTTTCCTTATTGTTCACAACAATTTTCTGCACTCTGCCCTCTCCGTCAATGTCAAGTGTATAGTACAGATCTTTCTTCGTCATATCGATATCACGCAATGCCTTGGGAATCTCTTCCCTGGTATATGCGATCGTCACATCTGCCCCGCTGTCAATGTGCCGCTGCAGAAGCTTGCTGAAATTAAAGTTGACTGCAATGTTCGTATCCGCCATGATGACGTACTTTTCTTTCTGGCGTTTCAGATAATCGATAATGCTCGCTATCGCCTCTACTCTGCCGTTATAGATATTGACTGTTTTCTGCGCGAAAGGAGGAATGATGTTCAGGCCACCCTTTTTGCGCGTCAAATCCCACTCTCTACCAGATCCCAGATGATCCATCAGGGAATGATAATTTCTCTTCACAATCAATGATATGTTGTCAATACCGCAGTTTACCATACTTGAAAGCATGAAATCTACCAGCCTGTAACGGCTCGCAAACGGTATGGATGCCATCAGTCTCTCAGACACGAGCTCTGGCACTAAGGAATCATAACTGTTTGGGAACAAAATACCCATTGCTGAATCTGCGTTTGAATTGATCATGCCTTGTCACCTCCCTTTACATCTGCCGACACCATCGCGTCAGGTCCTACGATCGCCCCTTCGCCGATTGTCACATTGGAGCCCACTGTCGCAACGCCCTTCTTGTTTCCATCAGGCATCTCTCCTACAACAGCATTCTTCTCAATCACTACGTTCTCCGCGATAATGCAGTGCTTAATCTGAGCGCCCTCCTTGATCGTGCTGCCGCCCATGATCACGGCATCCTCGATCACGGCACCTTTCTCAACCTTGACACCCGCAAATAAGATCGAATGCCTTACTTCGCCGTCAATGCTGCATCCATCTGTGATCATACAATTCTCGAGCACTGCCTCCTCGCCGATACGGTGTCCTGTCATACCGCTGTTCCTGCTGTAGATGCGCCAGTCATCGTCAAACAGGTTGATACCGCTGTTCTCCGGATCAAGAACCTCCATATTTGCCTCCCACAGGGAAGAAATGGTTCCTACATCTTTCCAATAGCCTGAGAAGCGGTATGCATACATCTCTCTCTTATCGCGGAGCAGACTCGGGATTACATTCTTGCCAAAGTCATTCTCGGACTCTGGATCGTTTTCATCCTCGATCAGATATTTTTTCAAGATATCCCAGTTAAATATGTAAATACCCATGGAAGCCAGATTTGACTTCGGCTCCTTTGGCTTCTCCTGGAACTCTGTAATCTTGTCATTGTCATCCGTAACCATCAGGCCGAAACGGCTTGCCTCGTCCCATGGTACTTCCATAACCGCCACGCTGAACTCTGCGCCCTTCTCCTTGTGGAATCTGAGAAAATCGCTGTAATCCTGCTTGCAGATCTGATCACCGGACAGAATGATCACATATTCCGGATCATATCTCTCGATAAAATTGATGTTCTGATAGATAGCATTTGCTGTGCCTTTATACCAGTCAGAACCGGATGCCTGCTGATAGGGCGGCAGTACATGGACACCGCCATGCAGTCTGTCCAGATCCCATGGCTGACCATTTCCAATGTACTCATTCAGCACCAGCGGCTGATACTGGGTAAGGATACCCACCGTATCGATACCTGAATTAACGCAGTTGGATAGCGGGAAATCAATAATTCGATATTTCCCGCCAAACGGAACTGCAGGTTTTGCCAGCTTCTGCGTCAATGTGTAAAGACGTGAACCCTGACCGCCGGCAAGCAGCATTGCAATCATTTCTTTTGCCATAAAATACCTCCATTCCTATTTTGAGCACGCTCAATATCTACATGTAAGATCTATTCAAATTGACTGCTCAATTTATGTTTTGCTGTAACTATTCTGCCTGCCTTTGCAGCACAGTGCAGAGTCCTGCGCTGAACTGTAACCCGACAGCCTCTTTTACGCATCATAGCTACATCTTCTTACCGATTACATGCCGGCATAGAATGTCAGCCCGTAATCGTGCTCCGAATAGTTACAATTATACTATAAATATCAAAAAAATGGTAGTGTTTTGTTTATTTTATTAATTATTTTTTCTACATATCCAATTCATATACTGCTTTTATCCCTAATAATCGCTTTTATATTCGTCTTTTTTCGTCATTATTGCACAGCTATAACGTCATATTTTTACATAATACCTCTATATCTAGCAAATCACACCCCAAAAAGTGCAAACCGTTCCTGACAGGTTGAAAAGCAGGCATTGTATATTTATTATATTTATGCTGAATGTATGTAAAAAACACGGAGGAAAAAGGAGGAAAAAGTGAACATGAAGAAACAAACTGTTAAAACAGGCATAATGACAATGGCCGGCTGTCTGCTGCTGACTGCTTCCTTGATGGGATGCGGGAAAACAGATCCGGCAGACACAGCGGAAACCAGCATCGGGACAGAAGCCAGTGAACCACAGAAAACAGTGGACAGTGATGTGACAGGAGAACTAGTGGGTACGCCATCCGATTACTCCGACAACGATAATTGGATGACCATACCGGAGGTTACACACGCGGTAGATACCTTTTATCTTTATCCTACCTGCTATCTGGATGATTCGGAGGATGCACTGCCAATCTGCACTATCGACAACCAGGCGGTCCGGCTTCAGGCACAGTCTGTCTATGAGAATCAGGCAACCGTCTTTGAGGAATCAACAAATGTTTTTGCGCCATATTACAGGCAGAGTAATATCTATCAGGTTGTCGGCATGGGTTCGCAGGAACTGGAAGAGTTCCAGAGACAGGAACAGCGCACAGATGTCTATGCAGCGCTGGATTATTACTTCGAGCACTATAATAACGGCAGGCCGTTTATTCTAGCCGGACACTCCCAAGGCTCTATTATGACCAAGATCGTTCTCGGGGAATATATGGAAGCACATCCGGAATATTATGAGCGCATGGTTGCCGCATATGCGATCGGCTACTCCATCACCTCAGACTGGCTGAAAGATCACCCCTACCTGAAATTTGCCGAGGGAGCAGATGACACAGGGGTTATCGTTTCATGGAATACAGAGGGTCCGGGAAATAAAGGGCAGCACAATATCGTTGTGGAGAACGGCGCGATCAGCATCAATCCGATCAATTGGAAAAGGGATGCCACTTATGCTGCTGCCAACGAAAACCTCGGAAGCAGGATCCTGAATGAAGATACAGGCTCTTATGAGATCCGGCAAAAAGTTGCTGATGCACAGCTTGATCTTGAGCGCGGCGTGGTCATCTGCACAACAGATCAAGTGACATTTACGACCGCTGGATCACTTTTTGGGCCAGAGAGCTTTCACAATAATGACTATGCACTCTATTATGAAAATCTTAGGGAAAATATAAAACAGAGAGTGGAAAATTATTAAAAAGAATCCCAGAAATCCGCTATCCCATGCGGATTTCTGGGATTTTAACACTTTATACCCGATTGTAGTTGATAAGACAGCCCTTCAAAATGATCTGTCTCTCCTCGTCAGTCAGTTCGCCGAGTGTCATCTCAAACTCAACTTTTCTGTCCCCATCCTCAGCTGAGGCACCGCCAACGACATAGGCTTTGATCACGTCAGCCTTCTCCTCCACGGCCTTTCTAATACCCGGAATGTAAATATAATCCAGATTCTTAAACGGCAGGTCGCCTTCCTTGATGATAAACGGAAGCATTCCCCAGTTGATCAGGTTCGAGCGGTACCGCTTGGTCGCATACTCGTTTGCAATGTTCGCCCAGCCGCCGAGTACTTTCTGGCAACTCGCCGCCTGCTCCCTCGCAGAGCCATCCCCCGGTTTCACCGCAAAGATCGTGCTGCCGATACCCGTATTGCTGCGGTCCGCATCCGGTGTGATCGTCTTCATCACGCGCCATGCCTCCTCCAGCTCCGGGAACTTCTGTACGGGGCAGACCATCTCCTCGCGCGCCTTCTCCGCGATCTGAATCTCCTTGGCAAGCCTTACGTAATTCGGGTCCTTGCGCGAGAGTGTAAACTCCGCCAGCCCCAGCGGGTTCGAGCGGTAGGAAGATGTCTCGCCGGAAGGAATCAGCTCGTCTGTCGTCGTCACCGGATCGTGAATCTCAGATACCACCTTTAACATCAGATTGTCTGTCAGCGCAACCATCGCCGGCCAGTCCTTGATGTTCGGACCAAACTTGATTGCAACCGATTCATCGGCAACGCCCTTGGAGTCAAACACGCGGTTCTCATAAATCTTCCTGTCAAAGAAATACTGATACTTCGCAAAGTCTCCGTCAAAATCAGTAGCCGGTGTGAGATATCCCTTGTTTGCAGCCGTCGCCGCAATTGATCGCGCATCCATCAGCGCAACGGACGCAATCTGTCCGCTCTGGAGCTTGGAGCCCTCGCGATTCGGGAAGTTTCTCGTAGAGTGGCGGATTGAGAACGCGTTGTTTGCAGGTGTGTCTCCCGCACCAAAGCACGGTCCGCAGAAGGCCGTCTTCAGCACAGCACCCGTCTGCATCAGCTTCGCGGCACAGCCGTTTTTCACCAGCTCCATGTAGATTGGCATGGAAGCGGGGTAAACGCTCAATGTAAACTCATCCGGTCCGATGCTCGCATTGTCGAGGATATCCGCCGCGGCACAGATATTCTCAAAACCGCCGCCGGCACAGCCTGCGATAATTCCCTGCTCCACATACAGCTTTCCGT
>CAMWTP010000155.1 GCA_947177165.1 uncultured Lachnospiraceae bacterium
CGAGCCCTTATAGGGCGAAAACCAAACCACCGGCTGAGCCGGTGGTGCTGATTGTTTACATTTTTGAATTTTTCTCCTTTTTATTAATTGACTGGTCAAATATGAAATAAAAAGGAGAGAATCAAATGAGTGATAATTTTAATGTTACAGCGACGTTGAATAATGATGGGACAATATCGTGTACATGGTCCAGCGTGGCAAATCTGGATCATTATCTGGTGCGTCTCGTTCTCGTGGCAGACAGCAGTGTACTCCATGATGAGGTGACAACTGCGACAAGCTGTGTTTCCAGGAATAAGGTAATTCCGGGCGGTGTGTACCGAATTACAGTGTGGGCAAAAGGGAAAGGTGGATCCCTTCTGGGTTCCAAAGAGATAAAACTGACTGTGCCATCTGATTTTTACGCAAGGAACTTAACCGTTCCGACCAATATAAAAGCAAGTGTAGGGACTACCTCGATTAGTCTGACTTTCAGTCCTGTAACTGGTGCATTGAGTTATGATATCTTGTTTGACGGCAGAGTGTATAACACAACACGAACAAATTATACATTTACAAGTCTTGCGCCAAATTCGACGCACACTTATGCAGTTCGGGCAAAAAATAGTAATGTTACAGGTCAATACAGCCCAACGCAGACAGTCACGACACAGCAGGTAATTCCTGGGGTGCCATCTGGAATCACAAAGAAATCAACTGACACATCGGTGACGATCAGCTGGAATCCTGTTCCCAATGCGACGGGCTATGATTTGATATTCAATGGAGGTACATACAGCCTTACAGGATCAAGTCAGACGTTTTCGGGTCTTGGCTCTAATGTTGCGTTCCGTTTCCGGGTTCGGGCAAAAAATGCCAATGGAATGAGCGCATACAGTACAGAGCAGACGGTGACTACAGCACCGAAACCGCCTACGAATATCAGCGCAACAAGCACAAAAAATGCAGTGACAATAAAGTGGAACATGGTGGCAGGAGCAGGTCTCTATACAGTTAACTTCAATAACAGGAATCATGTGGTGTCGGGGGGAACCACATCCCTGACTATAGACAAGCTCAACTCCAATACTACATATAATTATAAGATATGCTGCAATAATTCGGATGGTGCGGGTTCTTTCAGCTTTGTACAAAGTATAAAAACACAGGCAGCATCGTCTCCGCAGTTGCCACAAGTGCCAACCGGTACCACAAAAAGATCAACAGACAGTTCGGCGGTGATCGGCTGGTCCGCAGTCAGTGGTGCGACAGGCTATGATCTCAGATTTAACGGAACGGTATACAGCCTTACAGGAACAAGCAAAGAAATTACCGGACTTTCTGCAAACACGGGGTATAAATATCAGGTGCGGGCAAAAAATTCCCAAGGGACAAGCCAGTACAGTACAGAGCAGACGGTGACGACAGCGCCAAAGGCGCCAACAAGCATCAGTGCGACAGCAGCTCCCAAATCAGTGACGATAAATTGGGGAAGCGTGGCAGGAGCAACAGGTTATGGAATTATATTTAATGGTAAGGACTATAATGCTGGTTCGGGCAGTACCTCACTTACAGTTAGTTCATTACAGCCTAAAACCACCTATAGATATAAGATCTGCTGCAAAAATGCAGATGGAACCAGCGCTTACAGCACAGAGCGTCAGGTAACGACTCTGGCCCAGGTGCCGGAGATACCTTCAGGTATAACAAAGAAATCTACAGACACTTCTGTAACAATCAGTTGGAACGCTATAAGTAATGCAGCCAGTTATGATCTAATGTTCGGTGGAAGGGTGTATAATGTAACAACAACCAGCAAGACCTTCACAGGTCTTAATGCCAACACAGGATATAAGTATCGGGTACGGGCGAAGAATTCTTATGGGTTAAGTGCATATAGTGCGGAACAGACGGTGACGACAGCGCCAAAAGCACCGACAAGTATCACTGCAGTGAGCACGGAAAATACGGTGACTGTAAGCTGGAACAATGTAACAGGCGCTACAGGGTATATCCTCAATATCAATAGCAGGGATTACCATATAGGAGTGGGAGCGACATCGTATACAGTGAGCGGACTGAATCCGAAGACAACATACAGTTACAAGATGTGCTGCAAAAACGCGGACGGAGCAGGTGCGTATGGTACTAGCAGATCGATAAAAACACAGGCAGTGCTTCCTGCGGTTCCTACAGGTATACATCAGACGGCAACTGATAATTCTGCAACAATCAGTTGGAACACGACAGCAAACGCAACCGGTTATGATCTGAAATTTAACGGAAGAATTTATAGCCAGACAGCAAACAGTAAAACCATTACAAGTCTTGGAAGTAACACAGGATATAAGTATCAGGTACGGGCAAAGAATTCCGATGGGGCAGGCGCATATAGTACAGAGCAGACAGTGACGACAGCGCCGAAGGCGCCGACAGGCATTAGTGCAGTAAGCACGGCAGATACGGTAACTGTAAGCTGGAATAATGTAACAGGCGCTACAGGGTATATTCTCAATATCAACAATAAGGATTACCATACAGGGGCGGGAGTCACATCGTATACAGTGAGCGGACTGAATCCGAAGACAACGTACAGCTACAAGGTCTGCTGTAAAAACGCGGATGGAGCAGGTGCATACAGTACCAGCCGGTCAGTGAAAACACAGGCGATGCTTCCTGTAGTACCTACAGGCATACAACAGACAGCAACAGATAATTCCGCAACAATTAGCTGGAACACGACACCAAATGCAACTGGTTATGATCTGAAATTTGATGGAAGAGTATATAGCCAGACTACAAATAGCAGGACACTGACAGGACTTACCGGTGGCAGAAAATATAAATATCAGGTGCGGGGGAAAAATGCAGACGGGGCAGGTACGTACAGCGCGGAGCAAACCGTAACAACGGCACCTCAATCGCCTTCAGGCATCCGTACGACAAGTACTGCAAATGCAGTGACAATAAGCTGGGACAGGATGACAGAAGCGACAGGGTATATTGTTCAGTTCAATAACAAGGAATATAATGTTAATGGAATTAATAACACATCGCTTACTGTCAGTGGATTACAGCAAAATACAGTATACCGGTATAAAGTATGCAGCAAAGGCGTAGATGGCATAGGATCATATTGTTATGAACGCTCTGTGTCCACACAGTCGCTCACTCCGGCTGTTCCATCCGGCATAACCAAAAAATCCTCGGATAATTCTGTAACCATTGGATGGAATGCAATTAGCAATGCGACAGGTTATGACCTGATGTTTAATGGAAACACCTATAGCCAGTCATCGCCGGGCAGAACCTTTACAGGTCTGAATGCAAATACCGGATACAGATTCAAGGTCAGGGCAAAAAATGCATATGGAGCAGGAAACTACAGTTCTGAACGGATAGTGACGACAGCACCCAAGGCGCCGGCCAACATCACTTCAAAAAATTCCGATACTGAAGTAGAATTAAAGTGGGATGCAGTCAGTGGTGCGACAGGCTATGAGCTAAATTTTAATGGAGCGATAAGTAACGAGACTGGAACCAGCAAGAAGGTGACAGGGCTGAAGCCGAACACAAAGTATCCATATAAGGTGCGCGCAAAGAATACAGACGGCTCCAGTGCGTACAGCCCGGAAAAGACAGCGCATACAGCGCCCAAATCGCCGACAGGCGTGAAAGCCTCGACCGATGAGGATTCGGCGGACCTTAGCTGGGATCCGTCTGACGGCGCTGATGGATATGAAGTGGACGTAGATGGTAAGAAATACAGCGCATCAGGCAATTCCCATAAGGTAGGCGGACTTTCACCGAATACGGATCACAATGTCAGTGTCAGCGCTAAGAATGCGGGAGGAAGCAGCAGACCAGGCGCATCCAAAAAATTCAGGACAACGCCCAAAGCGCCGTCTTCTCCGCGTGCATCCGCATCAAAGAAGAAGATTACCATAAGCTGGCCGGCAGTGGATGGAGCCGTAAGCTATGATGTATTGTTTGACGGGACACCGCACAGGACAACAGACACCTCAATGGAGATAGAGGGGCTGACGCCCGACACAGAGCATACTTATACGGTACGCTGTAACAATGCGGATGGTTCGAGCAGATACGGCACAGAGCAAAAGATCAAGACTTATCCGGAACCACAGTATAAGAAGGAGACCAGTATTCCGCCTCGAAGACCAAAGAAGAAATACCCCGGCGGAAAGCAGGTGCACACCGAGCTTGATCCTGTAAATGTCGTGACAGGCGCATTTATGTGGCAGCATACATGGTTTGCGAGAAACGGCAGGGACAATCTTGAATTTGTACCCATGTATGAATCACAGCGCAGCGGCCGGTACGAAAAGATGGGGAAAAAATGGACGCACTCCTTCAATTATATGCTGTACGCAGATGATACATATATATACTTTGAGACGCCAGATGGCAGTATCATTTCATTTTACAAGACAGGTGAACATCAGTACTGCCTGGCGGAAGGCGTAAAGTCCACATACAGTCTTGGATGCGACGAGAATTCTGACTATTATGTGACAGACATAGATGGCACAGAATACCACTTTGACCACAACAGCCATCTTGCTGATATAAAAGAGGATGGCCTCACAGAGTACCGTGTCCGGACAGATACGGATGGAAAGATCCTGGAAATTACAGGAAGGCATGGCGAGAAGCTGGTATTTACCTATCAGAATGGCTATGTCACGAAAGTAGCGGACGAGACGGGGAATGAACTAAGCCTGCTGTATAAGGATCAGTGCCTTGTGGCGATAAGGAATGCGAATGACGAGAGTATCAGCTTTACTTATGATGATTCCGGAAACATTCTTACTGTCACTGATTTTACAGGTGCAGGTTACCTGGTCAATACATATGACGGGAAACAGCGGATTGTCAGACAGACTATGACAGGCAGGGTGGAAAACAGGGTTGTCTATGATGAGGAAGCACAGGAGACATATTTCTACACAGGAGACAGGTATTTTACAAAATATACTTATGACATGGATGGAAATATTACAGATATAAGGAATTCCCAGACCGGCATTCATAGCAGGTTCGATGATAGCGGCAGGCTCATAGAGCAGACCGATGTGTTTGGAAATGTCACGAACATGGAATATGACAGCAGGGGGCGCATGACTAAAATAACGTACCCCGATAGTACGGAAGAAGCGATCAGCTACAATGAAAACAACCAGCCGCTATCTGTCAAAAATAGAGATAATACGGAAACGCATTATACATACGATGACAGAAATAATCTGACATCCACGACAGACGAGAATGGAAATAGTTCCAGCTATGAATATGACGATCATGACAATCTTACTGCCTATACAGACAGGAATGGCTCTCTCTGGACTTATACGTATGATGAAAAGAATCATCTGCAGGAGGCGTCGGATTGTCTGGGAAACAAGTATCAGTATGTGCACGATGATGCGGGACGCCTGACATCCTACACATCCCCTGCAGGGCATACCGTCGAATACACCTATTCAAAAGACGGAGACCTGTTAAGCGTATCAGACGCAGATGGGGAAATCCTTTACAGCTATGACGCGAACGGAAGCTGTACGAGTGTTACGGACAGGATGGGCGGCACACAGCAGTTTGCCTATAATGAAGCGGGGCAGCTCGTGTCCGTCACGGATGCCATGGGGAATGTCCAGACCTTTACTTATGATGACGAGGGAAATCTTGCGACGGAGCAGGATGCCATGGAGTACCAGACATCTTATCAGTATAACCAGTGGGGCAGCGTGACATCCTATACGGATAAGATGTTGATCGTCAAATTATCTGCACCTACTTTTGACAGATTATTTTAACCCGTTTT
>CAMWTP010000156.1 GCA_947177165.1 uncultured Lachnospiraceae bacterium
ATCCTGTGGGGCTCTATTTTCTATACCTCCATCAATATTCCATATGGTTCCATGGCATCGGCAGTGTCCCCGGATCCTAAGGACCGTGCAGAGTTATCCACATGGAGAACGATCGGTGGTACGCTCGCAGGGCTGGTGATCGGTGTCGGGACACCAATGTTTGCCTATGAGACGGTCAATGGAAACACAGTTCTGTCCGGATCCCGCATGACGGTGATCGCAGGTATTTTCAGTGTGCTGGCAATTGTCTGCTACCTGATATGCTTCAATCTGGTGCGCGAGCGTGTGGAGGTTCCGGCAAACAATACAAAGCTCAATGTCGGAAATCTGCTCAGGAGCCTTGTGACAAACCGCTCACTGCTCGGTATCATAGCGGCAGCGATCGCTCTTCTGCTTGCGATGCTGACGATGCAGGGCATGGCTGGCTATGTATTTCCAAATTATTATGGAAATGCGACGGCGCAGTCCATGTCATCCCTGACGGGAACAGCTGCGATGCTTATTATCTGTGCACCGCTTGCCTCAAGGCTGTCCGCTAAGTTTGGCAAGAAGGAACTGTCTGTGGTTTCCTGTGCGTCGGCTGCAATTGTGTATCTTGTTTGTCTGATTGTGCACCCGTCGAACGCGTTTATCTATGTTGGGTTTTTCACGGTTGCATATATAGGGCTGGGATTTTTTAACACAGTAATCTGGGCGATGATCACGGATGTCATCGACGACGCGGAAGTAAAGAACGGAGTGCGCGAGGACGGTACAATCTATTCGGTATATTCCTTTGCAAGAAAACTCGGGCAGGCGCTCTCAGCAGGACTTACGGGTTCACTGCTGACCATGATCGGATACTCCAATGCAACGGCATTTGATCCAGAAGTTACAGAGAGGATTTTCAAGCTCTCCTGCATCGCACCGCTCATCGGTTTCTCGCTGGTTGCAGTCTTTCTGGTAGTGATCTATCCGCTGAACAAGAAGCGCGTGGAAGAGAATGTTGCCGTGCTGGCAGGTAAGAGAAAGAAATAAATGAAAAATGTAAATGAAAAATATGGAGAAAGGGGATGGGCGATGGTAGATCAATTTTTGACGTACACAAAACGAAGTGATTTTCTGGTCTGTGTGGACAGCGATGGATGTGCGATGGACACGATGGATATCAAGCATATCCGCTGTTTTGGACCCTGCATGGTTGCGGAGTGGGGGCTGGAAGAGTGGCGCGACGCGATACTGGAGCGCTGGAATGAGATTAATCTGTACACGATGACGCGCGGTGTCAACCGTTTTAAGGGGCTTGCGAAGGCGCTCGGCGAGATACAGGAGAAGTACTGTGAGATCGAGGAGCTTAGCGCGCTGGAACAGTGGGTGCAGGAGTCGCCGGAGCTGTCCAACGCCGCGCTGGAGCGCGAGCTCGCCGGAAATGACAATATCTGTCTGCGCAAGGCGCTGGCGTGGAGCATTGCTGTGAACCAGTCCATAGACAGGCTTCCGGAGGAGGACAAACGTCCTTTTCCGGGCGTTCTGGAAGCCTTGAAGAGAGCGCACCGCGATGCGGATATTGCCATTGTGTCGAGTGCGAACCTGAGCGCGGTGCTGGACGAGTGGGATTTCTATGAGATGCTGGAGTACACGGACGTGGTGCTCGCCCAGGATTCCGGGAGCAAGGCGTTCTGCATCGGAGAGCTGATGAAGCGGGGATATGCCGCAGATCACGTACTGATGTGCGGTGATGCTCCGGGAGACATGGAAGCGGCGGAGAAAAACGGAGTGTATTACTATCCGATTCTGGTACGGAACGAGGCGCAGAGCTGGGATGAATTTGTCAGGGAGGGTATCGTGCACTTCCTGGATGGTACTTACGGTCAGGGTTATCAGCAGAAAAAAAAGGACCAGTTTTTAAGGAATCTTGGAAAAAAGTAGATAATTCATAGATAAATCATAGATTATAAAAAGGAGAAGTGGTACAATGGTAGATATGAAAGCAAAGCCGTTCAACCTGTCAGACGAGGACTGCAAGTGGGTGGAGGACACCATCGCAGGTATGGATCTTGATGAAAAGATAGGACAGCTTTTTTTCAACATGGGCTCCGCCCGCACGGAAGACTACCTGAAAATGACAGTGAATGACTACCATATCGGCGGTATCCGGTACAATCCGGGGACAGCGGATGAGATATATGAGCAGAACCGCATTCTGCAGGAGAACAGCAAGATTCCGCTGATCATTGCCTGCAACACGGAGAACGGCGGGAACGGTGCATGTACAGACGGCACAATGATCGGAAGCCAGACAAAAATCGGTGCGACCAGAAATACGGATTATGCCTATCAGCTGGGCTATATGGCTAACAAGGAGGCGGCGGCGATCGGCTGCAATTTATCCTTTGCGCCGGTCAGCGACATCATATACAACTGGGAAAACCCGGTGATCGGGCTTCGCACTTACGGCAATGATCCGAAGCGGGTGGCTGAGATGGCAAAGGCGTACATGGACGGTGCACATGCAAATCCAGGCTTTTGCTGTGCGGCAAAGCATTTTCCCGGCGACGGGCTTGACTTCCGCGACCAGCATGTGGCAAACAGTGTGAATGACATGAGCTGTGAGGAGTGGGATGAGACGTTTGGTCTGGTCTATAGGACGTTGATTGACAACGGGCTTGAGGCGATCATGGCGGGTCATATCATGCAGCCGGCGTATGCGCGCCATTTCAATCCGGATATCACGGACGACGAAATGATGCCTGCGACGCTCTCGCCCGAGCTGATTCAGGGCTTGCTACGCGGGAAGCTTGGGTTTAACGGAATGGTATTGACCGATGCGTCGCACATGGTGGGGCTTACCTGCCGCATGAAGCGCAGCGACGTGCTCCCGGCAGCGATCGCAGCGGGCGTGGACATGTTTCTGTTCTTCAACGAGATGGATGAAGATTTCGCGAGCATGAAGCAGGGGTATCTTGACGGCCGCATCACAGAGGAGCGGCTTGACGATGCGCTGCACCGCATTCTGGCACTCAAGGCGCATATGGGGCTGCACAAAAAGGCAAAGACGGAGCTTATGCCGCCGCGCGGGCAGGTGCATGAGATTGTCGGATGTGAGGCGCATATCGCGATGCAGAGAGAGATTTCTGACAAGTCTGTTACGCTGGTCAAATACAAGGACAAGGATGTGCTGCCAGTCACGCCGGAGCGCTACAAGCGGATTATGATCGTGTACGTGAAGGGCTTGTCCGCGCCGGGACTTGGAGCGCTGTTTGCAGCGAAGAAATCTCCAGCGGAGGTGCTGCGCGACAAGTTGACAGAGAAGGGCTTCGATGCTTTTATATATGAAAGTCCGATCGAGAAGATGCAGAAACAGATACAGGCGGGAGAGAAGCCCGACATCAACATGTATTTTGCGGGGAAGACTCCCATCAAAGAATTCCGCGAAAACCAGGATCTGATCATCACACTGGTGGATATTCCTGGTGGATTCCAGCCGGTTGCACGCCCTGCATTTGGCATGACGAAGGGCGGCGGAGAGATTCCGTGGTATGTGTTTGAACTTCCTGTCGTGGTGGTCGGCATACAGCACCCGTTTGTGCTTGCCGACATTCCGCAGGCACGCACCTACATCAACACATACGACAGCAATGACTCCACGCTGGATGCGCTGGTCGCAAAGCTGATGGCAGGCGAGGCGGCATTTACGGGTGAGGATCCGGTAGATTCTTTCTGCGGTATATTTGACACACGTATTTAATTTTTGCGATTTTGATTGGTTACAAATACGGCATCAACCTGAACGATTGTCCTCAACAGCTGATAATTCTGCTGGGAAAGATATCGGGAGGGTTGGTGCGGAATTTATTGTTAGGAGGTAATAAATTATGCAGATGACTTTTCGCTGGTATGGCGAGGGAAACGACAGCATCACGCAGGAACAGATCAGGCAGATTCCCGGAGTGACCGGTCTTGTATGGGCGCTGCACGACAAGGCGGCGGGCGAAGTGTGGGAGATTGAAGAGATCGAGAAGATGCGCCACCAGATCGAGGATCACGGTTTTAACATGGATGTCGTGGAGAGTGTGAATGTCCATGATGATATCAAGATCGGACTGCCGACACGCGACAAATATATCGAAAATTACAAGCAGACACTGCGCAATCTGGCAAAGTTCGGGGTGAAGGTAGTGACCTATAATTTCATGCCGATCTTTGACTGGACGAGGACAGACCTCTTCCATCCGATGGAGGATGGCTCTACGGCACTATTTTATGAGAAGGCAAAGATCCAGGAGGACTACAAGGAGATGGCGAACTATATCCTCGAGAATCTCCACGGAATGACGTTCCCTGGCTGGGAGCCGGAGCGCATGGCGAAGCTCGATGAACTCTTTGAGGCGTACCGCCCTGTGACGAAAGAGAAGCTGTGGGATAATCTGAAATACTTCCTAGAGGCGATCATGCCGACCTGCCATGAGACTGGTATCAAGATGGCGATCCATCAGGACGATCCGCCATGGGATATCTTCGGGATTCCGCGTCTGCTGGTGGACAAGGAGGCAATCGGACGGTTCCTGTCCATGGTGGACGATGAGTACAACTGCCTGTGCCTTTGCTCAGGTTCGCTCGGCGCAAATCCGAAGAACGATGTGCCGGATATTATCCGCACCTACTGTGACAGAATCGCGTTTGCGCATATCCGCAATGTGAAGCATTTCCCGAACGGGGACTTTACAGAGGCATCGCACCGCGACTGTGACGGCGATGTGGGCATCCTGGAAATCATGCGTGCTTACCATGACTGTGGCTA
Source organism: uncultured Lachnospiraceae bacterium (assembly GCA_947177165.1). Lineage (GTDB taxonomy): Bacteria > Bacillota > Clostridia > Lachnospirales > Lachnospiraceae > COE1. The sequence goes on from CAMWTP010000156.1 coordinate 4,781, forward strand.
TGACGGATATATCCGCCCTGACCACGGCAGACATATCTGGGGTGAGCAGTGCAGACCGGGGTATGGATTGTATGACCGGGCGCTGGGCATCATGTATATGTGGGGCTGCTGGGATATGCTCGAACGCACGGAAGGAAGCGCAAAGAAATGATGAGGCTTCATAATTGTTCTCTTGTGTGGATTCGTTGTTGTAACAGGAGCAAAGCTGTATAATTGTAGATATAGGAAAGGATAGGTTCAAATATGATGGAACTACCATTAAATATTGATTTTACCGGGAAAGTAGTAGTAGTGACAGGCGCAGGCGGTGTGCTTTGCGGTACGATGGCAAAGGCGTTTGCACAGGCGGGCGCGAAGGTTGCGGCGTTGGACTTGAACGAGGAGGCCGTTAAGGCATTGGCTGACGAGTGCAAGGCGGAAGGGTTTATCTGTGAAGGATACAAGGCAAACGTGCTCGAACTGGAGGCGCTGAAACAGGTGCATGAGCAGGTGACGGCGGATCTGGGGCCATGTGATATCCTTGTGAACGGAGCAGGCGGCAACAATCCGCGCGCGACGACAGACAATGAATACCAGCACGAGGCCGTGGAGGGACAGAAGACATTCTTTGACCTGGATCCCAACGGCGTGGATTTTGTATTCAAGTTAAATTTTCAGGGAACACTTCTTCCGACACAGGTATTTGCAAAGGATATGGTGGATAGAAAGTCAGGATGCATTCTGAATATCTCTTCCATGAATGCCTACATCCCACTGACCAAAATCCCGGCTTATTCCGGTGCGAAAGCGGCTGTCTCGAACTTTACACAGTGGCTTGCGACGCACTTTGCCGGCACAGGTATCCGCTGCAATGCGATCGCCCCCGGTTTCCTGGTGTCAAACCAGAACCGCAGGCTGTTATTTAATGAAGACGGAACGCCGAC
>CAMWTP010000157.1 GCA_947177165.1 uncultured Lachnospiraceae bacterium
GCTTCATTCTTTTTCGATTAACATTGTCTCTAACCAATTTTCATTCAATAATTTCCCTGTTAATCTCTGAGAACAATCGGGTTGTCGCGTCTATGGCTCATGTTGTTCATCATAGCGTTGGCGTCGACAATCAGATTGTCGCGTCAACGGCACACGTGGTACACCATGATGTTGATGTTGACAATCTGATTGTCACGTCAACAGCTCACGTCGCCAATCACACTGTTGACGTTGACAATCAGACTGTCAAGTCAACAGCCCACGTCGCTCATCATGCTGTTGACGTTGACAATCAGACTGTCACGTCGACAGCTCTCGTCGCTCATCACACTGTTGATGTTGACAATCAGACTGTCGCGTCAACAGCTCACGTCACTCACCACAACGTTGACGTTGACAACCAAACCGTCACGTCAACTGCTCACATCACCCATCACGCTGTTGGCGTTGACGATCGGGTTGTCACGTCAACTGCTCACATTGATCATCATCAAGTAATTACTAAAGAGAAAGTCTTCACTTCGGTGATTGAGGTACCTAAGTTTGTGTTCGAGATCAATGAGAAAGTGGTTCCACTATTTACTCTCTCTGGGAACCATTCGTCGCTTAGCACATTCTCAAACAATAACTCTCTCGGATCTCGAACCAACTCCTTAGGTACTCAAACTACCAGTAACTCTTCAGGTACAAGCAGCGCTGTTAGTGGTGCTGAAGAGTTCACCGATGCTCATTCTCACTCCGAACACTCTGATCATTCCGATGATGACAATCACGGTGGTAGTGATGATAATCCTTCTTCACCTGTGGGTGACAATGTTTCCATTGATTGGATCGTGAGCGAACTGGCTGGTGTGAAGACCAAAACAGACATGAAGTCTCTCATTGATATCTTGCAGGTGGCAAATATCGACACCTCATCATTCGCAAACGTTAGCGACGTTGACACTCCTATCATTCTCCTCATGCATCAGAAAGACAGATGGTTAGGAGTTGGGCAATTTTACTGCCCTTGCTGCGACAAAACGTTTCCCACATGTGCGTCCTTGTCTTTTCACCTCAAGTCGACGCACTCGACGAATAACATTCCTCTGGAGCAAGCGGCGTTCGAGTACATTGTCGGCAGGAAGCTGAGGTGGAAGATCGATTCACCTCACCTTCTGCCTGACGCTTTTCACTATCGTACCATTCACGTTTGTCCGTGCAGCGACTGCGACTACTTGGTTAGTAGGGCGAATTCATTGAGCAGCCACATGGGCTCATCGCACCAGGACATGGAAGCACTTAAACGTGAAGTTGGAGTCTTCTGGGCGATGAGCATTCTGCACGCTAAGAAACATCGAAAATTACTTGTGGCTAGCGATGTTTACCATGACCTGCACGGTTCCTTGTGCATGAAGTGCAAGGACTTCATTGGTAAAGACAAAGCTACAGTCAAACAGCATACTAACAGATCACATCCCCAGGCCAATGTTGAAGGTCATCGGGTTCAGGCAATCGACATCAATATATCCGCTTCTTGGCTTTCGCCTGATACCGATGACGATGAAATTCGTGAAGCCAACTCTGACCTGGAGAGAATCAAGATTGTTAGGAATGAGAACAGAGTTACTCAGGAAGATGAGAGACAGATGCCAGTGCAACCTCGGGCAGACGAGTCGGTGGATCTTCAAGTGATGGAAGACCGTCGTCGCGAGGAAGACTCACGCAGACGGAGACGGCAGGCTGGATTCATACCGGCCAACGAGAGACTACCTGAGGCGCACTTGCATTCAGTCTCTTCATCTAGCGATGAAGATACTCACACAACTGATGAACATCCGGCTCACCCAGCATCAGCTTCGATCGTGGACATTGAGAGTTGTCTGTCCAAAGCTGAGAACTGGAAGTCGAGGTGCATGAAGGAAGATGATGATTTCGTGCACCTCCCGAAGCTGTGGGGTGACCGTTTAGCGAAACACAGAAAAAGGTTCGAAGAAGTGTTTAACAGTGAAGTCAAGGATGTTCTCAATTGGTATAATGAAGCTATTAACCTCTCTGACTCTTTGGAAAAGAGCAGCCGAATGCTTCTCTGCGAAGGGATGATTTCGAAAATCATTCTCATTCTGCGGAAGTCGATCAGGAAGTTCGTTCGTTCGGCACGGAGAGGTTCAGATAAGATTCGTCGCACGCATTCCTTGGAGACACCGATTCAGATGAAGTCGGCCTCCAAATTCATCGCTGGTATCGAACTTCTGCATTCCCACAGTCACATCACTGATGAAGATCTCGATCAACCTCAGCGCAATGTCATCGCGGACATCAAAGAGAAGCTTGTTCGCTTTCTGTCACAAGCTCCTTTGGAGTTCTCTCAACTCCTTGGGAGTGGTGACTTGGACTCAATTGACGGGTTGATTTACGATGAGCACTACGATGAAAGGATGAAATTCATTCGTGCCAAGCTGGAGGAATTGGAAATTCTCAACAACTCTCCTTCCTCGCTTGGCTACAAGAAGTTCCTTCAGAAATTCTACGCTGAAGACGCCAAACGTACCATCGACTGGTTCGTGTTGAACGACGACACACCGGAATGTGTCGTCCCAGTCGAAGATTTCGAGAACGTGTACGGGTCCTCGTGGAGCGATGCTGCTGCTCTCGGGGATGACCCAGATGGTGTTTACACTCTTCAGCGTAGAATTTCATCGAATGATTCTGATGAACTCAAATCACTCATCCTCAACGAAGAAGCTATTCTTAAAGCGGTCAGATCGAGATCCAATCTTTCTGCCGTCGGATGCGACGGCATCTCAAATGGTGTGTGGAAGGTTGGCGGGAGTGTCACGGCGACGATCATCAAGAATGTGTTGTGTTGCATGCTTGACACGGGTCTCTTTCCGGAGGTGTTGAAAATGAACAAAACCGTCATGTTGTTTAAGAAAGGAGACCCTGACGACGCCCATTCGTGGCGTCCTATCACCATCACTCCGACGATTTATCGGATGCTGATGTGTCACATCAGCCGCTCGCTTCAAACGCTGAATTCAAAACATAGGTTCATATCACCGAGTCAGAAAGGATTCATGCGTATTCCAGCTGGGGCGGCTGAGCATGCAACTGTGGTTGATGAGATGATACACGATGCTGCACGGAACCAAAAGTCACTCTACATCACGACGATCGACTTTTCTGATGCATTTGGTTCCGTACCACATAAACTTATTAAAAAGAATCTTACTGACATTGGCTTTGATCTTTCTTTTGTTAAAACGATTATTAATTCGTACAGAGACTCTTCGACGAAGATCATCAGCAGCAACAGACGATCTAATTCTATCTGTTTTCGCAAAGGCGTCAAGCAAGGCTGTCCGCTGAGTCCGACGTTATTCAACATTTGTATCGAACCTCTCCTCGCGCGGTTGAACGCTTGCAAGGAGGATGGTTATCATTGGTTGGACTCAGCGACAACTGTTCAAGCTTACGCCGATGACATCATCGTGTTTTCCGATTCGGAAGTCGGGATGAAGAATTTACTTTCGGTCGTGGAGCACTTCTGCAGTTATGCTGGCGACATGAAGATCAACTGCAAGAAGTGCCACGCTTTCACATACATTGCTCACAATGGTTCTCGCAGTGTGTTGAACGACAACTTCACCATTGCTGGAGGACGCATTGATAACATCAGCATTCAGAACAATACAACGTATCTCGGCCTTCCAATCGCGTGCAAATCATCACAGCGTAAACATCACGTTTTTCGGCGAATCGAAGACATGACGAAGGACGTCATTCGAATTACTGGCAGCGCTCTTCGGTTCACACAGGCGGTTGACGCCATCAAACGGTTCGTGATTCCCAAGATTGACTACGAACTGATGGCGAACACAGCACCGACAAATTGCCTCAGTCGCTTAGATGAACTCATTCGGGACAGGCTGTCCAAAATGATCGGTGCTGCTGGTATTCCAACAGCCTGGTTCTACACGACGAAAAACGATGGCGGTCTATACATACAGAAACTCACTGATCGCCAGAAAGCTCTCACTATCAGACTCTACATTGCCTTGATGGAGTCTAACGATAAAAGCATCCGTGATATGGTCAAGGCTTCTGATGAAGCCGAGATCATCTTCAGGGATGCTACCATCGACTTGACTTCACCGTTCTTGCACCTGAAAGTTAAAGACAATGGTGCGTTAGATGCAAAGCGTAACCGCGGGACGTCGAACATCTTAGCCCGATGTGTTAAAGCTTTGCACGACGCTTACATGGGTCTGATCCTCAAAGATGATATGTTTACGCTCAAAGATCTGAATAGGAATGTCACATGTGATGTTAACACTTCTAATGTTGTTAAACACTTCATGAAAGTCATGAGTGACCGTTACTATTCAGATCTTTGTCTGCACAAGATGAGAGGACATACATTCACGACATTGAAAAACTCACCTTTGAGCAATTACTTCATGAAGCCCAATGCTTTGATGGCGGACTCGGTTGTCAGATTCGCTATCAAAGCACGTACGAATACACTCATGACAGCATCACTTGCTGCTCACAGAAACCCTCAAATGAGTAACCGTTGCACTCGTTGTGGACAGATTGAAACTCTCAATCACATCTTAAACGGGTGCAAGCGGTGCAAACACAAATTCACAAAGAGACACGACGAAGTTGTCAAGGTACTTTGTAAGTACCTCACCGAAAAGAAGAGAGTCATCGTGCATTGTAACCAAAGTGTTCGTGGACGCAGCAACGAACACATCACCGGTGACTCTGCTTCTCTCAGACCAGATGTATGGTGGTGGGACGGTGACCAGTTGAAGATAGCTGAATTCACCATCCCATACGGAATGTTATCTGGCGATGATGATGAATCTACCTTAGTCATACGACGCAGAGAGAAGTTGAACAAGTACCAGAAGCTTATCGAAGATTGCAGAAACCAGTTGAACTGCAATGTGTCTCTATTTGTGTTCATTGTCTCCTCCCTCGGTGCAATACCCGATGACACCATTAATGAACTCAAGAAAGTGACAATCACGACCAAAGACGCACTCAAACTTGCAGGGAGGATGGTAGCAGCCGCTTTACGTGAATCTATGATATTGTACATTGATACTAAGATTAAGAAGAGGGTTAACGACAACAATGAAGATGAAGATGAAGATAACGATAATGGTAGCGATTATGATAACGATGTTGAAAATGTTAATGTTCTTGATACTGATGGTGACGATGATTCTAATGATCTCAATGACACTAGCTCCAATGTTACCGACGGGGAGTCAGCTGACGATGAGTACAACTCTGTCAACATCCTGGACGACGAAGAATGGCAGGAACTCATTGATGCAAGTGCTGATGTTGACAGGTCGGGCCCCCCGTCTGAGCTTGACACTGCTGATGATGAAATTGACGTACTGGAAAATCCAGGCACCACCCCACTATGGAACCAAACTCAAGGTGCCGACCCTGCCTCCGATACCAATGAGGAGGGAGTCCAACACTCCTCATCCCCTACTTAGGCAGATTTTTTTTTTGGGGCCCGCCCCTTTTATTTTATTGTGAGTGAATCATCACTCTCGTTTATTAGTATTTTATACTTACTCTAATGATTAATAAACGAATTTACCACACGGGAGGAGATTTTTTTTCATTTTTATTTTTGAGGTTTCAGACGACGCAAACTATATATTCGTAC
>CAMWTP010000158.1 GCA_947177165.1 uncultured Lachnospiraceae bacterium
GAACCGTAAGCGGAGAGAAAATATTCGCTGACAGCGACTTCATTCGCCTGTGTCGGGAGTTCTCCTTTTACCAGCTCCATCTGGCTACGGGCAATATACATCATGTCGCTGTCGCAGTACACATAGGAGGCGTTGTATCCCTGCCTGGAATGCTCCTCCCCCAGTAAATAGTATTCGCCCACCCGCGCAAGCTCCGGCAAGTCTTTCAGTGCCGCCACATCGGGCGCCTCCACGCCGGTGAAGACCGCCTCATAGGTGTCGGCCACCTGATTATGCTGGATCTGTGCGACAGAGACGGATATGACCGCTGACAGACAAATCAGGAACGCCGCCAGAGCGACGGCGACCACCACCATCAGGTTCCGGCGCTTCTCGCTGGCAAGGCTCCGCTTTACCAGTTTCTTCACAATGGCACTGGTATCATTCTCAAAAGGCCATGTCATGATCTTCCGCCTCCTTTTCGCGCCTGTCCTCCGGCAACCCTGCCGTCCTCAATCCTTACGATCCGGTCGGCAAGCTGAGCAATCTCGTTGTTGTGGGTAATCATGACAATGGTCTGATTAAACTCCATGCTGGTACGCTTTAAAAGTCCCAGCACATCGGCGCTGGTTTTGGAATCCAGGTTGCCCGTGGGTTCGTCAGCCAGAATGATAGCCGGCTTGGTAATCAATGCACGGGCGATAGCAACACGCTGCTGCTGTCCGCCGGAAAGGTTGTTTGGCATATTGTGAAGCTTATCTTCCAATGCCAGCATCTTCACGATCTCGTCCATGAACTTCTCATCTGCCGTGTCCCCATCCAGCTCCACAGGCAGGACAATGTTTTCATAGACATTCAGGATCGGGACAAGGTTATAGTTCTGGAAGATAAATCCGATATTGCGGCGGCGGAAGATAGTCAGCTCCTCGTCATTCTTTTTGGCCAGCTCATCCCCGCGGACAATGACGCTGCCGGACGTGGGCGTATCCAGCCCGCCCATCATGTTCAGCAAGGTAGATTTGCCGCTGCCGGATGTTCCTACCACCGCCACAAACTCGCCCTGTTCCACTGACAGGCTGACGCCATCCAGCGCACGGGTGATGTTGGGCTCACTGCCATAATACTTTTTCAGGTCGATTGTTTGCAATACATTCATAATCAAATGCTCCTTCCAAGGCTTTTTGCCTGTCACCAAAGAACTTCGTTCTTGGAACTTTCGTTCTTCAGACATTGTAAAATCCAAATGTCACAGAAATGTCCGAAGCGGCATAAAAAATATGGCTGAAATGTTACAAGACTCGGACATTTCAAAAAAATTATGTCGTGCAGCCAGAAATGACCGTCCGCCATGTGTTATCTTGTAGGGAGCATGATAGAAAATTCGGAACCCTGTCCCGGCTCCGAAGTTACCTTGATATAGCCGCCCTGCCGCGTTACGATCTCACGGGTCAGATACAGACCAATACCCACGCCCTGCTGTTCGTGTACTTCTTCCTCACGATGGAAGCGCCGGAAAATAGCGGCCTGATTGCTCTCGGAAATACCCTTGCCAGTATCAGACACACTAAGTTTTACATACATTTCCCATTCTTCTACTGAGACCTGGATATCACCTCCAGCCGGAGTATACTTCACCGCATTGTCCAGTAGATTGAACACGGCTTCCGCCGTCCATTTGCTGTCGTGGGAAAGGCAAAGATTTTCCGGACAGTCCACTGTAACGCAAATATCTTTTTTCTCCGCCGCATACACAATACCGCTTAAGGCCATCGCCAACGTATCAATCAGAGAGGCGTCTTTCTTTTCCAGCCGTATCGCCCCGGTTTCCAACCGGGAGGTCTTCACAAGGGCCTGGAAAAGAAATTCCAGCTTGTCCGTCTGGCTGCGGATGCCCTGCAGGAATTCCCGCCTCTCTTCTTCTGTGACAGACTTTGTGAGCAGCGTGTCCGTCACCATTTTCAGGTTGCTTACCGGTGTTTTCACCTGATGGGAGACATCCGATACCAACATCTGCAGCTCCTGCCGTTCCTCGTCCACCTTCCGCCGGTTCTCCTGCATGATACCGTACAGCCGTGACAGACGGTAGCTGATACGGGCAAAGAGTGTTTCACTGTCCACGGCACACACAGGCTCTCCGTTTCCGCTTATCATCTGATCCATTGCCCGGCATAGCTCCCTGGTAAATATGGAAAGCCGTTTACTGAAAGCAACTGTCAGAAGGAACATCCAGGCAAGGGCACAGAGCATCAGCAGCCCGCCGCCAATCAGTACCCACCTCTCGCCTGTCATCCATACGAGAACAACACAGATGGCCAGCATGGAAACCGCCATACCGCCGCATGTCAGCAGGAATATCATTTTTACAGAGATCCGCCCCCGATTCATTTTCTCTCGCCTCCCATCCATTGGTATCCAATCCCGTAAATCGTTTTGATGTAAGTGTCGCCCTCTGCCTCAATCTTCCCCCGGATACGGCTGATGGAGGTAGTCAGGGTGTGTTCGTCCACATAGTTCTCCTCCGCATCCCACAGCCTTTCCAAAAGCCGCTGCCTTGTCAGGATCTGTTTGGGATTTTTGCAGAACAGGTACAGCATCTTGTACTCCATAGGGGAAAGGGTAATGGATTTCCCATTCAGCGAGGCAGACTGCTGTGAAAAGTCCACGAACAGCCTGCCGTCATCATAGAAATCTTTTGTAAACCCCCTGTGTTCCAGCATGGCGAACATTGCCCGTATTTTACGCAACAGCGCCCCAATGGAAAAAGGCTTGGTGATATAATCCACCGCCCCGACTTCATACCCCCGGATCTGGTCGCTCTCCTGGTCGTTGGCAGTCAGGAAAATCACCAGCGTGTCAGGATTCTCCGGCTTTATGAGCCTGCACAGGTCATAGCCGCTGCCGTCCGGCAGGTTGATATCCAGAAGAACCAGGTCATATTCCGTCTGCGCCAGTAACTCAGCGGCTGTGCCTGCATTCAGGGCTGATGCGATATCGTAACCCTCAGAAATCAGGTTGTAGGTCAGCGTTTTATTTAAAAGGGCATCGTCCTCTACCAGCAAAATCTTTTTCATATCCACACTCCTTATATTTTATTACAATAAGCTGGCCCGCGGAGCGTGACAGCGTTTGTTGTGAATGTCCGTTTTTTGACATTCACTATAGTTTAGCAGGCAAATGTCCGCGAAATGTTACAACCGGCAATTTTCATTTAAAAACAAAAATTTCTTCAATCGGTACTTCTACGGCCCTGGAAATATCAACCGCCAGCTTCAGCGATGGATTATATTGCGCCTTTTCCAGACGCATGATCGTTTCCCGGCGCACACCTACTTTTTCTGCCAGCTGCTCCTGTGTCAGTTCTTTCATTTGCCGGTACTTTTTTAGTCTGCATTCGAATTCTGCCATATCCTATTCCTCGCCTTCCCCTGCCTGGTCCTCATGGTCATATCGGTACAGCAAATATTCAGAGAGGAACATCCCCAAAGCCAATGCAAGGGAAAGCGTAATAATTGAAGCAATCAGGGTGTACTCAAGATTTCCAAAAAGTTTTCCCTGACAAAGAATTATCAGCGTAATAAGCATGACTCTAAAAGTAATTTTATACGCTTTCAACTCAGCACGGGCAATGTTCTCACGAAAGCGCTCATCCATAAATGTCCCTGACATCTTTCCCTCATAATAAAAACCAAAAAAACCGAAGAACAGGAAGAACGCAAACGGAAAAATTGTACCATCCACAGAGTATGTCCAAAAACCGGTAAACCCCAAAAATCCCAATACGCCTAAACACCCCAGCTTTGGATTTATTTTACGAGTGATGCCTGTTTCTTCCGTTTGTCTCTGCGTTTTTCCTGCATGGATAAAAAGCATGACAAACAATGCAACAAGATAAACACAAGTGAGAGAAACCGAAACCATCATCGGCAAATCCCTTATCTCAAATACATACTTCTTGAAATCCATTGGGACTACCAGGCGTGAATCATTATAAGTTACCGCATACCATGACGAAAGAAGCACACTCAACACACAAAACAGCCCACAGCCGATCCAAATTTTCATCTTGTTTGTTTTCATATTATTCCTCCTTTTGTTGAGATATATTTATCTCTTTATGTGACAAATATATCTCAACTTTTGCTTTTTGTCAATAGGAAAGAGAGAAATATATCACATTTATCATACAAAGCATAGAATCTACGATTCGCGAATCTCCAATTGTCACAAACAACGGATGTCAGGCTTCGCCAGACATCCTTATGTTAATAAATAACAGGATGCATAATTGCCTGCACCCCATTGTTTTCATCCTATATCCGTCAATTAATATCCCGTTTCCGATATGCCTTTACCGCAATCCGGTGCGATATCAAAAACAGAGGCGGCAACCGGGGCTATAACCAGAAATGCGCTGCTTTCCAGCAAAAAGGATAAGCCAAAGCCCAAATTTTCTGGCAAAGCAGTCCAGAAGAAAGCAATCCAGAACGACAGGAATCCCATTGCCGTTTGCGATGGGATTCCTGTATCAAAATATTTATTCAACTGTAATCACTACAATCTTCACGGCTTCACTTGGGTGCTCTTCATCAAAATCAATCAGCCCCCGGTAACTGATCTCTACTTTATCGCCCACGGCAATCGAGGGTTCCCCTTCTACTGCCTGAGCATCTTCTGTAGAAAATCCTTCCAGTATCTGGGCATTCTCCGTGGAAAAATAATAGAGAATGTCATCCTCCGGGGTTCTGATCATGATTGTGCTGCCTTCATATTTTTCAACTATCCCGGCAATAGGATCACCCTCTGTGTTTTCTCTGTCTTCCGAAGAAGTTTTTTCATCCCCTTCTTTCATCTCCGGGTTTGACGATTCCACATCATTTGTTTCCGTTTCTGTAATTTTTGTATCTGCAGCTTCTTCCTTATCTGTTTCCTGCCGGGAATCAGTTTCTACAGATGCGGCATCCCCTTTTGATTCTGATGAACAGGCGGTCATCCCCATTGCCAAAACAATCATAAATATCAGTATAAATTTCTTTTTCATGATTTTTCTCCTTGTTTTCTAAAAGAACCTTATTTCTGTGGCATGAAATTCATCATTTACAAAACTGCCTTTCATTTCAACCGACATATGTTCCTTTAAGTCCTGAAATCCAGCCTCTTTGTCCTCATGGCTCTCTCCATCAACGTTTCTAATAAAAAACTGGTATCCTCTTCAAAAATTACATGGATCAACCGGGAATCAGGGATATCGGCATTAGAGCTTGGAGAACTGTATGATAAGGAACCGTCTTCAAGAATTTTTACTTCCTTTTCCACAATGAAAAAGGAATCCTCTTCCATCTTCCAAACTTTTCCAAGAAAATCCGCATCAACGGCGGCAGCAATATCCGGTTCTAAAACCTGCCATTTTCCTGATGTATTTTCCTGTGACTCCGCCGTGTCTTTGTCATTCTCTTTTGATGGCGTGTCAGTTTCTTCTTCCGGCAATATTTCACCTGACCGGGCTTCTTCTGTTTTAACAGT
>CAMWTP010000159.1 GCA_947177165.1 uncultured Lachnospiraceae bacterium
ATCACGCGCACCTCTCTGTCCCTAATTTGTTCGTTAATCATTAAATCGCTAATAACCTTACACCTCCATAAATTAAATCATAAGAAAATATAAAAAGTGGATAACCGCAGGATTATCCACTTCATTTCACATTTTATCCAATCGATGCGCGCAAACGGCACACTGGAATCAAATCAAAATTATGAACACCTATAAGCCCGATCGCCATAGGGTGAGAGTGGATACTCTGCTTTCCTGTATTTGTCTGAGTCGCCTCAAACACCAATACTTTATCACAGTATCCATCTCCTGTCAACCATTTTTTTGATTAATACAAATTATTTCTCGCGGAAAGTCGCGCAGAGCGTCTCGCCGCTTGTGCCAGCATGGTTTCCCTTGATGTCGACATGCTCTGCATTGCAGCGGTAATCCGTATTGTACACGCACTTCACCGCCTCGCAGTCGATGCTGATATGCTGGCTTGGGTGTGACACTGCGCTCGTGAAGCTGTCGCCGCTTCTCTTGTGAAAGCTCTCACAGCAGGTGTCGTCACAGTCACAGGAATGTTTTCCCCCTACCATGATATCGCCTTTGCAGCAGCAGTGATCTTTGTTGTAGGTACAATTGCATACTCCACAGGTTAATTCAGACATAGTCATTCCTCCATTCAAATTCCGCATCAGCCCTGCCGATCTCATTATCGACAAGGCTGATACTGTTTTTATATCACATATTTCACAGCAGTATTGAGTTTCTTATAAAATAAACTCATTCTTAGTATGCCTGACATCTACCTGTGTTATTCTTATTTTTACCTTTTACCTATTTATTTTCCTCTGCTGGAAGTTCCTCGCGGATTGTCTTGTTTCTGATTTCCTCTGTGATGTCCGCAATAAAGGTTTCCAGCGGTTTCGCGCCTTCGTCGCCTGCAAAACGGCTTCTGACAGATACTGTATGGTCTGCTTCTTCCTGCTGCCCTACGACAAGCATGTACGGAAGTTTATCCAGTCTTGCCTCGCGAATCTTAAAACCAATTTTTTCCGAACGGCTGTCGACAGTGGCGTCGATTCCGGCTTTTTTCAGCTCCTTGCACACACTCTGCGCATAGTCCTCATATTTGTCGGAGATCGGAAGCACGCGTACCTGCTCCGCGCAGAGCCATGTCGGAAACTTCCCTGCATACTTTTCAATCAGCCATGCAAGCGTGCGCTCATAGCAGCCCATGGAAGTCCTGTGAATGATATAAGGACGGACTTTTTCACCGTTCTGGTCAATATAGTACATGTCAAACTGCTCCGCCAGCAGCGCATCCCACTGAATGGTAATCATCGTGTCTTCTTTGCCGTACACATTCTTTGCGTTGATATCTACCTTCGGTCCATAGAACGCCGCCTCTCCGACATCCTCCACAAACGGAATCTCCAACTCTGTCAAAATCTCCCTGATATGCTGCTCAGTCTCATCCCAGACCTCCGGTTCACCGATATATTTTTCTTTATTTTCAGGGTCCCACTTGGACAGATGATAAGTCACATCTCCGTTTACGCCGAGCGTCTCCAGACAATATTTTGCCAGCGCAAGACAGCCCTTGAACTCCTCCACCATCTGGTCTGGTCTGACGATCAGATGTCCCTCTGAGATCGTAAACTGGCGCACTCTGGTCAGTCCGTGCATCTCGCCGGAGTCCTCATTTCTGAACAGCGTGGAAGTCTCGCTGTATCTGCATGGAAGGTCGCGGTAGGACTTCTGTGAATTTTTATATACATAATACTGGAACGGACAGGTCATCGGCCGGAGCGCAAACACTTCCTTATCCTTCTCCTCATCCCCGAATACAAACATGCCTTCCTTGTAATGATCCCAGTGCCCCGAAATCTTGTAGAGATCGGATTTTGCCATCAGCGGTGTTCTCGTCCGCATGTATCCCCACTCATTGTCCTCCAGATCTTCAATCCATCTCTGGAGCTTCATGATCATTTTCGTTCCCTTTGGTGTAAACAGCGGAAGTCCCTGTCCAATCACATCTACCGTCGTGAACAGATCCATCTCGCGGCCAAGCTTATTGTGGTCGCGGCGCTTCGCGTCCTCCATGCGCTCCAGATGCTCTGCCAGCTCTTCTTTTTTGTTGTAGGCTGTACCATAGATGCGCTGCAGACGCGCCTTGTTGGAGTCGCCTCTCCAGTATGCCATAGATGAGGACGTCAGCTTAAACGCCTTGACACCCTTTGTGCTCATCAGATGCGGGCCTGCACACAAATCTACAAAACCGCCCTGATCATAGAAGCTGATCTCGGCATCCTCCGGCAGATCCTGTATCAGCTCCACCTTAAACGGCTCACCTTTCTCCTCCATAAACTTAATTGCCTCCGCCCTTGGAAGCAAAAAACGCGTAATCTCATGGCCTTCCTTGATGATCTTCTTCATCTCTGCCTCAATTTTATCCAGATCTTCTCTCGAAAACGGCTCTGCGTCAAAATCGTAATAAAAGCCGTCATCGATCGCCGGCCCGATCGTCACCCTGGCATTTGGAAACAGGCGCTTTACTGCTTCCGCAAGCACATGCGATGCTGTATGCCTGATCACATAGAGCGCTTTGGGATCTGTCGCTGTGATAATGTTGAGTTCACAGTCCTTATCAATCACAGTCCTTAAGTCTGCCATCTCTCCGTCAATCTCGCCTGCACACGCCACGCGCGCGAGTCCTTCGCTGATATCCTTCGCGATATCAATGATTGATTTTGCTTCACTGTACTCCTTTACAGAGCCGTCTTTTAATGTAATCTTCATTTTTATACCTCCTTGCGTGCTCCAGCACGCATACCAGTTAATCGTTTGAAAATAACCAGCGGCACTAACAATCCGCGAAGAATCGCTGACCTTGCGATTCTTCAGTGTGAATTTTCTTAGCGGGCGTCTTTTGGCCGCTTAGAAAATCTAAAGCTTCACACTTCTTTGCGCGCCGCAACCATCATGTCATCTGCTTTGTTTCCGCATCCGTTCTTGGACCCGATTGTGTTGTGGCTCAGCAGGCATATTTTGCCGCTTTTTACAGGTGACAGCAGAAAACCGATCAGGATTCCCACCACAAGGCATAGCGCCGGCAGCAGGTACGCTTTGTAATTTGTTTTGATTTCTTCCATCTTAATATTCTCCTTTGCTTTTTGATATTTAACGTTACTATGAGCGGCTCCC
Source organism: uncultured Lachnospiraceae bacterium (assembly GCA_947177165.1). GTDB lineage: Bacteria > Bacillota > Clostridia > Lachnospirales > Lachnospiraceae > COE1. The sequence goes on from CAMWTP010000159.1 coordinate 3,172, forward strand.
AAGCCATGAATAGTGACCACGAATCTGCAGCAATTCCATGTCCTCACAACTCCATGTGACACGAGACAAAGTATCCGCGTACAAAAAAATCCCACGCACTACAATTTCAGTAATGCATGGGACGTATCAACGCGGTTCCACCCTGCTTGCCTGCTCAAAAACGAAAAATATGCTCCGGCTTCTCACCTGTCTGCCTATTACAGTCTCTGAACAGACCGCTCATTGATTATAACGGAATCACCGGACCGGATTGGGGCCACTCCGAGGTAGTCTTCGGATATCTCCTGCAAAAGCGCTTTCAGCACAGACGGCGCTTCTCTCTGATACATTGCAATATCTTACTCGTCTCATCAACGTGTTGTTATATTTTATATCAATTATATTATTCCGAAATCTGCGGATTGTAAAGAGTAAATTTTTAGAAATCACAAAATTATTTGTTTTTTCCGCAACACTTTTTATACTTTTTGCCGCTTCCGCATGGACAGGGATCGTTCGGGTAAATCTTCGTCTCCTTTACAACGGTCGTCGAGATTTTCTGCTCCTTATAGAGCGCTTTCTGCTTGTCCTCATCAAAAATGTCATTCCACTCCTCGAGATTGTACAGCCAGTCGGCCTCTGCTGCCACCATATTCTTGTAGAGAAGCTCCTTGTCGAATCCAAGACTTACCTCTGTGTCCTCGTTCATCTCCTCAATCGGATTTGCCACCTTTAGACTCTCGTTGATACCGTCAAGGAAACCGGTCATTGTCATAATGTCCACATCATACTTTTCCGCCAGTCCCTTTACAGTCCCCCGCACTTCCTCGTCAGGGTTTGTCAAAAGCTGCTGATAAATCTCCTTCTCTTTCTGGAAATAGTCAATCCAGAGCTTCTGCAGTGTGTTCTTATCGGTCTGCTCGTTGTAGGCCATCCCTCTCCACTGGTCTAATAATGTCTTTTCGTCTGCCATGATCATTAACATCCTTTCGTCTTTATCACATATTTTCGTACCGCCTGGAGACATTCCGCGGTGTAGATTTCGCAATCAATGCTGTCCGTATCACTCTGTACAGACAGTATCAGTATATACTAAACTTCGCGGAAAGTCAAAGGGAATGTCTAACGATTCACTCAATTGATTTTATTCAGTTTGTTGTCAACAAGCCATTGAACATCATCTTCATATATGGTTTCGTATTTTAATGCAATTCTCATGTCCGACAGATCGGTTCCGTTCGTAGTATATGCAAAAGAAATTCTATACCGCCATTCTCCCGGATATACGGCTAATTCCGTATCTATATCAACCGCATCTTGTATCTCTGTTCCCTCTTTATAAAAAGAATAGGCGACTTTCCCGGATGGGTCATATACTTCAAAACTTACAAAGGAATCCGGCATCCATCTGTCGCGGCCAGTTCCATCGATAAGATTTTTTAGCGTGATTGATACATTGATACGATTATCATGATTCACATAAAACCTGGTTCCTCCCCCGCCTGTTACCGTGGGCATCGCTTGTACGGAAAAAGAAACCCCCGTATTTACGATATAACCATTTTGAATATCATCTTTCGTTTGCTCGTAAGTCCTGTAATAATCATACATCTGGGTTAACAATGGAGAATCATCCGTTTCTTGTTCATCCCCAGAATCATCCGGTTCCTGTTCATCCCCAATTTCATCAGAAATATCCGTATCCGATGTAAACCCCCACACAAACGGATCAATCAGTTTTGCGGTGACAGATGTTTCTTCAGCCGGTGTTTGATTTGTGCTTAACCGCACATGCCAGGTGCCAGGATACACAACATCTGTCACCATAATCATATCACTTCCGAAGATGTACTCTTGACTTCCTGACAGAAACCCATCCTGATTAAATGTATATGTTCGTACGGCTTCGTCATTTGGAGCAATTACTTCAAGTGTTCTGTGGCTATCCCCATCGACAACCGCATTTAGCTGAATCTTAACATTGTCTTCCGTAATATTAAGTGCAACATCCTTGGCTGCTGTCTGCTCACCTTGTTGAAAGCCGATGATTTCAACTGAATTTGTATATAAAGAAACAACATCCATCCCGACATCAGTACTTGCCTGGTTATGTGTATCGGCCTCATACGCTCCCGAAAAGGCAAATCCACAAATAATCATAACGGTAAGCATCAAAGCTGTAAAAATCCCCCATCTGGTCTTTTTCGTAAAATTCATAATCGCATCCAACCTTTCTTTCAATAATTCCTTGCTTTCGTTCAATGTGAGGGAAACAAGAGAATCC
>CAMWTP010000160.1 GCA_947177165.1 uncultured Lachnospiraceae bacterium
ATTTCTTCCACCTTGTCCATATTGGAGAGGTCATATCCCGGAAATTTGCTGGCAAGATAATAACTCTCCCGCGGATACCTGCCCAGATATCGTCCGGCAACCAATTCTGAATTGCCAGCATGATAACCCCATGCCGTGTCGAAATAATTAATTCCATTCTGATACGCATAGTCAATCATTTCTGCAGCTGCAGCCTCATCGACCGCTCCGTCATCACCTCCAAGAACTGGCAGCCGCATCATGCCAAGTCCCAGACCAGAAAGCTGTACATCCTGAAATTTTTTGTAGATCATACTCCAAGTCCTCCTTTTGATATCCATTATATTTTTTCTCCCGAATCACTCTGTTGGCACCCGGGCGGCTCTGCCGCATTATCCCAGACAAGTTCTCCCGTCTCAATTGCCGTCTCGTACCGCCCAATCTTATATTCGAGGCGCTTCAGCTCCTGCTGGCATTTTTCGATCTGTTTGAGGAGCTCACTGCGGACTCCTTTCAGCAAGTCGCGCCGTGCTGCAAAAGTGCTGTCTCCCTGCTGGCACAATTTCATATACTGGACGACCATCTCCACGGGAACCCCGGCATTGCGCATGCATATGGCATTCTCCACACAGCCGAGATCCTGTGTGGTGTAATCCCGGATGCCGCTCTTTGTCCGGTTGACCGCCGGTATGACCCCCACCCGCTCATAGTATCTAAGGGTATCCGGGGAAATATGGTACTTATCACACACTTCCCGAATCGTCATGCTTGTCACCTCCATACAAGTGTGCCGCCTGGCTTCCATCCGATAGAACCCCAAAAATATTTTTCTGAGCGTGCTGTTGCGCAAACCCAGGCGCGGGATCCTAAGACATAACAGACAATGCCCTATGTCAAGATTATCTGATGCCGCAGATGGATATCTATCCATGTCAGCCTCTGACAAGTCAAATTGATAAGTTATACTCACGCCAGCCGCAGCCGCGAAGCGGCATATTTCCTTATGCGGCTGTGTGCATAACTTTATACTGAGCGGTCAGTCTTTTCGACCGCCAGTATATCTATGAACAGTTTCTTTAGATCATAGTGCTGTCAGAAAAAATCCGGCACATTATAACAATTTTATTATACAAATTGGAGTGCACTCCAAGTCAAGCAATTTTCTCCATAATCATCCACCTAGGAACTGTTCTGCAATTGCTTGTGACAAGGATGACGTATGAATATTCAGCTGCAAAGACGAAAAACGCCGGCACAAGAAACAGATTCTCACGCACTTTATCCCCGCTTCGTCTGCTGATAGCATCGAAATAAGCAAAGCCACTGAATGTACAGCGTGACGCCGTCTTCATGCGCATGCGGCAGCCCGGCCTGTTTTAACGCCACTATCACCTGCCGTCTCGTCAGCAGCCCTTTGTTTCCACAGATGCCATATTTTAAGGAATGCTCAACAAATCTCTGAAATTCGCGATATTCCTTTCTGTCCAGATCCGCTTTTTCCTTTCTGGAGAAATGCACCAGAACAGAATCCGCTGCGGGCATAGGGTGAAAGTCATCCCTGCGGAAGTAATACACGATTTTCATAGACCAGTTTACTTTCAGCAGCAAAGACTTCTCCGTCTCTCTTGGCATCCCCATAAACCGTTTTGCAGCTCCCTTTTCCATGACAAGCCAGATATCTATGGGGGGATTTGACACTCGTGTCAGTTTTTCGATAATCTGTGTGGTGATAAAATAGGGAATATTGGAAAAAACTTTATACGCTCCCTTAACGGGCAGCCTGTATTGCAAAAAATCCCCGTGAACCAGTTTCAGGTTGTTATACTGCACCAGCCTCTCTCTGGCACCCTCGTACAGCGTTCGGTCAATCTCAACGGAATATACACTGCCGGCCCTCTCACACAGCACCTCCGTCAGATGCCCCTTCCCTGTCCCGATTTCCAGCACTGTATCCTTTGCACCGATATTTGTTAAACGAATGATCCTCTGGATCAACCTGTGATTTGTAATAAAATTCTGTGAATCTGACAGATGTCTGACCGCATCATAATTCTGCGTTCTCCTGCTTTTTTGCATCGCGTGTGCCTCCTTCTTATTCTGTACGCTTCGTTCCCAATGTACGATTCAGAAAAGGCAATAAAAAAGCAGGAACTCATTCTAAAAACAGAATTTCCCTGCGAAAAGCGATACACTAAGACAGACAGCACAAATACGACTCCTGCCATATTCATCCTGTGGACGCATGATAATTATTATTCGCACGCAAAAAAATCCCATTTCAATGAGACGATTCATCTGCTTTCTTACTGCCCCTGTATGCGGGTGCGTGCACAACGAATAATAATATCCACGCGTAAGCCACCTTTCTATGATTAACTATATTTAACATAGCACAGACTGTGCTGCGTTGTCAACTTTTATAATTTCCATTTCCCATCCAAAAATGTGTCATATATATCTTTTCGTATGGTGCGGCTTGCGCGTAACAAAAAACCCTGATAATTCAAATTATCAGGGTTTCAGCAGCGCTACAAGGATTCGAACCTTGAAATGACGGAGTCAGAGTCCGTTGCCTTACCGTTTGGCGATAGCGCTATCTTGATTCAATTTGTGCTCTCATCTGTAGCACGTTATTTAGTATATACCATGTTCAGAAAAAATGCAAGTACTTTTTTCACTTTTTTACAACTTTTTTTCTGACGCTATAAAATGCGCATTTACCGTCCGGGCGAAGCCGCCGCTTCCGGCAGCTGCAATTCCATGGGCTGAATCCTGTTGGACAGATAGCGGAATGTGCCGTCCGCAAACGGCCGCACCACAATTCTGCTTGTAAAGGCGCAGTCTGTGTTATAGTCAATCCACACTCCGTCCACATACAACGTAATCGTTCCGTCTGGATTTTCTGTATAATCGACAACCTCACCAAACGGCGCATGGGGAATTGCAAAAATCATCTCATACGGGTAACTGTCACTGTCCGCATCGTAGCCGCACTTTGCCCGCAGCTGCTCTCCTGATACAGGAAAATATGTTGTCATAATCCGCTCATACACCTCTGCCGGAATCCGGTCATCTACTGCTTTCAGATTTGTCCCCGTATCGATGCGGTAGATATCCTCAAACATGCATGGCATCAAAATCGTTTCCACATTGCTGCTGTCCCAGTTTGTCGCAAAGGCACTGTAATTCACAAAGCTCAATCCGTCCACATACCTTCTGGTCAGTTCCCTGCACTTTTCCGACAGCGGTTTCACACGCAGATACTGATTTTCGTCGGAGTGGACGATCTGCTCTTCATAAGTATAGATGAAATATCCCTTTTCTGTCAAATTCATCCTGGCAATGTCACTGATCAGGGTGTTTTTTATCTTTGGTTCTCCGCCCTCCTGCCAGCCAATTCCTATATAATACGCCTGTATTTTGTCCTCCTGATTGATGTTTCTGTACACAAATGTGAATGCACCAATCAGCCCGTCCTGCTGCACATCATAGATCGTCACCATTCCGTCACGTTTTTGCAGATACGCTTCATAAAATTCCTCAAACTTTTCATAATTTTGCATATTGATATCATCTGCAGTGCTGATTAGCCCCGCTTCTCCTAAAAGTGCAACCACCTCTTTGCACTGTGCTTCGCTGAAATCTTTGACATTGGAAGCATACGATGCGCCTTCGTCAATCTGCATATTCTGATATACCTTTTTAACGCGTTCCGCTGCTGCCAATGCTGTGTCTTTTAACGCATCTCTTTCCGTCTCCGTCAACAGACACTCGGCCGCCTGCGGAAGATACCAGAGCGATTCATCCGCTCCTGTCTCCCCGGCTTTTTGACCTCCATACACCGCTTCCCATTCCTGCGCTGTCAGGCGTTTTGTATACCACCATGCATCACAGGCTCCGCTGATTATCTGGTTTGAGACATAGTGAAAGCCGCCGTTCACCAATGGCCGAATCACAACCTCGTGTGTAAAAGCTTTTGATGTGCCTTCATATGGAAATACTGCGTTCACTGTCAGTGTGATGGTTCCATCTGCATTCTCGGCGTATCCCGTTACTTCCGGATACGGCCTGTTGGAACAGCCAATCTCATAAAAACCTCTTGGCTTGTACTCATAGGATTTATTGTCCGCAAAATAAGTCGTCTTAGCCCGGAGTATGTCTGGCGTCACATTGAGATAGGTCCTGAGCACGTCCTCAAACTCACTTTCTGCTGTTTTGTACACGAAACCGACTCCCGGATTCTCGCTGGCTGTATAGGGAACAGGCTTGTGGTAAATCATTGGATAAAACTTGTCAAAAAGATCATAGAAATCCAAGTCTGCAAAATCTTCTTCCGTCCAATCGACAAGAAACAGATTATTGTCTTCATAGCCGACAGGCTGGATGTACTTTCGGTACAGATCCCTGCACTCTGCATCTAACGGCTCTACCCTGAGTGCCGCGTATTCTGGTTCGTCTGTCAGTGAAATGATATAATAGTCGTCGGCATAATAACTTCCCGCAAACACCAGATACCCTTCTTCCGTATACTGCCACAGATCCGCAGGATAGCTTACTGTGTCCTCACTCACAAGATTTCCGTTCCGGTCAAGGCGATAGTACCCTCTGACAATATCCACCCTGCCGCTTTCTATCTGAAAATCATATTTACGAAACCCATCTGCATTCATGACTTCTACAATGGTAAGCTCTGCCTTTTCCCCTGCATCGACAGCGCCGCAAAATGCCAGCACCTGTTCCGCATTGGTCATGTCAATCTGATTCTCACTGTCAACCGCAGCGTATCCGTTCCCGCCAAGTCTGCCAATAATCTTTTGCATGACTTGCAGAGTACTCACTGTATCGGCCTCTGTCATCTCTGCAAATATCTCACGATAGAGCACTACAATGTTCTCCACATCCGCGCGGTGCTCTTGCTGTGTCTGTCCTGCACTGTCAAATATTACAATCTCTGGCTGCTTCTGTGACTGACTGCTGCAGGCTGCTGTCATAAACATCAAATAGAAACAGCTTATTGTGATAAGAAATACTTTTCCTGACTTCTTCATTCTTTCCATTCAACATACTCTCCCTCAAGCGTGTTTAAAAAATCATTCCTGCCTTCTGCATAAATCTGCATAACCACGCGTATGCGCCGCACTTGCCGCTTTGCGTGATATTTGCGCCAAATCAGCTGCCATGAGGCATTGCCCTTTATGCCTGCGCGCCTTCATATGGCAAATTATCTGGCAGATGATAGTGTCTTCCACAAGCTGTGACACACCTCTGGCAGAACATGTTTTTTAGTACGCTGTGTTTTTCTTAATATTACACTTGTAAGAATTATATGTCAAGCAATTTGTCATCGCTTTTTCAAAATCTAGTTACTATTCACAGTCGGTTTGCAGGCATGACAAATAGAGCGGAGCTGTAACG
>CAMWTP010000161.1 GCA_947177165.1 uncultured Lachnospiraceae bacterium
TTCTCTTAACGATCTTTCCGTAAAGAGGATGCTTAACATGATCTTCTACAGCAACCACGATAGTTTTCTGCATTTTGTTGCTCACAACCTTGCCTGTACGTGTTTTTCTCAAATTTCTTTCCACGACCATTCTCCTCCTACTCAGCATTCTTAAGATTTGCAGCAATCACAGTCTGAATCCTTGCAATATTTCTTCTAACCTCTTTGATTCTCGCTGTATTGGTTAACTGATTCGTTGCATTCTGAAATCTCAAATTGAAAAGTTCTTTCTTTGCAGAAACTAATTCCTGTGATAATTCTGCGGCTGATTTGGTCTTTAAATCCTCTACATACTTATTAGTTTTCATTTACTGCACCGCCTTCCAAATCTGCTTTAGAAACGATCTTGCACTTGCAAGGAAGCTTGTGTGTTGCAAGACGTAAAGCTTCTTTTGCTACATCCTCAGCGACTCCGCTGATCTCAAACATTACGCGACCAGGCTTTACTACTGCCACCCAGTACTCAAGTGTTCCCTTACCTGAACCCATACGAGTCTCAGCTGGCTTTGCTGTCACAGGCTTATCCGGGAATATCTTAATCCACACCTTACCACCACGCTTGATATAACGTGTCATGGCGATACGGGCTGCCTCAATCTGATTTGACTTAATCCAGCATGGCTCTGTTGCTATGATACCATACTCACCGTAAGTAATTGTATTACCTCTCTGCGCCTTACCTGCCATTGAACCGCGGAACTGTTTACGACGCTTTACTCTTTTTGGCATTAACATTATTTATCGCTCCCTTCCTTGTTTCCCTTTGTAGGAAGTACTTCGCCCTTGTAGATCCATACCTTTACGCCGAGCTTGCCGTAAGTTGTATCTGCCTCTGCGAAACCATAATCAATATCTGCTCTAAGTGTCTGAAGAGGAATCGTACCCTCGCTGTAAAACTCTGTACGGGCCATATCTGCTCCGCCAAGACGTCCTGAAACTGCTGCCTTGATACCCAGAGCGCCTGCCTTCATTGTTCTGCCCATGCAGGACTTCATGGCACGTCTGAAAGATACACGATTCTCAAGCTGCTGCGCAATATTTTCAGCTACCAGCTGTGCATCTCTGTCCGGTCTCTTGATTTCCTTGATATCGACCAGTACATTCTTTCCTGTCAATTTCTGAAGTTCTTTCTTGGTGATCTCGATCTCTGCACCGCCCTTACCGATCACGACGCCAGGCTTTGCTGTGAATACGATAACTTTCACTCTGTCAGATGCTCTCTCAATCTCAATCTTGGAAACACCGGCATTAAATAATTTCTTCTTTAAAAATTTTCTAATATTATAATCTTCCACCAAATAGTCAGCAAAATCAGCATCAGCATACCATTTTGAATCCCAATCCTTAATAACGCCGACTCTCAGTCCATGAGGATTAACTTTCTGTCCCATTTTCTTCCTCCTATCTCTCGTCAAGCACGATTGTAATGTGGCTCATTCTCTTCTCGATTCTATAAGCTCTGCCTTGTGCCCTCGGTCTAACTCTCTTCATTGTAGGTCCCTTATTTGCATAGCACTCTGCAATATAAAGGTTCTCAGCGTTCATACCGTTGTTGTTCTCAGCATTTGCAATTGCCGACTCCAGAAGCTTCTTGATAATGCTGGAAGCATATCTGGGATTGTATGCCAGGATACCCAAAGCAGTCTGCACATCCTTGCCTCTGATCGCATCTAACACGAAGCATGCCTTCTGAACAGATACTCTGGCATAGGAAAGCTTTGCTGACGGTCTGGTTTCTCTATTTTCTGCATTTCTCTTTCTCTTATAACTTGTTCTGCTATATTTCTCTGCCATGGTTGAACCTCCTTTCAACTGATCAATTTATCTCACTTTTGATTTCTTTTCGTCCTTGCCATGTCCTCTGTAGGTTCTGGTTGCAACGAATTCACCAAGCTTATGTCCAACCATATCTTCTGTTACATATACAGGCACATGTTTTCTTCCGTCATGAACTGCAATTGTGTGGCCCACGAAAGAGGGGAATATTGTAGAACGACGTGACCATGTCTTAATTACTGATTTACTTCCTGACGCATTCATGGCATCAACCTTCTTTAAAAGGCTTGCATCTGCGAAAGGACCCTTTTTTAATGACCTTGCCATTAGGTACTTCCTCCTTGATAATATATAATCGATAAACTGTTATCTAAATGGAAAAGCGATTAATTTAATTGAATCGCTGAGCGATTCTCATCATTGACCGCTCAGCCGTTTACCTTATTCAAGCAATTGCTTTTATTTAATCGCCGGGCGATTCATTCTGCCAAACGCCCTGCCATTGCATTCTATTTAATCGCCGGGCGATTTTTTCTACCAAGCGCCCTGCCATTGCACTTTATTTAATCGCCCTGCCATCCCTTCTTCTCACGATCAGCTTGTTAGAAGCCTTCTTGCTCTTTCTCGTCTTCAGACCAAGTGCTGGCTTGCCCCAAGGTGTAGATGGACCTGGTCTACCGATACCGGTCTTACCTTCACCACCACCATGTGGATGGTCATTCGGGTTCATGACAGAACCACGGACAGTCGGTCTGATACCCATATGGCGCTTGCGCCCTGCTTTACCGATTTTGATAAGATTGTGATCGCCATTGCCGACAACTCCGATGGATGCTCTGCAGACAATCGGAACCATTCTCATCTCGCCTGAAGGGAGTCTCAAGGTCGCATACTTTCCTTCCTTCGCCATAAGCTGTGCACTGTTTCCTGCGGAACGCACGAGCTGGCCGCCCTTGCCAGGATATAACTCAACATTGTGCACATTGGTACCTACCGGAATCTCAGAGAGCGGTAAGCAGTTTCCAACTCTGACTTCCGCCTGCGGTCCGTTCATAACCTTCATGCCGTCTGTCAGACCTTCCGGTGCGAGGATATATGCCTTCTGACCATCTTCGTAGCAGATCAGTGCGATGTTTGCCGACCTGTTCGGATCGTACTCGATACCGATAACCTTAGCGGAAACGCCATCCTTATTTCTCTTGAAATCAATAATTCTATATTTTTGTCTGTTTCCACCGCCATGGTGTCTCACAGTAATCTTACCCTGATTGTTGCGTCCAGCATGCTTTTTCTTTGATACACAAAGGGACTTCTCAGGAGTCGTCTTTGTGATCTCGGAGAAATCAGAGCTGGTCATATTTCTTCTCGAAGGTGTATATGGGTTATATTTTTTGATTCCCATGTTCTTTTCTCCTTTACTCTTTTATTATCACACTTGATTGTGTATAGTTGGAATTGTCACAGCCGTCTTGTAGGAATCTTATAAGCCTGAGAAGATCTCAATATCCTTGCTGTCCTCTGTCAACTGCACAATTGCCTTCTTGGTCTTAGCGGTCTTGCCGTAGACCATACCGCGTCTCTTCTTCTTGCCGTCAAGATTCATTGTGTTTACCTTAGCAACTTTTGTTCCCTCGAACATTTTCTCAACAGCTTCCTTGATCTGAGACTTATTTGCCTCTGTATGAACTAAGAATGTATATTTCTTCTCGCCCATGCCAGCCATACTCTTCTCTGTAATAACCGGCTTAAGGATTACGTCATAATACTTAATATCTGCCATTATGCGTACACCTCCTCAATCGTCTTAACGGCATCCTTTGTGAGGATCACTGTGCCGCCCTTCATAACATCATACACATTGATTGTGTTTGTAAGCGCTGTCTGTACGTTCGGAAGATTTCTTGCTGACATTACAACCTTCTCATCATTGTCATTCAGAACGACGTATGCCTTCGCCACTTTCAAATTATCCATAACAGCCTTAAAATTCTTTGTCTTGATCTCGTCAAACCTGAGCTCGTCGATCACGATCAGCTTGTTCTCCTGAACTCTGCTCGTGAGCGCAGACTTGAGTGCTGCCCTCTTCTCCTTCTTGTTTAACTTGAAAGAGTAATCTCTTGGCACGGGAGCGAATACAACGCCGCCACCGGTCCACTGGGGAGCTCTTGTGGAACCCTGTCTTGCATGACCAGTTCCCTTCTGTCTCCAGGGTTTTCTTCCGCCGCCTGACACTTCAGAACGTGTCTTTGCTTTCTGCGTACCCTGGCGCTTATTTGCAAGCTGTTGAACAACTGCCATGTGTACGAGGTGCTCATTGATCTCTACACCGAAGACATCATCGCTCAAGTCAATTGTCTCAACTTCCTTGCCTTCCATATTATAAACAGATACTTTTGCCATCTGTATGGTCCTCCTTTCACCTACGCATCTACTCTGGTAGTTTCTTTGAGTGTCACCAATGCTTTCTTAGGTCCCGGAACAGAGCCCTTCACCAAAAGCAGGTTCTTCTCAGCATCAACTCTTACGATCTCAAGGTTCTGTACAGTTACCTTTACGCAGCCCATATGTCCTGGCATACCCTTGCCCTTAAATACGCGGCTCGGTGATGAGCAGGCGCCATTGGAACCCTGATGGCGATGGAACTTGGAGCCGTGTGCCATCGGTCCTCTGTGCTGGCCATGTCTCTTGATTGCGCCCTGGAAACCTTTTCCCTTGGAAACAGCAGATGCATCGATTTTATCTCCAACTGCAAAGATATCAGCCTTGATTTCGTTGCCCAATGCATACTCCTCTGCATTCTCAAACTTAAACTCTCTCAAAAATCTCTTGGAAGAGACACCTGCCTTATCAAAGTGACCTTTGAGTGCCTTGTTAACACCATGTCTGTGGATGACTTCTTTTCTGCCGCCCTTATCCTTGTTAACAATCTTGTCCTTCTTGTCTACAAAGCCGACCTGAACCGCCTTGTAGCCATCGTTTTCCTCTGTCTTGATCTGTGTCACGACACACGGACCAGCCTGAAGCACGGTTACAGGAATCAGTGAACCGTCTTCGTTGAAGATTTGAGTCATTCCGACTTTCGTAGCTAATATAGCTTTCTTCATTTTCCCTACCTCCGTTTGTTCTACAGCGGAGCGCTTTGCTTTTATTTTATCCCGCGCTCATACTAGTAGAAGGCTTACTTGTTTTTCATTTTGATATCAATATAAACACCAGCCGGCATCTCCAGTCTCTGCAGTGCATCGACCGTCTTGGGTGTCGGTGTGATGATATCGATCAGTCTCTTGTGCGTTCTCTGTTCGAACTGCTCTCTGGAATCTTTGTACTTGTGAACCGCCCTAAGGATTGTCACTACCTCTTTCTTGGTAGGAAGGGGAACCGGTCCGCTCACCTGTGATCCGTTTTTCTTTACTGTCTCGATTATTTTTTTGGCAGATGCATCAACCAGCTGATGATCATAAGCTTTTAATGTAATTCTCATTACCTGACTTGCCATAAAAAAAGTCGCCTCCTTTTCGCACT
>CAMWTP010000162.1 GCA_947177165.1 uncultured Lachnospiraceae bacterium
CGTCCAATGTACTCAATGTTTCAGAGAGATCGGTTGAAACACCGATCTCTGTCACCTCCAACAAACTATGTGTTTCTGAAGAATCGATTACTACACCGGCTCATGTTCAGAGTCACAAGGTTGAGATCGTCGAGGATGTTGTGAATACTGTTATTCACATTCCAAAATTCTCAGTGTCGGTGAAGGAGAAGGATGTACCTCTGCCTACTCTCCCAGAGGCTCCTTCACTCACTGAGAAGATCGGTCAGCTCGTTAGCGTTTTACATGAACTAGCGAGCTCCAGATCATGCTCACATACATCCTCCGACTCATCTACCGGCGGCTCTAATGATTCAACGTCCAGCGTTGTTAGCGATGCTGGTGAATTCTCAGATTCGACACCTAGTAGTCACCATGACGTTCAGAATGATGAGGCTTCTTCATCGTCTTCAGACTCAGGGCATAACGGTAAGGATCATGATGGAGATGATGAAGGTGATCATTCAGATTACCCTGCATACTTCAGAGGACGGTTGTCTCGCTTCAACTGGATTGTTGAAGAATTATTAAAGGTGAACTCAAAAACAGACATGTCTGCTTTGTTAACGCGGTTACAATCATTACATGCAGACTACGCGGATTTCAGTGACGTGACAGACATCGATATTCCGATCATCTTGTTGATGATCATGAAGAGCAGATGGATTGGAGTCGGACAATTTTATTGCCCATATTGTGAGGAGGTATATCCGACACCTGCCTCATTACATGTTCATTGGCGTTCTCGGCATGATGACAGAATGCTTCCACAAGAACAAGCAGCGTTCCAGTACATCATTGGTATGAAGTTGAGGTGGAAGATCACATCACCACACCTCTCTGATGATGTACCGAGATACAGGACGATATATCAATGCCCTGTTGCTGGATGCGAGTACTTAGTCAGTAGAAAGAATTCACTCTCAAGTCACACAGGCTCTGTCCACCAGGAATTCGAAGCATTGAAACGAGAGATTGGCTCGTTTTGGACGATGCATGTTTTGCACGCCAGGAAGTCTCACAAGTTACTGTTTGTCAAAGATGTGTTCCATGATGTATCAGCTACGTTATGTTCAGTATGCCATGACTTCATTGGAAAAGATATCATGACGGTGAAGCAACATTCGAACAGGTCACACCCCAATTCGAACGTTGAAGGTAATATCTCACGTTGTTCGAGAGTGAACATCAGTACCAGGTGGTTGTCTCCGGATTCTGACTCCGATGAGATTGAGTTAGCTAACAAGGATATCGAGGCCTTGGAAGAGGTTAGGAAAGACAATCTCATTCAACAGGAATTTGATCGCACACATCCAATCGTCCCGAGATCGGATGATTCTGTCGATCTCAATGCTAGGGACGTTCGTCGTAACCGCGAGCGTGCACTTCGTGAATCACATGAAGCCGGCAGAATGAGAACGAACGAGTCACGTCCTGTTGCCAGACTTCATGTTGATTCATCCTCAGATGATTCAGATCATAGTCTACATCTTAGTCAATCTCAGAATCCGACAACCACCGACACCGAACATTGCGTTGATTTGGAAGAGTTGCTTAACAAAGCTGAGAACTGGAAGTCTCGGTGTATGAAGGAAGACCACGAATTCATACACCTCCCAAAGCTTTGGGGTGATCGTTTGGCCAAACACCGCTCTAATGTCGAAGATACATTCAATTCGAAAATCAAGAATTTGATTGACCAATTCGACTCTGCTCTGAATAAGCCTGATCTCAATAAACACACACGTATGTTGTTATGCGAAGGTCTCATTGCTAAAGTCACACTTTCGCTTCGCTCCATGATGCGTAAGCTATTCTGTGTTCCTCGTAATAAAAGGAACAAAGACACGAGGCCTCGCTCATTGGATATTCCAATTCAGTTGAGATCAGCTTCCAAGTTTGCGGCTGGTATTGAGCTTCTTCATGACAAGTTCGTCAACCGTGACGATCTTGCTCAGCGCGATTATAACTTTATCGCAGATACCAAAGATAAATTGTTGAGATTCCTCCAGGATGCTCCAGACGATTTCGTTCAGCTTCTCGGAGGTTCGAATATGGATGCAATTGACAGTTTACTCTTTGATGAACATTACGAGGAGAGGATTCGTTTCATTCATTCAAAACTGGATGAATTGGAAGCGAAACATTGCTCTGGTAAGTCACAAGGTTTTAAGAAGTTCGTTCAGAAATTGTACTCAGAAGATCCGAAGCGTGCATTGGATTGGTTCATCCTCGGTGATGACACGCCAGAATGCACGCTCCCCGTTGAGCAATTTGTCGACACATATGGTTCCTCCTGGGGTGATGCTGCTGCCTTGGGAGACGACAGTGATAACAATTTCACATTGGATGAATGTATTGCTCCGGGCGATATGGAACTTCTTAAATCTTCTCTCCTCAACGAAGAAGCGATCATCAACGCAATTCGCTCGCGATCGAACATTTCAGCAGTCGGGTGTGACGGCCTTTCGAATGGCATTTGGAAGATAGGCGCAAAGACGACAGCACGCATCGTTCAAATCGTCATTAGATGCATGCTGGATACAGGCCTGTTCCCCGACGTGCTCAAAATGAACAAAACGATCATGCTTTACAAGAAAGGTGATGTGAATGACCCTCATTCGTGGCGTCCGATTACCATTACTCCGACATTGTATCGGATCATAATGTGCCACATCAGTCGATCATTGCAAACTCTCAATTCACATCACTCTTTCATCTCACCGTATCAAAAGGGATTTATGAGAATTCCTGCTGCGGCGTCGGAACATGCTACGATGGTGGACGAAATGATCCATGATGCCGCGCGGAATTCAAAATCAGTATATATCACTACCATAGACTTCTCAGACGCTTTTGGATCAGTTCCTCAGGAACTGATCAAAAAGAATCTGAAGAGTCTTGGTTTCGACTCTTATTTCATCAAATCGATCATCGACTCATACACCGGCACCAAGACAAGGATCTGTTGTGGTGGTCGAAAGAGCACCGATGTCTTTATCAAGAGAGGAGTGAAACAGGGCTGTCCACTCAGCCCGACTCTCTTCAACGTTTGTATTGAATCATTGATCAAACAGTTAAGTCACATGGAGAACGATGGTTATCATTGGTTCGGGCGATCTACTTCTGTTCAAGCGTACGCTGACGATGTAATCATCTTCTCCGACACAGAAGAAGGTATGAATAACCTTCTTCGTTGTATTGAACATTTTTGTGAGTATGCTGGCGGCATGAAGATTAACAGCAAGAAATGCCGCTGCTTCTCCTATGTCATCAGCAATGGTAACCGTTGTGTTCCTAACCTGAATTTCACCATTGATGGTGGAATCATCGATAATGTCTCTATTCAGGGGAACACAACATATCTCGGGTTACCTATTGCTGCAAAATCGTCTCAAAGAAAACATCACATTTTTAGACGTGTCGAAGAGCTGTTCAGTAATGTCACGCGTATCTCGGGCAGTGCTCTTCGGTTCACGCAGGCAGTTGATGCAGTGAAACGCTTCATTCTCCCAAAGCTTGACTATGAATTGCTTTCCAACACTGCTCCGATCAATCACCTCAAGCGTTTGGACGAACACATCCGTTCCAAACTTGCGAAGATGATCGGGGCAGCGGGAATACCGACAGATTGGTTTTATACAGCTCGAGAGGATGGAGGTATTCAACTGCAACAACTGTCTGAGCGACAAGCTGCACTTACCATCCGTTGCTACGTTGGTATGAGAGAGTCTAATGACCAGCGCGTCAGAGAGGTTATTAAAGCTTCTGATGAAGCCGAAATAAACTTCAGAGACGCTATCGTCGATGAGACATCTCCTTACCTTCATTTAAAGACCAAGGAGAACGGGTCTCTCATGGGGAGACGCAACCACGGGACTTCGAACCTTTTAGCCCGTTGCGTGAAATCTCTCCACGACCTCTCCCTTGGTCTAGTGAAGCAGAATGGTAAGTTCATTATAATTGACATCATCTCGAAGGAGGAAACCGAAATTTCTTCTGAAAGCATCATGAAAGTCATCTCAAAAATTATTACTAAGCGTCACAATGATCGTTTATTACGTTGCCCCTCGAGAGGTCATTCTTTTACGTCGCTTCAAAAATCACCTATCAGCAATTTCTTCCTGAAGTCAAAGTCAGTCATGGCGGACTCAATCGTGAAATTTGCTATTAAAGCTCGCACTAACACACTTATGACTGGCTCGCTTCGTTCCAAGAGAAGCAGAAATACAGCTGCTGACGACACTAACCATCTCTGCAGGCGATGTGGTGCCATTGAAACACTTCACCACATCATCAACGGTTGCCCTCACTCGAAGTACATGTACACGGCGAGACATGATGCTGTTCAGAATATCCTTTTGAAATATCTCACAGACACTAAGCGCATGAATGTTCACACGAATCAAACCGTTCGTGGACGCAGCAACGAACGATTAGATGGCGAATCAGCTAATATGAAACCAGATCTTTGGTGGTGGGATGGTAACCGTTTGATGCTCGCAGAATTCACCATTCCGTACGACATGATGACCGACAAAGATGGTGAATCTGAATCTACCTTAACGGTTCGTCGCAGAGAAAAATTGAATAAATATAATAGTCTTGTCACAGACTGTAAAGCACAATTCAGATGTGAGACAGTGCTTCTTGTCCTAGTTGTCTCTTCATTAGGCGCGATGCCTAAAGAAACCTTGGATGAGCTCAGAAAAGTCACGGGCTCGATGAAGATGACATCAATTCTCGCTGCCCGCATGGTAGCTGCCGCTATCCGGGAATCAATGTTCGTTTACATGAAGTGGACGAACCCAGATTCCGGCAAAATCTCACATCACTCACATCAATCACATCAATCAGATCATTCTCAGACTGACTCTGTCTCAGACACTGCCTCAGCTAATACTCTCTCACACTCTGACTCAGACTCAGTCTCCGACACGAACTCACTCCATGACGATGAATGGGCTGACTTGGTCGGAGCAGCTCATTCCACCTCGACTCCTAATTTGAGCTACGTCGAGAACACAACCTCAGATATGAACACAGCACATGATACTAGCTCAGAATCAGACTCCGACGTCCTGTCCAATTCAGGCAACAGCCCATACTGGGACAAGGGCAAGGTTGCCGAATCCGCTCAGTCCTCGGATGAGGAGATTGTCCAACTCTCCCCATCACTCAATTGAACGGGTTTTCCCTCTTTTATTTATTCTCTATTCTTTATTCCCTCGTGAGTGAATCATCACTCCTACTTTTCTTTATTTATTATTCTTTTACTCTAATGATGTTTTATAAACA
>CAMWTP010000163.1 GCA_947177165.1 uncultured Lachnospiraceae bacterium
CCCTGTTTTCGCCGTGAGAGGGCGACGTCTTAACCGCTTGACCAACGAGCCATAATATGTATACAACCAGATATTAAATTGCAAAACAGCTCGTAGGGGAATCGAACCCCTGTTTTCGCCGTGAGAGGGCGACGTCTTAACCGCTTGACCAACGAGCCATAACTGTTATATTTCAACTGTCTGCTTTTCAGTATCGCTGACAACTATTAAATCATACAACAGTTTTCGTAAAAAAGCAAGTACTTTTTTAAATTTTTTTCATTTTTTTCCTTGCTGTCCAAAAATGCGGAATTACAACACTTTCAATCTTATCTTTAATCTCAGAATACCGGACTGAAGGTGCTTCCGTGACATCCGATACCATCGTACATCAACTGCATGATGCATTGCTTCATCATAGTCTAAAAACTGCCGGAAAATCAAGTAACATTTCCCGGCAGCCCTGTTATTTGTTTCCGCTATTGAAATATCCCGCCAATCTTCTCCGCCAGCGCATCCGCCAGCTGTCTGTGCCCTTCCATCGACAGGTGCATATAGTCGATGTCATTGACAGGCGCCGTGATCACTGCGTCTGCATCCATAAAATGACATCCCATCAGCTCCGCAATCTTTGCAAACTCCTCCGCCAGCCCTGCCGACTTCTCCGAACAGCCACGCCCCATCGTCACGCCGACATCTGAACCGATATACTTTTCGTCAATGTTCTGGGGCGAGACAATCAGGATATTCGGCTTCCCGCCATTCCAGCAGTCCGTCGTCGCGATCGCCTTTGCGACAAGCCGTTTCAGCCCCAGCGCGATACACGCCGCCGAGGAGCCGAAACGCTCCTTGGTATCGTTCGTCCCAAGCATGATCACCAGCAGGTCAACCGGCTCGTGGCTCATCAGGCACGGATAGATGTAATCCAGCCCGTTGAGCCCCTCATGAATCGGGTCTGTAAAGCTGGTCGTGCGCCCGCTCAGTCCCTCCTCGATCACCAGATAGTTCTCGCCAAGCCTCTCCTGCAGCAGGCAGCACCAGCGCTGTGTCTCGTCAAACCGCCCGCCTGTGACGGCGCAGTACCCATGTGTGTTGGAATCCCCATAACATACAATATGTTTCTTCATTACCGGCTCTCCACCGCCTTTATAAAGCGCTGCGCAATCTCAAGAGGTCTTGTGATGGCGCCGCCGACCACAACTGCGTAAGCGCCTGCCTCGAGCATCTCCACCGCCTGCTCCGGATTGTGAACTCTGCCCTCACCGATTACCGGAATATCCACCGTGGCGGACAGCATTTTTACAAGCTCATAGTCAGGTCCGCTGAGTTTTGGGGAATGCGCCGTGTAACCGCTCATTGTCGTTCCCACAAGGTCCATGCCAAGCTTCCACGCATTCACGCCCTCCTCGTAGGTCGAGATGTCCGCCATCAGAACTGCATCCGGGTACTTTGTGCGCACCTCCGTGATAAACTCGCTGATGGTTTTGCCGTCCCCGCGCTTCTGGTTTGTGCAGTCCAGCGCAATGATGTCCGATCCCGCCTCCACGAGCGCATCCACCTCTTTCATTGTGGGTGTGATGTAGCTCTCAAAGCCCTCGTACTGCACCTTGATAAGACCAATGACCGGCAGCCCTGTCTCCTCCTTGATAGCCACGACATCCCGAATGCTGCTGGTGCGTATCATCGGCGTTCCTGCCTGCTTTGCCGCGCGCGCCATCAGATACATGATGGATTTTTCCTCCACGTACAGGGGTTCTCCCGGAACTGCCTGACAGGAGACGATCACCTTGCCTTTTATCCGCTCAAATAATTCCTGTTTTGTCATATGAAACCTCCTATATAAAACGCTCCATGGCCTTGTCAATCATATCCGCGCACTTTTTCACCTGTGCCATGTCCTCCGGTATGAGTGACGGCAGCGGTCTGCGCACGCCTCCAATGTCAAGTCCTTCGCGCATCTTCAGGATTTCCTTGATCACGCCGTACATATTTCCATGACATGCGCACATTGCATAGATAATCTCGTTGGCCGCATACTGAATCTGGCGTGCCTCATCCAGCTTTCCTGCATTCACCAGCTCCATGATCCTGATGTAAAGCTCTGGCATCACACCGTATGTACCGCCGATTCCGCCGTCCGCTCCGATCGCAAGACCTGCGACCAGCTGCTCGTCGGGACCGTTGAACACCACAAAGTCCTCTCCGCCCTCGGACTTGAACATCTGAATGTCCTGCGTCGGCATGGAGCTGTTCTTCACCGCAGCCACCCTGGGATTTTTTATCATCTCGCGAAACAGCGGCATTGTCAGCGCCACACCTGCGAGCTGCGGAATATTGTAGATGACGAAATCCGTGTCCGGCGCCGCGTCAGAGATGTCATTCCAGTACTGCGCGATAGCATACTCCGGCAGATGAAAATAGATGGGCGGAATCGCCGCAATTGCATCCACACCAAGGCTCTGCGCATGGGCTGCAAGCTCCCTGCTGTCAGCTGTGTTGTTGCACGCCACATGTGCGATTATGGTCAGTTTCCCATCACTTGCACGCACCACGCGCTCCAGCGTGCGCTTCCTGTCATCCACGCTCTGATAGATGCACTCGCCCGAGGAGCCGCCCACATACACGCCCTTCACGCCCTTCTTCACCATATAATCTGTCAGCTGCTCCACACGTCCCTCATCAACCTCGCCCTTCTCGTCATAGCAGGCGTAGAACGCCGGAATAATTCCCTGATATTTGCTGATATCTCTCATATCTGCCCCTTTCTGCGCGCCGCAGCACGCTCCTTGATTGTTTATCCCATATACACTTTGATAACTGCCTTCTTCACTGCGGAGGGACTGCCCGCGGCAAGCTTCACCTTGTGCGCGTCCTCCGGCAGGGTAATCAGCGCCTTCCCCGGTATCAGTCTGATGTAGTGCTCCACAGGACCCTCCACCTCCAGAAGGTCCTTCTCCTCGTCAAACGTCTTTACCGATACCCTGCACATATCCGATACACCGACAATCTCCTCCCCCGTCACCGTCATGTGGATGTCCGCGTATTTTTTATGTGCCTCAAAAAATGCGCCATCCTCGGGAATTGTCTCATAGTCAAACACATTCATGTACACCATCTTGCCGTCAATCTCATAGTGCCCCGCCTCTATCCCGTCGAGGGGATGCGTGCTCAGATAATCGACCGCCTTATCCAGATATTCGCCCAGGCCATGATAGTGTCCGATATTTGCTATCTCTGTATAAATCATACAAAACCTCCTAGCCTTTCACTGCCCCCATCGTGATTCCCTTGGTAAAATACTTCTGGAAAATAAGGAAAATCACGATAATCGGGATTGCCGCTAGCGATGCACCCGCCATGATCAGGCCAAAGTCCGTCGCATTCTCCGCCTGCAGCTTTGCGATACCGAGGGAGATGGTCAGGTTCTTGGTGCTCGTCAGCATGATCAGCTGCATAAAGTAGTCGTTCCACGAATTGATAAAGGTAAAGATTGCCAGCGCACCGATACCCGGCTTAATCAGCGGAAGTGCGATTGTGTAAAATGTCTTCCACTCATTTGCGCCGTCAATCTTGGCAGCCTCCATCATCTCTCCCGGAATGCCCTCCGAGAACTGCTTCATCAGGAACACGCCGAACGGCCAGCCCACGATCGGGAAGATAACCGCCCATATCGTGTTGTACAGTTCCAGCGAAGCCATCTCACGAAGCAATGGAATCAGGATAACCTGCTTCGGCAGTGCCATCGCGCACACAATCAGGGAGAACACGACCGTGCGCCCGACAAAGCGCTTTTTTGCAAGCGCATAGCCCGCCATAGCCGCCGTGATGCAGGTGAGCAGCATCGCTGCCACTGCCATGAACACGGTATTTAAGAGCCAGCGGATCGCCGCGGGCACATCCGGCCCTGCAAAGGTGATATCGGTAAACGGGATATTGATCTCCCAGAGTGCCGCCACCTGTCTGCTGAAAAGCTTCCTGTAGTTGTCGAGCACCCACTCCTGCGGCCACCACTGCGGTGTCGTGGCGTTGATGGCAGCCGGTGTCTTGAAGGAACCGATGATAATCCAGTAGAGCGGAAAGGCAAATGTGAATGCCAAAATTGCGATAATGATAACCGATATAATTTTGTAACAGGTTGAACGGTTTAACTGCTTCTGTTTCATATACACTTCCCCCTTCCTATTTGCTCTCTGCCATCTTAAACTGCACTGCGGAGAGCAGGGCTATGATAATCGCAAGAACTACGCCCATCGCATTTCCGTAACCGTAGCGGTACAGCTTAAACGCATTGTAGTAAATATAGTACATGATGGTGTCTGTGCTGTGGTTTGGTCCACCGCTTGTCAGCAGCTGTATCAGCGCAAAGCACTGGAAGCTGTTGATGGTCGTGATAACCAGGATATACAGCGTGGTCGGCATAATCTGCGGCCACTTGATCTTCCAGAAGCACTGGAATTTGGTGGCACCATCCACCTCCGCGGCCTCCACGAGCGACTGGTCCACGTTGTTGAGCGCCGACACATACAGAACGATCGGCTGTCCTACCGAGGTCGTGAGCAGTATCAGGATGATACAGCCCAGCGCAAACTTCTCGTCACCCAGCCAGTTGATATTCTTCTCAATCAAACCTGTGTTGGTCCCTATGTAGTTAAAGATACCGTAATAGTTGTTGAACATCCACTTCCACACAACGGCAACGGCCACCGATCCGGTCACAACCGGAAGGTAGAAGATGCAGCGGAATGCGGAGCAGGCCGGCCCTGCCAGATCATAGATGACCGAGCTCACCCACAGGGAGAAGATACAGGTCACCGGAACGGAAACCACCACGATAATCACCGTATTTTTCAGCGCGCCCAGAAATACTTTGTCCTGAAACAACTCCGCATAATTGGCGAAACCGATAAAGATGTCCTCGCGGTTCATGGTAGCGTCAAAGAAGCTTGTGAACACACACTGCACCATAGGATAAATCACAAATCCCAGAAAGAAAATCAGACTTGGTAGCATAAAAGCATACCCCGCTATCGTCTCCCGGCGCACCAGTGCCTTGCTCATGCTGTTATTTTTTGCCATGAGGATTCCTCCTTTCATTCTTTCAAACATGCCGCTTACAGCAGCACAAACAATCCGTGACAAGAATGCCTGCTTTTGGCATTCTTCCAGTGTGTAATTTAGAAATTCTTAGCGGGTGTACTTTGGCCGCTTAGAATTTCTTTACACACTTCCAGTCATGCCGATGCGGCAT
>CAMWTP010000164.1 GCA_947177165.1 uncultured Lachnospiraceae bacterium
GGGCAGGTGTACTACATCACGGCATATGCGGAAGAAACAGCGGAAAGCAGCGCGGCAGGCAGCGCAGGGGACGGCATGGGAAGCAGCGCGGCAGGCAGTGCAGGGGACGGCATGGGAAGCAGCGCGGAAAGCGGCGCGGGCGGCACCGGGAAGACCGTCCGCAGCGAGAGCTTCCTCATTTATGAGGAAGGCGCGTTTGATTTGATTCCGCGGATTGCGGTGCATTACGGCGTGGAGCTTGACACGGTCATGGCGGACATGCAGATGCAGGATGCCCTGACAAGGCAGGGAAATCTGATTTTTATCAGGAACCCGCAGAACACTGCACCCTATGTGGCAGGGGAACTGTCAGATTACTGGAAGTCGGCCATTGACGGGCTGCTTTTAGGGCGGGCGCAGTACTGTGCATTCGGCTTTGAGCCGGTAAATTTAAACACGGGAAATTTCTACATGGAGCAGACGGACGCCGTGATAGCGGATATCGGCGGGGATTTTGCCTTTACCAGGCAGTATAATTCCATGGGAGCGGGCTATGCGGGAAGCTTTGGCTTCGGCTGGAGCACGCCCTTTGACGAGCGGCTTGGGGAGCTTTCGGACGGCACCATCCTGTGGCTCTCGGGGACAGGAAGCATCGTGGCGTTTGCAAAAGAAGGGGACGGCTGGCGTGCGCCTGCAGGGCAGGCGTATGCCCTGACGGAAGAAGGGGACGGCTTTGCCGTCACGGATACGGCAGGCCTTGAAAAACATCTTTTCAATGCCTGGGGGCAGCTTACTGCAATCGAGGATATCTGCGGAAGGCGGACGACGCTTTCCTACGGCATGGACGGCAGGCTTTCCGCCATTACCTCTCCTTCGGGAAAAATGTATACGGTGCTGTCTGACGGGGAAAACCGTATCGCAGCCATCGGGCTGCCGGACGGAAGCAGCATCCGCTACGGGTATGACGGTGCGGGGAACCTTGTGTCCGTGACGGACGAAGCAGGGGATGTGCTGCGCTTTGCCTACGACGGGGCGCACCGGATGACGGCATGGCATGACGAAAACGGAAACCGCGTGGTGGAGAATACCTTTGATGAAAAAGGGCGCGTCATCCGGCAGGTGGACGCAGAAGGGGGTGCTGTGTCGCTCTCCTACGGGGACGGCAGGACGGAGGCTGTGGACGCAAACGGGAACAAAACCGTCTATTATTATGACGGCAGCTTCCGCACCGTAAAAACCGAGTATCCGGACGGCAGCACGGAAAGCCGTTCCTACAGCGGGCAGGGATACCTGTCCTTAGTGACGGACAGGCAGGGCGTGACAACAGCCTATACCCATGACGGGGCAGGGCGCGTGCTGACAGAGACCAGACAGGACGGGGCGCAGCGGTGCTATGTCTATACGGCGGCAGGGCTTTTACAGAGCGCCACGGACTATGACGGCGGCGTGACGGTTTATGCCTATGATGAAAAAAACAGGCTTGTTTCCGTGACGGACGCGGAGGGAGGCGTGGTTTCCTATGCCTATGACGGGGAAAACAGGCTGGTTTCCGTGACGGATGCAGAAGGAAACCGGACGGCTTTCTCCTATAACGGGGCGTGTGTGACAGCCATGACGGATGCGGAAGGAAATATCTGGCGCTATACCTATGACGCCATGAACCGCCTCCTGACGGAAACGGACCCGCTGGGGAACACCTCTGCCTGTGCCTACGATGCAAAGGGCAGGCGTGTGGCGGTGACGGATGCGGAAGGAAATACCGCTTATTATGCCTACGATGCGGCGGGAAATGTAACAGCCATTACGGACAGGGAAGGAAATACCAGTACCTTTGCCTATGATAAAATGAACCGCATGCTTTCCGGCATGGATGCGCTGGGCAATACCCTTTTTTATACCTACGACGCAAACGGCAACAGGCTGACGGAAACGGACGCAGAGGGAAATGTGGTTTCCTATGCCTATGATGCCATGAACCGCGTAAAGACGGAAACGGATGCAGAAGGCAGGGTAACAGCATACACCTATGACAGGGCGGACAGGGCGGCCAGCGTGACAGACAGGCTTATGCATACCCGCCTGTATGCGTATGACCCTGTCACGGGGGCGCTTTCCTCCCAGACGGACGAGAGGGGGAACAGGACAGCCTATGCGTCCGATGCCTGCGGCAGGATTACGGGAATCCTCCATGCCGACGGAAGCAGCGTGGGTTATGCCTATGACAGGCTGGGGCGGCTTATTGCCGTCACGGACAGGCTTGGCACCACGGCATATCTTTCCTATGACAAATGCGGCAATCCGGTTTCCCTGACAGAAGGGGAAAACAGGATATGGCTTTATGCGTATGACGCATGCGGCAGGCTGGTAAAAACCACCAGCCCGCTGGGAGAGAGTGCTGTTTATGGTTATGACGGTGCAGGAAACCTGATATCCGCCACGGACGAACTGGGGAACAGTACGCATTATGCCTATGACGGATTAAACCGTCTGGCAGAAATGCAGGATGCCCTGGGCGGCATCACTGCCTATACCTACGACAGGGAAAGCCGCCCCGTCACCGTTACCACACCGGAGGGAAGGCAGGCAGCCTATACCTATGACGCCATCGGGCAGCTTGTGGAAATGAGGGAAAGGCAGACGGGAGAAAACAGCGGCAGGGAGGAAAGGATTACCACCTATGCCTACGACAGTATAAGCCGCATGACTGCAGCCGCAGACAGCGCAGGCGTGTTTCTTTCCTATGCCTATGATGCAGAGGGCAATATTACCGGCGCGGCGGATGCGCTGGGCAATGCCCATACCTATGCATATGACGCAGAGGGGAGGCTTGTCTGTGACACTTACCCCAACGGGGAGAAGGAAACCTTCTCGTACCTTGCCACAGGGGAAGTGGAAACCTATACGGACCGCTACGGGGTAAAAACAACCTTTACCTATGATCAAATGGGGCGCGTGACGGAAAGCCGTGACACGGCGGGCAGGCAGGTGTCCTACGGGTATGATGATGCCGGAAATCTGGTGCGGCAGACGGATGTGATGGGCAGAAGCATCCTTTATACTTATGATGCCTTTGGGCGCATCACCGCCGTGACGGACATGGACGGGGCGGTAACGCTTTATGATTACGACGTACTTGACAGGCCTGTGCGCATGACGGATGCAGCAGGAAATGAAACCATTTATGAATATGATGCAGCAGGAAACCTGATACGGATGGTGAAACCGGAGGAGGCAGCCTATGTCTATCATTATGATGCCTTAAACCGCTTAAGCGGGGAGACAAATCCGGAGGGCGGTACGGTTTTTTATGGCTATGACGGGGACGGCTGCCTGACGGTGTCCGTGGACGGGAACGGCATACAGACTGCCCTTGCCTATGACGCATTTCACCGTCCGGTTAAGTATACGGACGGCAATGGCGGGCAGACCCTTTATGCCTATGACAGCAGAAATAATCTGATTTCCATTACGACGCCGGAGGGTATCACGGAGCACAGGGCTTATGACGCCGCGGGCAATCTCCTTGCGGTGACGGATGGCACGGGGGAAACCTGGCAGTATGAATACGATGTGCTGTACCGTCTGGTAAAACAGACCTCGCCTCTGGGCGCTGTGGAAAGCTATACCTATGACAGCCATGACGTGGTAACCGGCGTGACCGATGCGCTGGGCGCACTGACCTCCTATGAGGTCAATGCAAGGGGACAGGTGGAAAAGCAGATGCTGCCCAACGGCGGCGTCTATGCCTATGCCTATGATGAAGCAGGCAGGGTGACGGGAATCACCACACCTCTTGGCTATGAAACCACTTTTTCCTACAGCGCGGGGGATGACCTCATAAAGCAGGAGGACAGCCTTGGCAGGACAACACTCTATGAATATGATGTGCTGCACAACCTTGTGCAGGTGACGGATGCAGAGGGCGGCGTTACTTCCTACAGCTATGATGGCAGGGGCAACCGTACCGCCATGACCAATGCGCTGGGCAGTACCTTTACCTTTGCGTATGACAGGGCGGACAGGCTGATAACCGTGACAGACCCTGAGGCGCGGGCAGCAGCCGCAGCCTATGACGGGGCAGGCAGCCTGACGGGCATCACCCTGCCGGGCAGCCGCACCACGCGCTATGGCTATGACGGGAATTATAACCTTGTGTCCGTGACGGACCCGAAGGGGTATGTATACCATTATTCCTACGACGGGGACAACAGGCTTTCAGGCGCAGTGAACCCGCTGGGAGAGACAGAGCAGTATGTTTACGACGGGGCAGACCGTCTTGTTTCCCACACGGACAGGCTGGGGCTGACGGAACGCTATGCCTACGATGCCCACGGGAACCTGTCCGCCCACGCAGCGGCTGACGGGCGTGTCACAAGCTATTCCTATGACAGAAAAGACCGTCTTACAAGCGTGACGGACTCCATGGGAAGCACGGCGTACTATGCCTATGACGTGATGGGGAACCTGACAGGCGTGACGGACTACATGGGCAGGGGCACAAGGTACACCTATGATCTGGAAGGGAACCTGACCTCCATCACGGATGCGGCGGGGCGCATGGAAGCCTTTGCCTATGACGCGGCGGGAAGGCTTCTTTCCCACACCTATAACAGCGGAAATACCATTACCTATGACTATGACAGGCTGAACAGCCTGGTGGAAAAGACCTATGCGGATGCAGCAGGGGCGGAAAACGGGGCGCCTGTGGCATATGCCTATAATGCCCTCGGGGAGCGCGTGTCCATGTACGATGAGACAGGGGACACGGTTTATGCATATGACAGCCTGGGGCGGATTACCTCGGTGACCACGTACCGCACGCCGGAGAATGGCGCGGGCACGCCAGAAAGCGGAGCGGGCACAGCAGATATGCCGGAAGGCGGCGCAGGCGGCGCGGACATGCCGGAAGGCAGTACGGGGGCAGACGGCACGGGATTCTCCCATGGGGAAGGCGCGGGGGATGTGGTGTCTTATGCCTATGACGAGGCGGGTAATCTTTCTGCCATCACCTACCCCGACGGCAGCACGGTGCGCTATGAATATGATTTAAACGACAACCTTGTAAGAGTGGAGGACAGGGAGGGGAACACCACCACCTGCGTGTACGACGCCATCAACCGCATCACGGAAATCCATCGTCCCAACGGCATTTCCACCTACAATACCTATGATGCGGGCGACCGGATTACGG
>CAMWTP010000165.1 GCA_947177165.1 uncultured Lachnospiraceae bacterium
CATCCATCCGCCGTACATAGTCCTCTATCTCCCCATACTCCCCGGCTCCTGCCAGCCCTTTGATGTTCGCCATGTGGTTCTTCATCTCATGCCTTACCTTGCGGATGCTGCCATAAAAATTCTCTGCTTCCTCCAGTCGCTTTTTCATAGCTTTAACCTGCTGTTCCTCCACAAAATGCTTCTGCCTCTCGGCAAGCAGGACACGGTACCGCTGCCAGAAATAAATCAGTGCTGCTTCCCCGGCAAATATAAGAACTGCTATCACGGGAATCTTCCAAAGCAAGTCTGGCTTTTCGTCAAACAGGACAAATGTATCACTGCCTATCCTTACAATCAGCAGCCCATTCACCACCCCTGCAATCATGCTTCCCACAAAATTTAATACGGAAAGCAGCAGGACATCCTGCCATGCCATGATATCCGCTCTTTTGATGAGCCTGTACAGGACAACCATCATTACCGTAAATAACCCTGTATAAAATATCACGGAGAACAACATTCCAACAGTTATGCAATGATACACCTGCTGCTGAAAACCTTCCTGCGTTGCATCAAGGTTTTCCATCAGTATGCTTGTTATCTTCATATAGATGCTATTCGCAATCAGGAAACTCAGGCAATGGAGATTATAAAAAGCGAGCATTACAAATACTGCTTTTCCAATCTGTTTTTTATAACATATCCCGACATAACCCATTATTGCAAAAGCGGAAACGCCATACCTTACCCAAGCGGCACACGGAAGGAATCCAATCCCTATATTGGCAAGTATAAACAGAACTGTGGTAATGCTATCCTTTTTTCCTTTTCTCACGCTGAAAACTGCCATCCATAAAACAAGGAACATTATGGCTTGTATGACGATCTTCCATATATCCAAGAAGCTATTCATTATTTCAAACGCTGACTGGCTCATAGGCTTTCCTCCGAAATGTAATCCATGTATGCCTGCACAAAGCCGTCATACTTATATCTTGAAAGCAGCAACTTATCCCCATTCGCCATCCTTACCTCCGTCCTGTCATACCCCTCCACATGGAAAAGGTTAATCAGGTATCCCCGGTGGATGCGGTAAAACTGCCCTACCAGTTCCTCCTCCAAATCCCCAATCTTCGCATAATATTCTATACTTCCGCTTTTCAGATACAGGACGATATTGTGGTTCCGGCTCTCCATGTAATAAATGTCATTCAGTGGTATGGCTTTTCCCTCACCACCATACTGGATCACAAGTCTTTTCTTTCTCTGCTCTGCCTCCGATACGATCTGCCCCACCGCCCGGCCAAACACCTCTGCAAATTTCTGTTCGTCCACGGGCTTTACCAGATACTGGAACGCCCCTACGTCAAATGCGTCATAGACATACTTTTCATATCCTGTAACAAAAATGATGATGGGTTGCTTCTGTACCTCCATGCCCCGGATATGCCTTGCCAACCCCATGCCATCCAGACCTGTGCCGGAGCCGCCCATTTCTATATCAAGAAATACAAGGTCATGCTCCTTACCATCCGAGAGGTACGCATCAGCAGAGGAATATTCCGTGATGCCGCACTCCCCGCCCTGCTTTTTGATGAGCGAAACAAGGTAAGACCTTATATTTTTTTCATCATCACACACCGCAATTTTTACCGTATCTGCCACCCCCAGTCCTCAACTAACTTATCGGAAAAATCAGGACTATTTCTAACGTCTACTTCGTGAATGGTTAATCTGGCTACGTGAATCGCAGATTTTAACTATTTTTGAAGTCTTAATCAGCCCTAAAGTTTTTCGCCATTCGTCCGATATAGGGGAAACGCAAACCGCCGTGTAAGCATATTAACTCTATTTCCCCCGCTTTCCAAGCGGTTTCTGCTGTCAGACCTGCCTGCGGAAACGGCAGACCGCCGCATATGGCGGTAAGCCATCTGCGGCGGCCTTTGCTTAATCAATGGTATCTTTTCCAGCCTCGCCACAATTATTTCATCATAAAAATCGTAATCCTATTTGTTAGGCTTATAGGCATTACTTTAGAAAATACAACCAACAGCTTATTATATATCCCCGGAATAACCAGCCTTCTTCCTTTCATCATTTTGCGATAAGCAATCCCCACCACTTTTTCCGGCTTCATAACTGCGATCCTAAATAGCAATGCATTTTGAATGTTTGCTTTTACAGCAAATTCTGTCTCCGTTGCCCCCGGACATAAAGTAGTTACTTTTATCCCTGCTTTACCAAGTTCGCCACATAAAGCATTTGAAAAAGACATAATATATGCTTTTGTGGCAGAATAAACGGCATCTGTGGGAGACGGAATAAAAGAGCCTGTTGAGCCTACATTCAGGATTCTCCCATAGCCGTTTTCTTTCATATGTACTAATATACGTTTTGTCAATTCTGTTACAAACCGTATATGCATATTTATCATTTCAAGCTCCCTGTCAAGTCTGGTATCCACAAAAAAACCGCACTCATTAAAGCCCGCGTTATTTACAAGAACATCAATGGTGACCTTCCATTTATCTATATCCGCCATTATCAAACCTGCTGCACTCTCCTGTGTCAAATCCTGAACAATGTATCTCACTGCCACATGGTAGATCTCCTGCAAAGCTGCCTGCTGTTGTTTTAACTTCTGCTCATTCCTCGCAACAAGAATCAAATCATATCCCTCATCTGCGAATTTTTCCGCAAAGGCTTTTCCGATTCCGCTGGTGGTTCCCGTAATCAAAACCGTTTTCATTCTTCCTTCCCTTCTTCATTTTTAAACAGTTCCCATTCTTCCAGATATGTTAAATCCCTGCTTGACGGCTCCTTTAAAAGTTTTTCATAAAATGCCGACTTTTCGCGTGTTAAGGCAAGCGCATTTTGCAGTTGATCCATCTGTTCCTGAATATCCCTGATGTAATCCTGAACCATGCCATACCGCTGTTCCATTGTTTTCCCACCCTGTACCAACAGGGCAATATATTTTTTGACTGACTGGATTGGCACATTCGCCCTTCTCAGGCATTGAACCATTTTTATCCATTCAATATCTGAATCCGAATACTGCCTGTATTTCTGGCTTGTCCGGGAAATCTGCGGCAATAACTGTTCCTTTTCATAATACCTTAATGCTGCTGTCGATAATCCCGTCTTTTCTGCTGCTTCTTTTGCTGAATACATATAAATCCACCTTTCCCTGTTATCATAAACTATGAAGTGCGCTTCAAGTCAACAATTATATTTTAACACACTGATTAACTTTTAGATAATTATCCCATTAAGCAAAAACTCCCGCCTCCTCCCAAGCCACAAAATTAGTCCGATACGGTGGAAACGCAAACCGCCGTGTTCTCAAAAAACAGGCGCAGTTTCTCCAGTACCCTCTGCTTCCGTGAAGATACTGTTGTCCTGCTCTCATTTTTTGATTTTGCAAACTCGCTGACCTGCATTTCCTCCCCAAACACCTTCATGGCAAGCTCCCTCTCTTCCGGCAGGAGGGAATCCATAGCGTCCTGCAGGACACCAAGCAGCATCCGCTTTTCCGCTAGTTCCTCCATGCTCTCCGCAAAAAACTCCGTCCGCATATCGTTCTCTTTCCATTCCTCGTAGGATTCTTCCGTATAGCCGTTCTGCTCCATTGCCTCCCGGTTCCTCTGTTCCTTTTTCTTCATCTGCCACCACGGGCAGTAATATTTCAGATATTCTTCTTCCGTGACACTCATTGTGAATTCTTCGTTTCCTGACTTGATTCTGATGATTTTTTCAGACATAAAAGCGTTCCTTTCTTTACGCCTTCGTAAAGCCAGAAACGCTTCTATTTTTGATATGAAATTGATTTAAAATGGAAAAATGGCCGGAGTAAGCTAAGGCTCATTGTCTCTAGCTTCACTCCGGCCATTCGTGACTCGATGTCCCCTGGTCCCACTCGCTCGGTAGTAAGTCTTATTTAGCTGTCTCCGTGACCTGTAGTAGCCATTCCAATTTGACTATCCTCCCGCATTCAGGGCATCTAACCTTTAACACTACGCGCCCTCCTGCGGTGGCAATTAAATCGCAGATCCGTCCTTTGCAAGCGGGACATTTGACCATACACATACCGTATACCTCCACAGCCTGTTTTGGATGACAAAGCCATGTTATGCATCCTGCATAAAATGTCCCATCGGTGGAAATTTCCATAAATTTCCATTTCCTGTTATAAGTATGGGCCGGAAAGCGCTGCCTTAATCATTTATGCACAAAAAAACAGCAGAATCACCTCTGCCGTTTTTTCCTCCCATATATACCTGCTTCAATCCCGTCCGGCCCGCAGTACAGCCTTACCAGCTTTCCGCAGTGCTGGCATTTAATCTCCAGAACCGTCCACTCTGTCTCCGTTCCCTCATCATCCAAAATGCGCCGCCTGCATTTGGGGTTGGGGCATTTGATCACTTCCATCTGCCGCCTCCTCCTTTGCTCAACTCAGGCCAATAGCCGGCCTTATTTTATGGCTTCCACCACCGCCTCCCCACGCTGATATGTAACAAGGGAACCAATTAGAACGTGAAATCTTCCTGTTTGGTTCCCTTTTATCGTTTGTGCTTTATTGTTTTACTCACTGCTCCCCGATTCCCCTATCTACCGGAAAGCCGGGGATGCCTGCCCTGTCCGCCCGCTGTACCTTATTGGGGATATGCCATCTCTAAGGTTTATTTCTCATTATTTTTTAATTTTTCTATATTTTCCAGATAAATAGAAACTTCACCGCAATTAGGGCAGATTGCAACTTTGGGCTCACCTATACGCCCACCCCACCACTTGTTTTCATTATCTGTCAAAACAATCCCGTATGCTCCACCTTTTACTTTTATGCCACAGCCCTCAACCATTGTGCTGCCACAACGAATACATTTACGCATAAAACCTCCTAGATATTGTCACCTTTTAAATTCCCTATCCAAACAAAGAAAAACGCCTCTTTGTCAATCAGAACCGCCCCTGCTCCCCGATTCCCCGATCTGTCGGAAAGCCGGGGATGCCTGCCCTGCCCTTGTCCGACTGTGGCTTATCGGGAATATGCGTCCGTAATTCTCGCTTATCTATGATCTACTTTTACAAAAAGTCAAAAT
>CAMWTP010000166.1 GCA_947177165.1 uncultured Lachnospiraceae bacterium
ACACGCACGTCGTACATGATCAACACACGTCACCACCTAAGTACATGCACATCTACTCTAAGGTACCACATGCATATCAGATGGACACATTCATAGGTCACCCTAACTACTTAATGATAATCAACGTTAACACTCGTAAAGCGTATGCATATGAAATGAACACTAAAGGCGCTAAGGATGTATTACGATCACTCAACGCATTCATAGAAGCCGAACCTAACTGCAGAGCCATCATATCAGATGAGGACACCGCATACCTATCCAAATCAGTACTCGACTTCATGATCGAACATGATATCATATACACCACAACAACCGATAACGACCACAACAAGCTCGGTATCATCAATCGATTCATGAGAACAATACGTGATATGCAGTCACGCAAACCCACCGCGAGCATTACAGATCTAGTCGAGTCATACAACAACATGCCACACAGCTCGCTCGATAACAGGTCACCTAACGAGATCACGTTAACTGATGAGTTAAAGTACATCGACAAGATGAGAGGTCAAGCTAACCCGTACAACTTTGAACCAGGTGACTCAGTACGATTGGTGCTAGATAAGAACCCGTTTTCAAAAAGGCGTACCAACCTATCGAAGGTATCATACTTAATCGACTCACGAGATGGCAACCAGTTTATCATTAGATCAAGCGATGCCTCTGTTGACACTGTACCTGGCTACAAACTAGTCAAGTCAAACAGCACCATTCCGTTAGCGACAACTATCAAAGGCGGCAAACGTGGTATTGTTAAGGATATACGTTCGTACAACAGTAAACGCGATACCTACTCGATCACGTATGATGACAATTCAAAGGACACCATCAAAGCCAAGTACATGCGTGAAGGTCACCCTACCAAGCTATCTACGATGGAGCGTGAGTATTGGTTGAACCATAATAAGATACCTGATCAAATTAAGAAGTTCATTTAACATCAAATGACTCGTAAGAACGTGCTTAATGACGTCAAGAGCTTGATATCTGAGGCGTTGCATAAGAACCAACGTGACATCGATATGGCCTTGATCAAACCACTCAGTGACGAGTATCCATACTCAACCAATGGTGTATACCTACTTATCGGTAAGATGGGCGCTGGTAAGTCGTACTGGATATGGTCACACATCATGATAACCGAGCGTCTGTTCGCAAAGCCATACTACAGCAAGATCATATTCTGTTCAACATCCGGTAAGCTTGACAAGACCGCTGAGGTGCTATCCAAAAACGTTAAGACACCCATTACGTACATCAAAGAGGAGCTCTTACTACCATACCTCAAGCGCCACCTTAAGCGCAAACTCAAGTATTACGCTATGGTCAAACACGTGTTGACACATATGGCTGAGACCAACGATGAGATGGCTAGAATCATATCAAAGCACTCGTTAATCGATATTGAAGACCGCATAACATACATCGCTAGCAAGCTAGTCAAGTATCAAACCGCGTCATACCCTTACAACACACTACTCGTGCTCGATGATGCTGCCGGCTCACCACTACTCAAGAATGGTAATAGCGAGCTGTGTCGATTGCTTACCAAAACACGTCACTACAACCTAACCTGTGTTATAGCCGTACAGACGCTCCGATTCGTACACCTTAACGTTAAACGATTGGCCACCGATGTCATTTGCTACAGCGGGTTCAGTAAAGACGACTTCATGTCAATACTACAGCAAACACCTAACAACCTCGATGCTAAAGCGACAACGGCTGAGTACCTTAACCACAAGGGGCAACACGACCGCTTCATAATTCACATCACCGCGAACGAGGCTCACTTTGAAGTTTAATGATTTTCAAACACATGGGTTTCAAAAGCTTTATCACGAGTGGTTGGAACAGGTTTAAGAATGACGTGCATCAAGGCCTCATCGGTGCCAAGAACGCAGCTCACCACGTATGGAATGCTACTAAGAAGGGCCTCATTGGTGCCAAGAACTACGCTATGAACCATCCTAAAACGGTTGGTACACTACTTCATGCCATTACCCCCTTCGCGACTGCGTTCAATCCAGCGTTAGGTGCCGTCACGTCAGTAGGTGCATCCATATTCAGCAACATGCCTAAGGGCTCCGTCACGAATAAGCTCGAACAGCTCAGTGAACAGTTTGCTCGCGGTGAACTCAAGCCTCCTCCAACAGGTGGTTCGTCATCAGCTCAAGCCGCAGTTGAATCACGTCGGGCTGCTTCAAAGCATTACCATAAGTGGGTACCGTTCAGAGGTGTTTAATGGACATCAAATGAGCCTCAACATCAACCCAAAAACGAATGCATACCGATCAAGCAAGTCAGTTATTGTGTCAGGACCAGGTACGATGTACAACGAGATCACTAGACCTAAGCAGGCACCTAAACAATATAACGCTAACACTAACACATATGATGTCACGATACCCTACATGAAGTCAACCGTTAGTCGCAAACGCAAGTCATCCAATAGACCCAAATCAGAGCCGAAATCGAGCAATAACCACAAATCGACACGTAAGTAGCTATTGGGGACTATTTAAATTTTTGGCTTTACCAAATGACTCAACGTATTACACGCATGAAGCGCAATCAGATCATTCAACGATGGCTGCAAGGTATTGATGACCCGGTGTATGACGTGTTTCCAACCAAAAAGGAGGGTAGGTATATAGTCAAGCTACGCCCCACGCCAACCACTGACAGTCCACCTAACAGCACGCCTATCGTTAAACAACCTAAGATGACACGTGATGATCAATCAACCGATGACCTCAACAGCATCGATAACGAACCAGCTCAGCCAGCTCCAATCAAACAGCGTTCAACACGATCACATGACCAATCAGTTGATTCAACCGTCAACCTCGAGATACTTGAACAGCTACGTGCACTCGGTGAGGAGCTACGCAACGATCGATTCAAGAAGGAGCAAAAGCAATACATCAAGAGCGTCGTTAACAAGGAGCTAACCAAGTCACGCATACGATCACGGTATGTACCCCCTTCAGGGCTGCCAACTTCGTTGGTGCCTGATCAAATGACCCCTTCAGAGCCAACTCCTGCTACAACCCCTTCAGAGCCAACTCCATCGACACCCGACGACACACCGACACCAATCGATGAACCACCTGCACCACCTCAATTCAGATCACGCATACGTAGGTATTAATCAATCTGATCATGGGTCGATATGCATTTTTATGTTTCGCAAATGACGTTCAACAACGAAGTGTTTCATAAAACCAGCGCTGAGGTCAACACTCAAGTGGCTAGCTATTTCGACGTAGTTGACAACGCAATTGCAATGTCAGACACCAACAAGAAGTACTTTATTGATGCACAAGCATCATACAGCCCATCAGCACCTGTTCACGCAGGCTCGTCAACCACATTCATTATCAGCCCCACTTGCGATAACACAGCTGACATATACAATGGCTTCATCAAAGCTACGTTACACATCACCGCTGAACTTAATCAATCAATCGATGACCTAACCAAAGTAGGTGCTACAGGTCGTGAGCACTCATTCAACTCGTTATGGGTTGGCTTCAAAGACGCAATGGATGCTGTCGAAAAATACGAGATCCTATCAAACGGTATCTCCATATACACTCAGAACTTCGGCCCTGAGGAGTCATTCATAACCGCATGTGGTGCCAACGAAGCATCCAAACGCTCCGACGTGTTCAGTAAGGTACGACATAAGGACATATTCAAGCGCAAGTTCGATTTAGCACGCTGTGGCTCGTTCATAGAGTTCGAAGAGGGTGTACTTGGTCTCAAAAACATCATGATACCACTTAAGATCGACCTACGCCGCTTCTTGCCGTTGAGTAATATCAAGTATCTACCAGCGTTTGCAGGTAAGCTTGAACTCAAGATCATGTTCGGCACTCAAGGTCTTGTGTACTGCCCTGTTGGTCCGTCAATGGAGTTGATAGCTAACCACGTTGATCAGGTTCAATTCGATTTAGATAACGTTACAACTGAGTTTGTTCAAATAGGTGAGCCCGTTATGATGTGGGTTGGTAAGACCGGTAATAGCGCGCCGTTTGACATTAAAGCTGAATTACGTACACTTACAGTATCACGTACATACGAAGTAACGGACTGCTACAGCGTCATACCTAACTTCGGCATCGATGGTGACATCTACAACGCACTCGTCAATAGATACACCCAGCACGAACTCATCTTTCCAACACAGATACTTACGTTCACCACGATGTCTAAGAAGCTCACAGCCGGTCACGGGTCAACCACACAGACCATCACACCACGTTTTGTCGACTCCATCTTCTTCCTGTTCCCGTTGAAAGCCACTAACCACACTGTGTTCAAGAACCCGTTGTTCAGCAACTTCCAGTTACGTTGTGGTGGCTACGGTGTCGTACCATCAATACCATTCTCGACTAACGGTAGAGACCCCATGTTCTTAGAGTTATGCCAAAACGCAATGAACGTTAACGGCGAACAAACTGGCTTCAATAAGGAGGTCATTCAATCACTAACCAACACTGAAGACTGGAGGCACAGTAGCGAGTTGTATAGTTACGACACTACGTCGTTCTTCATTGGTTTGCCAACCGAGACAGATAACACCTTCCAACAAGGTCAGACAACAAACACACCTGTAACCTATGAGATAGTCTGCGACCTACCTAC
This sequence comes from uncultured Lachnospiraceae bacterium, assembly GCA_947177165.1. Taxonomy (GTDB): domain Bacteria; phylum Bacillota; class Clostridia; order Lachnospirales; family Lachnospiraceae; genus COE1. The sequence goes on from CAMWTP010000166.1 coordinate 4,660, forward strand.
CAATACATACACCAAGGAGGTATCAACACCACCACTCATGGCGTTACTGCAAGACACCATCATCTCCATTCACGTTCAACCTAACGGCATGCCACCTGTTGTCGAGTTAGGTCAGTATGATATCACAAGTCGTTAATTAACCTCACCCTATTTTTTATCGTAATCACAAACACGATGTCAGCAACTGCTTCTGTCCAAACCATCAACCTCGTTAGAGAGCCAATTAACGACGACTACGAATGGATACAGTACAACAACGAGCTACGTGTCATCAGGTCTGTTCACGACGACATGTATCAGATACAGTCCATCATCGAAGCATGCCACTCAACCAAACAAGCACGTCACTGGTTTAACAACGAGTCCACCAAAGAGCTGTTACGCTCGTTTGACCGCCATCACGCG
>CAMWTP010000167.1 GCA_947177165.1 uncultured Lachnospiraceae bacterium
CACATCCACAATCACAGCATCCATGCCGGATTCCTCTAACTGCGCCTGCACATGGTATTTTACAGTTTCCTCTATCTCTGCCGGGTTCATCTCGCTGATCTCATGGAACAGCTCATTTGTCTTTGCCTTGAAATCTGCCACCACACTGCTCTGCGGCGCAATCGCTTTTGCCGCTTCCACCTTCTCCATCAATCCATCATAATCAATCGGTATCCGCTCGTCACCGTCACGGATATTTCCCCTTGCGCCATTGTCAAAAGGAATGATTTTTAAATCTTCCATGATTTCATCAAACGCTTCCCGGATACTGACATCAGGATTGTAATATATATCCTCATATAACTCCTTATAATCCAAGTCCATAACAGAATAGCTATAGCCGCCCTCTGTTTCCTGTACGCTGATGTAACGGTCTGCGATCTGAAAGGCAAGCTCTGTTTCTGCCTGTTCCGGCTTCTGGACATCGTGTCCAGAAGTTTCCTGCCCTCCCTCTAAAGACTGCTTCATTTGGGCAAGGACTTTATCTTTTTCATCTCCAAGGTCAATGATCTCGTCACCCTCGTCCAAATCCTCTGATTCTGGTACTTTGACCGACTTCCCCGGCTCGCTCTGCTCCGTCTGCGCTTCTGGTCTTTCTGCTTCTGCCTGCTCCTTCTGTTCCGGCTCCGGCTTCTCCACTTCGGGCTTCTGTATATCCTGTCCGGCAGACATTTCTTTTTCCTGTTCCAAGACTTCCCTGCGGAACATACCGATAAAACCGTCCAAAACTGCCGGGTGGCTGCTCACAATCAGTTCACGGTTCATATCTAGTCCATGCACGAGATTTTCAGGAATGGAAAACTCCGATGCCCACGCTTTGTTATCCCTTGAAAAACGTCCATCCCACGATTCCTGCTGAAGCGTGTTGGCAAGGATAAACGCCATGCGCTCCGCACCGTACTTTTCCGCCAGAGGCTTCACAATATCATGATTTAAGTGCATACCGTCAAAATTCTGCCGGATTGTTCCCTCAATCGCTTCCTTGCATTCCCGGTCAAATTTGTGGGATTCCATATATTTGTCCACTTCCCCATGATCGGCTGCATAACGCAGGGTATGCCCATAGAAATCCGGATAGGTTTTCTGTTCTGTCTGTTCCGCTTCCGGCTTCTGGACATCATGTCCAGAAGTTTCCTTTTTTTCTTCCGGCTCCGCCTTTTGGGTATCCTGCTCTTTTACACCCTCCAAAGCCCTCATAAACTCAGGAAGTTTTGTAAATCCGTAAGAATCTACAAAGTGTGCGCTGTTCTCCCCGTCCTCATGCAGCACTACAATGTCACTGATGGAAAGGGAATGCCCTCTGTAATCTGCCGGGTGGTCTATGTTGAATTTCTCATAAATCGCATTCAGCTTCTCCCTTTGCGACTGTCCATGTATGTCCGAAAGCTCCCCGGCATAGACAAGGTTATAGTTTCCCGGCTGGATTTCCCTGAAATCGTCAGAAAGGATACCTCTTTTCAAAAGCTCCGCTGTGCCTGCAAAGTGAAAATCCCGAAGCCCCGGATCATCCTTTAACTGGTAAATGCCATATTTATCGGTATCCCCATGCAGAAGCTGCGCTTCCCTGTCTGCCCTGTTTTTCTCTATCGCCGCTTTTACGTCAATAATCTCATTGGTATCCGTATTGTACCGCACATCAAGGTGGTACTCCCTGAATTCCCTCGTCTGCTCATTGGCAACCTCCGTCGTCCATGCGCCCCTGCTCTCCAGATATGCGGCAACGCTCAGCCTGTCATCCTCATTCATGGCAGAGAGTGCTTCCACGACTTCCGCCGCATCCATTCCCCGGACGCTTACAAGGCTGTACTCGGAAAGGTCACTGTTCTGTATCAGCAAGAGGCTCTCCTTTTCCTGCTCCTGCATCATTTCCCGGTCACGTTGTATTTCTATAAGCTGTTCCTCAATGCCCGTAATCAGCTCCGATGCAGTCCTGCGGATTGTGTCAAGGGAAGATTTCAGCTCCTTCATGTCCTTTCCGCTGCTCCATCCGGCAATATACCCGAAAGAATACTCTGATGTATCTATGCCGAAGTGCTGGCACACCGTATAGGCGATACTCTCCGCTTCCACCTCTTTGGTGTTCCTGTCCTTTACCGGGGCAAGTATATCCCCTTTATTAACTTCCTTATTGTGCAGCATGGAATGGGCTGTTTCATGCACCATTGTCTTTAAGGTCTGGCTCTCGCTCATGCCCTCCTGCACCGCAATCCGGTTTTCCGTCGGGCTGAAATATCCCTTTGAATCGCCGGGAATGTCCTCAAAACCGATTGGGGCAGGCGCAACATAAGTGATTGCCTTGATAAAATCCTCATAGCCCTCCACCGTGGATAAAAGCTCCTTTGCTTCCAGTTCCGGGATTGGCTCCCCGTCCGTCTGCGATACGTCAAACACGGACACGGCACGAAAGGCGGGGATTTTTACCTCTACTTCCTCCGTCTGCGGCATACCGTCCTGATCGAGCATCACTTCCCCGGTCACAGGGTCTAATTTATTCCGTTCCTCCTTGATTTTATAAGGGGCAGGGGCAAGGATACGGATTCCCTTTTCCCCTTTGTTTACATGGCGGTTAAAATTCTTCTGCCACGCCTTGTACCCCGCAACCAGGGTTGCCTCCGGTTTTTGCATGGCAATTAAGAGCGTGTTATTAAAACTGTAATTATGGAATTTTGACATGGTGGAGAGATAGCTTCTGTATTTTTCACTTTCAAAAAGTTCCTTTAAGCCTTCCTCCAGCTTGTCAGTGATCTCTTTTACTTTCTGCTTTTCTGTTTTTGCATCTGCCATATTTTCCTTTTCCTTTCTTTGAAAACAGCAGGAAAAAGGACAGCGCTGCGGCTGTCCTCTCCTGAATGGTTATAAAGTTTCTGCTTTGTCCTTTGCCTTTTTCGGCATGGTTTTCTCCGTATTTCCCCCGGCAGCTCTCACTTTGAACGCTTCCAGTTTTTCCTTTAATGATGTCCTTTGTGCGGGCTTATCCGACATTGCCGCCCCAGGCTTGAACCTCTGCGGACTGCCATACCCCGCCGCAGGCTTCTGGACATCATGTCCAGAAGTTTTCTGGCTTTCGTTTTCTTCCCCAGGTGCATCGTCCATGCCGAGTGCTTCATCGCCCTTTTCGTCCATGTTGAGCAGGGCATTTAAGGCGGCAAGGCGCTCCAGCTTCTCCGCAAGCTCCGCTTCCTGTGCAAACGGTTTTGTGACCTCTATTTTTGCAGTTTCAAGCTGCCGCTCCACCGTTTCCAGTTTCGTCTGCGCTTCCGCAAGCTGTTTCGGCATGGATTCCAGTGCGTGGTTGATGCGGGCAATGTTGCCCAGCGGGTCAGAGCCGATCTCAAGGTTATGCGAAATCTGCCCCTTTAAATTCATCACAAATTTGTGATTAAAAGAATCAAAGGACACCGCCATCTTAAACCCTGCATATTCCCCGACCGTGGCAGGCACATTGAGTGTTTTCATTTCCTTGCACATCTCCACCAGTGCGGTTCCGGCTTCTTTTTTATCCGTGTAAACCTTATCCCCGACTTTCATAACAAACTGTTCCTTGTCTGCCGGAAGATTTGTCTTTGCGGTCTGAATGTCTACTGTCATGCCGCTGATCCGCTCTTTTAAAATGGCTATCTGCTGCGGGTAACGCTTTAAAATATCGTCCTCAAGTCTGTATTTCTGGCTTGTGTGGTTCCCTTTCATCAGCTTCAGCTTTGACACCTGAATATCGAGATCCATTTTCTCCTTAATGTAGGGATTGCCCGTTGCAAGGGCTTTTACCTCCGCATAAGTGAGCGCCGCTTCGTCCACATCCTCACAGCTCCGCACCGGGGATTTGCTGGTCATGATCTGCCCGATGAATTTCTGCTTATTTTCGATCAACTGCCAGGAATAGCTGTCGAATGTGCCTTCCGTCACATACCGGAAAATCTTCACTTTTGGATTGAGGTTACCCTGGCGCAGAATACGGCCTTCCTGCTGTTCAATGTCGGACGGACGCCACGGCACATCGAGATGATGTAAAGCAATCAATCTGTCCTGCACGTTGGTTCCAGCGCCCATTTTCTGCGTGGAACCCAATAAAAAACGAACCTGTCCGCTCCTTACCTTGCCAAACAGCTCCGCTTTCCTTAATTCCGTATTCGCTTCATGTATAAATGCGATTTCCTCCGGCGGTACTCCTTTCTCAACCAGTTTGTTTCTTATATCCTCATAGACATTGAATGTGCCATCCCCTTTCGGTGTCGAAAGGTCACAAAAAATTAACTGCGTGGACTTCTTCTCCTTTGTCTGCTCCCATATCTCAAATGCTTTTTCAACACACGTTGCCGCTTTGGAAGTGTCACTGTCTGGCAGCACATCATTGATAAGGCGCTGGTCTAAAGCCAGCTTCTTCCCATCGTTGGTTATCTTGAGCATATTGTCCTGATACGGCTCCACAAGCCTGTTTCGTACCGCTTCGGCTCTGTCGGCAAGCGAGGAAACCATTTCCTGCTGGTACTCGCTGGGCTTTAACACCACGTTTTCATATTCCGCCTCCGGCACAGGGAGATTTAACATATCCGGTGTCTGAATGTCGGCGCTCTCTTTGAACAGGGAAATAAGCTCCGGCAGGTTGAAGAACTTCGCAAACCTTGTCTTTGCCCGGTATCCCGTTCCCTCCGGGGCTAATTCTATCGCTGTCTGCGTTTCCCCGAATGAAGATGCCCAACTGTCAAAATGCCCAAGCCCAAGTTTCTGTAACGTGCTGTACTGGAGATAACGCATATTGGTGTAAAGCTCCGTCATGCTGTTGCTGATCGGTGTGCCCGTAGCAAAAGTTACGCCCTTGCCGCCCGTTATTTCATCGAGGTACTGGCACTTTGCAAACATATCGCTTGACTTCTGTGCTTCGGTCTGTGCGATGCCCGCCACGTTCCGCATTTTTGTGTATAAAAAGAGGTTCTTATAGTTGTGACTTTCGTCTACAAACAGCCTGTCAACGCCAAGCTGCTCAAAGGTCACTACATTGTCTTTCCTTGTTGCGT
>CAMWTP010000168.1 GCA_947177165.1 uncultured Lachnospiraceae bacterium
GTTCTTTTAGGGCTGCAATCTGCAGTGGATAGAATTTTGTAATATTGTCCTCCAGGCGGTACTTTTGGCTGGTATGGTTTGCCTTTAACAGTTTTAGCTTGGATACCTGGATATCCAGTTCCATTTTCTCCTTTATATATGGATTTCCCGTTGCCAGAGCCTTCACTTCCGCATAAGTGAGAGCTGCTTCATCTATGTCCTCGCAGCTCCGCACCGGAGATTTTGATGTCATTATCTGACCAATGAATTTCTGCTTGTTTTCAATGAGCTGCCATGAATAGCTGTCAAATGTTCCTTCTGTCACATACCTGAAAATCTTAACCCTGTCATTCATGTTGCCCTGTCTTAAAATTCGACCTTCCTGCTGCTCGATATCCGAAGGACGCCACGGTACATCAAGGTGATGGAGGGCGACCAGCCGGTCCTGCACGTTGGTTCCGGCTCCCATCTTCTGTGTGGAACCCAATAAAAAACGAACCTGCCCGCTTCTTACCTTTCCGAACAGCTCCGCCTTTCTTTGCTCTGTATTTGCATCGTGTATGAACGCTATTTCTTCCGATGGAACACCCTTATCAGTCAGTTTATTGCGGATGTCCTCATAAACATTAAATTTACCATCTCCTTTCGGCGTTGATAAATCGCAGAAAATAAGCTGCGCTGACCGCTGTTCCTTTGTCTGCTCCCAAATCTCAAATGCCTTGTTTACGCAGACGCTTGCTTTCGAGTTTTCACTGTCAGGAAGCATATCGTTGATTAAACGCTGGTCTAATGCCAGTTTCCTTCCGTCATTTGTAATCCGCAGCATATTATCTACTGTCGCATCTACTTTCCGGTCACGAACCTGTTCGGCCCGCTCTGCAAGGGACGCTACCATATCCTCCTGATACCTGCTCGGGCTTAATACAATGTTTTCATACTCCGCCTCCGGGACAGGCAGCTTTAACATATCCGGCGTCTGTATGTCGGCACACTCCCTGAAAAGCGCAATCAACTCTGGCAGATTGAAAAATTTTGCAAATCTTGTCTTTGCCCGGTATCCCGTTCCTTCCGGTGCTAATTCTATCGCTGTCTGTGTTTCTCCAAAAGAAGAAGCCCAGCTGTCAAAATGTCCAAGCCCCAGCTTCTGCAGAGTGTCATACTGAAGATACCGCATATTCGTGTATAACTCCGTCATGCTGTTGCTGATCGGCGTGCCGGTTGCGAAAGTTATGCCACTGCCGCCTGTTATTTCATCCAGGTACTGGCACTTTGCAAACATATCCGAAGATTTTTGCGCCTCAGTCTGTGCAATGCCCGCCACATTACGCATTTTTGTGTATAAAAAAAGATTTTTGTAATTATGGCTCTCATCAACAAAAAGCCTGTCCACGCCAAGCTGTTCAAAGGTCACTACATTATCTTTGCGTGTGGTATCATTGAGTTTATCAAGCCTTGTCTGCAGCGCCTTTCTTGATTTCTCCATCTGCTTGATTGTATAGCGTTCCCCGTTGTCTGCTTTTATCATTGCAATCGCCGTTTCGATTTCATCTATCTGGCGTTCAATGACTGCAGCCTGACGCTCCGGTGAAAGGGGGATTTTCTCAAACTGCGTATGTCCGATAATGACCGCATCATAATCCCCTGTTGCGATACGGGAACAGAATTTTTTCCTGTTCGCCGGCTCAAAATCCTTCTTCGTGGCTGCCAGGATATTTGCGCCGGGATATAATCGTAAAAAATCGCCTGCCCACTGTTCCGTCAAATGGTTCGGTACGACAAATAAGCTCTTCTGGCACAACCCCAGACGCCTGCTCTCCATTGCCGCCGCGATCATCTCAAACGTCTTGCCTGCGCCGACACAATGTGCAAGCAAAGTGTTATTGCCGTACAACTGATGCGCCACTGCATTAAGCTGATGCGGTCTTAACTCGATGTCTGGTGTCATGCCGGGGAATTTCAGGTGTGAACCGTCATATTCCCTTGGTCTTGTGGAATTAAATAATTTATTGTATTTCCCTGCCAGGTCCTGCCGCCTCTGTGCATCCCGGAATACCCAGTCCTTAAACGCTTCGCGGACTGCCTCTTGTTTCTGTGATGCTATGGCTGTTTCCTGTTTGTTCAGCACACGCTTCTCTTTCCCGTCCTCCTCTATGATGTCATATACACGGCTGTCCTTTAAGTTCAACGAGTCCTCCAAAATCTGGTAGGCATTCCTGCGGCTTGTCCCGTAGGTCATATTGACAAGGAAATTGCCGCGGTCTGCATTTTTTCCTTTTACATTCCACTGGCCTGTCACATCAGAAAACTGTATGCTTATCAGGTTTCTGTCAAATAAGTGCTGCGGCGTTTCAAATGTGTCACGCATAAAGTCCTCAATATATTTTGGATCAATCCATGTTGCACCGATACGCACCTCGATCTCGCTCGCGTCAAGCTCTTTTGGCTGCACCTGTGTGAGCGCCTGCACGTTTATGGCATATTCCGGGTGGTTCTCCGCGTAGACTTTCGCTGTTTCCAGCTTGTCACGGACGTTTCCGCTTAAATACTCGTCAGCGGTTTCCCATTTGTCCGTAACGGGATTTTGGAAGATAACGCCTGCCAGTTCCTCCTTAACCGTATCCGTGTCTTTTCCCGAAAGTTCTGCCATATAATCAAGGTCAACCTTTGCTTTCTCTGATAAGGATACCGCCAGCGCCTCGGCTGCAGTGTCAACGCTTGTGACAGCTTCCGCTTTTTTTATGGTACGCTTGAAAAACATATCCGCCTTGCCCTTAAAATTGCCCTCATCATCTGTCTTTTCCAGAGAGCAGAGCAGACAATAGCCTGAATCCTGACTGAACGCTCTCCTGTTGGTCTGAGAGCTGATAATGCCGTATTTCTTAGAAAAACTGTCATATAAGCGGTTTAGTTCCGCCTGCTTTTCCGTAATGGCTGCGTCTGGATATTCTTCAAGCTGCAGATTAATAAGTTCCTGCGTACAGTTTCGGATAGCTACCATGCCCTTAATCCGCTCCTGCACGGTATCAGGCATATCCACAGGCTTCATTATGGAGTTTTCACGGTAATACACCTTATTGTCAACAAGAGTATAGCTATAATTCTTCACGTCCGGGTCTGCAGGAATTGCTGCATCTGCCGTTTCCTCCGCAAGCTCATCAGGCTTCACCGCTTCAATCTCCCCGTCAATGCGGCTGACTGCCTCCCGCAGCTGATCTGCAAACGGTCTTGACGTATCAGGCTGACAGGTGCTTTCCATGCCGTAGGGTCCTGACACCATTTCCATTTTTCCCACGATCATCTCAGGGTGGTCTGCAAAATAACTGTTCATCACTACACCATCTTTTTCCGAAAGATGTATCCAGTCCGGCTCTATGTCTATCACACGGTCACGCTTTTTCAAGAATAAAATATCTGATGTGACTTCTGTTCCCGCATTTTCTTTAAACGCCGTGTTCGGAAGTCTGACTGCACCCAAAAGCTCCGCCCGCTGTGCGAGGTATTTTCTCACTTCGGGACTTCTCTTGTCCATCGTACCCTTACTTGTGACAAAAGCGACAACACCACCAGGACGTATCCTGTCCAGAGCCTTGGCAAAAAAATAATCATGAATTAAAAAATTATTCTTATCATACTTTTTGTCCGCAACCTTGTACTGACCGAATGGCACATTTCCTACCGCCACATCAAAAAAATCATTCGGGTAGTCCGTCTTTTCAAAACCGGAAATTTTAATGTCCGCTTTCGGGTAGAGCTGTCTTGCAATCCTGCCCGTAATACCGTCCAGCTCCACGCCGTAAAGCCTGCTTTCCCGCATCTTTTCCGGCAGCATTCCGAAAAAGTTTCCGATACCCATTGCAGGCTCCAGGATATTTCCCTTTTCAAATCCCATTTTTTCAAGCGCTTCATAAATGCTGCGGATAATTATGGGACTTGTATAATGGGCATTTAAGGTACTCTCCCTTGCAGATGCATATTCCTGTTGGGACAAAAGGCTCTTTAATTCCTGATACTCCCCTGCCCACGCACTCCTGGTTTCGTCAAAGGCATCTGCAAGACCTCCCCAGCCGACATACTGTGATAAAATCTTTTGTTCTTCCGGTGTGGCAGTACGGTTTTCGCTTTCAATCTTCTCTAAAGTACGGATTGCTTCCACATTTCTCCGGAATTTCTCTTTAGGCGAAAAGCCTGCGTTCGCCTTTGCCGTATCAATACCGGGAGAATCATCCGTGATATGGAAATTAACCGCATTGGATTTATCAGTCTGCGCCGCTTTCTCTGGCTCTGCGCGTTCTGGTATAAACTCCGTTCCCTCAATATCAGCATTGGCAGACTCTAAGACATAATCCTCCCCGCTTTTCTTTGCCCCGTCCAATTCTCCTTCAAAAATCTCTGAAATATTTGCCTGTGCCTTTTCAGGCTGTTTCTGCGCCTGTTCCTCCTTATATTTCGCATAGGCTTCTTTTCCTGCAGGGGATAAATATTTATCTTCCCCAACAAGTTTTCGAATGCGCTTCTCCACTACTTTCCATGATAGGAGGACCTTTGTATACGGACTTCCAATCTCCCCCTTTTCCAGCATGATTCCCTTAGAATCGTGGTTTTCAAAACTGTGGTCTGCCCCTGCAAGTGCGTGAGAACTGCCGCCTGTTCCATATTCTTTTTTCAGGAAGTCAGCTGCATCCTTGCTGTTATGTTCCTCCATGAAATACTCATATATACGGAAAGAGCCATGTTCATAGTTGCTGCCCCTGCCAAGACGGTGGTCTATCTCGTCCTGTGTGATGAAATCCTCTTTTTTTATCTCTATGCTGTCCTGTACCGGATAATCTGTTTTATCCCGTTGTAGATCAACAATTTCCCCAAGCAGTTCCTCTGGTGTATAAATAAATCTTATGCGCAGTCTGATTTTGCCTGTTTCCAGTGCTTTCACTGT
>CAMWTP010000169.1 GCA_947177165.1 uncultured Lachnospiraceae bacterium
TCCAGTATTCTGCAGCTGCTGTTTAACGCCGCGGATATCGTCGTTGTCGGGCGGTTTGCGGGGGATAATGCGCTGGCAGCGGTGGGTTCGAACACTGCGCTGATTAATTTGCTGACGAATCTTTTCGTGGGTCTGTCTGTGGGAAGTAATGTGCTGACAGCACAGTATTACGGAGCGAAGAAGGACAGCGACCTGAAGGAGACGGTACATACTTCCATGCTTCTGAGTTTCTACAGCGGCATAATCCTTACTGTAATCGGATTGATTGGCGCGCGCGGACTTCTGGAGCTGATGCAGGCGCCGCCGGAGGTGCTGGAGCTTGCAGTTTTGTATCTGAGGATTTATTTTCTTGGTATGACTTCCACGATGGTATACAATTTTGGCAGTGCGATTCTCAGGGCCGTCGGTGATACGAAGAGGCCGCTTTATTACTTGCTGAGTGCAGGGATTGTGAATGTACTGTTAAACCTGTTCTTTGTCATTGCCTGTCACATGGGCGTGGCAGGCGTGGCGCTGGCAACTGTGATCTCGCAGACAATCTCGGCGCTGCTGGTGGTCCGCTGTCTTGTGAAGGAACAGGGCGGGATTCATCTGGAACTGAAAGAACTTGCCATCACAAAGGAAAAACTGGGAAAAATTATGCAGATTGGTCTTCCGGCGGGATTTCAGGGAACGGTGTTTTCGCTGTCAAATGTCGTGATTCAGTCAGCCGTCAACTCGTTTGGCAATATCGCGGTGGCGGGCAATTCTGCGGCGGCGAATATTGAAGGGTTTGTCTATATGGCTATGAACGCATTTTATCAGGCGACGATATCCTTCACAAGCCAGAATTACGGTGCAAAGGAGTACAAACGCATTTACAGAATATTGTTTGCGGGAGAGCTGTTCGTGATAATAACAGGCGCTTTGCTTGGAAATCTGGCGCTATTTTTCGGGGAATCGTTGCTCGGTATCTACTCTCCGAGCGCGGAGGTCATTACCGCGGGAATGATGCGCATGCGGATCATATGCTCTGTGTATGCACTGTGTGGTGTCATGGATGTGCTGGTCGGTGCGCTCCGCGGAATCGGATATTCCATCGTTCCGATGATTGTCTCGCTGGTCGGAGCGTGCGGACTGCGGCTTTTGTGGATTGCTACGGTGTTTCGGATACCAGAGTATCACAGTCTGACAACCGTCTACATTTCCTATCCGATCACATGGACAATCACGTTGACCGTGCATGCGATCACGTTTGCTCTGGTGGCGCGGAAAGTGCTTCGGCAGTGATTTGTGTGTATAAATTGCTCTGTTTATTGTCTGACAATAGTGGGTGCTTAGCTGCCCACTTTTTCTTTTTGCCAAAAAATTTTAATACATCCGCACATATCAGTGGTCTGCTCCGTTATACTGAATGAGAGGGGGAGGTGTTTTGCGGGATGTCGATGGACATGGAAGAACAGTATGACAGGATTTACCGCTACTGCTATTTCCGGCTGCGCAGCAGGCAGGCGGCGGAGGATATCACGCAGGAGACTTTTCTGCGCTATCTCGAAAAGTATCAATGCACTGCGGCGGAACAGGCGCTGAAATATCTGTACACGATTGCACGGAATCTCTGCGTGGACGAGTATCGGAGGCGCGCCAGAGAGCAATTGTGGGAAAATGTATCTGATGATGAGCAGCAAAAGGAGCCAGGAAATCTGACACAGGAGAATCTGGAGGAGGGATTTCTCAGAAATCTCGCGGTCAGAAAGGCCGTGGCGCTGCTCGGGCAGGACGAACAGGAGCTTTTGCTGCTCCGCTATGTGAATGAGGTGCCGCTCCTGACACTTGCACAGCTGCTTGGGATTTCCAGATTTGCAGTGTACCGCAAACTGCTCGCAGTGACAAAAAAGTTCAAGGAGAACTTAAAGAAGGAGGGGATTGAATGAGGCGGGAGCTGAAAGAAGAGTTAAAACATATGTTTGAAGCGCCGGAACCGTTGCACAAAAGGGCGTTTCTGCGGACGATGGAGCAGGGAAAGATCAGTATGCCAGCATTTGTCCTTACACAGATCGGCTACATTCGCAGATGGATATGGATTGGCTCAGTGCTGATATTTGTCTTATCCGTGGCGGGGGCAGCATGGCTGCCGGCAGAGACCGTGTGGGTGGTTTATGCGCTGATACCGCTGCTGGCACTGACGGTTGTCTCCGAGAGCGGGCGCTCGGAAAACTATGACATGGCAGAGCTGGAGATGGCGACGCGGTTTTCCCTGCGAAGCGTCACCTTGGCAAGACTGGGGATTCTCGGTCTAGAAAATCTGGTCATTCTCGGTCTGATGCTGCCGGTCGGGATATGGAGGCAGGGATTTGGGGCAGTACAGTCGGGCGTCTGTATCCTGCTGCCCTATCTGCTGATGACGTTTGCGGGACTCTCGGTTGTCCGCAGAGTCCGCGGGCGCGAGGCGGTCTATATCTGTGCCGGCATCGCAGTCTGCATCAGCTTTTTGGCGATGGCACTGCATGACAGCATCTGGCAGTTATATCGGGCAGACAGTCTGGTGTGGGGGATTGCGGCCGTTCTTTTGCTGGGAATCGGCACAGTGAGGCGGTGTGCCGATATGGTGAGGGAAATGAATGTGGTTTGAAAAGAGGGAGGTTGTCAATGAAACTTGTGATTGACCGTTTGACAAAACAGTATCAGAACAGGATTGCGGTGGACCGCATCTCCGTGAATCTGCATGCAGGAGTCTATGGGCTGCTCGGGGCAAACGGCGCCGGAAAGACGACACTGATGCGGATGCTCTGCGGTATCTTAAAGCCGACAGGGGGCACGATTACATTTGACGGTATCGATGTGGGCGAGGAGGCGTACCGCGCCATTCTCGGATATCTGCCACAGGATTTCGGGTACTATCCGGAGTTTTGTGCGACGGATTTTCTGCTGTATCTCGCGGCATTAAAGGGAATTCCGAAGGCGCAGGCGAAGCGGAGGGCAAAGGAACTGCTGGAGCTGGTGTCCCTGCAGGATGTGAGCCGCAGGAAGATTAAGACGTTCTCGGGCGGCATGAAGCAGCGGCTCGGCATTGCGCAGGCGCTGCTAAACGATCCGAAGCTGCTGATTTTGGATGAGCCGACAGCAGGGCTGGACCCCAAGGAGCGGGTGCGGTTCCGCAATTTAATCGAAAGTCTGGGCAAGGACAGCATCGTGCTGTTGTCGACACATATTGTCTCGGACATTGAACACATCGCGGACGAGGTGCTGATGATGAAGGACGGACAGCTGATTTATCAGGGAAAGTGGGACGATGAGAAGGGGGATCTGGAGGAATTTTATCTCGAACAGTTTGGGGAGGAGTGTGCACATGAATAATTTCGGGACATTATATCGCTATGAGGTAAAAAAAATTCTGGGCAGGAAGCTGGTTTGGATCGTGTTTTTCATCTGTGCGCTCTGTGCGGGAATGTTTGCGGCTGCTGATTTGACAGGAAAATATTATGTGGACGGAGAGTTCGTTGACACGCACTACCATATGTTTCAGGTCGATCAGGAATACAGGAGGGCACTGTCCGGCAGGGTGCTTGACCAGCAGCTTCTGGAGGAAATGTCGGAGGCCTATGGGAAAATACCGCCTGCGGTGGAACGATATACACTGACAGAGGAATATCAGACGTATGCGCGCCCGTACAGCGATGTTTTCAATATAGTCCGCCAGTGGACACAGCAGAGGAATCTTGAGGATTTCAGGGCATGGACACCGGATGAGAAGGTGCTGTATGCATCGAGGGCGGAGAGTATCGAAAATGTGTGGCAGAGTCTGCAGTTGTCTGATGCGGAGAAGGAATTCTGGCGGGAGAAGGAGGCACAGACAGATACACCGGTTACGTATCTGTTTCACGAAGGGTACAGCAAACTGATAAGCAATGGTATCAACACACTCGGTATGCTGGTGCTTTTATTTGTCTGCATCTGTATGGCAAGTGTCTTTACAGAGGAGCACACGCGCAGGACAGATCAGCTGATATTATCGGGTGCCAAGGGAAAAAGTGTCGTGTACTGGGCAAAGCTCGCGGCGGGAGCCAGCGTGTCAGCGGCCTGCGCCGCACTGCTGTCAGTGTTTGTGACGGGTCTGGTTTTTGTGATTTATGGGGCGGAAGGTTTTCACGCGTCTTTGCGGCTCAGTCTGTATCTGTGGGCATCCTCCTGTACGATGTCGTTCGGGCAGGTGTGTCTGACTGCATTGGGAATTTTGATTCTCACGGCAGTCTTTGTGGGTGTGCTTGTGTTAGTGTTATCGGAAGTACTGCACAGCAATATCGCGACGCTGTCAGTCTGCGTGGGTGCGATTATAGCGGGACTGGTGGGCAATATACCTTACCAGTACCGGGGACTGGCACAGCTCTGGGACTGGCTTCCGATGCGTTTTTTGAACGCGGAATATATCTTTGATGCCCGGACGCTTCCGCTGTTTGGACACTGCTTTGTATCATGGAAAGCCGTGCCGGTTCTTTATATACTAATTGGAGTGTTGGTGGCAATGGCAGGAAAAGCTGTCTACAGAAACTATCAGGTGTCGGGGAGGTGATTGCAAAAGTTTGTTTGTGAAATAAAAGGCGCTTTATGCGAAGAAAAGAGCATTTGTGTCGCAGAATGTCATGTTATAATAAAAGCGGGATTGTGTGAAGATGCACACAAAATCCCTACCATCCTCAGAGGAATGTCTGTTTCGGACATTCCTCGTTTGACAGGAAAACGCACGGGGGGAGTTTTTTTCTATGTCTATGCAGAAAATTTTTACGAAATATATGGTGATTATCATGACAACTGCGATCATGTTGATTCTTTTCATCAATTTCCTGTTTCGCTGGCACGCGCTGGAAGAGCAGCAGTT
>CAMWTP010000170.1 GCA_947177165.1 uncultured Lachnospiraceae bacterium
GAAATGGACAAGTGAAGCCCTGTTCAACATTCTGGACAATGCGGTGAAGTACACCCCGGCAGGCGGAGATATTCAGGTTTCTGTTCAAAGTTGGGAGTTCTATGTAAAAGTAGATATAACTGACAGCGGTAAAGGGATAGCTGAGGGTAGACAGGGAATGATCTTCAAACGCTTTTACCGGGAAGAAGAAGTACACGATATCGAGGGCATCGGCATAGGATTGTACCTTGCCCGCGAGATCATCACCATGCAGGGGGGCTACATCAAGGTTGCTTCGAAGGTGGGGTATGGCTCAACTTTTTCCGTATTTCTTCCTCATGGATGAATGGAAAAGGGCAACCGATTTTCTCGGCTGCCCTTTGGTCATGGTTCTTTTACTTTATGGAATCTACCACTACAAGAATATCATCGGTAGTTGCTGTATCGGGAGAAATCCCAACATAGATGTCGCCATAAGAAATATGGAAAGTAAGACCACCAATTTCTTCAAGTTTGCTTTCTGTAATATCTGCTGGTTCGTAAATTTCTCTTTTCACTTCTGGTTTATAATTCATGATAAAGACCACCAAACTATTGCCAAGAGTATTGGGGTCAGGAGCAACTTCCTCTCCTGAGCTTCCCTGTGGAGTACCATAGCCTGTGGTATATTGCACACGGAGCATATAATATACCGTACCATCTTTCATTGTGGTTTCATAAAGATCTGCTTTCCCAAAATGATACCCATCCGGCAGAGAAGCTGGTAAATATTCGCCCAAAGTATCAAAGCCATAAGCGTCCACTTCCGCAATACTTTCAACCGTAGCGTTTGCGACATCTTCAATACTTTCTGTGGCGGGGTATATTGCTATGGACGCAATTACAGGGTCTATTCCGTCGGGATGCGTTCCTCCTGGGTCAATGCCTGCACCGTGGTCGGGGAAACCATTGGGGATCTGGCTTACGGCAATTCCAGCGACTACAAGGCATAAACAGGCCGCAATCGCTCCCTGCTTGATCCAAATAGGCTTTTTGCTTTTCTTTTTGTAGTTGATAGCTTCATCAACATACTTGCTGTCAAGCTCGCTCATGGCTTCGGAAAACTTCTTTGAGTTCATACGAATACCTCTCTTTCTGCTAAATAGCTTTTCATTTTCTGACGGATACGAGTCAGCCGGACAGAGATATTTTTCTCCGTAAGCCCTACAAACTCGGCTATGTCCTTACAGCTATCGGAAAACCAATAGCGGCGCATGAAGATAACGCGGTTTTCAACAGTCAGTGTGTCCAGAAAACTTTCGATGATACGGGCTAACTCTCTGGCTTCCACTTCGGCTTCCACTGTGTTCGGGTCTGCTATACACGCTTCGATCTCCTCCATAGCGATCGTGTAAGTGCTGTTTCGTTTGGCTGCTTCCTTTCTGTAATAGATTTTCAGTGAAATGTTCCGAACGATTTTACAGATATAGGTCAAAAGCGGGTTTGGCTTCGCTGGAGGGATTGCGTTCCACGCCCCTAAGTAAGCATCATTAACGCACTCCTCCGCGTCCTGCCTGCTGTTTACAATGTTATACGATAGCTTGCGGCAAACCTTACCGTATTTTATATCCAGCTCCCGTATGCCCTGTTCTGAACGCCCAAAAAACATTTCAATGATCTTTTCATCTTCTATCATCACACCGCCTCCTTTCCGGCTTCATCTGTATACTACGGTTTCAGCGGCAAATACTACATCAAATCCAAAAGTTTTTCAAAAAAATTATACCACACATTTTTGTGTGCGATGTAATAAGTTGCCTGAATGTACCTTTGCCGCTTTGCTGGCGGCTCTGTGTCGTCCCTCGTTGAAAGGGGTGGTCAGACAGCTATCCTCACCAATGAGGTACTTGCCGCTGCCCTGTTCAAGTTCCGTTTTAATGAACAGGAAGTATAAGAAATGGCTTTCATTTTTGGAAAAACGGATATATAATAAAGCAACGACAAACTGGGATTTGCAAAGGAGATAGGTGTGAAAACATATAAATCATATCGTATGTATTTTTGTAATGAGTACACTGGACAATTGAATAAATTTGGCGGACTGCCAACACATCTGCCGCCTGTATGGCCGCAATATGGGGAAGACGATTTGACTTTTCTATGCCAGCTTTATTGTGACACAGAGAAGTTGGCAATCGAAAACACCTTATGTATACAACTATATCAATGGGTAGGCGCAGGTGGAGAAGATGGTGGTGATATCATGGTTGTAATGGTTCCTGTTGGGGCCAAAGAGAATCTGCAAGGTGAAGGGCTTAGTCATCCGTGTTTGCAGGAAGGTGATATTACGTTCGAGGAAGTACTTGAAGAAGTAGTAGAAGAACACGCAGATTCTACCTTAGAGGATGAAAAAGGTCTATATTTATGGGACAGTAAATTAAAAGGCTGGTTTCGTGAAGACAATATTACACCAGATAATTTCCTGGGAATGATACAAGATGGTGACGAGCATATTCCTATAAAAGGGAGTTCCCCCTTTTTTTGGGGATGTGGATATAATTTGGTCTTTTATCTGAACAAAGAAGGAAAAGTGGCATGGGATTTTTATTAGTTATTGAATATGCTATAACTGCTGATTTGTGGAGGAATAATTATGGAACAAAATCAAAACGGACGGGAAGAAATCGCACAAATCATAGAGGAACATATTGATTTTATGACGAGAAGGTATCTTGAAACAGGGAGTGTATTCAAGAGCATTGTCGCAAGGATTGGATTTTTTCCGTATATGGAATGCCTTGGGAAAGTGCTGATGGATAAGGATTGGGATAGGCTGAACAACCTTATTTATCAGGAAAATTGTTTCAGAAGTTTATGTTCTTTGACATGTGGAGATACTCATTATTGGGCTTTTCTGGATATGTTGGATGCTCTTGCTGTGGGAAATATGAAAACACTGGATTTACTTGTTCCCCACAAAACGGAGCGGGTCACATGTATTTTTCCGGTATACAGACCTGCCACTGACATGCTGATCGGACTTTGGCGCAGGGATGACAGCGTTTTAGAGTATGCCGTTCCCAGGGCAAAAAAATTTGTATCCGGGAAAAGACCGCAGTGGGAACGAGCGACAGCAGCTTACTTACTTGCCATGTACGATAAGGACCCAAGAGAAGCGGGTGTACAATTAGAACTTTTGTGCAAAGGGGTCATGCGGGCAGATTTTGATGCTGATACGGACAAATTGCTTTTTGTGCCTGCACACGGATTATATCAGCTTGCTGCCTGCTTGTGGGACAAAGAGCTGTTTCAGCAGCTGCCTATGCCAAATCACAAGATTTTTTCCAAAGAATACGCTGTTTGGAGAAATACACATGAGATACAGCCAGAGTTATTTGTAAAATATCCTGATCCGATGATTAACAGTATTTTGATAAATCCTGAAATTGAAATGTCTTAGGAGCGTGGCATTTCTGTGACAATTGACCGTAATGATAGCAGAATTACAGAGAAATCGAAGTTTTCTATGAAGCAGGGGAAAATAAATCAGAGAGTTTAAAATGGCATGATTATTTCGCTCCAACAAAATACAACAGGAGATGATTTTTGTGTTTGGATTTGGAAAAAAAGAGGATAAGGCCCCGGAGAAGCGGTTGGCTGATCTCCAAAGAAAAAAGGACTGGGCTGGGGTGTCCAGAACCTATTATGAGCTGGGCGTGGCCGCTATGGATGCGGGCGATCTACATAAAGCCCAGCGGTGGCTCCAACGGGCGGACACCATTTGCAGCGCTGACGACAATATCTATGATAAGGTGGGGGAGAAACTGATGGACGATTGCTCCGACCGCATTGGACGGCTGGAGGATGAGGAAGGACTGGCCGGCCAAAATATTCCAGGTGTGGTAGATTTGATTGTATTCGAAAAGTATTGGCGGAAGAAAATAGCTGCTATGTTATTGGATGCAGCAGAAAACATTGCAAAACAGCATTGCAATAAAATATATCTGGATGTATGCTTAAACAACGACTGCGGACCTGCCCAGAGATTCTATATAAAAAGAGGCTATATTCCTGATGGAAAAGGGGTGTATTATAAAGAAAAAGTATGTGAAACAGATGCTGTTTGCAGGAATGATGATGAGCTGACACTATGGCTGGCAAAAGAATTGTGAATCGTATTTCAAACTACCTGAATTTAGGAGGAGAGATAAAATGGTAGAATCGGGGTTTAAGACAAAAGCACAGGAATTGATTAAGTTGATGGTAGATACGATTGCAGACAAAGAATACGCAAAACTTGTATCCAGCATTCCACCAAAACTTTCATGGGCCGCTTTTATTGACGCAGAACCGACATCAGAAAATGCCTGCCTGGGATTTGGGAAGTGGTTGGTTGAGCAATTGGCTATGTGGGAAGAATATGAAGATAAAGAGTTTGTGGTAGACCATTTCCAAAAATCCTGTATGGAAGATATAGATGATACGGACGAAGCAAGGCTTGAAACGGATAATAGTGATGTGGTGTGTTACAGACCAATGAGTTTTGGAGAAGAGTTGGATTTTTGGTTTGAAATAGAGTTTTTCACAGAGGATGGGCAAATAAAGGCGGTATTCGATGTAAATATATAAAAGCTCAACTTCCGGTTTGAAGGAGGTAACACAAATGGATATATCTTTTTTCTCTAATGATTATACTGTACGCCGCATGGAGAAAGCGGATGTCGCGGATATATATTTACTGTGCAGTAAAAATGGTTTGTATTACCAATACTGTCCGCCATTTGTGACAGAACAGAGTATTCTTGATGATATGAAAGCCTTGCCTCCAAATAAAGAAATGTG
>CAMWTP010000171.1 GCA_947177165.1 uncultured Lachnospiraceae bacterium
TATAAATAAATCTTATGCGCAGTCTGATTTTGCCTGTTTCCAGTGCTTTCACTGTCCTGTCAACGCACTTTGCAATAACATCCAGACCATTCCTGTCAGAAAGCATTTCTATCAGTTTTTCAGGGCTTTTTGGATGTTTTCCAAAACCATCCTTTAATTCTTCCGGAAACTCTCCAATACCATCCCTAAAAAAGAAATAGACATTATGGGCAATCCTGCCACGCTCTGTCTCATCGACAAGATATGCTTCATTTTTTCCCATATAAGTGCCGTTTTCCACCTGTAAGCGAATTTCCGCCTCAATCTCCTGCCAGCTCATGGTAACTGCCGGACTTTCCAGTGCGGACGTGCCGTAGCCAGCAGTCATTCCTGACTCATTAAACCATACTGCTATCTGCTTTCCGTCAAATTCAAACCCTTTTCCGGTCGTACCGTATTCCTTTTTCAGAAAAGCTGCCATTTCCTCCGGTGTCTTGCCCTGTCTGTACCTGGCATAGATACGCTTGCGATTGTTGTCCTTTCCGCCTCCGCTTCGTAAAATTTCTGTAATCTGATCCCGTGGTATCGCCGTCACAGGCAGCACGTCGTTTTTTTCCTCCGCCTGTTTCACCACAATATTGCCGACCTGTTCTGAAAACGTGGTAAAAAGGTTGAGCTGCTGGTATATTCCATCTGTGTCAATCTGTTCTGCTTTTTCTCCCGGAAGCAGGTATACACCGTCCTCCATATAGGCATTTACCCAATATCTTGCATCCTCCCATGACAGGAGCACTTCTTCCGAGGGTATGTCCTTTGTCCTGTCCCTCACATAAATCCCGTTTTCTTCTGCGTGAAATTCAACAATGGAATCCCCTACACCCAGCACATATGTCATGCCAATGTGAAAACAGTTCTTAAAATACTCTGTCTGCAGTACCGTATCCTGTTCTAACGCAAAATATCCCGCGATCTCCGGCCTTTTATGGACAAGGAACGCATCAGAGCATAAAATGCCTTTCTGAAGCTCCATAAAGCAGTCGGCGGCACGCAGGTTTTCAAACAGGGCAGGGTATTTTCCCTCTGCGTCCGTGTACATAAAAGGGCCGGATAATGAATCGTCACTATCCGGCCTGGGTGTTCCATTATTTAATTCTTTACCATTTCCTATACGTAGATCAGCTCTGCCAGCACGCTCTCCTCCGCTGACTGTCTGATGTTGTTCATCATGCCCACCCACTTCATCTGATCTGTTTCTTTTAGTTCCTCCGTCACGCCCTCTGCTTTCGCCATCTGCGCCGTCAGAAAGTCCATTCTCTGTTCTGCCTGTTCCTGAACCATGAGACAGTGTGCTTTCAGCCCTCCCGACAGTATCATGCCCTGGTATATCCCTCTCCTGTGTTCTTTCAGGAATTTCTCCCTCATCAGTCCGTACCTGGTCAGTGTTCCCTCCGGTTCCTCGTTCGGAATCAGGTTTGGTATGAGATAATCTCCGTTCTTCTCGTAGGTCAGTTCCATATTCAATCCGCTCCTTTTCATTATTTTTTAACATTTCCGGCTTTAACTGGTTCATCATTTCACTTTCACGCTTTAAAGCATTATAGTCCATATTGGAATGTTTTTCAAGCACTTTTTTGGTATTTCTTTCTCCTGCCGACTTCTCCTGTACTGCTATTTCCCGGCCCACTTCCATAAGCAGCGGCTTGCATGTCTCTGAAACAGCGTTACCAATAACAGAGAGCGTTTCCAGCGTATCAAAGTCTCCAATATAGTCAAATTCCGGTTTCCATTCCCCTGTATCTGTACCGCAACGCGTCAGTACAGTATATGCAATACTGGAAGCCAACGTATCACGCAGATGTAAGTCATTGATCTTACTGCCCAGTTCTGGTAAGTATTCCCTGTAACGGCTTTTAGCAATTCTTCCGGCGATTTCAATGATACGCTGCTCAAATGTCAGTTTATCATTTGTTTTGCCATAAGTTCTTTCCAGCCGTACAATCACAGCCTTTTTATTTTCCTCCCGCAGTTCCCACAGATACGGCTCTCTCCCGATGCCCTTTATTTTGTGTACGTCGGCTATATCAAAGACATATTTCAACCTGGGGTATCTGCTCTTCGTGTCTATAAGAGCGATTCCCTTGGCACCACGGTTTACCCAGCAGCCCATTTTTTCGTTCCATACTTCAATTGGAGCGCAGGCCGAAGCTTCCTTTTTCTGTGCATAGATCAGCAGCTGTTCCATAAATGGATACTTATACACCCTCGCAGCCGTATCAAGATAATCTGTCCATGAATCTCTGTCACAGATTACCTTCCGGGCTGTGTCTTCGGCCAGTCTGGTAATATATTCATATTTATTCATACTTCTGTCCCCCTATTTGTGCTTTTGAAATTCAAAGGATAACTTATTATCATTCCCGAGTACCAGGTATGCCGAAAAACTTTTGTCCTTATTTTTTGACTTGAACCCTTTTATTAAGCCGCTTTTTCTGTTCTTTAGCAGTTTTTCCGCATCTTCCGGAGATATTTTCTTTCCGGAAATTTCCTTCCAGAGTTTAAAATCACACTTTTCGTAATTTTCACAGTACCAGTTCTTTTTTCCTTCACGCATGATCCCGCCGCACGCAGGACACTTCCCGACAGGTTTTGGGGCTCCCAGCTTCTCTGCCGGAAGATGCTCGAGAAAATACTTTTTATTTTTGGCGATTTCATCAAGCAGCTCCTGGATAAACTGCTCACTGCTGACTTCCCCGGAATTTACCTTCTGCAGTTTTTCTTCAAACTCAATGGTCATGTTAGGCGATTTGAGTACCGCAGGGATAAATTTCAGGAGCTGGCGTCCCAGTTCAGTTGATATGTATTGGTTTTTTTCCAGTTTTATGAATTTCCTGTTTAGCAGGGTCTGGACGATCCCGGCCGATGTTGCAGAAGTTCCTATCTTATATTTTCCCATGAGCTTTATGATGTTTCCGGGATTATATCTTGACGGCGGTTTCGTCCTGGCCGCTTTCAGACTGGCTGTCTCTATATCTGCTTCCATTCCTTCGGATATGTCAGGGAGATTGTCTGTCTCTTTATCATCGTTATTTTCTGCCGCTTTGGCTTTCCCGGATTCCAGCAGCCGGTATACTACTTGTTTGTATCCGTCGTTTTTTGTGATGGTTCCGGATACCCGGAAGGTCTTACTTCCGGCCTGCAGCAGGATCTCTGTCGTCTCGTATTCATAATCCGGATGAAAAATTGCGATCAGGCCCGCCGTGATTTCATCAAAACAGTTTCTTTCATCTTCTGTAAGTGAGTTATATATATTGCATATATCCCTGTTGAGTGTCGGTATCAGTGCATGGTGGTCGGATACCTTTCCGTCATTAAAATACCGCTTCTCCATCCGGATGTTGGGAAGATCAATCGCATCAATGTACGGCTTAAATTTTCCAAAACTGCAGCACTGGAGATGTTCCGCAATCTCTCCAAAAAGATCAGTTGACAACACCCTGCTGTCAGTCCTTGGATATGACAGGATCTTATGTTTTTCATAAAGGCTCTGTGCGATATCCAGCGTTTTATCAGGTGCAAGTCCGTATTTTTTTCCCATACAGCCCTGCAGTTCTGCCAGGTTGAACAGCTGCGGTGCTTTCTGGCTCTTTTTCTCCCGTATACAGGATACAACCCGGGCTTTCCTGATACCACTGCATGCTTCCACTGCTTTCTCCGCATCAGCCTTTTCTGTATACCTGACTGCCGCTCCTTCTGAATCCACTTCTGTACCTGTAAAACCGTCCTTAAACTTCATGTTCAGTATCCAGTACGGCGTTGGTTTAAAGTTCTCATATTCCTGGTCACGTCTGGCAATAAGGTTTAACAGGGGCGTCTGGCACCTTCCGTAGCTCAGCATCGTCTGTCCGCCAAACAGGCATGTCAGCAGCCGGGTGTAATTATATCCCAGTACCTGGTCTGCAATGGACCTTGTCTCCGCTTCCCTGAACAGGTTCCTGAATTCTTCCTCCTGGCTGTCATGAAGCCGGCCCATTGCTGTCCTGATGGCCTCTGCTGTCAGCGATGAGGCCCAGAGTATCTTTACCGGATGGCGGTTTGCAGCCATCCGGTAGATCCATTCCTGTATCAGCAGACCTTCACGCCCGGCATCACCTGCATTGATCAGATATTCAATATCGTCACTGGCAATCAGTTTCTTAATGACATTAAACTGTGCCCTGCATCCCTCTTTTATTTTTAATCCGTTGTCTGCTGGCAGCGGGATATCATCAACATTCCATTTTTTATACTTTTCATTTACATCATCCGGACTTTTCAGTTCGACAAGATGTCCTGCGGCCCATGTCACGATGTATTCCTCACTTTCCATGTAGTTCCCGTTGTCCTGGGTAACTCCCAGCACGCGGGCGATATCACGCCCTGCAGATGGCTTTTCTGCGATTACAAGTATTCTGCTCAATTTAATAGTCTCCTTTCTGATTTTGATATGCGCTCTGGAACATGGTATAAAAGTTCACCTCCCTGTGTTCCAGTCTGCTGCTTTTATGATAAATAAAAGCTCTATAAATATTTTCATTGCTGCTACAGC
>CAMWTP010000172.1 GCA_947177165.1 uncultured Lachnospiraceae bacterium
AATGGATAATTGACGAGGAAGCCGCCGCCGTTGTGCGCCGTATCTTCCAGAGCGTTCTTGCTGGGGAAACCATAGCCAGCATAGCAAAAGCACTCCGCGCCGAGAAAATCCCTATCCCGTCTGAGCATTGGAAACGGACAGGCGAGCCAGTCCGGGCGACAAAATACACAGACCCTTACGCATGGTCAGCGACCACTATCGGCTACATACTGAAACGCCCAGAATACACAGGGCGCAAGGTACTGGGGAAAACCGTCTGCGAGAACTACAAGACCAAGAACAGCCGCAAGACCGCGCCGGAGGAACAGTATATTTTTGAGGGCGCAATCCCCGCCATTGTGGACGTGGAAACGTGGCAGACCGTACAGAAGATACGGGAAACCGTGCGCCGCGCCCCCAAGCGGCAGAACGCCCCGAACCGCTTGACCGGGCTTTTATACTGCGCCGACTGCGGTTCAAAACTCACACACCGCTATAACCTTGTGCAAGGGAAATGGATTGAGGACGCTTTCATCTGCTCCGGCTACCGCCATTTAATCCATGACTGCACCATGCACCATATCCCCACGGCGAAGATTGAAGCCGCTATCCTTGCCGTTATCCAGCGGGTGAGCTGGTATGTGCGGCACAATGAAAAGGAGTTTACAGAGCGTGTCCGGGAAGCGTCCGACCAGAACCAAGAGAAAACCGTCAAGGAATGTAAGCAGAAAATCAGCAAGGCACAGAAGCGGCACAAAGAGCTTGACGGGCTTGTAAAAAAGCTGTACGAGGGCAACGCCACGGGCAAGATACCCGACAGGCATTTTACCCGGCTTCTTGCTGAATATGACGAGGAACAGACCGGGCTTGAAACGTCCATAGCCGAATGGCAAAGACAGATTGAAAGCTGGAACGCCGACAAGCTGAAAACAGACCAGTTTATCCAGCTTGTGAAACGCTATACCGACTTCTCCGAATTGACAACGCCCATGCTCAACGAGTTTATCGAGAAAGTGATTGTGCATGAGGGCGAGGGGCGGGGGAATGACCGCCGCCAGCGGATAGACATTTATTTAAACTTTATCGGCGCATTTGAAGTACCCGCCCATATCGTCACCCCGGCAGAAGTAGAGGAACAACGCCGCCAGCAGGAGGAACAGGCGGCAAAGGAAGCCCGGTCAAAGGAGCTTGAAAAGGCGCGGTATGAGAAACGCAAGGCAGAGAAACGGGCATTTACCGCAAGGAAGAAAGCGGGGCTTCTCACCCCGGAAGAACTGGAAGCCGAGGAAAAACGGCTTGCACACAGCCGGGAGTGGCAAAAGGAATGGCGGGAGAAACGCAAAGCCACAGAGCCGCCTAAGAAAAAATCCATAAATGAGCTTATGGAGCTGGAAAAGACCGGGGCAGAGCTTACGCCGGAGGAAACGGAACGGCTTGCGGAACACCGCCGGAAAAAAGCTGCACAGCATAAGGCGTGGCGCGAAAGGCAGAAAGCAGGACAGGCAAAGACAAGGACGCTCAAAGAGCTTGCCGCCGCCCAAAAAGAGGGGGAAGCCCTAACGCCGGAGGAAGCGGAACGGCTGGAAGCCCACAAGAGCCGGAAGAAAATCGCAAGGGAAAAGCTGGTACGGCAAGCCGAAACCGACCCGGCAGCGGCGGCAGAACTGGAAAAGCAGAGGGCGTATTCTTCCGAAGCCACCAAGAAATCCCGGCAGAAAATGTATGAGGAAGCCGCCACAGGAAACCCCGAAGCGGTAGAACGCTATGAGAATTACCTTGCATCAAGGAGGGAAGCATACCACAGGAAAAAACAGGAAGCAGAGAGAACCGCATAGCCGCCCCGTCTGAACATCAAGAGCCGGAAAAGCAAGGGCGCATTGTGGAAATGTGCATAACAGGCTATGGAATCATGGATAACCCTGTTCACAGCACATGGAAAAGCTAAAGAGCAGCTTTCCCACGTCCTGCAAACAGAGTTACCCACAATTCCATAAGCAGCCAGTTATACACATTACGGCACAATGCCGACTACTATGGAATTTCTCCTTTTCTTTATCTTTTAAAACATATTTTTAATTTTACGGAATATAGGTCAGCCCCCATTTTGTCATAGCGTAAAAGACAGGCAATAATGCTGCTCCTTTATCAGTCAGAGAGTATTCTACATGGGGAGGAATTTCGTTAAATTGTATTCGTGACACCAACCCGTCTTTCTCCAATTCGCGCAAAGAAGAAGTGAGCATTGTATTTGTAATGCCGTCAATGTTTTTTCTCAATTCGCCAAAACGTATAGGGGATTTAATACACATTTCGTAAATAATTTGAAATTTCCATTTGCCTTGTAACATGATAATTAAAGATGTTACCGGGCAATTACCAGCTTCGGTGAGAATACCGATTTTAACTTTTTGTGTCCATTCGTCATAAGTTAAATCCTTATCCATACTGAATCGTCCTTTCTTTGGATATGAATATATCAAATATGTGTTTAGTAGTATGGTCTACCATACTATGTAAGAATATTCTGCGTACTTGAAGAACATTTCAAACTAAGTATAATTATCTTATCAGCAAAAGTCAATAAAGGCTACGCTGTAAATCAAAACACTGTACAGAAAGGAAGATTAACATGAAAGAAATTAACATCGGTCAAGCAACAGCAATCACTTCTCCTGACCCGCTTATGTTGGTTTGCACAACAAAGGAGGACGGAAGCCTCAATATGGCTCCGGTATCGTTCTTTATGTATTCCTCTTTCAATCCACCCATGCTTGCATTTGCAATGGGTAAAGCAGCTAATTCCGGCGAGAATATCCGTAGAACAGGAAAAGCGGTTCTTGCAGCTCCGGGAATAAGTCTGAATGACGCGGTAATGGCATTTGGTTCTTCTAACGGCGGTCAAAAGGACAAGCTGAAAGAAACTCCGATTGCATTACAGAAAGTAGAGGGAAGCAATATTCAAATTCCAGAGGATACACGAGT
The DNA here is from genome assembly GCA_947177165.1 of uncultured Lachnospiraceae bacterium. Lineage (GTDB taxonomy): Bacteria > Bacillota > Clostridia > Lachnospirales > Lachnospiraceae > COE1. The sequence continues at coordinate 2,962 of CAMWTP010000172.1, forward strand.
TGCCTTTGTGGTATCCCTTGCACAAACTATGGAATCCGGCGACCATTACTTGTACCTTTGCAACATTGAGAAAATCGTTGCAGATGAATCAAAAGACGCATTATTTGCATGGGACGGTTACGCGAAAGTTGCTCCGGCACAGGAAAAATAAATTAGCGTAACAAAAAAGCAGACAAATCAATCAACGGTAAAATAAAAGTTATAAGCACCATTGTGGACAGCCTATTCAATTTTAGGCAGATAATTCAGAGGGGAGATAGCTTAAAGAGCTACCGCCCTTTTGAATATAATAGGCAATTTTTATAAAATATATATTTCTGCTTGTTTTATGGAGGTGATTTATCTTGAGCATAATGGAAAAAGAAATTGTTACAAAAGACTTGATTACGAAATCTAATTTACCAGCCAGTGATTATGTAATCAATCCTTATGTTGGCTGCCCTCACGCTTGTAAATACTGCTATGCCCGTTTTATGAAACGATTTACAGGACATACAGAAGAATGGGGAAATTTTATTGATATAAAGCGTTGTGATAAAACAATTAGTGTAAAAAAGCTGTATCAAAAATCTGTATTTATTTCTTCTGTAACGGATTGTTATAATCCTTTTGAAGCAAAATATCAGGTAACAAGAAATGTTTTAGAGCAGCTAAAGAAAGCGGATTGTTTGATTACTATTTCCACAAAGTCTGATTTGATACTACGAGATATTGACATATTAACAGAACTGAAAAATTTAGTGGTTGCAATTTCTATTAACACTTTAGATAACGATTTTCAAAGTGATATGGATAACGCCAGCAGCATTACACAGCGGATTACAGCATTAAAGGAATTACATAAACAGGGTATTTATACAGTTTTATTTATGTCACCCATGTTTCCGTATATAACAGATTTTAAGAAAATCGTTGAAGCAACAGCAGAGTTTGTATGTGAATATTGGTTCGAGAATTTGAATCTTCGTGGAAATTACAAACAGGATATTTTTCAATACGTTTCTGAAAAATATCCACAATATTTAAGTAATTATAAGGAAATATATAACAATAAGAACATGGAATATTGGAAACAATTATCCACTGATATAGATAGTTATTGCTCTCAAAAAAATATCAAGTATACAAATTATTTTTATCATAGTTTACTTGTTGCAGAAAAAAAGCAGTCAAACGCTAAAGACAATCAGAGGGCGACAATATAAAGTTGCCGCCCCTCTGGATTATAAATGCAACCATAAACCAAGCACCGCCCCATGTGGGAGAAAGGGGGAATTTTCTATGGCTTGCACGCAAAGCTACAAGGAACACATCATGTATTCTTTCAACGGTTTCTGCAAAGTCGTCATACGCTATGCCGCTATCAACGCATGGCGCGACAGGAACAGGCGGCGGCAAAAAGAAATATCCTTTGAATACCTCACAGAAGAAAAGTTCTACCCTCTAAGCACATCAGACGAATTTCTTAAATCACCCTACGAACAATACCCCGTTACAATCTGCGGTCAGACAATTATCCTCACCAATGGGGAGCTTGCCGCCGCCCTGTTATCCCTGCCGGAGAAAAA
>CAMWTP010000173.1 GCA_947177165.1 uncultured Lachnospiraceae bacterium
AAGAGGCAGCTTGCGGAACATCCTGACAGCAGCGGCCTTGGCGGACAGGCAGTGAAAAACCTGGAAAAGAATGCAGACGGACTGGAGGCACACAATAAAAGTTTTATAAAAAATATTTTCCAGAAAGCAGCGCAGGTAATCCGCAATTTTAAGGCAAAGGGAGTCATCGCGCTCAACGGTATCGTGGAGAAGCTCGGGATAAAGCAGTCCCTGATGGAAGACCGGAAATATTATCTCGACAATGCCGCAAAGATGCAGAAATCAATCGATAAGCTTGACGCAATCAATTTTGAGATCCAGGCAGCCAAAAGCCATTTTAAAAACATCGGGAGGGTGGCAGTCGGAAAAGAAGCCCTGCAGCCTCCACAGGATAAGGAAAATGTAATTATAAAGATGCTGAAAGCCCCGTATACCCATTACAGGGACCGCTACCAGAGGATGGCAGACAAAGCGGAGAAACGGATCACCAGGCTGGAAAACCTCGAGCAGAAGGCTGCACAGGCAAGGAGCACCCTTGGGAAGCTTTCAGACTATAAGAAAGAGTCATCGGCCCGGGAGGCGGAAAAGAAAGAGGCACGGGGCCTGGAAAACACCAGAAAAGAGCCGGAGCTGGCCATATAACCAAAAATTTCTGACAGGAGATATGCATATGAACGAATACACGACAGGGAACGCCAGGGTAGACCAGATGGGGCAGATCCGGATTACCGGAAACGTGACGCCGCAGGTCTGGTATAAGACGATCACGCGGAAAAACGGCAAGCCGCATCTGCTTGCCATTGCCATATTATCAGATATTGTCTACTGGTACAGACCAGTGGAGATACGTGACGAATCCACCGGACACATTACCGGATACGGAAAAAGGTTTAAATGGGACATGCTGCAGCGCAGCTATGACCAGTTTGCGGATTTTTTCGGTGAATCAAAACGCAGCATAACAGAGGCGGTTGCACTGCTGGAATCACTCGGGATTATCAGGCGGGAGTTCCGGACAATCGAGATCGGAGGAATGAAATATAATAACATACTTTTTATAGATCTTTTCCCGGAGCAGCTCCGCAGGATTACATATCCGGAAGCAGAAGAGCAGGAAGTAACAGTTTCTGCTCCTGACACAGAAGTGTCCCCCCCCTGTCCCGGAATTCCGGGGGAGGGGTCACCATATTCTGGAAATGACGCTAGAAATGACGGTACCCTGTCGCAGGATTCCGGGGGAGGGGTCACAGAATATTGTATCCCCTGTCCCGGAATTTCGGGGGAGGGGTCACAAAATTTCGGGACACGTAATACAAAGAATACAACAGAGAATACAACAGAAATTACATCATCGTCATCCGCGGACGACGACCGCAGACAGGAGATGGTCCGTGAATGCCGGGCGGCAGCCCTGGAGGGAGGGTGTGCACCGGAGCTTGCAGACGCAGTGGCGTCGGAACTGCACCGGTATGACCAGCTGCTGCCACTGTCCCCGCCTGCATTTCTTGACCTGTGCAGAAACATATCGGACCATGCTTCCGGGGACATAGCAAACATGTCCGCCTATATCCGGAAGTGCATAGCAAACATAGTGCTGGCACAGAAACTGTCAGAGGCAAACACCGCCCACCGTATCCGCGCGGAGAACACTTTCCTGCAGCAGGGTTACGGTGCAGCGGACTGGGAGACCTTTGAGCAGAGAATACTCAGCAACTGATGCCATGAAAGGGGGTGGTAAGTATGGCGAGCATATCGGATGAAATTACCCAGAAGCTTCTTAACGATGCGCCAGGTAAAGTGTTAAGGGCTGCAGGTGCCTCAAAGAGGGCGCTGAAGGAGACAAAGGATACAGCCGTCGATACCGGGAAAAAGCTTTTCTCAGGTATAGTCTTTGTATTCAGGGGAGGAAAGTTCACCGCGGACATAGTCATGGCAAACATCGGAAACATGATGGCAAATAACAGCGGTATGGTGGAACATGCAAAAAACAGCATTTCCATGGCGGACCTGTATAATGCCGGAAAAGTAACGCGCCTTGATGACACGATATCCAGGGATGTGATGAAATATTTTAACCGCCATTGCGACGAAACAGGCATAAAATACTCAGTCATGAAAGAGTCTGGGACAGACAATTACTATGTGTTCTTTAAAAGCAATGAGCTGGAAGCAATTAAAACGATCATCCAGGAATCATACAAAGATTATCTGAATGAGCGCAGGCAGGAGCAGAGGAAGAGTCCGGGACAGGAAAAAACAGAAGATAAAAAAAGACAGCGTCCGGGAGAAACTGAAGGAGAACCATGACAAAGTGCACAGCAGTGAGGAACCGGACAGGCACCACAGCCGGGAAGAGAGAAGCAGATGATATCTTATGCGGCGCCGCATAAAACAGGAAGGAGGCAGAAAAATGGCAGATATCAGAAAAACGACAAATAGGTTCAGCGGTTCCCGCCTGCTGTATCTGTTTATTGGTGTACTGGCAGTTATTTTTGTCATCAGGAACATAAGATCGGGCAGGAAACCATGGAAAGAACAGCCTGTTCCGGGCAGGCACAGGCATGTAACCGTGTATGGGGGATCAGGTCATGGCAGGACATCCGGGCTTGGGCTTGTAAAGCCGGATATGATGCATCTGTATCCCATCCTTACCGGGGAAAGAAGAAAGGAGGCAGAATGAAGTGACAAAATATCTCAGTAAAAAAATCGGCAGTTTCCGGGAAATGCCCCTGAAAAAACAGGTATTCTTCCTATTGCCGTACATACTGTCAATGCTTGTATGCTGCAGGGCTGCCGAGCTGTACAGGCTGTGTAGCGGGAACCTAGTCATGATCCTGAAAAATGTGGATTATCTTTATAAGTCATTACCACGTCTGGCGGTGACAGACCTGCTCATAGGAGTGCCGGTGGGGCTTTTTATTGTCTGGTACATAAAGACAGACAGGGAGATACACAAAAAGAATACAAGACCAAAGGAGGAATACGGTTCTTCCCGCTGGGGAAATGCGGAGGACATCAGACCGTTCATCGATCCTGACCCGTTCAATAACATCATCCTGTCAGAGACGGAGCAGCTGAGCATGAAACCCAAAATGCCGAAGTTCAGCCTGAACCGCAACAAGCATGTACTTGTTTATGGCAGTTCAGGGTCCGGCAAAACGTACGGATTTGTAAAACCAAACATGCTGCAGATGCATTCCAGCCTGGTTGTGACAGATCCCAAAGGAACACTGCTTCCAGAAACAGGAAATCTCTTCGAAAAAAAGGGGTACAGGATTAAGGTGCTGGATACGGTGGATCTTGCCAGTTCCATGCATTATAACCCCTTTGCATACATCAGGGAGCCCAAGGACATCCTGACACTGGCAAACACACTGCAGAAGAACCTGAAACCGGAGAACAGCGGACAGCCGGCGGACCCGTTTTTTGACCAGGCGGCACTGCTGTGGCTGCAGGCGGTCATCGGATATATCTGGTACGAGGCACCGCCGGAGGAGCAGAACATTCCCACGGTGCTGGAATTCCTGGAAGCGGACGATGTGCGGGAGGACGATGACACGTACAAGAACGCGGTGGACCTGCTCTTTGAGGAGCTTGAAGCGAAGAACCCGCGCCACTTTGCAGTAAAGCAGAGAAAGAAATACAAACAGGCGGCGGGCAAGACGGCGAAATCGATACTGATCACGCTTGGTGCAAGCATGGCAGCATTTGATATACCGGAAGTCAGGGAGCTGGTATCTTATGATGAACTGGAAATTGATACATATGGTAACAAAGACCAGAAAACAATCCTCTATGTCATCATATCGGACACGGACAAGACCTACAACTTCATCCCGGCGATCCTCTTTACGCAGATGTTCAATGTCCTGTGTTACAAGGCGGACAAAGAGATGGGCGGAAAGCTCGATACCCCGGTACAGTTCATTTTAGATGAGTTTGCGAACATCGGCACCATACCGGACTTCCAGATCCTGATTGCTACAGTCAGAAGCCGTCTCATTTCCGTGATTCTGATGCTGCAGACACAGAGCCAGCTCAAAGATAAATACAAGGAATCAGCCGAGACCATTGTAGGTAACTGCGACACCCAGATCTTTTTAGGCGGGCAGGAAAAAACTACGCTGAAAGACCTGGAGGAAGCGCTCGGTGACGAGACGATAGACCTTTTCAACGAGTCACGTACATTCTCGGCAAATGACAGCAGCGGGATCAATTACAACAAGGTCGGCAGGAAGATGAAGAACCTGTATGAGCTCAAGACGCTGGACAGGGACAGATGTATTGTGCAGGTGTCAGGACTCCCGCCTTTCCTGAGCAACAAATATAATCTGTCAACGCATCCCAACTTTAAATACATCATGGACGCGGATGACAGGAATGAGTTTGACTTTAAGAAATATAAAGAGAAACTGAAAAAAGACAACAACGTGGCATA
>CAMWTP010000174.1 GCA_947177165.1 uncultured Lachnospiraceae bacterium
AATTATCGACATTGCCCTGCTCAATCGGGGCATCTGTTTCCCATACTTTCTGCATGAGCTGTTCACGGGTAAGGATTGTATCCGGCTTTTCCAAAAAAGCACACATTAAAAGAAACTCTTTCGGGGTAAGCGGTATCGTATTTTCATTGCATGATAGTTCCTTCCTGCCGAGGCTGAGTGACAGGTCATGGTACTGCAGGCTGCTCTTTTCCGATATGACTGTCGGCCTGCGTGTCAAAGCACGGATGCGGGCAGACAATTCCGGTATGTGGAAAGGCTTTACCAGATAATCATCCGCCCCGTTATCCAGGCCGTCTATTTTATCATTCAGTTCCGACATCCCGGTAATGATGATTACAGGAATGGATATCTGTTTTTTACGCATGGCCTTAATGATGGTCAGTCCGTCAATGACCGGGAGCATCCGGTCTATAATGGCAAGCGCATAACCATTATCGGGGTTGAGTGCATAGATCATTCCGTCTTCACCGCTGGTGCAGGCATCCACGATATAATTTTCCTTTGTAAGCTGCTGCCTGATCATGCCGCAAAGGTTCTTGTCATCTTCAATTAAAAGAATCTTCAATTTTTTATCTCCTCAGAAAGTTTTATAAATAGTATATCAACCAATTATCGAAAAATCTTCTAAATAATCCTTAAAATTTGTCCGTTGCTTTGATGATTTTTAGAAAATTTTTCTGCTATCCTTACGTCATGGCCTGTGAGCATGGCACGTATGCCAGGTACACAGGCCAAATAAAATCAAAGCGAGGCAAGATAATATGAAAAAAATGTGGAAAAAAACAATCGGAATAATCTGTGCAGGGGGACTGTCAGTTATGTGTCTGGCAGGGTGCGGCAAAGATACAGCAGACATCCCGGAGATATCAACGCAAGAAATACAGCAGAACAATGTGGTGGACGGTACGCAGGCAAATAATAATGAGGCAGGTGACGAGGCACAGGTAAATAATAATACGGCAGATGATGAGGTGCAGGCAAATAATAATACAACAGATGACGGAGTGCAGGCAAATAGGGAAAACGATGCTCCACTGGAACAGGAAACAGATAATAATACGGCAGATGACGGGGAATTTTTTGAAGGTGCAAATCTGCAAGGGACAGTTGTGGAGTTTTCCGAAACAGGATTTACTTTATCTCCGGCAAGCACGGAAGCAGATGGGAAGGTATTGGCAGAGGCAGCTTCTGGATCAGAAAGTGATGAAAATAATGTCCAGATTACCTATACTGACAATACTGTTTTTCAGATTGCAAATTACAGTAAGGATTCATGGGCGGAGCTTTCAAGGGAGGACACGGATAAGGAAAGTGTTAAAAAAAGAACCAGTGTCGCTGTATTTGGTTCTTGTCAGGATACTTATCACTGGACGGCAGATAAAATTCTGATTATCAGGTACCAGTAATAGGAGGGCTTATGAATTGTTTACAAAGGGCTTTCTGCTATATCAGCAGGAAAAGGCTGAAATCGTTATTGCTGTTCATGATCTTTATGGTGATCAACTGTATGGTGTTGGGCATATTGGGGATACAAGGAGCATCAGAAGAAGTCATGAAAGACTTACGTAGTAATGCAGAAAGCAAGGTAATATTGGAGATCCGGCAGGGAGCAGGGCAGTTTACCGAAGATGATGTACAGGATATTTTGGAAACACCCAATATAAATTGGATAAACCGTTTGTGGTCAGAGCAGACAGGAATCCCGGAGCTGATACCAGTTATAGGGGATGAACAAGCAGACCAGTTATTTACAGTCCATCTACAGAACCGTGTTGATAAGGACAGTCCATTTGAAGAACAAATATACCGTCTTGTTAAAGGAGACTTTCCTTCATCCGGTAATGAGATGGTTATAAACCAGATATTGGCTGACCAGAACGGGTTACAGGTTGGGGATGTTATTCAGGAAACTTACAGGATAACGGGGATATTTTTGTCCGGAACAGAAAGGCAGCAGACAGAGAAGGTTGCTACAGTAAACAGAATTGAAAATCAGATTTATATAATGGCAGACGAAAACCTGTCTGAAAGCTGCAAAGGTTACACAAAGGTTATCTGTTATGTGACAGAACCGGAGAAACTGGATGAATTGGTAGAGGCATTCGATGAGAGGTATAGTGAGAAGGCGTATGTTAAAGCAAATGACCATACCTATCAAAAAATGAGGATTTCCATTGAGCAGACAGGCAGGATTACCATGTTTGTTCTGGTCATCACCCTTATAACGGGCTGTTCGGTAACAGGACTGCTTTTGTCCATGTGGATGCGGGGGCGCAAGACGGAAATTGCCGTATATGTAAGCCTTGGGTTAGAAAAGAGCAATCTGTTAATGCAGGCTGTGGCAGAAGGACTGGTGCTGTATATTATTTCGTTTGTCATTTCAGGATTACTGGCATACAGTCTGCTGCCAAAACTCAGCAGCTTAGGGATATTAGAAGGTGCTGGCGGAAGTTGGATGGCAGATTATACAGGAAGTCTGCTAACTTTAGGATGTGGTGTGTGCGTGATTATACTATTGACAGTAATTGCCATGTTCCCATATCTGAAAAAGCATCCGAAAGAAATTTTGTCGGAAATGGAGGGATAACATGAATGTATTTGGATTGAGCATACGGTCTGTCCTGCGCAAGCGGGCAAAAACAATACTGCTTATGTTGATAATATTTATAACTTCGGTATTCATATTTGCTGGATGGGCTTGCAAATCTGCCAGTGTACAGACACAGAATGAAAGCAGACAGGCAATCGGGGCATCATTCCGGTTAGAGGAAAATGAGGCGAACCGCCATGTACGGATGGATAAACTTGTCAAACAGATTGGAGAGGGAGTAGGTGGCAGCGCAGGAGGGTACCATGCGGAACAGACTGAATCAGGAGAATGGTTTACATGGACAGATAATGATTTCGAGACACTTTTGATGGAAGACATTTTAAAAATAGCGGAAGTAGACGGGATAGAAGCATATAACGTCACAACCGCAAACACTGTTGTGAATCCGGTCAATTTTGAACGTATCGAGGATAAGGATGTAGACCCGGGTTCTGACCGGCAGCAGGGCGTGTCGCTCCGTGGAAACCTTTGCATGGAGCTGGATTTTGACGTCCAGAAGGGAAATATTGAAGTAAAGGAAGGCAGGATGATTACATCTGATGACACGGATGTATGCGTCATTTCCAGAGAGATTGCAGACTTAAATGGACTGCATGTGGGAGATGTTCTGGAATTTAACAACTGGAAAGACAGAGAAGTTTCTGCAATATACAAAGCTGAGATTGTAGGCATCTATGATTCTATCAGTGGCATTACACCGATTATGTACGGCGACAGTTACCGGAGTGAGAATATTATCTTCACGGATCTGTCTTTTCCCGAAAAACCGGAGGGAAATGAGGGCAGTCCCCTGTATCAGTATGCAACCTTTGTGGTAGAAAATGTGGATGAATACGAAAATGTAAAGAAAAGGATACAGGCTGTGGATATCGGATGGGAAAGATATGATTTCCTCGACAATACAGGAATGAGTGACACGATGACGGAGAACTTCGGCGAATTAGAGAAAATGAGTTCACTGATTTTGATACTGGTCTGTATATCCGGCGTGGTCATTATATGTCTGGTATTCCTGTTCTGGTTAAAAGGCAGGGTGCATGAAATCGGCATCTATCTTTCACTTGGCAGGACAAAATTCAGTATCATTACCCAGATGCTCCTGGAGGGCATTCTGGTTGGATACGTTGCGTTTCTCATTGCTGCTGCAGCATCCCCGATAGTTTCTAAAGAGGTTGTCGAATATCTGGTGGATTACCAGACGAAGCTACAGGCAGAGGCGGAACAATTAAATGCGGGTATGGTATCAAACGGTGTGATAGAAGATGACAGGGAGGCGGAGATTGTGGGTGTCACGGTGGAAATCAGAGGCGATATCATCTGCCTATCAGGAATATCGATTCTTGGAATCATCATGGTAGCAATTACACTGTCTTGCATTTCCGTCATGGTTCAGAAACCGAAAGAAATATTGAGCAGGATGAGTTAGGAGGGCTTTATGTTAGAAATAAAGAACGTAATGTATTATTACAAATCGCAGAAAGACAAGGTGATATTGAATCACATATCATACAGTTTTGAAGAAGGGAAGATGTATGCCGTTTTAGGCACAAGCGGCTCCGGGAAGACCACACTGCTTTCCCTACTGGCGGGACTTGATGTGCCAGTAGAGGGGGAAATCTGCATGGATGGGGTAAATATCATGCAGAAAGGTTTAAACGGGCACAGGAAAGAAAATATCTCACTTGTATTTCAGAATTACAACCTGATCGATTACCTTACGCCAGTTGAAAATGTCAGGCTTGGCGGAAAAGAGGATG
>CAMWTP010000175.1 GCA_947177165.1 uncultured Lachnospiraceae bacterium
AGAATGTTTGTTCTTATGTCTTCTCAAAAATCGCAATTTCCTATAAAGCAAAAAAGCGTATGGTTCACGCTTCCGTTACCATACGCCATCAAAGTCGGTTATTTCTCTTCATCATCAGGAGTCCATCGTGCCACAGCACGAATGCCTGAACTGCTTTTTCAACGCACCATTTTAATTGGACATCACACCTGTCTTTTCCTGCAGATACGCAAGCCACTGTTTTCTCTTCAGAACAGAACACTTCTTCTTTTCTGTCTTTCCATTGTCATTCGTATAAGTAACTCTGATGCCTGTCGGTAAAAGCGGAATAAAACCTATATTACACAGCTTCAGCCCTGTAATTTTGTTGTAAGGGATGCTGAAAGACACCCTGCCAATCAGTCCTCCGCTCACATACACAAACTTTTCTTTTGTAAAGAAAAAGTCTCCGCTGATCTGTCCGGGGTCCCATAAGTCCCCCTTTGTGTGCTCCTGAATCGTATCGATGGGACCGATCATCCCTGATTCCCTGAGCTTACTCTCCCATGTTGCCTTTTTCTGATCTGATAATTTCATATCTTCTTCCTCCTATTATGTTCTCATCCCAGTCTATTAAAGTCTTCGTCGGAAATCACATTTCCGTCCGCCGTATAGATACCGGGACATTTTCTCTTTAAGAATGTTATCAGTGCCGTACCGGATTCCTTGGAGCATTCCGCTATGGCACGGCTGCCGTTTCTGCTCAAAAGCATGACGGTAAGGTAATCAAGCTTTTTATGTACTGGCATACTGTCTACCGACACAGTCTGCTTAACGATGCAGGCAGCAGTCAGATCCGATATCTTCAAAACCGAGTGATGGGCGTCCGCCAGGTAGATGTAGTCCTTTGTCAGAATACCGTCCGACTGTCCGTTTGCCAGAGCCTCCGCGGTGCCGAGAAGCTTAACCACGCGGCACTCCATGTCCAGTGTCTGACGCTCAAACTCGTCCATATCTCTCACGGTATACCCATTGTTCTTTGCGCAGGTTTCTTTCCATTTGTTTGTCCCCCGCGCATGGCGGATGATCGTGATGACAATGCAGGCCAAGGCGACAACCGCAAAAAAAGCAAAAACTCCCATTACGACATAGCCGGCGCTTATCAGATCATCCTGTCCCTCCAGACGGTAGTCTTCTATCCTTCCGCGCGCCCAATAAGTGCCGTATGCGCCGCCCAAAAGCACAATTCCAAAGAATATATAGATTCCAACAGAAATCTTTGCCGTTTTCTTCCTGATGGCAGCAAACACTCCTTTTGCATAATGTTTGCTCTTGTAATCTGCACTCATGACAGGTAAATACTTTTCCATATAAAGACTCCTCACACATTTTATTTTTTATGGCCTGAAAAATACGCACCTCTATTCTATCATCTTCCCTCCAAAATAATTATGACGTTTTATGAAAAAAATTTTTTCACAAAACGTCATAATTGAGGTTGATCACGATTTAATATGCAGCACCGACTCAATATTTTTATGAAAATTCTTCTGATACGCATCCCGCAGTATGTCCATCACATTTTTCCGGTCATATAAATAAACGAGGCAGTATCCGTACCTGAGATACTTCTCTTCTACATCCGGCAGCCCATTTTTCCCATATATCAGGGACATGTTTGCAAGGACATCTCCTGCCATATCTCCCCGGCAGCACGCCAGACAGTGATTCAATCCTTCCTTTCCGATCTGTTCCGCTTTTTCCAGCTCATTGTAATCTTCCAGAAATCCTGTATAGTTGATATAAAGTGTCAATCCGGGAACGGCGTGATACTGCATCGACACCTTACTCCTCTGATAACACTGCATCAGTCTCTCATAAATACAAATCGCTTCCTTCACTTTATTATCCATCCTCAGATTGATCGCCATCTTATTCCATATGATATATTCTGTCCGGAATGGTATGCGGTAGACCAGCATACCGGAATCTGCCGGCGGCATCGTCAGGCAGAGCATTTCCCAGAGCTGTTGATTCGCCTGTTCCCGGGATATTTTCCCTTGCTTTACCTGTCTCCAGATACGTTCCTCACCGATATACTGTTTATTGATCGTTTTCGTCATATCCAGCCCATTTTCAATCTCATCCAGCAGTTTCTCCGCCTCTGCCTGTCTGCCCCTCGCATAACATCGGTTAAACTGTCTCACTTTCTCGTACAATTCATAATCATCCGCCTCAACAAACCCGTAATAATTCTCCCGGTTCATGCCCATTCTCTTTAGCATCTGATAAAGTTTCTTTTTATTCGGACTTCTCTTTCCCTTCTCAATCCGTGACAGCGTTTCCTGCGCGCAGATATTCACACAGAGCTCCTCCTGCGACAGCCCTTTGGCCTCCCGCAGATCTCTCACCAGCTCATTTGTGATGATTAACTCCCCCTGAAAGCTGCTCTTCATAAAAGCCGCCATTATATTGGATTCCAGATGTGCCCCCGCTGCTTCATACAGAAAAGCGACTGCCTCCTGACACACCCTGCACCAGGCCAGCTCTTCCTGTCTGCCCATTCTCTCCAGGCAGATTTCTTCCAGCTCCAGTATCTCCCACAGGGGACTCATAGAACCGTTTTCTACAAGACATTCTTTTCCCTTTTTGCATATTATATATGCCTCCTCCACCCTGTTCTGTTCCAGATAGAGACTCCCCAGAAGCCATGCACAGTGCGGATAGACTTTTACCTGCTCCTCGGCGTCTGTGTAATAGCGCACGATGCAGCTGTCAAGCTGCTCCATCTGTCCGGAGAGTCTGTCGGTTTCCCCGAGCTTCCACAGGCAGTACGTGATCACCAGTATGATCCAGATCTCCTGACTGCAGAGACGCTGGCCAGATCTGAGCTTCTGTCTCCAGTCGCCGTCCAGCGTACATGCAAGCGCCTGCTCCATACCGTGCAGGCAGGAGGCATAATCCCGATCCTTCACATACCATGCCATTGCGCGCAGCGCACTCATGTATTGTCTGTGTATGGGACGTCTTTTGTCAATGTATGTCTGGTATTCCGATATCAGCTTTTCCAGCAGCTCATAGTTCCACTCTGCTATACTGCACACGATCCTGTCCCTGTACGCGATGGACTCATATTCGCTGCTTGACACGGCAAGCTCCAGCTTATCGACGGACTTCCCCAGCCGCTCGAACAATGCCTGCAGCGTGAAGTAATCGATCTCCATCTCCCCGCGCTCCACCCTGCACAGATCCGATATGCTCAATATCCCCTCCGCGATACTCTTCTGCTTTTCTCCCATTTTTTCACGCTCTTTGCAGAGCATAACACCTAATTGTTGTATCATGGTTTCTCTCCTTACAGATACAGTATACCGCATTTTTCTGCTACCGTCCACACCCCGCCTTCCATTGCCAGATTCACCGCTCACACACGTATATGATATCCTTACATTCTCGCCTGCATCAGGCTGCTGGAGGAATAGCGCCTCAGTCCGCGGTAAAACACAAATACCGCCAGCGCAGACAGCAGCAGCACATACCCAAACACTGTCAGCATCTTTGCCGCGTCAAACTCCATCATAATGTGCACCGGGCGATAGATCATCATGCCCACCGGGATCACATTGTAGAGCAGAAAACGCGCCGCCCCCTTAAAGATACCATCCGGATAGGTGGAAAAACTGGTCATGATGCCCACCACATGATTTCCAAACATCTCCGCGCGGCCGAACCAGAAGGATAAACTGCCCATCAGCAGGGCAGCTGCTGTCATAATCATTGCCCCCGTCACCGTAAACAGCAGAAACAGCAAAAAGCGCCCCACGCTAAAGCAAAAGATACAGATCAGCACCAGTCCGTACAGCAGGTCCCCGATTGCCGAAGTGTTGGTCTCAGACGTCATCACACTGAGCAGGACATTCTTGGGCTGTACCAGGTACGAATCCAGCTTGCCATTGATGATCAGATCCGGCAGCGAGAACACCCTCGCAAACAAAATCCGCGAAAGGCCAAAGCTGCTCGCGGCAAGCCCCCACAACAGCATGATCTCGCGCATCGTGTATCCGCCGACATCATCCCTGAGCTGCAGCAGGATAACCCACTGTACGATAAATGTCGCATTGTTGAACATCATAAACAAAATATTTGTCAGAAACGTAACCTTGTTGAGCATCTCCCGCATAATGTTGTATTTGACAGAGAGCGCACACACACGCACCTGATTTTTAACCGCCGTTAACATACAGCTTCCTCCCTCCCCTCCCATAGATCCAAAACATAACTCCACAGCCAATCGCCAGGTAAAGCACCTGCGCCAGCAAAATCTCCAGATACTTTTCCACACTGAAATCCACAATCAATTTTGCCGGGCCATAGCAGACTGTGTAGATCCAGTCTCTTATACACAACTTACGCTGCCGACGACTCCTTA
>CAMWTP010000176.1 GCA_947177165.1 uncultured Lachnospiraceae bacterium
AATAATTAATATATAAGGGTTGTAAAGAGGATTGAAGGAGTATCTCTTTACTGATTTTAGTATAACAATAGTAATCGAAAAGGTCAACTAATTTCTGAAAATAAAACCTACCAAACAATTATTGTCAGATTTGGGCAGTGTTTCCAAAGTTAACAAGATATGTAAATAAAAAAGTCTGTATAAAAAAGTGCATTTATGCAAATCATATCTGTGTAGCATGAATCACAGTGCTAAGGACATACAAAAATAAGATAACAGCTGTATGTCAAAAAAAGGGAGCATGTTCCCAAAAAAATTGGAGGTATCATTATGGCTGGAACAAACAACAACTACGATCAGAACAAGTCAAATAACAATTCACAGAATTCTCAGAACTCACAGAATTCTCAGAACAGCACAAACAACAGCAATTCTGACAACAACCAGAAAAACAGCAAGAACAACAATAACAACAAGTAATCGGTGCTGGAACAGGAGAAGGCAGGGCTTGATAACAGGTCCTGTCTTTTTCTGTTATCCTTTCTTGACAGATGGGTATAATAAATATAAGATATTAAAAGAAAATGAAATCAAAACAGATATCGGAGAATATATAATGAAAAGATACGAATTGATAGCGCCCTGTCATTTTGGACTTGAGGCAGTCCTGAAGCGGGAGATCACAGATCTGGGATACGATGTGGCGCAGGTGGAGGACGGCAGGGTAACTTTTATCGGTGATGATGAGGCGATATGCCGTGCGAACATAGGACTCAGGACGGCCGAGCGGATACTCATCAAAGTGGGAAGTTTTCATGCTGAGACATTTGATGAGCTCTTTGAAAATACAAAGAAGCTTCCGTGGGAGGAGTATATACCTTCTGACGGAAAATTTTGGGTTGCGAAGGCTGCGAGCATCAAGAGTCAGCTTTTTTCTCCGTCAGATATACAGTCCATCATGAAAAAGGCGATGGTGGAGCGCTTAAAGCAGGTGTATCATGTCAGCTGGTTCAGCGAGGACGGACAGAGCTTTCCGGTGCGGGTCTTTCTGATGAAGGACACTGTGACAGTGGGGCTTGACACGACAGGTGAGTCCTTACATAAGAGAGGATACCGCAAATACACTGCCAAGGCGCCGATTGCGGAGAATCTCGCGGCAGCGCTGATCATGCTGACGCCGTGGAGAAGCGACAGGATTCTTGTAGATCCGTTTTGCGGAAGCGGCACCGTATTGATCGAGGCGGCGCTGATGGCGGCCAATATTGCACCAGGTATGAAGAGAGGATTTACGGCGCTGAAATGGGGGCATCTCATCGACAAAAAAGTGTGGGATGACTGCTATGAGGAGGCAAGGGAGATGGTTGATCTGTCCGGCGCTGTCGATCTCGAGGGCAGTGATCTCGACCCGGAGATGATCAGGATCGCGAAGCAGAATGCGCGGCTTGCAGGTGTGGAACAGATGATAAAATTTGAGGAAAAGGACGTGAGCAGGCTGTCACATACAGGAAAGTATGGGTTTATCATAACAAATCCCCCTTATGGCGAGCGGCTTGAGGAGAAGGAAAACATACCCCCGCTTTACAGAAAGCTCGGGGAGCGGTTCAAAAGCCTGGATACATGGTCACTTTATCTGATTACTTCCTACGAGGATGCGCAGAAGGATATCGGAAGAAAAGCCGATAAGAACAGAAAGATCTATAATGGTATGATGAAGACATATTATTATCAGTTTATGGGACCGCGTCCGCCGCGGGAATAAACTGATCATTGGAGATAGAACGATGCAGACAGAGAATGCAGTTGTAGATAACCAAATAATCGATATTGAGAGTCTGAGTCTGGAGCCGACAGCTGCAGCAGCAGGGAGTGTACAGGAGAGCTATGCCCTTACGAGAGCAGAGATTGCACAGATCATATCGGAAAAGAGGGATAAGCTGTACCGGTCAGCGCAGGTTGTTTCCATTGCATTTGCCGCAGTTTCGATTGTGCTTATGGCAGGGTTTAAGATGAATGAGGGATTCTTTGATGCAAGCAGCCGCATTGGCATTTTGATGGAGAGCGTCAATGCGCAGGAGGACAGTCTGCTGGCGCCGAAGGTAAATGTGAGGACTACTTTCAGGGATGAGGAAAAGTCAAGACTGGTGATTCCGCTGCAGGAACCGATTGCGAGAGGGGATGTCAGCATTCGGGAGGAGTTCATACAGAATAAATACGTCATAACACTGTCAAAATATTCGGAAAATATCCCCAATGGAGTAGAACTGGTGAGCGATTCGACGATCATGGATGCAGTGGGAGTCTATAGACAGAACAGTGATGTAGTTGTGGAGGTCTATTGCAGGGATTTGTACGATTATGAGCTGACAGTGGGGGACAGTGCCCTGACAGTGAATTTCAAAGATATAGGGAACAGTTATGCGGCATCTGCGGTTGTCTGGTTTCCCTATGAGGATCGGAACCGCCTGGCGCTGCCGGAATGGAGGCAGAATCTTGATCAGTTTGCGCTGGACAATCGCATAAAGCTGTATATGGCGTCCGATATGCAGGAGGAGTATTCGCAGGAGGATGTGATTGCGTTTTCCAACGGAATTCATGCGGATATGGTACTCGGAGTGCAGGTGGAGACGACCAGTGAGCAGCAGTCTTATATGACAGGTATCTGCAATACGACATATTTTATACCAGAGTATAACAGCGCGCACTTGTCAGTGGTTATGGCGGAGGCTTTTGTGGGAGCGACGCAGATCGGGATACGCGATTTCGAGGAAGGGGATGACAGGTATGCTCTGGTATCGGAAGCGACGGTTCCGTCAGCGGTCATTAAAATATTGCTGACGCAGAAGGATATGGAGAGTGTGGAAAATGAGTATAAATTAAATGGAAAAATAGTGGAGGCACTTGAGGAGACAATGAGCAATATACTGAGCGATTATATAAAAACGGAGGATAAAACAGATGAGAGCTGATAAGATCGTATTTGCAACTGGGAATGCTGGTAAAATGAGAGAAATAAGGATGATTATGGCTGACCTCGGCCTTGAGATACAGTCCATGAAGGAAGCGGGGGTCAATATAGATATTGTCGAGGATGGAAGTACATTTGAAGAAAACGCCATGATCAAGGCATCAGCCATCGCACAGGAACTAAGAAAAAGTGATGTGCAGGCGATCGTTCTTGCCGATGATTCGGGGCTTGAGATAGATTATCTCAATAAGGAACCGGGAATCTATTCCGCAAGATATATGGGAGAGGATACCTCCTACACAGTCAAAAATGCAAATCTGATACAGCGTCTTGAGGGAGTTCCAGATGAAAAGCGCACTGCCCGGTTTGTGTGTGTCATTGCTGCGGTATTTCCTGATGGACGGGAGTTTTCTGCCAGAGCCGCTATTGAGGGAAGGATTGGCTATGAGGAGCGAGGGGAGAATGGTTTTGGATACGATCCGATTTTCTATCTGCCGGAGTATGGCAGATATTCGGCGGAGCTGTCGCTGGAGGAAAAAAACCGCATCAGCCATCGGGGAAAAGCGCTGGAAGAAATGAAAAAAGTGCTGAGACAGGCAGCAGGGGAGACCATATAAGAATTTGCAGGCTGTTGATGACATGGAGGATCGTGTGAAATTTAATACTTCTGAGACAGCAAAAGACACTGCCCCATAAAGTATTTAATTTCACACATGAAAACGCAAAAGACAGCGTTTTTTCATTTCTATTTGAGCCGCAGAGGCGGCATGGGAGATTATTATGAAAATATTGATTGTCAGTGACACACATAGAAAAAACGAAAATTATATGAAAGTGTTGCAGAAAGTCGGAAAGGTGGATCTGGTCATACATCTCGGGGATATCGAGGGAAGTGAGTATACGATTCAGGAAGCAGCAGGATGTCCCGTGGAGATGGTAGCCGGAAACAATGATTTTTTTTCTGAATTACCTTCAGAAAAGACTTTACAAATAGGTAAGTATTGTGTTATGATAACGCATGGCCATCACTATTATATCAACATGGGAAGCGAGATGTTGAAAAAGGAAGCGATTGTCCAGGGGGCGGATATTGTGATGTATGGGCACACCCATAAGCCGGTGATTGACATATCAAACAAGATTATTGCGATCAATCCGGGAAGCTTGTCCTATCCGAGACAGGAGAATCGGAAACCGTCCTATATTATTATGGAAGTGGATGAGCTCGGCGAAGCAAAATTTGACTTGAATTATGTTGAATAATATGTAAAAGTCAAAAAAATTAAAAAAAGATGAAAAAATGTGTTGACATACATATAAAAAATGTGTATAATGATATTCGTCGCTGTGAGAAATATCAGATTGGAAATTGAGCGGCGGGGTGTGGCTCAGCTTGGCTAGAGCGCCTGGTTTGGGACCAGGAGGTCGCAGG
>CAMWTP010000177.1 GCA_947177165.1 uncultured Lachnospiraceae bacterium
GTAACTTTGCAGTGCAATTCACAAAGAATTGTACTGTAAATGAATTGTAAATCGACAGCAAAATTCAGCGCATCCCCGATTGTGATTAACTGGGGATATCTTGAGAACTGGAAGAGTACCGCTTCAGTATAAGGCTCTGTCAGAGAGTCGTATCCGGCCTTTTAGTAGGTCGGTGTTTTTCCGTTATCACATTTAATAATAAATTCCCCACATGAACAATCACCGATTGCTCACAGGGTTGCTTGCCGCAGCCTTGTGGAGCGGCGGAGTGTGTGCTGTCGGTCAGACCAAACAGGTGTTTACAATCGAAGACCTGTTTGAGGTTGCTGAAACAAACAGTGCGCAACTACGCCCGTCATTATCCGCCGAAGAAGAAGCAAGGCGGGAAATCAGTGTTGCCCGCAGCGGGCGACTTCCCGACATTGAGGCAAATTTGTCGCTCAGTTATATTGGCGACGGCTTCACAACAAAACGTAATTTCTCAGACTATCAGAAGGCTCCGATTCCGCATTTCGGTAATGCCTTTGGCATCAATATCACACAGCCGGTCTATACCGGAGGAGCGATAAGTGCCGGAATAGAGATGGCTGAACTGAAATCAACAGCCTCACGCTATGCCACAGAATTACAGCGCGACAACATCAGATTTCAGCTCACAGGATTCTATCTTGACATATACAAGTGTGTCAATCTGCGCTCAGTCGTGGAGAATAATATCATGCAGGCCAGAAAAGTGCTTGAGGAGATGAATGCCCGCTATGAGCAGGGAACAGCATTGCAGAATGACATTACCCGTTACGAACTGCTTGTATCAAACCTCGAACTGCAACTTGTCAAGATCAACAATACCCTGACAATCCTTAACCGGAATCTCGTCGTGACTGCCGGTCTTGAAGACAATATCGAGGTTGTTCCTGACTCGACAATTCTTGTCCGATCATTGCCGTCTGTCGGCGAAGATTGGTGGCAACAGTCGGCCGAGAGTGAATCCCCAACTCTGAAACTCGCACGTTCCGGAGTGGACATCAGCCGTAAAGCCGAAACGCTTGTAAAGAGCGACCGTCTGCCAAAAATCGGTATTCAGGCCGGATGGAGCATCGACGGCCCGATACTTGTGGAAGTTCCTCCCATTAACCGTAATCTCAGTTATTGGTATGTCGGCATTGGCGTCAGCTATAATATTTCCTCGTTATACAAGAGCAACAAATCACTGTCAAAAAGCCGTGCAGCCACGCAGACAGCACTTGATCAACTTGAAGCCGCACGGGAGAACGTGAGTCTTGGTGTCCGCGCAGACTATGTGCGTTACATGGAGGCATACGAGGAACTGAAAACTCAGCAAAAGAGCGTTGAGCTGGCGGAAAAGAATTACCGTACTACCTCTACGCGTTATTCGGAAGGAATGGCTCTTATCACCGATATGCTGGATGCGGCAAATTCAAAACTTGATGCCGAGCAGATGCTTGTCAACGCCCGCATCAACATCATCTACTACTATTACAAACTCTTATTCACTTCAGGAAGGATATGAAACATCGTACAAAAAAAGTCATCTCATATATTGTGACACTACTGGTCATTGCCGCCGCTGCATTGTGGGTATGCAGCAAGTTTGTTCATCTCGGCGATGTCGAGTTCACCGACAACGCGCAGGTAAAACAGCAGATAGTGCCCGTAAACAGCCGCGTGCAGGGCTACATCAAAGAAATACGTTTCAATGAGTATGAACCGGTGAAAAAAGGTGATACTCTTGTGATAATTGACGATGCCGATATGCGCCTGCGTGTGGCTCAGGCTCGTGCCGACTATCAGAATGCACAAGCCGGGCGCACAGTCGCCGACCATACAGTCGGGGTCGCATCGGCCAATGTAGCTGTAACCGAAGCATCTATTGCCGAAGCCAAAGTTGTCATGGAGATGGCTGCGACAGACTTCGAGCGCTACAAGAAACTGCTTGAAAAAGATGCTGTGACACGTCAGCAATACGATGCTGCAAAGACCGACTACGATGCTAAGAAAGCGCGTTATGAAATGTTGTCGCGTCAACGCTCCGCAACATCTTCTGTCGTGGCCGAAACACGTCAGAGAATTGCCCAGAATGACGCAGGGATAGAACTTGCCAAAGCCCTGTTGGAAACTGCCGAACTTAATCTGTCGTATTGTGTAATCATTGCACCGTGTGACGGTTATACTTCGAGGAAAGAAATTCAGGTTGGTCAGCTTGTGCAGCCCGGTCAGACTTTGCTTGATGTCGTTGACTCCGGCGATGTATGGGTTACTGCCAACTATAAAGAAACACAGCTTAAACACATTGCTCCGGGCAGTGATGTGGAGATTAAAGTCGATGCAATTCCCGATGTGGTATTCAGCGGCAAAGTTGAGTCAATTTCAAAGGCAACAGGAGCATCGCTCTCAATATTGCCTCAGGATAATTCAGCAGGCAATTTTGTCAAGGTGCGCCAGCGTGTTCCGGTAAGAATTGTGTTCACCGGAAACAACAGTGAAGCTGATATGCAGAAACTCCGTGCCGGCATGAATGTGGAATGTGAAGTAAGATACTGATATGGCAGACTGGCACGCTCCACAAGGCCCTTTCGACATACCGGATGTGCCGAATTTCGTTCCCCGACGACTAAAACCGTGGCTGTTCATTTTCTTTGTCATCATCATTCAGTTTTCTGGAGGTGTATATCTCGCGGCAGCTTCCGATATGGTGGGGACAACCGCACTGATGCAGGAGGACATACTTATGGCAGGCTATGCCTCGCTGATTGGTCTTGCGATTAATTTTGCGGTAATGTTCCGCATAAAATTCCGTTTCTCGAATCGGACACAGCTACTTGTGGCCGGAATAGTATTGATTGCAGCCAATCTCATCTGTGCCAATACCGAGTCGGTTCCTGTACTTGTCATCACCTGCTTTATCGCCGGTTGGTTCAGGATGCAGGCCACGCTTGCCTGTAACTCGACCATTCAGTTATGGCTGACTCCGGTGCGCGATATGGCTGTCTTTTTCTGCTATGTTTATATTCTGGTAGATAGTGTAATACAGCTTAGTGGCATTGCGACAATCTACACTGCTTTTTTCTCACAATGGGAATATATGCACTGGATAATGATAGGACTTCTTGCTCTGATGATGATTCTCGTCATGCTTCTCGTAAAGCCGGTTCGAGGTCCGATGTTTATCCCGCTGCTCGGTATCGACTGGATTGGAGCTATCCTTTGGGCGGGATTCATGATGTGTTTTACATTTATATGTGTGTATGGCAACTATTTTGATTGGTGGGATTCCGGTGAGATAAGGGCGGCGGCTCTCTTAGGTCTGGTTTGTATGATAATAAACCTATGGAGAGCGTCATTTTTGCACCACCCTTATATATCATTCCGAGCCATGCGTAACCGCAACGTAATCCGGGCGACAATCATATATCTTGTGTTTTTCACGCTGATAGCTACCGAACACGTGTTTGAGCATACCTACGCTGCCAATATTCTCGGTTTTGACGAAACAAACCTGATAGATCTGAACTGGTATGTATTTGCAGGAATCGTAATCGGGTGCGGATTTACATATCTGACATTCGCATTGCGAAAATGGCGATATAAAACTATGACGGCGATAGCCTTTTCACTTGCCATAGTCTATCTGGCATATTTCTATTTCTTCATAGATTACGGTGTTGAGAAAGAAATGTTGTTTCTACCATTGTTCTTCAGAGGAGCTGCCGCGGTAATCATATCAATCGTTTTCCTGACATCCATAGTCCAGAGCGGACTGCCGTTTCAGGTGTTTCCGCAGGCTTTGACCATCAACGGTTTTACCGGAGCTGTGATGGGGGCGACACTCGGCCCGGCCATCATTGGAGAATTTCTGCGGCACACTGTCGCAAAGAATGCATCTCTGCTTGGCTCTGCCATAACCGATTTCAATCCGGATACTGCCCATGTGCCGTTAGGTCAGCTATACGGTCTTGTGCAGACGCAGGCCCTCGTCGTTTCAATGAAGGAAATATACGGCTGGCTTCTGATCATAGCCATTTTCTCGCTGATGATTATACTTGTCAGTTACGGACCGCTCAGACCGGCGGCATTTTTCCCGAAATGGAAAACGGTCAGGCGCACGTTCCGACGCATTGTCCGATTTGAAGAACAGGCCCGAAATACAGCAGACTCTGTATGATAACAAACAAGCCTTCCAACGCATTTCGCACCGGAAGGCTTGTTTTAGTTTTTATGGATAAGATTACGCTTAACGGCGATTGCCGCGACCGCCACCCTGACGGGCAGGCATGGGCTTGG
>CAMWTP010000178.1 GCA_947177165.1 uncultured Lachnospiraceae bacterium
CACCTATCTTATACCACTTTGCCCGTCCCGTTTCAAGAGCTATTTCGTGAATATCTGCCGTAAGATCGTAAATCGAATCCTCACTTACCAACATCATAGCCTGATCGCCTGTGCGCAGGTATTCACAGCCGTTCTCGGTGAACACTTCAAAATCGGTCAGATCCCGTCCTGCTTCACCGGGTATCAGCACAAAGCCCTCCGCCTTATTTTCATTGGTAAAACGCATCGTCTTCATGATCATCTCACCCGTAAACTTCGCACAGCCGTTTATACTCTCGGGTACATTCAGCTTAACGCAAGGACTGACATTATAAAAAACGTTGGAATACTTCATGTTTGTCATATAATATTTTTTGCCGTTCCTCTGCGTCCAAGCCTGCTGAACGCTGTCGCTGACATTAAACTCTCCCACTCTTTGCAGATAGTAAGATAGATCTATATACCGTCCGAAGCCGTCTGCATAGGTATTTGCATACTTGCAGATATAGGTATTACCGTTCCTTTCGGCAAATGTGAGCAGTTCCTGATCGCCTGCGTGAACAAAATTATCCGAATCGGGTTCACCGTCCATAAGTACAAAGCTGTCATCAGCAGTGTACATATACCGTTTTGTCTTGGGGTTTTCTGCTGTGATCTCGGTGATCCCCATATACTTCCCGTCGGGGAACTCCACCTTGAATATGCTGTCCCCTCTCGCATAGATATCCGCCATTTTCAGATATTTTTCCGGAACTTTGTCCGCTGTTTCCATTACTTCTGGTTCATCAAAAGTGACTGTTATGCCCTTTTCCGCTAGAGCGGAGATCATGAGCGATTCGGTCAGCATCGTTGCATTGCCGGAACCTGCGCCGTTCATTGTCACCGACACGCTTATCTGTTCATCGGGAGCTACCATAAGTCCTGCGTACTGGTGTAACAGCGAACCGCCCTTGAACATGAGCCGAACGTCCTTGCTTGTCGTCCAGTTTTGACTGCAATCGACTGTATCCCAGCCGAGACCGTATGCATCCTCATATTTGTCACGGGCATTGTTCTTCTGCATTTCGTCCTTTGACGATTGCCTGAGCAAAGTCTCATCACCTTTGAAGAATGCCGTGCCGAATTCGCAAAGCTCCGATGCTGTGGACATGATGCCGCCCGAGCCGAATGCCATACAGTAATCCGTATCATACGGTACACCGCCGACAAGGATATTTGCCGTATTCTTACTGCCGTACATTTTTGCAGCCGTTCCGGTGTTTTCAAGTTTGAGCGGCTTTGAGATATGATTCTCCACATAATCGGTATAACTTTCACCGCTGACACGTTCCACCACGATTTCAAGCAATGTGAAGCCGTCATTGCTGTAAGTCGCAAGTGTTCCAGGGTCAGCTTTCAGACGTGAATTTTTCAGATGTCCAAGGAATCTGTCATGATATGTCGTGTCAATATCATCATAGAGTATCATATCATCATATACCATTCCCATAAGCCCGGAAGTGTGATTCATGAGCATTCTCACAGTGATATCTTTATATCGCTCGTCCTGCATTGTAAATTCGGGGACATAATCCGTCACGGGAGCGTCAAGGTCGAGCAGTCCCTGCTCATAAAGCTGTAATGCCGCAGTTGTACAGAATATCTTGCTTACCGAGCCTATTGCCGAAACGGTATCGGCTTTTTTCTCTGTCTGTACAGGTGTCGTTTCCTTGTCTGCACCGTAAGCTGCCGTAACGGGTATCGCCGCCAGTATCGTGATCGCTGTTATTGCCGCTGTTATCTTCTTCATAATATACCTCCTCCCGCTTTATTCGGTCATAAGCTCTGTTACAGAGATCTTCTTTATCCTGCCTGCACCGACATACGCACAGCCGAAGCAGAACAGTATCATAATTATAATTGTAACGCTCATCATGGGGATATTGATGAGTGCTGTGCCGACCATAGCGTCCATTACCGCATGAAACACAGCCGCCGCACCGACAGTGCCGAGGATAATTGCCACGATCACAGCGGGCATGATACGCATTGCAAGCTGTACCATAAGCTCCTTTGTGGTGTAGCCGAGTCCGAGCATGATACCAAGTTCTTTTCTCTGCCGTCTGACAGCCTGCTCCATAAGGGCTATGATAATGATCGCTGAAACGACTGCTGCGATACCCATAAGTGACCAGGATGTCAGGCTGATCGTGCTGAAAATACCGCCCATCTGCGTCTGCAGGACATGTTTGATGTCCTGCACATTTTTGATAGCAAAGCTATCGCTTGAACCCGATATCGTCTTATCGCCGATCTGTATCGAGTATTCGATATGATCTGCACCGTGATTGGCGAGATACTCTGCAATCAGCCGATCGGCTTCTGCACTCAGTCGTTCCCCGGCGGTATCGCCGATGCTTTCTGTTTTACGGGTATCAGCCACTGATCTGCCGTAGGTCTGCATAAGCAGTGTCTGAAACTCTGCCCGATCCGTTTTGTCCTCAAGGTATATTTCTATCGCAGAGGGGCGGTAAGTGGGCATGATACGTTTTAAAGCCTGTTCGGTAATATAGAGATTTGTTCCGTTGTTGGACATGCTTGGAATCAATCCACAGATGATGTAATTCTTTTTTACCCTGTTGCATTCGAGGGTGAGATCGTCACCGACCTTCAGGCTGTGCCGGGCAGCGAACAGCTTTGTAACAGCGATCTCATTGTCATGTTCGGGAAGTCTGCCTGCTGCTGCCTGAATGTTCTCGCACTGAGAAAAATCGGGATAGGATACCGGCACAAGACAACTCTCACGGTCAAAGACATAGAGAGACATCCATTCGGACACATCAAGAGAAAACGAACCTGTCTGCACACGTTTTACACCCTGCATCCCGCTTATTCTTTCCGCAAGCTCCTCAGTGTTGGCGGAGTGCATAACGGTCACTATTTGGTCGGGCATTTCCTCTCCTGTCAGCATTGCAGCAGCTTTCAGATCAGAGGCGAACAGGTCGGCAATCAGGATACCTGCGACAGCGGCAAGTGCCGAAACAGCTATGCAGACAGCAAGACTGATATTCTGCTTCCTATGATCGAAAAAGCCTTTCAGGGCAAGGCGAAGATGCACGCTGTTTTTCGTATCCTTAAGCGGAAAATAGTTTTTGCCAAAATGATGAACCGCTATTCCTTTACGGAAAGCCTGCACAGGGGGATACTTCTTTACTGCCAAAGCTCTCGCATGTGCGATTACTCCCACAAAAATGAGGATAGTCAATGCCGTCAGCAGTATCGGGAGCGGAGAGATATGCAGACTGCCGTGATGTCCCGAAAGTGTTTCAGCGACTCTGTGCAGTACAGGCAGCAGCGCAAATGCGCCGCCC
Organism: uncultured Lachnospiraceae bacterium; assembly: GCA_947177165.1. GTDB lineage: Bacteria > Bacillota > Clostridia > Lachnospirales > Lachnospiraceae > COE1. The sequence continues at coordinate 3,330 of CAMWTP010000178.1, forward strand.
GCGCCGATAATAACGCCTGCAAGGGCTGTCATAAGATACTCCGCGGTATAGGAAAGTGCGATCTCCTTTGATGTATAACCGAGTGCTTCCAATACGCCGATAGACTGTATCTGATCCTGTATATCGCCTGCGATACGGAAACGTATCATAATAGCGGCGGCAATGAATATAACAACCGCCATAAACAGCATAATACCAATGACAATCTCCGAGAAAACAGCACTTTTCTGTTCCAGATTTTTATACAGAAAGCTCAGAATATTATATCCGATATCTTTGCCTGTCTGTTCTTCGACTCTGTCATAAAATTTTAAATAGATATCCACACAGTCATCAAGCGGATTGCAGTCGAACAGCACCATTTCATACTTGTCGATTACAGTCATCAGAGAAGCATAGTCGCTGTCCGAAACGATCATCTGGAAACCCTGATTGGTTTCGGGCATAAAAATAGATTCATAAAAACCTGCAACTGTAAAGGAGAACAGCTTTGTTCCGTAAATTATGTTAAAAGTGTCGCCCTCACTGAGCTTTGATGCAAGGGATTCTCTGCCTGCATAGGGCAGATAAATGGGGTGTTCAAGTGCTGCTATCTCCTCATCGGTGAGGGTCGTTTCTATGGGAGAGCGCTCTATGTTCTTTTCGAGCTCCTTAGTCACGAAACTCATATACAGCGACTGTTCCCCGCCTTCATTGTCAAGGTATTTCGTTGCTGTACTGGACAGAACACGGACATGATCGATATCCGTTACCCTCTCATCTTCACGAAGCAGCCGGATGAAGCTGTCGTTGTAATAATCCTCTTTGATATAAAGCGCATTTTTATGTACAGCATACTCATCTGCCACACGGGGGAATATGCTCGTCATATCAATGCTGCCC
>CAMWTP010000179.1 GCA_947177165.1 uncultured Lachnospiraceae bacterium
TCGCCGCCCGCTGCTTCCGGCTCAAATCACGCAGATACCACTCACTCATGATATTGATGAAAGGGGCAAATTCACTGCTGCCGGGATTATCACTATCAATGCCGTTGCCGATGGCGATAAATCGCACATGGTTCTGCCGAAATACGATCTCGGTAAAATATCCAACTTGCAGATAATCTCTGCCGATCCGGCTCATGTCCTTAGCCAGAACACAGCCGACCTTCCCGGCCTCAATGTCCGCAATCAACCGCTTCCAACTCGGACGCTCAAAGTTGCCACCCGACCATCCGTCATCTGTATAGTGCTGGCAGTTAATAAATCCATGATTGGCGGCATATTCCTCCAACTGGATTTTTTGATTGATGACCGAATTACTGTCCCCGTTTAACTCATCGTCGCGGCTGAGGCGTTCGTATAACGCCGTGATCTTTCCCTCAGTCTGCTTTGCGCTCATGACGCGCTCCTTTCAGACTGACGGTCCATTTGTGGCACGTTCATCATACCACAATCTAGCGGTGATGCCAACCCTTCACGTTGAATCATCCGCATAATTTTGTCCTCCATTGTCTCATTGCCGTCCTCCTTGAAAAATGCCCTCACTTTATAGGTAGTGCTGCCGATTCTCCGGGTCATGGTGGTGCTGGTGTTTTTGGTCATTGTACCTCTCTTTCATTGTTTGTAGGGGGATTTCCCGCCGCTGGGCCGTTGTCCGTATTCAGTTGCAGGCGCAAAAACACCGTCCCGACAACCCAGGGACGGTGCTTCTGCAAATGTTTGCTATATCTCCTTTCAATAGATTCAAGGCTTTCCAGCCTTCTGATACCAATATACGGAGGAAATGGTGCAGATCAAAAAAATATGGCGTTATTGCAATTTGGAGCGGATTTGGCAGAGGAAATTGCAAAAATACAAGATGCAAAATTCGACTGCTTTCGCCTTAACCTTTTGCAAGAAATGTAGTATAATCAAGGAAAATGGGGAGGTGTTGCGAATGGAGCAAACTTATCTGCCGGGGACAGTTCGGGAGCGAATACAGGATCAGCTAAAAGAGCGGAAAATTACACAGGGCGAACTCGCTGCTGAGATTGGCATGGCAGAAAGTTCTCTCAGCCGCTTTCTGAGCGCGAAAACAGATAAGATCGGGGACGAGTACATAATTAAAATCGCAGACTTCCTGGGCGTGTCCACCGACTTTATCCTGGGTCAGACGGACTTCCCGGAGCGGCGCAACTATGACATAGGCGAACTGGGCCTGTCTTACAAGGCGGCAATGGCTCTGTATACCAGAGAAGTGGATACTGATGTAGTCAACCGCATTTTGGAGAATCCCCAATTCCCGGCAATCACGCGGATGATCGCCCGGTATTTTAAGGACAGCAATGCCGAGGGACCTGCGGGGCTGAACGCCATGTGGGACACCATGCAGAAGCAAATCGGCGCGTTAGATACCGGCCATTTGAAAAAGCCGCAGGAGGGTACAGAAGCGATAACGCAGATCCTCGGTATGTTGAAAACCGATCCCTACGAGAGAGATATTCAGATGATTCAAAGCGCCTTGATGGAAATGCTTCGGGGTATTAAGACTGGTATCCAGACGCAAACGCCAACGACCGAACTGGCCACGAAACAAATCACACAGGCCATGATGCAGGATATGGTGAAGGGCAGTAATTCACTGATTCCTCAGACTACGCTTGAGGGTACGTTGGCGCAATTTGCAACGGCATATTCCGCACTTCCGAACGCAACACCGGAACTGAGCGAACAGTTTTCTGAGTTTTTCCGGCAATTCGTTAAGGGGCTCATGGATATTATCCAGAGGCAGGGCTTAACAAATGGAATTCCTGACGAATGAACAGCTTTGCGTCCTGGCTCAATCAGGAGATGAAGAGGCTGCATCACGGCTTATAAAAATCAATCAGCGATTCATCTATCAGGTTATTCATGAGGTGATTGGTTCTTTGCCCAAGGAACGGTTATTTCCAATCTATGGACTTGAACCGGATGATCTTATGCAGGCTGGACAGATAGGATTATGGAAGGTGATTGATGGCTACGACCTGTCCAGCGGAAATAAGTTCCTGACTTATGCAGCCCCTGCGGTCAAGCGGGCTGTCATTGACTTGATTCGTCAATACAGCCAGGATAAGGCTTGGAAGTCGAGGGTTGACCAATCTTCACTGTTGGACAGCCCATCAGGTTCTAATAGTGAAGAAAGCCCAACTGAGACTTCCGCTGCCACATTGAACGTCAAAAATCCAGAGCAGATTTTGATTGAACAGGAAACAATAGCGGAATTGCATGAGGCTATGGAAGCCCTGCCGGATCGGGAGAATGTCTATGTTCAATGTCGCTTTGGATTTACGGACGGTAAGACTCATCCGCTTACTGAAACTGCGCAATATTTCCACCTGACCGAGAGCCGCGCAAAGGGTGTTGAGCGTTCCGCGCTGAAGCTGCTGAAACACGAACTGCTGATAGAGATTCCAGAGCGCGCCTATGCTCGCGCGGAGGATAAGCTGACAAGGCTACTGGTAGCCGAGAGAGAACTCCATTCGGTAGACTTGCGCTTAAAATCCCAGCAGAAGCGTGGCAGAAAAATAACCGCCGCAGTCTACGAATATCTTGCAGATTGTGACGGTAAATGGGGCGAACTTCGATATAATTTCAAGGATGATACGGCGGAGGTCCTTCTGCTAGCTGATTGGGATACAACAGTCAGCCGCAGGTTTGCTATGCGGGCCGTTGAATATCTCCGTCAGCATCGCGCAGAGGCCCCGCCGGAAAGACTGCTTCTTACTTTTATATCGCCGGAACAGATAGAATGCTGCGGACGATAGGCTTATAGGAGGTATCCACTATGACAATCAAGCTGGAACAGGTGCTTGGCGCAATTGAAACCGCTGATGATGCGTTTACTTATTTTTACGATACACAGACTGGCGAAACAGTATTCCTGTCCGACCCTCTGATTACCGGCGAATCATACGAGGAGCTTGAAGAATTGATCGAAAGCTCCGGTGATCGTTTTCTCCGTTTCCCTACCAAGTACGACATTCATGAATACAGCATTATGGAAAATTTCGTATATTCCCTGCCCGCTGGCGCGGCGCGTCAGGAACTTGCCAACGTGATCTGCGGCAGGGGCGCGTTCCGGCGGTTCAAAAACGGCATCCGCTATCACAGGCTGGAACAACAGTGGTATGATTATCGGGATCAGGCATACCGGGATATTGCAATACGCTGGTGCAGGGATGAGGGACTCGAATATACCGAGGAAAATTAAAAATGGGGGTATGGCCGCGACAAATGCGGTCATACCCCCGTTGTACTTCTTATGCGTAGACCAGCTCATGAAGAACGATTTTCTCTGCTCGGTTACGGATATTGTTCATACGGCCCACCCACTCCATCTGGTCCGTTGCTTTTAAGGCTTCGGTCACACCCTCCTGCCTCGCCATAGCCGGAATAAGGAAATCCATGCGTTCATGACAGGCAGCGTCTATGCCGACGAGGTGTTTCCATAACTTTCCGGTCAGGAGCAAGCTGGTGTAGGTGCCGTGGTGATGCTCCTCCAAATACTGCTGGCGCATCCGGCCATATATGCCGATTTCATATTTAGCATCATCGTCAAGAGCAAGGTCTGGGATGTAATAATCGCCTACCTTCGTATAAGTCAGTTCCATAGTCATTTCCTTTCATTTGTAGCAAAATGTTGCCCGCAGTTGTCAAATGCACCTGTTTTGGCGTTTCCACCGCCCTTCTTACAACTGCAATGTACCATTTTGCCACAAATGAACCGCAGTCATATGTATTAGGTGGTGACTCCACCCTTTACATAGTAACTCTTGGTTTTCAATGCTTACGGATTCGCCTGCCCGTTCATCGTCATGGGAGAGCCGTTCATATAAAGCTGTGATTTTGTCTTTCTCTGCCTGCTTCTTCATGGTGTGTAACCTCCTTTCTTTGAGGGTGCGCGCTTCCCTATAACCTTATTATACTTATCTGTTCGGGTCAGTCACCACGAAGGAAACCGGGTAGGAACTGGACCGGCACTGCATGAGATTGGGCTTGAGAAAAAACCTGGTCTTGCCGCTGCCGGAGCCGCCGATCACCAGAACATTTTTGTTCCGGGCGGTCTTAGGGTCTTTGGGGCGGCTGTTCATCGTCAGCCGTTCGGTCTGGGTGAGAATGATGTCATCCT
>CAMWTP010000180.1 GCA_947177165.1 uncultured Lachnospiraceae bacterium
GTGTCTCCTCTGTGATACTTGTCTGTGTTCCAGCCTCACTCCCCGGCTGCTCTTTCGTGCCGCAGCCCGTCGCAGCGACGCCGACCGCAGCCGCCACGATCAAGGCTGCCAGTCTTGTAACCATCGATTTTTTTCTCATAAATTACCTCCATATGCATTTTTTAAGCATACTTGTATCATAACACAGCAATCTCTAAACAATCTCTAAAAAAGGTACAGAATCCTATTCATACAGATAGATCTCCACACTATCCGCAATCGCCCGCACTGTCTCATCGATGTCCTGTACGCCTTCAAGGTACTTTGCGCCCTCCGCATACACGGCTTCCTCGAGCACAGAATCACACAGATACGGTGTCTCAAGCGCTGCGATCCACTGCTCCAGCCGGTCAATGCCGTCCTGATTGACAGGATAAATCGTATAATTCACGGATTTTCCGTCTTTTGTCGAAAAGCCTGTATAGAATTGTCCTCCATCCTCGCCCAGATCGCTCTCATCATACGCAAACTGCGCCGGCAGCGCCTTTTTATTCACCGGAATCCCCATCTGCATTGATTCCTGAACAGTCGCCCCAAGCATCATACGGACAAACTCTTTTGCCGTGTCAATATTTTTCGAAGCTGTATTGATTCCGGCAATTGACGACGGGTGATAGACATTGCTGTTTTGCCCGCTCATCAGTCTGATCACCGTGTTTTCCAACCCCTGTATTCTTGAAATGGATAACGTATCCCGATAGATGTACGCATCCACAATCTCTCCATATACAAACGGCGACATCTGCATCAGATAGGAAGAATCTCTTGCAATCATAAAATAAACACTGTCCTCGTAGCTTGTTCCGTCTTCGCCGATCAAGTGCTGCTGATAGGACACAATCTCTTCCTGCGGTGTCCCGTTCATCTGCGCGTCATAAATTCTCCTGGTCTGCTCCAGAAACTCCCTTATTTTCGCCTGTTCCAGCTGTCCCTGACCGTCCTTCCAGGACGGCGCGCACACCGGCATTGACCGCTTCATAATCCCCTTTGCCGAGCACACTTCCAGTATGTTTGTATCCGGATAATCCTTTCTTGCTCTCTCCATTATATCTGCCAGCGACTGATAGTCCACGATGTCATTTACATACGCCTCATTTCCATAGAGAACCGGAATATAAAACTTTGCAGGGACTGCGTATATTGTACTGCCAATCGCAAGTTTCTCAATCAGGTTCCTGTACAGTCCGTCCTGCTGATCGACTTCATCGACGATATCTGTCAGATCCATCAGCACCCCTTTCTCTGCATACGTATCAATGTTGATACCATCAAGCATGATGATGTCAGGACCACTGCCTCCAAGCAGCTGGGTATTTAATTTCTTGAGCGCATCCTCCCTTGTGACACCGCCCTCATCCATGCCGACCTGATACTCGATATACATATTGGGATACTGCGTCTGATAAGCTGATATCGTCTGTTTCACCAGATCATCTTCATTCAGACTGTAGACAGTAATCTTGTCATTTGGCACAGAGGAAACTGTCGCATCATAGGCAAACCTGACAATCTTCCCATTACCGTATGCTGCCAGAAACTCGTTTTGGTCATTCATGGTCATTGACATGATGCTGTTGGACGGATCGCCCAGGGAAGACAATCCGCCGTCAACCACCTGCTCCACCACACCGCCTCCAATGATATGGCGGTACAGGCCCTTATCTCCCGCGATATAGATCGTGTTGTCCGCACCCAGAAAAGGGTATGCTGTATATCCTCCTCCCGTCCACTGCATCTCCCGATAGTTTTCCTTGACGAAACGATCGAGTGTCTCGTCCTCCACAAAACTCTTCTGCTCCAAATCGTATAGAAAAATCTTTTGGGAAGTCATACACATCAGAATGCGATCCCTGCACTGCATCAGCTCAGTGCCCTCCCCAAGCGTCACGAGCTTCTCTGATGTCTCCGCATGGATGTCAGTCTGATAAATGTTTCCGCCCGAATCATATACATAGAGCATTCCCTGATCGTCAAATGTCAGTGTTCTCAGCCAAGTGCTGGCATCTGGCAATTCGACCGTGATCTGTTTGAATGTGTTATCTGTATTGTACACGTAAAGATTATAATCATACTCAGCATTATATCCATCTGCCGAATCCGCCCTTTTATCCATGCCGATAACTGCAATCGTGCCATCCTTTGCAATCGCCGACGCCATCGCATAATGTTCACCGACAAAATCAGAAAACGCTTCACTCTCCTCCATATCCCATGTATTCCCGCCATCTTTTGACACAACTTTCTGCCTGGTAAGACAATTCAGAAAAAGGATCTGACCATCGCTTAACGTCTGTGTCTGCACCACGTCGAAAAAGCCTTTGCTTTCGTAAACGGCCGTCTCCACATAACGTCCCATGCCATTGTCATCAACCGCATCCCTCTGCTCTGTGTCAGACTGGCTCCCTTCTGTGATGACAGCCTGTGTCCCCGCTGTATTCTCCGGCTGCTCCTTCACTCCGCAGCCCGCCGCAGTGACACCGACCGCAGCCGCCGCAATGAGAGCTGTCGCCCTTGTAAACATTGATTTTTTTCCCATAATGAACCTCCATCTGTATATTAATATTATTTGCATATTGGTATCATAGCATAAATATCTCTAAACATTCTCTAATTCTGCGTTCTCCATCCAGACAGAAATCAGAGTTGTGTAACTATCAAAAATAGATTATAATTACATCAGAAACTGTGTTTACATACATCCATGAGAAGTCTGCAGACACAACACAAACAGACTCTTAGAGTCAATAACAGATTTGGAGGAGATAAAGAATGGCATTATTGGGTAATTTATTTGGAGAACACAAGGAAAAACAGCCGGAAAACACGTGGGAAAAAGAGCTTTCATTCATGGTTGTCATTCCTAAAAACGAAGCGGACATTGACAATCTTGAGTTCCTGGCAGAACGGCTCAAAAAAACAGATTTAGAACTTGTGGGCCGAAAGGACATCCCGTCAGAGAAAGGACTGATGCTGTGTGTCGCATCAGGTGAACTGCGGTATATGGTGCACCTTGACACCATAGCGGTTGAAATTCCGGAAATGTACCGCATACAGCACTTTTTCCGCGACATAGACATAGAGGAAATCCAGCGGCAGAAGAAAGGGCTGGTCGTGGAAATGATGTTTGATGAACACATTTTAGAGTCGTACCATACACAGCTAAAGGTCATCAGCGGGCTGCTTCCAGACTGTCTCGCGGTGCTGGACCACAGCTCCGAGAAAGTGCTTTCAGGAAAATGGATTCAGCTCGCTGCAAAGTCAGATGTACCGCCTTCTCCAAGATATATTTTTACTGTACAGGCTGTGTCCGGCGATACTGACGAAGTATGGCTTCACAGCCATGGAATGAATCGGTGCGGTCTCCCAGAGCTTGAGATTCTAAATTCCACAAAGGATATGTTCAACGATCATTACAACATCATCGAGATCATGGCAAAACGTCTGCTCGAGAGCGGAGAACCGCCAAAAGAAAAGGAACCGATGTACCTTGCGATGGTTGCAGAAGGGATTCCGCTGATGGCAACCGTCGTCAACTGGAAGGAGGCCGTGCGGAACTATCCAGCCAATATCCTTGGCGGCGCCTCGGACAGAAAAGAGAGCCACAACGAAAACACAGATGCTATCTTTTGCTATCCAAGCTCGAAAGCACTCAAGAAAAAACAGTACTGCGAAGTATCTGTGTACAACGAATACCTGAATCAAAATCCGATCTATATGCTGACCACCCTGGAGACAGAGCGCATGAGAAAACTTGCGGCGGAACGGCTGGAATACATGCTGAAAATGTCTGGCCGGGAAAATATCAATATCCTTGTCAAAGTCGGACTTGAGACTGACAAGGAATTTCAGGAGCAGGGAAACGGCTTTGAGCATATCTGGTTTGACCTGAAAGAAAAACACGAGGATACCTTTACGGCGGAGCTCACACAGGATCCATACTATATCAAAGACCTGCACGAAGGTGCTGTAATGACCTTTCCATATAGCCAGATCACGGACTGGATCATCTTTACACCTGATGGCAGAGTAACGCCGGATGATGTGTATCTGCTCGCGTATGACGGCTGGAATCTGCAGGAATGAGATTTTCATTTTGCAAAAGACGATATTTAGAGATAAATTAGAGATAAAT
>CAMWTP010000181.1 GCA_947177165.1 uncultured Lachnospiraceae bacterium
ATCCGCCTCCACTGTATCAAGGGTTCTGACAAACAGTGCGCGGGTAAACGAAGACAAAAAAATAAGAGTTCTGGAAATTATACAGAAATACAATTTCAAACCCAACACTTTTGCCAAAGGACTGATCGATTCTAAAAGCCGCACGATTGGCATACTGCTGGCTGACATCCGCGATCCATACTATGCCTCTATGTTTATCGCCTGTGAAAAGGCTGCAAGAAAAGAAAACTATTCCGTTACTTTATATAATTTTTTAGGCGACAGGAAGCTGCAGGAAGCCCTACTTGAAAAACTGCAGGAACAGAGAGTAGACGCGATAATTCTCCTGGGAGGTCATGAAGATAACCGAAACCCGGATATGGAATACGTAGAGATGATCAACAGCACAATATCCACCACCCCCGCCATCATAACAGGCAAACTAGATGGGACAGACTGCAGCATGGTAAGAATCGATCACATGAAATCCATGGATCTGCTTATGGAGCATCTGCTTTCTCTCGGGCATTCCCGGATTGCAATACTTGGCGGACGTCTAGATATGTTATCGACTTTTGAGAAAGTCATGCGGTTTAAACAACTTTTAAAACAGAACCGACTATCGTTCTATCCGGATCTGATCGGGCAAAACGGCATGTATGACATTGATTCGGGCTATATTCAGATGAACCAGCTATTTGAAAAGGAGCTGATTCCCACGGCGGTGATCGCGGTCAACGATCGCGCTGCACTTGGAATCCTGCAGAGTATCCATGAGCATAATCTTAAGATTCCGCAGGACATTTCGGTTGTCAGTTATGACAATACGTATCTGGCAGAATCGTCCTGCCCGAAACTGACCAGTATCGACTATAATTATGAAGACTTTGGCACCCTGCTGATCCAAACGGCAATCCATAGAATCAACCATTTACCGATAGAACGGTTGCAGTTTATTGAACCGAAACTTGTCATACGGAAAAGCAGCGGCAGGGCGAAAAAAATGGAATGTGACAAGTTGCACAGAGAAAATACTCCAAATTTGTGAAATGAGTAAAAAATATTTTAATGCTTTTTCAAATATTGACATTTGTACATGAAATGTTAATACTTATAATATCTTTCACCAACTCACAAGTCAAGTGTGAAGTCTATGCACTTGTCACATTCATTTTCTATAATTCATTTAAAAATTATTTTACAGATTCAATTTCTGAAAGACCTCGTCTTTATCCTCCTGCTCGATTCCCAGATAACACCGCGTAATCGCAAACGAGGAGTGATTGTAAATATTCATCAGCAGCACCTCTGGAACATTCTGTTTCCATGCGTGGTATCCAAATGTCTTCCGCAGCGAATGGCAGCTGATATTCCCCGCGATGTTGTTTGCGGCGCAGGCCGCCCGGATAATGGCATACGCCTGCGTACGCGAGATCGGCTGGCTGCGTGACCGATTATTGCAGAATATTTTATCCGTTCCGCTGGCTGGATTTTGATACGACTTATATAATGCCAACGCCTCTTTTGCATTCCGGTTCAACAGAATCGTATTTTGTTTCCCGGTTTTCTGCTCCGTTACATTCACATATTTTTCCCATGTGTGACTGCCAAAGTTATAGACATCCTTCCAGCTTAAAGATAACAGGTCGCTGATGCGCAGCGCTGTGTTAATTCCTACTACAAACAATGCATAATTCCGATATTGATTCCTTTCCAGAAAATATTTCTTGAGCCGTTCAATATCACTCTGACTTCTGATTGGTATCGTTGTTCCCATTTCAATCTCCTTTCCCAACAGCAAGTGCATAGTACTTCTATTGTACTATATACTTTTATACGCCATCAAGAAATAACTTCATAATCCGTATCAAACGAAAAAGAGCTGTCCTCATAATATTTCGCCTGTGCCTGCCACATCATGCTGTAGCGGCCGCCGTCCTCCGCCAGCAGGGCATCATGGCTTCCCCGCTGAACCAGCCTCCCCTCATGAAAGACCAGTATCTCATCACAAAAACGGCAGGAGGAGAGACGGTGCGAGATAAATATTGCAGTTTTACTGCCCACCAGATTGCGGAATCCGCTGTAAATCTCCTGCTCCGCAATCGGATCCAGCGCCACAGTCGGCTCATCCAGTATGACAACCGGCGCATCTTTGTACAGGGCACGCGCCAGCGCGATTTTCTGCGCCTCCCCGCCCGAAATCTCCACTCCATCCTTGTCGATACTCCGAATGCGGCAGCCCACAGCGGTATGCGGCGCCAAAATATCTGCGCTGTACCTCCCGGCGCAGGCGAAAATGCGCTTCATTATAATGCGCAAAGCACGAACGTATCCAGCCTGCCATCTCATAAAGCCGAATGTCCTTCCCAAATCTGACATCACAACTGCAGTTTTTCATATATGCGCGGCTCGTCTGAAGGACACTGCGCTCTCCTATCCGTTTCACTTCGTACTTTTGTGCCGTGCGCAGCACCGCAAAGTTGACCTCTGACAGGACGATAACCATCAGCAGCACCCAGATACTCAACGTCCCTATAATCCGTCCATAAAGCCAGAAACTGATGAGCGCGCCAAAGACCTTAACCGCTCCTTCGGACAGCAGTGTTGTCGCAGACCACATGCCCCAGTTCACACTCATCTCTTTGGCCTCGTGATACTGATTCTGCCACTCGGCGCTCTCCACATGCTCATAATCACAGTCAAGCGTTTTGCAAAACAGCAGATTCCTGTAATGGCTCCTCAGTCGATCCTGGCGGACACTTTTCCCCCGTACAGCCATATTTCCAACCGCCTGAGTAACCATGAGCACAAGTGCCAGTCCGCCCAGAATACAGACCACTTCCCTGGGCTCCCCCTGCTGCGCGACCAGATCTACCCCGATCTTAGGCAGATACATCGCAATGTACGGCGTAATCACAATGCTTATCATTTCCAAAAGCATCAGCGCCATAAGCTTCCTGTCGCTGTTCCAGATTCCGCGTAGCAGATAATTCAAATGATTCCATGCAGAATAATCTTCTTTTTTTTCTCTTTTTTTCATCTCATTCTCCTTTTTCTGATAAATCCTGTGTGACAATTTTCCTTTTTCTTTCTCTTTACTAATACATGTTTCGCCCCCCATCAGCTTTGGCAGCCTTTTTCCTTCCGATGCCTATGTGCAGTCTGGCAAGGGAATATCCTGCCCGTGTGCAATCGAGCAGGGAAGAAGCATCTTCCCCTACTCGCGCGCCGGACACCCGTCAGCCTTAGCCGACATATTTCCTCTGGGTGCCCGTGTGCATAATAAAAACCGTAGATTTTACTCTACGGTTCAACATACAAAATAAAGTGAATGCGCTCGAGTAAAATAAAACCAAATACCTAACATGCCAATGAAACCGCCAAAGCAGTCCTGTTCTAACCTGTTGTATTGATTTTACCTACTCTTTTCCAGCTACACCTATGCCGCTGATTTTGCGTCATCCGATATGCCGAATGTCATCACTCCTCTCATTATTCGTTAAATCATGTTACCGAATAATTTCCTTCCTGCCAAGTAAAATCCCCGATTTTGGGCTGGTAAAATTTGCAGGTCCGTAACAACCGGTTCTCAATCTTTCCTGCCCTTTGGCGTTATATTCAGCATTTTTCTGTTTTCAAGGTGCATTTTGTATTCCGCTTTTTTGACCAAATCCGCCCCACAACGCAAAAAGACCATGGCAGCCTTGAAACGTCTGATACCATGGTCTGTGTCTTAATTAAAATTCATATAAGAAAATCAAATAACGAAGTGCATGAACACAAAAAACATGACCATACAGCCATGTTTTTATGATTTCTATATAAACTCCAACATATAGATTTTACTCAATATACCATCATATAAAACAATTGTAAGGCGAAAATGTGCAGACTTCCAGCATAAAAACATGCCAAAAATCTCCCTGCAATATTTACTTTGCAATTTTCTCCATTACAATCAAATTTAACATGCAAAAATCCTCCATAAAAATTTGTTTGAGCCGCTATGACAGGCCTCCTGCATTGCTACTCTTTTATCATACGCGTAAAAAAGGCTGTTGTCAAGTCCAATTTTTGTAAGACGAAAGGTTGATTCAGAATAATCGTTACTGGGCACGGAGTGAACCAATGTCATGATTCTGGGGTCAAAAGCCTAGGCAAATGTTCCTTAAAAATTTAATATTAT
>CAMWTP010000182.1 GCA_947177165.1 uncultured Lachnospiraceae bacterium
AAGCCGAACAACTCACAGATGCTTCCAGAATCGTCTTTTTAATAAAAGAACCTTCGAACATCATTGATGATTACTGTAACCGCCCTGACCATCAGGATTTTAACAACTTTATCAATAGTGCTTCTGAGCCTGAGAAGGCAAAGGCAGTATGTAATGAAACTTTGAGAAGTCTTAATGAGAATCACTATAATGCTATCAAGGATAGTGACTATTATTGGGTTGAACGAACTCCCAAAAGTACAGTTGAAGAAACGGTACAGAAAGTGGAACAGCATTTTGGATTTTTCAAAGAAGATTTCTGTATGGAGGTATTTTGAGATTAAAAAAGTGGAAAAGGGCACGGAATTAGCAGACAGGCTGTTGAAGTTTGTTGAGAATTTCTCTCGGGAAGAGGTCAAAGATCATACCTTGCGCATGTATATATCCCATCAGAACATGTCGGTTTATATGAAAAGTATGGATATCGTTATCTTAAGGATATTGTTAATTATGGTAATGGAACAGACAGATTGTATGTCAAAGAAATAAAATAATAAGGCTATTTTTGTGACAGGGGCGATCATCTCGCCCCTGTATTTCGTGTGCCGGACATTGCATGAATCTAAATTCCAATTCTTTATCATAAAATTTGACCCATTCCTCCTGTTGTAAATTGACTTTTTCCTTTCTCGTATAAAAAATCATTTTTAAGCCTGTGAAAATCTTCAGTAGTCGCAACAATGATAGCAAAGTTTTTACGCGAATAACTATAATAATCCCACACAAGATTTTCAGTAGTTTACACGTTATATGCTTCCTTTCAGTTTCAATTTAATATGTTTGATTATAGCACTTATTTTCCTACTGCTTCTTACCAGGGAATAGTTCCTTAACTTTTACGATACCGGAACCAGCATCAGACAAAAACATACCCAGCTTCTGTTAAAACATCCACTGCCCTGTAAAAGTCCTCACTCTTCACAAGAATATAATCTGTATTATAGGTCGAAACAGCGAATATCCCGATTTCGTTATCAGCCAATATCCCCGATAACTTTGACAGAATCCCAATCAGTGAAAAATCAAGTATCCCCTGTATGCGAAATCCCTTCCAGCCATCGTCCCGCTCCGTTGTATGCTGCGGAACGTCGCTGGTCAGACACACGAGTGAGATTTCCTCATCGGTTTTTCCTACAAAGAAAAAATCGGCCATCAGATCAATATCGGCGGTTGACGCTATTTTGCAGACAGTCAGGTCATAATCCAGCTTTTTCAATTCCATGGATGCGTCTCACCACCTGTTTTTCAGTTTATTCTGCAGCCGGTACAAGGTATTCAGCGCGTCGAGCGGCGTCAGGTTCGGGATATCAATCTCCTTCAGCTCGTTTAATATGTCCTCGTCCTTGACCGTATCAAACAGCGACATCTGCCCTAAGTCCACATCGTCATAGTGTTTTGGCTTTTTCTTATCCCCTTTTGTGTCAACCGCAATACACTGCACTTTTGCAGTAATATCATTGTCACTCAGCTGCTCTGCGATCTCCTTGGCACGGTCGATAACCATATCCGGCACTCCTGCAAGCTTTGCAACCTGTATTCCATAGCTTCTGTCAGCGCCGCCCTTGATAATCTTTCTCAGGAATATGATATCATCGCCCTTCTCCTTGACGGCAATGCAGTAATTGTTGACATTGTTCATCTTGCCTTCCAGCTCTGTCAGCTCATGATAATGCGTCGCAAACAGCGTCTTGGCACCGAGTATCTTCTTGTTGCTGATATGCTCGATGACAGCCCACGCGATGCTCAGCCCGTCAAACGTAGAAGTGCCGCGCCCAATCTCGTCAAGCACGAGCAGGCTTTTCGGCGTGGCATTGCGAAGAATATTTGCAACTTCATTCATCTCCACCATAAAAGTACTCTGTCCGCTCGCCAGATCATCCGAAGCGCCAACTCTTGTAAAAATCCTGTCCACGATGCCGATGTCGGCGCTCCTGGCCGGCACAAAGCTTCCAAGCTGCGCCATCAGTACAATCAGTGCCGACTGGCGCATATACGTGGACTTTCCCGCCATATTGGGACCTGTGATCACCGCGATGCAGTGATGGTTGTTGTCCAGAAAAGTGTCATTTGACACAAACATATCGTGGTCAATCATTTTTTCCACAACCGGGTGTCTGCCTTCTTTGATATCGATAACACCCTTGTCATTCAATGCAGGTCTGACATAGTGATTCTGTTCTGCGACAACGGAAAGCGAGGCAAACACATCAAGCCTTGCCACCGCCTTTGCCGTCTTCTGGATGCGCTCTAACTGCGTCGCGATGTCGTCCCGGATTTTGCAGAACAGATCATACTCCAGCACATTGAGCTTGTCCTCCGCGTTCAGGATTGTGTCCTCCAGCTCCTTCAATCTCGCTGTCGTGTAGCGCTCTGCATTGACAAGCGTCTGTTTTCTCACATAATCATCGGGCACAAGATTTTTAAAAGAATTCGTAACCTCAAAATAATAGCCAAATACCTTATTATATTTAATCTTAAGGTTCTTGATGCCTGTCCGCTCCCGGTCCTCCTCCTCGAGCTGCGCAAGCCAGTTTTTCCCGTCTGTCTTTGCTTTTCTCAAATGGTCAATATCTGCATCGAAGCCTTCTTTGATGATGCCTCCCTCGCGAATCAGGAGCGGAGGCTCCTCACAAATCGAATTTTTAATCAGCTCAAACAAGTCTTCCAGTCCGTCAATCTGCTCGTCAATCTCCCGCAAAAGCTTCGCGTCGAAGTCCTTCAGAACCGTTTTGATATGCGGAAGCATCTCCATGGAATTTGCAAATGAAATCAAGTCCCTTGGATTGGCGGACTTGTAGCTTACGCGCCCAAGCAGGCGTTCCATGTCATAGATTGGATTTAAATATTCTCTGATCTCGTCTCTTGAAACTGTATTTTTGCTAAGCTGCTCAATCGTGTCAAGTCTGTCGTTGATGTCCTCCATATTGACAAGCGGCTGCTCGATATCTGTCCGAAGCTGTCTGGCTCCCATCGCCGTCTTGGTCTTGTCAAGCACCCACAACAGCGAACCGCGCTTCTGTTTTTCACGGAGGGTTTCTGTCAGTTCGAGATTGCGCCTCGTAGAGCTGTCAAGAAGCATAAAACGGCTTGCCAGATAGGGTGTAATATGCGTGATGTGCGAGAGCTGCGTCTTCTGCGTCTCCAGCAGATACTGCATCAGCACACCGGAGGCAATCAGACCTGACGGAAAATCTTCCAATCCAAGTCCTGTAAGTGTCGTCACCTTAAAATGCTCCATCAGGCATTTCCGGCAGCCATCCTCGTCAAAATACCATGGCTCTAACGGATAGATTACCATTTTCAGACGGTTTTTGAGGTCATCCGCATCGATTCCGCTCATCAGCAGCGCATCATTGCATATGATTTCGGTCGGCATATATTTGTAGAGCTCATCCATCAGCTTGGAAAGCCCCTCGACTTCTGTCATGTAAAAATCGCCCGTCGTCACATCGGCGACGGCAATCCCCATTTTGTTTGGAAACTGTGCGATACACATGATATAGTTGTTTTTCGAGTCCTCCAGCGCCTGCACACTCAGATTGGTGCCCGGTGTGACGATGCGTACTACTTCCCTTTTTACCAGCCCTTTTGCAAGCTTGGGGTCCTCCACCTGCTCGCAGATGGCAACCTTGTACCCCTTGGAGACAAGCCTGCTCAGATAACCGTCCACTGCATGATACGGGATTCCGCACATCGGCGCCCGCTCCTCAAGTCCACAGTCCTTCCCGGTCAATGTCAGCTCCAGCTCTTTGGACACAAGCTTTGCGTCCTCAAAAAACATCTCATAAAAATCACCGAGTCTGTAGAACAGAATGCAGTCGCCATACTGCTTCTTCGTCTCCACGTACTGCTGCATCATCGGTGTCATTCCAGCCATATATAAACCTCATCTTTCTGTATTTTCATCCTTTGGATTTATCTTTCCTGCTTCAATTTACCTTTCAACATTTTATCATATTTGTATCAAAAATTAAAGCAAATCTTATGAAGAAATACCAGCTTTGACGCATAAAAATTTAATATAAAAAAACCTCCCATTTTATGGGAAT
>CAMWTP010000183.1 GCA_947177165.1 uncultured Lachnospiraceae bacterium
CCATGCCCTTCGTATGACACTCATTACAGACATAGTGCCCGTTCACACATCTGGTCTTGCTGTTTTCTTTTTTATGGCATACAGCACACACCATGCTCTCATCTGTCTCCAGATAGGTAAGCGGTTCTTTACATATCAAACATTCCTCTTTCACTGCTCATTCCTCTCATCTGAAATATCATTCCGTTATCGGTGCATTCCCGAGAATAAACGCAATCAGTTTACTTGCCGAATCCCTCTCAAAAGGAAAAACTCTGTTGAAATATTTGTAGTATAATAATATAGACCAGTAAACCTCATAGCCGCCTTTATCGTACTCTTCTTCTGTGGGAAAATAGGACAAACATCCATTTGTATATCCATTTACATAAAAGAACGGATTATTTAACTTCTCCATTGATTCAAGAGCAAACTCAACCATTAACTCATATGGAACTCCGCAAATACACCATTTTCCAATTGCAAAATATTGAACTTCTACCGTTTCCTCCTGCCTATACACCCCCGCATTATGCAGTCTCTTTATTTCCTCTAACCATGCCCTGCCGTCTATTCCACAATACTTCATTGCCTCTTCTGCAATTTTTTCTGCCATCGCAAGAGATGGTACATCAGCATACAGACTCATTTCTCTTGAATACATATCAATCGCTAACGTATCTGTCACTTCAATCAACGCTATCCTCTGCGACAATTTTTCCCAGACAGCGGCTGCCATATCTTCTAAAGCTGTACTCGATCTGCTATATTGCGCTCCGCTTGCATCTATTGGTGTTTCTGCGGAATTGAAATATTTAGGCGCTATATTTCCGGCTGAACCTTGTATCACCATAACCGGACAACCGTATTTCTCCTGCAGCAGCTCCCTTATACTCCCAAAATAATCCGGTGATATAAGATAATTGTCGCGTTTCAATACATTGCAATGAGCCGTTACCCGAATCAAAAGCAATTTTCTTTCCTCTTTGTTCAAACCACATACTTTCAATATGCCGGCTCTTTTATCCAAATTTGTATTATTCTCCCGTCTATTAACGCCAATATCTACTTCTACATTGTCCCACCCTGCCAAAACCGGATGCATATCAATCTCCGCACTATGTACCGCCATTAAAATATTTCTGATTACCATTTCAAAGTATTCTTTCGAATCATCCACATTTGGCGCAGAATGACAATGCGAAAAGCACAACATTACTTTATCACATGTAACTCCCAAAATATTGCTCACTTTAATTCGCAATCTATCAGCCAATTCCTTTTTAAATCCGATACTATCAATTGTAATCAGGCAGTGGCGATTTCCACTTTCCCATATCGACACTTGCGCAAGTAATGGCTTCAATATTCCTCTAGATGTATTATCCACTCTGTTAAACCCAACCAACTGCAGCGGAGTCCTGGGTGTTATATCTGTTTCTGCATACCCCAGCTTTATCATTATCATATCCTCCTCAGTTTATTTTCCATGACAATCTGCCACATAATTCCTACAACCATAAAAACGTATAGCCAAATTATACCACTATCTATGGGATAAAACAATTACCATGCTCCACATTCCTTATCGCTCCAACGCCTTTTCTATTTTCTGTTTCTGCCCTTTCAGGTCATTCTGCTTCTCATGAAATGCTGAGACATAAGTTACAGAGCCATAATTATCAGAAGGCATATGACCATTACTTGAAAGGGCTGGCTGAGATCATCAGTGCCTACCGGCGCGGGTTAGCGTGCGCACAAAGCGCAGGACCAAAGCATAGTATGCGTCTTGTGAATAAAAATCCGCTTGATAAGATTATTTTGAATATGGAGGCGGTGGGTACGCTGGAAGAGAGGCAGGCAATTTTAGAAACATGTGTGGATATGATTTCCTATAACAACGAGAATTTAGAATGGAATTGGGAAGGCGCCAAACTTTCTGTAAAAGATTGGAGCCAAAAGATGAAAGGAGAACCACCAGTCGATTTGGTGTCCGTTTATGATAATTGATATTCACTGTACAAAGCCGGATACATTTCTTTTATCACTTTCATTTTTCCCTCAGCCTGAGACTCATAATGCCGGATAATATTATCTGCAACTGTCTGAAATACCTTCTCGTTAAATGCAAATGTCAGCTCGTCCCCCTTATGTTCATCCATTTTTTTGATCTCCCCAGCGGCTTTCGCCGCTACTTCCGGCAGTTTACTTAATCTTGTTCCGGTTGGACCGCCGACAATCAATTCCAACGTAATGGCAGTCTTTTGAGCTGATTCTATTGAGGCGGAATTAAATCCCATCAATTCTACTGTTAAGTTCCAATCATCTCCATGAAGCCTGATTGCATTCTCAGTACCCACAACGCGATCAAAGCTCACGCCCTTGATCCCCTCACACAACAGATCAGGCGGCCACTTCTCAGCGTTTCCAAAATTGAACATAAGCTCTGCATGCTTACCTTTATGTTCTAATTCTGCTCCTCCTTTATAAAAATCGCTTTTCCGGCATTGGATTGGCGCATTATCCTCTCCGGACAGCTCCTCCTGGTAGTAATATGGCTGGCGCCTGTTCGTTATTCTTTGACCATAATATGCAGTTTCAGTATACGGAAGCCTTTCCTCCATCTGCAGTGACCGCTTCGAATTCTCGATAGAACCGACATCCCGCACTTTCCCTATCTGCTTTAATTTGTTTAAACTTCTATCACTCTTTTCTTTCCCCGACTGTACTCGCGCAAACAAAGCATCACCCCTTTTCGTCCTTCCCACAAACCCACTATTCCCTGCCAGCTATAACAAGTAAAATAGCACAATCGTAACGTCATTATGAAGCTGCAGCACGGACGCCTGCACGCCCAGCGTGATCGTCTTAATCCCCATTGTGTATGCCTGTTTCGGTACATTCATGATCGACGCAAAAACGCTGGTTCGCTTTCATAGTAGACTTGGTTAGATTCACGCAATGCGTCTGCGAGGTTATAATCATTGCGCGCCTTTTGGCTGCCCGATTCCATGCCGTCAGGCAGAAACGTCCGCTATGGGTCAATATTCATTTTAGAAAACAGCTCTCCCTCATAAAATAAGGTGTTAGTCAACATCTGTGTTGGTCTATACATTTCTGACAATTACGAACACAGTAATATCAGTCTTTGTATATTGCACCGACACACTTATTGACTAACACCTAAAATAATAGTTAAGTTACTGTGATTATGCCAGCACCGGCTCTCTCTTTTTTATGACAGCCTCTACTTCTTCAATCGTCTTTTTTACAATCTCTGTAATCCGAGCAGGAGCATAACCTTTCTCATGCATAGTCATGATTACTTCTGCTAAAGTATTATCCCTGATTCCCTGTGACAAATTACACATGGCGCTCACAAGTGCATTGAAACGCCAGAAAGTAAAACAAGCCCACCGCAGACTGTCAGGCAGATGGAATCCGCCAGAGGGCTTTGAGGGGCTTGTATTCGCTGGTAAAAATGACAGCCGCAGTGGCGTTCCTGTATCGCTGAATCCTTAGAGAAAATCATTCTTGCCATGAACGAGGAAGAAGAAGAAAAGCAGTCAGGGAACACAGGACACCTTTACTCATGGAACATATCAATCTCCACGCCTGCCGCCACAGTTTCGCCACCAGATGTCTTGAAGCTGGAATCGCGCCAAAAATAGTACAGGCATGGTTAGGACATTCATCAATAGAAATTACTCTTGATTTATACTCCCATGTAAACCAAGATGTATCATTTGAGAATATGCGGCGGCTGGAAGCCCTTTTCAGTGGTGCAATATGAGAAAACAAAACGAAACTTGTGTAAAAGTTGTGTACAAAGGCACTGCCAAAGCCCGCATCCCCAGTAAAATCAAGGGTTCGCGGTATACATATGCTAAAACCCTTGATTTTACTGGCTTTACGGCTTAGCTCCGACTATTCGAACTCCCTATAACTATAACGTAATCGTTAAGTATTTGGTTGCTTTTTAAGGGACTTTATCGCCATAATATTCATATTTTACGCCTTATTTACAGTTTCAGAGCAAACAGGTATCACGTTACTATTCACAGTCATTTTAATATCTGATTTTTAATGAAGTCCCATCAGAGTT
>CAMWTP010000184.1 GCA_947177165.1 uncultured Lachnospiraceae bacterium
TCACCTTGCTTTCCCTTTTTCCGCTACCATTGCCGTTTTCCCAAAATCCAGTGATTTATAGTCTGTAGAGAGATAAATTTTCGGGTGTTCCAGCAGCCCTTTTTCATTAAAGCTGAAATACTGGCTGTTGTCGCCTCCTACGATCACATGGTCATGCAGCGTAATCCCCATCAGGTCCGTCAGTTTCAGCATCCGGTCAGTAATCATGGTATCCTGTTTGGAGGGGGTAAGGCTACCGCTCGGATGGTTATGGACTAGGATCATCTTCGCCGCATTGGAAAGGATGCTTGCCTTAAACAGCTCCCTCGGCTCTGCAATGGTCTGATCGACTGCCCCCATGCTTACAATGCTGCAATTAATAGGGCTTCCATCCGATTTCAGGTTAATGATGCACAGCACCTCCCTGTCCATTTCACATAAAAAATCCCCCACTACTTTTACGGCATCCTGGGGAGTTGTGATCTTATGGTCTGAAAACAGCGGCGCATCCTTTACCAGCCTTACCGATACGACTTCCAGTTTAAAGGGTTCCTGTTCCTGCATCTGCTTTCTCCCCTCCCGGCTCAATACGGATAATAAATTCCCCCTCCTGCCGCTGCACCAGTTCCATAAGTTCCTTTACAGTCAGTTCTTTTGGTGTTTCTTCCATAAATATCCGCTAAACCTCCTATCTGGACTGCTTCGCTTCATAAATGTGTCCCTGTTCTGCCACAACTCCGTCCAGCCTTTTGTTTGGCGTGTCAGTTGCAAGCGTAATCTTCCGCAGGTCCTTGTCATAGTGGTACACCTGATTGGAAAGCCGTTCATCAAGTTTCACCTGATCCATGTTTATATCCGCAACCATCTGTGCCAGTTCTTCCGGCTCGCCCATATCGACAGACACAGCAATGACCTCATGCACAGACGAGGGGAGAATATACAGGTCACTTCCCACTTTTTCTGCCAGTGTATGCAGCTTATCTTCATAAAGCATGGAAACCGCACCACTGATTCTACATTCATTTGAAATAATCCACATGGTCTGGTCCGGTTCCATTTCTCCAATCATAAGGTCTGCCATTGATGCCGGCATACCGTCAGCCAGAAACATTTCCCTCATTACCTCATTCATGGATTTTACGGCGGGAGGCAGTATGCGTCTGGTATTTTCCGCAGCAACCTTAAATAACTGTTCTTCTCCCATCCCAAGTTCCTTTGCCAGATTATTATTGATTATGGTACTCGAAATTCCCCGTTCATCCACGCTTACCACCCATCGGTAAATAATGGACAGGTCCTGAAATTCCCTGTGCGGTATTCTTTGCAGCAAATCTTCATTCTGCACGGTATTTACAAGCTGGAATATGATATTGTCCTTTGCCGCCTGCAAATCCAGCGGCGGCAATGCGGGCTGTTTAAATGCCCTATCCATTGCCTCTGCTGCATTTTGCATGGTTTCCTGCAAATCACCTGTCCTTAAATATTCCTTATACATGTCACTGATATATATAGTGGGTGAAGGATTCCCTCTTGCGCCATCCATATAGAAGCTGAGTCCGTCCAGCTTACAGTTAATCTTTTCCACCGAGTCAACCCTTACCTCCATATTGTGATAACTCTCAGGCATATAGGATAAAAATTTCTCCATTACCACATCTTTGAATATTTCATAATCCATCATTATTCACATTCTCCTTTCCTATCCTCCTGTATTCCTGCAACTGCTCCAACCTGAAACTTTTACATTTCATACATGCCGTTTCCATGCAGCATAAAGCGTCCACAGGCACATCAAGAGCCTCTGCAATCTTTACAAGGGTATCTGCCTTTGGAACTCTTGCGCCGCTCTCATACTGTGCAATACGCACATCCGCACTGTTTTGGAAACCTGCCTTCCCACCAAGTTCCTTTAAGGTCATTCCCTTTTGCTTACGGTAAAACCGTATCCTCTCCCCTGTTGTCATGTGTCCTCCTTTCCATGCCGCAAAAATGCGGGACATATAAGCTGATTCCGCTTACATGCCCCGCCGGGTTCATGCATGGTTATTCATTACTTTTATGCTTCTGCGCCGTCTTTTTTCTTCTTCCAGAAGATGATGCCGAGTCCGGCAGCGACAGCCGCAAGACCGAACCCTGCAAATACCCACGGGTTCATATTGTCCCCAGTCTGCGGGAGTTTCGGTTCCGTAGGCTTGTTTGTCACTTCAAGGGTGTACTCAATCACTTTCGTCTTTCCGTCCTTGTATTCAAACTTCACTTCCTTTGGCGTGGAATCAAGGAGATACCCTTTCGGAGCTTCCACTTCCACTACGGTATAAGTGACTGCCTCCTCATACTTCCCGTCCTTAAATGCTGCAATCGGAAGTTCGCCGCTTTCTGCGTGACCGTCCTTGTCAGTGGTAAGTGTCTCGATCACTTTCCCGTCCGTGTCACGGATTTCAAATTTTGCGCCTGCAAGCGCTTTTCCGTCCTCTGACTTCTTGCTGATGATGATCTTTCCAACTGCCGCTTCGTCCTTCATTGCTACTTTCTGGATTTCATCAGTCTCCTTCACCTCAAACTCAATATCCTGTGCGATTACATAGCCAAACGGCGCTGTTTCTTCACGGAGAATATATTTTCCGGCAGGCAGCTTCTCGATCATGTGCGGCTCTTTGCCGGAAGTCCACTTCTCCACCAGATTGCCGTCTGCATCAATGACGGAAAGGACAGCCCCCTCAAGCTCATTATCGCCTGTAATGTCCGTCTTTGAAATCTGCACCTTAATCGGTTTGTTTTCAAATTCTGCCTCGAACTCGATCACTTCCTTATCATCGCCCTGATAAGACGCATCCACGTCAAATACCTTGCCAGACTTCACATATCCCTTTGGCGCTGTCATTTCCTGCACATAATACTTTCCAAGCGGGAGGTCAGATACAAAGGTCAGCTTTCCGTCCTTTCCGGTCACGCCACGCTCAATTTCAGTTCCAGCCTTTACAATGACTTTGCCGTCCTTGTTCACAATATCCTCTTTTGCAAACAGTCCGAATACTGCCCCCTCAAGGACTTCCTTCGTGCCTGCCTCTTTCTTAACCACAGTGATCTGCACCTTCTGTCTCTCATTGCTGATGTTCATTCCTGCATAAACCACTTCTGTTTCCTGATCTATATAGGAGAGGTCCGCTTCGATTGGCGTATCGTCCAGAACGAACCCTTCCAGTGTCTTTGTCTCAACAAGGTAATATTTCCCAAGCGGTAAGCTGTCAATGCTTGCATAACCTTTTTCGTCAGTGACGATGGTTGCCACAAGTTCGTCAGCCTCATAATAGATCGTGTCAAGACCATCCGGGCTTACAATATCCTCTGCCGCATAGACTTCAAATTCAACTCCTGCAAGACTGTCCTTAAAATAATTGAAAATGAAGTCATACCAGTGTCCTTTCATAAGGGTAGTGTCCGTTACAAATTCGCCGTCTTTGTTGATGATGATTGCGCCTGTCGGAACTTCGTCTTTCATCACTGCACTCTGAATGTCAGCGGTATCTTCCACTGTAAACTGGATTTCCTCTGCTTTCAGATAGCCGTAAGGCGCAAACTCCTCACGGAGCGTATAAGTCTCCCCTGCTGTCAGCCTCTTGATAACATGGGCTTCTCCTGCCACGGAAGTCCATCTGTCAACCACGTTGCCGTCCTTGTCAATGACTGTAAGCATTGCGCCGGAAAGTTCTGCGCCGCTTGCAATGTCCTCCTTTGTAAATTCAAAGGTTGTAGGCTCATTCAGAAATTCGCTGCTGTATTCAGCAACGGCTTCATGCTGTCCCTGATACTCTGTCTCAAAAGTAACCACTTCCTCACTGGAAACATAGCCTTTCGGCGCTGCCAGTTCCTTAGCCTCATAAACCGCAAAAGGATAATCCTTTTTGAAAGCGATCCTGCCGTTTTCGTCAGAGACGGCAGTTTCAAGAAATGTGCCTGCTTCAATGATTACTTCCCCATTGGCATTTTCAATATCCTCTGCGGCAAACAGACCGAACTTAGCACCTGCAACCGGGGTATCTTCCTCTGCATCTTTCTTAATAACTGACATATCCAGTTTCTGTCTGTCATTGGTAAATGTCACG
>CAMWTP010000185.1 GCA_947177165.1 uncultured Lachnospiraceae bacterium
TATACGTTATTGAGGTGTGAATTATAACAGATTTTGCACACAAATTGATAAAGGGAAAAAAGCTGACGCTTTTATCAATTTGGCGCATGATTCCCACTACTTTGGTGTGGGTATGAAAAGTAACGAGAAGAACCATCACAAATGTGCCTCGTGCATTATTTTATTTTCAAAAGTTGTAAAGTGGTGGTATAATAATATAAAAAAATGGTATTTCAACAACAAATATTAACAGTGAGTGAGATGAGTTTATGGATTTGGAAAGCTGTAAAGTCCTAATGATAGATGATGATGAAATGATAGCCACGGCTACTTCTGAATATTTCAATATGTTTGGCGTAAAGACTTCCTATGTGACAAACTATGCTGATGCGGTAGCTTTTCTTGAAAAACACGATGTTTCATTGCTCTTGCTTGATATCAATCTCGGCGAAAAATCAGGCTTCGATCTTTGCAGGAAGATACGGGAAAGCTATGACCTGCCGATCTTTTTCATAAGTGCCCGAACAAGTGACGATGATGTGCTTATCGCTCTGAACATAGGCGGCGATGATTATATCAAAAAGCCCTATACACTCAGCGTTCTGCTTGCCAAGGTGAAAGCCGCCGTTGCAAGATACGACAGGATACAGGATAATACGCACACTGTCCGGAATTTTCAGCAGAATGAGGACGGTCTTGTTAAACTGACAGGTGAAGTGTACCTTAACACAAATATTCACAAGATCATTGCAGACGGCAGGGAGAGCACGCTCAAAGCACTGGAATACAAGCTGCTGTATTATCTTCTTACAAACAGGGGCAAAGTCGTTTCAAAGGACGATCTGCTCAGAGATGTGTGGGAGAATGAATATATCAACGAGGGTACAATCGCCGTACATATCCGGCATCTGCGTGAAAAGATCGAAGCCGACCCCAAAGAACCGCAGCTCATAAAAACCGTATGGGGTGTGGGCTACATGATGGAAGAGACAGCACCATGAAAGAATATTACAGATTTACGGTGCTTCTTGCACTGCTGCTTGCTGCGGGGCTGTTTGCTGTTGTGAAGATCACCAGCACAGATGATTTTTCACAAAATAATGATGATGTGCTTTTGCTCAATGAGATTGCGCATAAGATTGTTCTTGACGATATGACGCCTGAAAACACAGCACCGGAACGGGATTATGTAATACTTGACATAAACGGGAATGTTATTTATGATAATCGTTTCAACTCTTCGGAAGTGATAACCGTTGAGACGGCAATGAAGCGGCGTTATCCCTATACCTATATCATAGAAAATAATCAGATAACAGGCAGCGTCGTACTTACAGACAGCAGGAAGCATTTTGACCGTCTGCGTACAAATATCATCGCTGTTTACTGTGTATGCGGTTTTCTCCTAATCGGTGCGGCGGCGGCTTTCGGGGCGTATATCCGCAAAACGATCATACTCCCATTTGCGAAGATGAAAGATTTTGCATCTTATGTGGCGGCGGGCGACCTTGACCGGCCTCTTGAAATGGATAAGGGCAATATGTTCGGCGCTTTTTCGGAAAGCTTTGATATCATGCGGGAGGAGTTGAAAGCGTCCAGAGCAAGAGAGCTTGCCTTGCAGAAAAAAGAGCGTGAGCTTATTGCGTCGCTTTCTCACGACCTGAAAACGCCTGTGACGGGTATTAAACTCACATCTGAGCTGATGGCGGCGGTATTCTCTCAGAATGAGGGCCAGGAAATAACAGTCACGGAAGATATGACCGAGAAGATGAACAACATTTATAAAAGAGCCGATGAGATAGGTGTGCTTGTCAACGACCTGTTTTCTTCAATTTTGGAGGATTTAGGAGAGTTCAAGGTAGAATGCGCGGATGAGGATTCCGCTGTGATAGGCGAGATCGTTTCCAGATATGATGACAGAGGGCTTGTGCGTATATCCGAAATACCGCAGGCCATTGTACATATTGACAAGCTGCGTTTGTCGCAGGTCATTGGCAATATCATATCCAATTCTTACAAATACGCGGAAACTCCCATAGACATTTCTTTCCATATTGATGAGAGCTTTCTTGAGATGTCGATCAGTGACAGCGGCTCGGGCGTTTCCGAAGATGAGATAGCGCTTATCACCAACAAATTCTATCGGGGAAAACAGCATGGCGACAAGGAAGGCAGCGGTTTAGGTCTGTATATCGCAAGGATGCTCATGGATAAAATGGGCGGAGAGCTGTCTGTCAGGAGTGAAAACGGGTTGTGCGTAACGCTGCTTATTCCAATCAGTTAAGAAAAAGACAAGATTTTAACAAGATTTTGACAAGGAAATCATTAACGGGATCATGTATAATACTATCATAGGATACAACAATCATGAATTTGAAAGGTAGTGTTATATATGATCCCTATTTTGCATACAGAAAAATTATGCAAGTCTTTTTCAAATGGCGCCACGCAGCAGCACGTTATCAAGAACCTCGATCTGGAGATCATGGAGGGCGATTTTACTGTCATCATGGGCGCTTCAGGTTCGGGCAAGTCCACCCTGCTCTATGCTCTTTCGGGAATGGATAAGCCCACTTTGGGAAAGGTATTCTTCGGTGACACCGAGATTCAGGACTATTCAAACGATCAGCTTGCGGTGTTCCGGAGAAAAAACTGCGGATTCGTTTTTCAGAGCATCTATCTGCTCGAAAATCAGAGCGTCCTCGACAATGTGCTGACGGGCGCATTTGCCGTGCAGAAAAACTCCCCCGGGCTGATCAAAAGGGTGAAGGAACTGCTCGCAAAAGTCGGGCTTGATGAGAAAATGCAGAAGAAATATCCAAACCAGCTTTCCGGCGGCGAGGCACAGCGTGTCGGAATCGTGCGCGCTGTGATAAACGAGCCGAAAATTCTTTTCGCGGACGAGCCTACCGGTTCGCTCAACTCTGCATCGGGCAGGGACGTTCTTGACATCTTCACTGAGGTACACGAGAACGGTCAGAGCATCGTTATGGTAACGCACGATATCAAGACCGCACTGCGTGGAACACGGGTCATCTATCTGCGTGACGGCAAAGTTGTAGGCGAACACAGAATGGCGAAATACGGCGGGGACGACTTGAAAGAGCGCCGTGAAAAGCTGACCGTATTCCTTGATGAGATGGGATGGTGACTTATGAAGATATTCAGATTATCATTGTTCAATTTGAAGAGAAACAAGCGCGAGGCGGCTGCAATTGTCTTTCTCACCCTTGTCACAGCATTTCTCATGGCGACCTTTGCTGTCAGCATTACACAGATCGACAGCGCATTTGACCGCTCCTTTGAGGAAACAGGCTCTGCTGATTTTATCTTGTTATTTCAGGCTGACAAATACCGCGATATCTATCGCGATATTCTGGAAGAGGAATACAATGTGACCGATGCCCGGGAAAGCAGTGTACTTGTCGGCATGGCTGCGTCAATAATATCAAAGAAGGGTGAAAGTACTGCCAACAACATAATTTTTGCAGACGAAAGTACAGAGCGGAAGATAGAGAATTTTAAGAAACTGAATGCTCTCCCCGATAATGAGATCGAAAAGCTGTCCCATCCTATATGGCTGCCCCAGTATTTTGAGATCACAGCCGGCTATGCCCCGGGGGATACGTTTACTTTTGTCTCTGGCGGCAGAGATTACCCTTTTACCATAGCCGGTTTTTACAGCACGGGTTTGTATAATTCTTCCAGGCATATGTTAAAATGTGTAATTACAGATGATGATATGGTGCTGCTGTCCACTGTCTATGAGGAATACCGCTTGATAGCATTTGACACGGAAAAGGAATTCTCCTATGAGGAATACTATGAAAAATGCTCCGCAAGGTCAAATGAAAGTGTTGCAAGTATCGTAATGTTATTTGATAAAGATACGGAGAAATGGTCAGAAACCAATTTTCTTAATGTGTTTCTGTATATGAGCGTATTTCTTTCCGTTGTCACCTTGATATCCGCACTCTTCCTTATTCTTCACAAGATCTCAAAGGACATGGAGGAACAGATGGTGCAGATAGGAGTGCTGGAAGCATTGGGGTATACGAGCC
>CAMWTP010000186.1 GCA_947177165.1 uncultured Lachnospiraceae bacterium
TTTACGGGCTTTCTCGGCTTTCCGTGTCCGTATCTGCCGGAAACTGAGACACCTTATGGTGCCAAGGTTATTGCTCTCAGCTCAAGACTCTATCCTTGCCTCTACCCATACCTTTTACCGACTCCTGCTATCGTTAAAAAGAAGTGCAAAATCAGAACAGTTCCCACAACAGAAAAAAGCTTATTTCCACGCATTTCTGCGGTTTTCTACTGTATCAATTCCGCTGTTGCGATATTCCCTTATACCTATGGACATCTTCCTTATGGTTATTTAAAATTACTTGGATTCATTATTTCAAGTTGTGGCTCTCTTGTATAATCAACTAAGTGATCAACAGTCATGGCATCATCTCCAACAAGTTTGGCACATTTACATAGACATGACATATCCTCTTTACATTTTCCCTCTGTATGTAAAGTTACTTTCACGCCATGTAAAGCACCTGCAATAACGTTTCGTACCATTTTCCCATAGGTCCGTCCCAAATTTCTTATCACCGACAGGAAAACAGGGCATACCTTTATCAGAATCTGTTCCTATTCACCCTTAACCACAATCTTCAGCCCCTGCATGCTGATGTTCATCTCCATGGCTTCATTGATATCTGCCAGAGCATATTTATGGGTCAGCAATCCTTCCACCGGCAGACCATCCTTCTGAGCCTCTTTTAGCATCTCACATGCCTGCATCCAGTCCTTCGCCTGATAAGTCCAGGAGCCGATTACTTTAATCTCCTTATTGCAGATATCCTGATGGGGATTATATGTAGTCGGCCCATTATCCACAAAGAAGCCCAACTCACACATGGAGCCGCCACGGCGCACATATTTCCAGATAGTACTCGCCGCTTTGGGAGAACCTGTACACTGGAATGCCATATCCGCACCCTTGCCTGTAATTTCTTTCACCTTAGCCTGGGCATCTTCCTGCATGAAATTCACGGTATAAGCTGCCCCCAGCTTACCTGCCATATCCAGACGCTTTTCATCGCCGTCCACCGCTATGATATTGCGGACACCCATGGTGCGTACCACAGCCAGCAGCAGAAGGCCGATAGGGCCGCAGCCCTGCACCAGCACGTAGGAATTATGCTTAAAATTAAAAATCTGTTTCGCCTGTTCCACTGCATGAACCACCACTGCCGCAGGCTCGATCAGGGTACGCAGATCCACATCCATGTCGCTGACATTAAAGATGACTCCGCCGGCATTAATTTTGATATACTCGCCAAACCAGCCGTTAAAGTTCTTGTATGCCTCTTCCCCAGGCATCAGACCGAAAATCTCACCGCCCTCGCAGAGATGGATATGCTCCGGGTCGTTCCTGCAGGTATCGCAGACACCGCAAGGTTTCAGTCCAGTCACCACTTTGTCCCCGACTGCCAGAGGCTTTCCATAATAGTCCGCTTTCACGTTCTTTCCCAGTTTCACAATAGTTCCCGTTCCCTCATGTCCCAGCTGGATAGGGATATACCCAAAGGGATCGCCCTTGTACTCATGTACGTCCGTACCGCAGATACCTGTCTGTTCCACTTTCACCAGCACCTCATCATCGCCAACCTCTGGTACCAACAGCTCATAAATCTCAATCTTTTTTTCTCCTGTCAACACGGCAACCCTTGCCTTTTCGGGAATCTGATACTCTGCCATTTCTTTTCTCTCCTTTTCTTTTCTATATTTTATATCTTCTATACCAGCGGCCTTACCGCCCTGTATACCTTTTTATACCGTTCAAATACATACGGTATCTGTCTGAGTATTGCCGGAATGGATATCCTGAATATACATAACGATACATATTATTGTCAAAATCGTTTCCACAACGGGCTGTGCTGCAATCACACCGTTCAGTTCCCAAAAGCGATTCAGAATGATGATACCCGGAATAAACAGTACAGCATTTCTTAAAAGGGTGATTGTCAGCGATTTGACCGCTTTTCCTAATGCCTGAAAATAACTGGTCATCATATTGATGACACCAAGCGTAGGTGCCGACAGGCAGAGGATTTTCAAAAAATACCCCGTCTGTTCGATCAAAGCGTCATCCTGCAGGAACAGAGAAACAAGGTGCTTCCCAAAAAGGATAAACACAGCGGTAAATATTGCCCCCATCAAGACTCCGTATAGTATCGTATACTTCACGATATCAGACATCCGTTTCTTCTCACTCCCTCCATAACAATAGCCTACCAGCGGAGCAACGCCCTGGGATAATCCTACTGACAGCAAAATAGGAACCATATCCAGTTTATATGCAATTCCATAAGAAGCCACCGCATCCGATCCATAAATACCAATATAGTTGTTAAGTACAATATTTGAAACACTCATAAGCACTGTGATAAGGGCGCCGGGAATCCCGATGCTCACCACGTTCCGAACGATTGACGCATTTAGTGAAAAACGTTTCGGCGTCAATGGCACCAACTGATTTCCCCTATATCCTTCACGAATCATGCAGACAATATAGTATATGACTGCACAAAAGAATCCAAGGGATGTCGCAAGCGCAGCTCCTGCGGTTCCCCAGCCCAGAATCGCGATAAAAACATAATCCAGCACCATATTGAGTACATTTCCAAGCACCAGTCCAATCGTGCCTTCCTTAATCAGACCAGCCGAACGGAATAGATGGACAAAGCCGTTTGCCAGCATAATAAACGGAGCACCTATAAAAATCCATTTCAGATAATCGCAGGTATAACTAAAATTTTCCGCATCTGCACCGGCTATGCCTGCCAATGGGCGCATTAATGCTAGTCCCAGAGCAAATGTGACAATACCGGCAATCGTCATCGCATATACACAGAAATTCATGGTCGTGCCGGCTTCCTCCCGCCTTTCTTCTCCCAATAACCGGGCGATCACACTGCCGCCTCCCATGCCGAAAATACAGGCAACGGACATAATGATAAGCAGTATCGGTGCGCACAATGTTACAGCCGCGATCATTGCCGGTTCTTTTGTCAAAGAGACGAAAAATGTATCTGCAATATTATAAATAAGTGTGGTAAGCTGTCCCAGCATGGCAGGCAGCCCTACTCTCATAATTGCTTTAGAAAGATTTTTTTCTTCATAAACGGATGTCATTTTTTCTTATCCTCACTTGCTTTTTTTAATATTATATTGTAAAATAAGTTCCAAAAACCAGACATATGTCCTGTTTCAGGGAGATTTTATGGAAAAAATATACGATAAAAAGAAGCTTGCATTTTATATTGGGAAAAGCAGATATCGCGCTGTACTTGAGTCATTGGACATCGATCTTTATCTCACAAAATATAAAAAAGGCGAATTGGTGAGTTCGCCTTTTCAGGATGAATTATTGTTTCAAATTGTAGAACAGGGGTCTATCAATATCTATATTATCCGTGACGATGGTACCCGTTATTCCCTTTCAACCGGAACTACAGATTACTTTCTCGGAGACATGGATATCTTTTATCCCAAAAGCAGCAATATCTATGTGGAAGCAGCCGAAAAACTGACCTGTATATCATTTTCTATTGAAAAACACAAGGAAACGCTGCTCTCCAATAATGAATTTCTTGTACTTATATGCAATAGTCTTTCCACTAAAATCGGAGTAATGACCGCTATTGATGCCGCCCCTGGTTCCCTTACGGAGCGGGTTATATCCTACATGAAGTATAAATGCCATGATAAAACATTAAAAGGAATAGAGCAGACTGCTTTTCACCTTCATTGCAGCGCAAGACAGCTTCAAAGAGTTTTGAATCAAAGCGAAGCCTCCGGGTTTGTCAAAAAGTTAGGAAAGGGAACATACAAGTTATTATAAAACAATGACCAAATTATGTAGTTCCTATTTTACTCCTGCCGTGAACACAAACAATATATTACTCATTGTTCCATTTAAATATCAAAAGCCACAAAATCTGTATACAAGCAGGCGAAACTCCAAACTATCACGGAAACTACCGACTTTTGCCTGATAGTACGATTTTCTCCCCAATCGCCATATTATCAGCGGCATCCAAAAACGCAAAAAAGAG
>CAMWTP010000187.1 GCA_947177165.1 uncultured Lachnospiraceae bacterium
TTAATATGAAGAAGAAGTTCTATTTTTATGGAAGATAATCTAACGAATAATACACAAAGCAATGTCGGAACTGTTAGAGAAGATACTATCCAAGGACAACATGAATGCCGCTTACAAAAGAGTCTGTGCCAATAAAGGAGCAGGCGGAGTAGACGATGTGACGGTTGACGAACTCGGGGATTATATCAGAGAGAACTGAGACTTCACTCCGGTATGGACATTCACCAGGTGCCGACTGGTTCCTGTCAACTGCGGCAAAGAATTTTTTGAGTTCTTCATCCGTATAAATATGTGCATCATATCTGGCACATTTTCTGACAAATCCCTTTGGCGGAATGTATGCCGGAAGCCCTATATCGTTCAGATAGCTGCAGAAGACCCGGAACGTGCTGATACGGGCAGCCTGGTTGGCGGCAGACTCGTGGCTTCTTTTATGGCACCAAAGTTCACATAATTCTTTCGTGATACATTTACCAGAGAGCCCGTTTTCAATGAAAAAGGAATCAATCCGGCGGAAAGCGCAGGCTTCTGTCTGGTATGCAAAACCAAGCGCCTTTTTCAAATCCACCAGATCCTGAAGCTCTTTTTTGAAAATGCTTGTGTAAACTGTATCATTCATAGCAGAAATCCTCTGGAGAAAGCACGCATTCTGCCAGCTTCTGAAGGTCTGTTTTCAGATAGACGGCAGTTATATCGGAATCCGAATGCCCAAGAATATCTGTAATGACCGGAAGGGGAGTTTCCATTTCCAGCAACATGGATCCGGCGGAATGCCTTAAGGAATGAAATCCGGAATGCTTTCTGCTGCGCTGGTCAATGCCTGCTTTCCTCATGTAGCGGGTGATCTGCTGCTGCATGTGGTTTTCGTCACCGATAGGGTCAAGCGGCGGCATATGTTTTAGAAATATGACGTCAGATTCATAGTGATGTGGACGGCCGTTTTTGATGTAATCAATCACCGCCCATTCGACGGCATCAGGCACCGGCAGGATCAATGGCTTATGTGTCTTATGCTGGATGATGGACAGCTTTTTTTCTTACCAGTTAAAGCCGCTGAAACGGAGGTTCTTGATATCTCCGATCCGCAGCCCAAGCACGCATGCGAGGAGGATCATGGCTTAATTCCGCTTCCCGGTAGGATTGTTCCTGTCAATGGCTGCAAGCATGGCCTTAAGTTCATCTGCCTGCCATGCTGATGGGATTTTTGCGCTCCTGGAAATGGGAGGCATATGGAGCTTTTCTGCATAATTGTCCGGCATATTTCCGGAGGAATACAGGAATCTCAGGAAATGCCTTATGTCGCAGACATTCTGCTCAACTGTTTTAAAGCTGTAACCGGCCAGTGTTTTCAGGTATGAATTGCAGATATCCATTGTGATCTGTCTCGCAGACAAAATCTTCCGCTGGGTAAGAGAATCCAGGAACACAGTGGCAATCCCTTTATAGTGGTTGATGGTACTGGCAGATAATTCAGATGAACCCAGACAGTCTGTGTATTCACGGAATAAGGAAGAATAGCTTTCTCCTACTGTAAGTGGATTTTTTGATGCATAGTACCTTCGGCTCAGTACCTTGTGGAGGCTGTAATCTTCAAGCATATGCACTACCCGGAGCAGTTGTACTCTCTGCTGTGGCAGGGTTCCGTCATTATACCTGGTAATCAGGCTGTACTGTTTTTCGAGATACCTGAGCCCGCGTTCCATTTCGTACTCAGTATCTCCGTATTCATTCATGAGAAAAGTATGGCTCTTTTTCCAATCCCTCTCATAAAAATGGATGGTTGCAGGATTGTAATGGTTTTCCAGTAACAGTTCTTTCAGGCCTTCTGTAATCATTTCAAGTTTCATGAGCAATGGCTCCTTGCTTATTTGATGATTACATAATAGCAGAAGCAGATGTCCTTGACTGTATTATGCCGAGAAAACTGTTCAAAAGCCTTTCATTTATAAGGAAAATCCGGATTAACTCGGCATAAGGAGGCAATCTGTCACCACTGTTGTCAAACATTATGCTGAATGAGCTGGACAAAGAACTGGAAGCAAGAGGACTGCGCTTCACGAGATATGCTGATGACTGTGCGCCACGAAGGCGAGTCCGAGTAGCGTAGCTACTTGAAGACAGCTATGCTGTACAGATGATGGCGGAGGGCCCGCCGGAACCGTCATGCAGGTGGAGGTTCCAAACCACCCTAAGGTGCTGTAGTCAAAAGTTATGGTATTGAGCGTTAGGGAAAAGGCAGATATAACTGTCAGGTGAGTGTGAAGGAGATGAATGAACATATGAACCGCTTACGGAAATGTCGAAAGCGTAGAGATTCCATCAAAACCAGGGGGGAGTCGTTAACCTGGGATAAGCCTGGAGGAAACCTGTTTACTGTCCAGGCGGTGGGCGGCATAAAGGCGGCATGAACTTTACACAGGCATCTGTACGGAACGTGGGAACCCACGGGCTGATGTTAAGGGAGTATATCAAGCGGAAGAACCGTAAGATAAGAGTACCGATGCAGCCATGGGGGCAGATTGGGTTATAGTAGCGTGGAAATTCCTGTAATGGGAATGGAGCGAAGAACCCGAATTTATCCGGCTTTAAGGATAAGTCAACTTTATAGAAGGAGGAACTTATGCAAGAAGCAAAGCCTTACAGTATTTCAAAGAGAGCAGTAATAGCTGCTTATCAAAGAGTGAAAGCGAACAAGGGAACCTATGGTGTGGATGAACAGTCCATAGTAGATTTTGAGGGGAAACTCAATAACAACCTCTACAAAATATGGAACAGGATGTCATCCGGCACTTATTTTCCCAAACCTGTAAAAGCGGCAGCAATACCAAAGAAGAATGGAGGAACCAGAATTCTGGGAATTCCGACAGTAGAGGACAGAATTGTCCAGATGGTGGCGAAGCTGTACTTTGAACCATGCGTGGAGCCAATCTTTTATGAAGATTCCTATGGATACCGTCCGAACAAGTCAGCCATACAGGCGCTTGAAGCTACAAGGACAAGATGTTGGAGAAAAGACTGGGTGCTGGAGTTTGATATTCGTGGGCTGTTTGATAACATCAGACATGATTATCTCATGGAAATGGTAAAGAAACATACCAAAGAGAAATGGATAAACCTATATATCCAGAGATGGCTGACAGCACCATTCCAAATGGAAGACGGGACGATTGTGGAAAGGAAATCCGGAACCCCGCAAGGCGGGGTGATAAGCCCAGTATTGACGAACCTGTTCCTGCACTATGTGTACGATGATTTCATGGTAAAGGAATTTCCAACGATACCGTGGGCAAGATATGCTGATGATGGGATAGCGCACTGCGTCTCCCAGAAACACGCGAAATACCTGCGGAGAAGGTTGGAACAGAGGTTCCAGAGTTATGGTCTGGAACTAAACCAGGAGAAGACAAGGATAGTGTACTGTAAAGGCGATGACCGGAGAGGGAATCATGAGAATATCTCCTTTGATTTTCTGGGATATACATTCCGTCCAAGACATGCAAAGAACAGATATGGGAAGTTCTTTACAAACTTCCTTCCGGCAATCAGTGAGAAAGCAAAGAAAGCCATACGCAAAGAGGTAAGAGGATGGAAGCTGCAATTAAAGTCGGACAAAGACCTCTACGACATAGCAAACATGTTTAACCGTCAGATACAGGGATGGATTAATTACTACACGCAATTCTATAAATCAGAAATATATGATGTGCTGAGGTACATCAATGGATGTCTGGTGAAATGGGTGCGGAGGAAGTATAAGAAGCGCAAGGCTAGACGAAAGGCGGAACATTGGCTCGGAGAGATAGCAAAGCGCGACAGGAACCTGTTTGCACACTGGAAATTTGGGATACTGCCAGCGGCGGGATGATGGGAGCCGTATGAGCTGAGAGGTTCACGTACGGTTCTGAGAGAGACTTGAGGGGAGGTTCCTCAGGTCTACTTACTGTGTTATTGCGGTCAGGAGTGAGTCGAGTGCAAAAAGAGTCATGCGGACGGT
>CAMWTP010000188.1 GCA_947177165.1 uncultured Lachnospiraceae bacterium
TTGTGTTCGAGATCAATGAGAAAGTGGTTCCACTATTTACTCTCTCTGGGAACCACTCGTTGCATAACACTTTCTCGAACAGTAATTTTCTCGGATCTCGAACCAACTCCTTAGGTACTCAAACACCGAGTAATTCATCAGGTACAAGCAGCACTGTTAGTGGCGCTGAAGAGTTCACCGATGCTCACTCTCACTCGGAACACTCTGATCACTCCGATGATGACAATCATAATGGTGACAGGGATGATAATCCTTCTTCGCATGTGGGTGGCAATGTTTCTATTGATTGGATCGTGAACGAACTTGCGGGTGTGAGAACCAAATCAGACATGACGTCTCTCATCGATACTTTGCAAATGGCTAATATTGATACTTCCTCTTTCTCTGCCAACTGCGACTTGGATATTCCAATCATCCTACTTATGTATCGGAAAAGCAGATGGATTGGAGTGGGACAATTTTATTGTCCTTCCTGCGATAATGTATTCCCAACTTCTGCTTCTCTTTACCAACATCGTAAATCATCACACTCTTGCTTCTCGTCGCCGCAAGAGCAGGCTGCTCTTGAATTCGTGCTTGGCTTGAACATGAGGTTCAAAATAGGAAATCCTCAACTACCAGACGACGCGCCGAAATACAGAACGATGTTTTACTGCCCTGTCAGTGGCTGTAATTACATCGTTAACAGAGCTAACTCTCTCAGTGCTCACATTTGCTCCAACCATCAGGAGTTGGAAGCTCTTAAGAGAGAGGTTGGTACTTTTTGGGCAATGCATATATTACACGCTAAAAGAACCAAACGCCTCTTACTCGTCAAAGACATTTTCAGAGATTGCAGGGCTACCCTCTGCTCTGCGTGTTTAGACTTCATCGGCAAAGACGGGTTAACTGTGAAACAACATAGCAACAGATCACATCCTCGATCTAACGTCGAGGGTCATTTGCAAACAGACATCGACGTAGAGATTCAAGTTAAATATTTCTCCCCTGATACTGAAGAGGAAGAAATCCTGGAAGCTGATTCGGAGCTGGATAAAGAAAAGGTTATCCACGCTAATCAAAAAGTTATTCAAGCTCAGCAAAGGACTCAACCGATTGCTCCTCGACAGGACTCATCGGTTGACTTATCCGTCAGGGAGAACAGAAGAAGAGCAGAAGATTCACTTCGACGTAATAGACAGGCAGGCATTGTCGCCTCAAATGAATCGGCGCCGACTCGCCGTTTACACTCAGATTCATCTGAATCTTCGGACGATCACAATTCAGATCCAGAGGCGTCCCTGCCAAGGGTTGAGGAAAGCTTGGACAAAGCCAGAAACTGGAAATCTAAATGCTTGAGTGAAAATGAAAAACTGGTCCAGCTTCCTAAGTTATGGGGTGAGAAACTCAGTAAGCATCGCAAGAAACTCATCGCGGTTTTCGAATCGGAGGTTAATGAAGTGATCGAATGGTACGATTTGGTCATCCAGCATGCTGACAGTCTTGATAGTTTCAAGCGTATGCTCCTTTGTGATGGTATGATTGCTAAAGTCACGCTTATTCTTCGTAAGGCGCTGAGATCTTTCGTATTGCCTTCTCGCACATCTAACTCTCGTCGTCCACGCATCATCGATGCACCGATACAGTTGAGAGCTGCTACCAAGTTCACAGCTGGTATCGAACTGATTCACTCTCGCTTGTCCTCTGATACTCCGCTTGATCAACCACAACGCAATCTCATTGCGGATATCAAGGACAAGCTGTTGAACTTCCTCGAGAGTGCACCAGACGAGTTTACACAACTCATGGGTGGCTCGAACATGGATGCCATCGATGGTTTGCTGGAAGACGAGAGATATGATGAGAGGATGAAATTCTTAAGAAGTAAGCTCGAAGCTCTTGAAATCAATTGCATGTCACCTGAATCCGCATCATACAAGAAATTTATCCAAAAACTTTATGCGGAAGATGCTAAAAGAGCGTTGGACTGGTTCATCCTCGGCGACGATTCACCGGAATGCGCTGTTCCGGTTGAAGAGTTTGCTCGTGTGTATGGTGAAGCCTGGAGTGATGCTGCTACTCTGGGCAATGATCCCGAGGATGAATTCAAGCTGCCTAATCTAATCGAAGCTAACGACAACGTCACTTTGAAAGATTTCCTCCTCAACGAAGAAGCTATTGCTAAGACGGTGATGTCAAGAGCCAATCTCTCTGCATTCGGCTGTGATGGGCTTTGCAACGCGGTCTGGAAAACGGGCAAAGCCTTCACAGCTAAATTGATTAAGCGGACTCTTGAATGCATGTTGTTGACAGGTCTGTTTCCCGAAACTCTGAAGCTTAACAAAACGGTTATGCTTTTCAAGAAAGGTGACCCTAATGATCCTCATTCTTGGCGACCGATTACAATCACCCCTACCCTTTACAGGATGATTATGTGTCATGTGAGCAGATCACTACAATTGTTAAACACGCAGCAGCAGTTCATCTCACCAGTGCAGAAAGGGTTTATGAAAATACCTGCTGCTGCGTGCGAGCATGCGACCATGGTTGATGAGATGATCCATGATGCTGTCAGAAATAGCAAATCGTTATATATCATGACGATTGACTTTTCTGACGCATTTGGATCTGTTCCTCATCAACTCATCAAAAAGAATCTCAAATGTTTGGGGTTTGACAAGAATTTCTACAAAGGGATTTTAGCATCGTACGATTTCTCACGTACGAGAATCATCTCGAATTCGAGAAAGAGTGGAGACATCCTGCTGAAGAAAGGTGTCAAGCAGGGATGTCCCTTGTCTCCCACTCTCTTCAACATCTGTATTGACTCACTTGTGAGGGCTCTCTCAAAGCAGAAAGAAGATGGGTACCATTGGTTCGGCACTTCATCCTCTGTTCAGGCTTATGCTGATGATGTCATCTTGTTTTCTGACACTGAACAGGGGATGAAGAACCTCATCCAAACGGTCGAACGGTTTTGTGCGTATGCAGGTCACATGTCAGTCAATAGTAAAAAGTGTCATTCCTTTACTTACATATCTAATCATGGCACACGTAACGTCATAAACGACACTTTTACTATTGCTGACGGGACCGTGCAGAATGTCAGCATCCAAGGTTCTACTTCATACCTTGGTCTGCCCATCGCATCAAAGTCCTCCCAGAGGAAGAAACATGTCTTCCTCAGGATCGAAGAAATGTCGAGAGCGGTTACCAGGATTGGTAACAGCGCTCTCACTTTCAATCAGGCTACGGACGCCATCAGAAAATTCGTCTTACCAATGATAGATTATGAACTGATGGCGAACGCAGCTCCGTCGAACGATCTCAAAAGACTTGACCAGCTCATTCGGGGCAAGTTGTCTCATTTGGTTGGTGCTTCTGGCATCCCGACAGAATGGTTTTACACTGACCGTCGGGATGGTGGCCTCAATCTGCAAATGCTGAACGATCGCCAGAAAGCACTCACCATTCGTCTCTATGTAGGTTTGATGAATTCTGTGGACAAAAGCGTGAGGAGGATTATCAAAGCTTCCGATGAAGCGGAGATACTCTTCAGGGACGCTGTGGTCGATGAAGACTCACCATTCCTACATATGAAAGTCAAGTCTAACGGCTCACTCATGAGCAGTCGTAACCGCGGTACTTCGTCCATCCTTTGCCGTTGTGTTAAGGCGCTTCATGACTTAGAGCTTGGGTTAACATTGAAAGACGACATGTTCACATTAAAGGACTTGAAGAATAACAATGATTCCATTGTTGTCAGACCCTCAAACGTGCTGAAGTGCATCATGAAGATTATCAAACGACGATACAGTTCAGATTTAACTAAACATCCAATGAAAGGTCACACATTCTACACACTCACGAACTCTCCCCTGAGTAATTTCTTCATGAAGTCTAATGCCTTGATGGCGGACTCTGTTGTCAGATTCGCCATCAAAGCCAGAACAAACTCACTTATGACAGCATCAACAGCTGCACACAGAAACCCTGATTTGAGCAAC
>CAMWTP010000189.1 GCA_947177165.1 uncultured Lachnospiraceae bacterium
AGCGCCGCCCTGTCACGGCGGAGGTCGTCGGTTCGAGTCCGATCGGGGTCGTTTACATGAAAATTAGGAATTTTCATGTAGTGAGTTTGTGCAGGACACAAATTTGCAGGGGTTGATTGGTATGAATAAATTGGGGGATCTTAGCTCAGCTGGGAGAGCATCTGCCTTACAAGCAGAGGGTCATAGGTTCGAGCCCTATAGGTCCCATTAAAGTTTATTATGCCGGCGTGGCGGAACAGGCAGACGCCCGGGACTTAAAATCCCGTGGGTAGCGATACCCGTACCGGTTCGATTCCGGTCGCCGGCACTGCATAATAAACTCGCAATTGATAATATGTGCGTTTAGCTCAGCTGGATAGAGCGTTTGGCTACGGACCAAAAGGTCGGGGGTTCGAATCCTCTAACGCACGTGCATAAGAGCAGTATTGCTCGTTTTACACTAGAAGAATTGGACATGTTCAGTTCTTCTATTTTTATGCACGCTTAATGTATATCGTGCAACGGGAGTATGATTTGGAAATAAATGTATGGAACAATGTATTTTGGGGGAATTTGTGAGGTTGAGTAAAGTTTAATAAATAATTGATTTTTTTGTTAAACTTTTTTATTGAATTTTTATATTACGAAAAAAAACGAAAATTTTTACGTGCACTATTCACAAATCAAAATATGATTTATCGTCAATAATTCCTATTGAAAATAAAGTGCACAATTGATAATATTAATTCATAAGAAAGTTACAGCATATTTAATCGCGCATAAATAGAATTTTTAGTTAAAATTGTTTGAGAAGAGAACCGCTAAAATATTGACCAATATCAAGAAATAAGCGGTTTTATTTATGGCAGGTGTTGGTATCGTTTCCAATGTTTGAAATTGCACGAAAAAGGATTATATTGGGTATTTTATTTATGTGCAATATGTTGGAAAATATAATAGAAAAGTGAATTTGATTCAACAACTTTTTTAATGCGATATTTGTTTACAAAATGGTTTATTATTATCCTGTATTCAGGGTATTAATAATATAAAACTTTACAAAATACATATTTAGTAAGGAGAGGTAGAGAATATGAAAAAGCGTGTATTAGCATTAGTAATGTCAACAGCGATGATCGCATCTGTGTTGACAGCATGTGGCGGAAACGGTGATTCACCGGCACAGGACACAAACAACGCAGCAGCAGACAGCAATGCATCTGCTGACAACAACGCAACAGCAGATAGCAGCGCGTCTGCAGATAACAGTGGAGCAGGTGAGCAGACCATGGACTTTGGAAGCGGCGAGATTAAAATCTGGGTTCCTGATGCGGTGACTGGTGTGACAGAGACTCTGTGTAACTCTTTCTTTGAAGAGCATCCGGAGATGAATGGCTACACTGTATCGATCGAGCCGATGGGCGAGGGCGATGCGGCTGGTAATGTTATCACAGACGTGGAGGCAGCGCCGGATCTCTATGCGTTTGCACAGGATCAGATGGCACGTCTCGTTACAGCAGGTGCGCTTACCACGATCAATGGTGACTACGCTACGTTTGTGCAGGAATCTAATGATGCAGGCGCAGCGGCGGCAGCAAAGGTAGGCAGTGAGGTTTATGCATTCCCATTGACATCTGATAATGGATATTTCATGTACTATGATAAGAGCGTGATAACAGATCCGACTTCACTGGAACAGATTATCGCAGACTGCGAAGCAGCAGGCAAGAACTTCTACTTTGACACAGGAAGCTGGTATCAGACAGCATTCTTCTTTGCTACAGGCTGCGAACTGTCATTTGAGACAGATGAGAAAGGTAACTTCACAAGCATAAAGAATACATATGCATCTGAGAACGGACTGAAAGCGATAAAAGCAATCAGAACAATGTCAGAGTCAAAGTGCTATATGGATGGTTCGTCAGTTGGTGACGCTGTGAACTGGGCTGCGATCGTGGATGGTACATGGGATTCTTCCGCAGCAAAGGATGTGTTAGGTGACAACTATGCATGTGCTCCGCTTCCTAAATTTACAGTGGATGGCGAGACATTCCAGTTAGGTGGATTCGGCGGATTTAAGCTTTTGGGCGTTAAGCCGCAGGCAGAAGCTGGCAAATTAGTTGTTTGTCTTGAGCTTGCAAAATATCTGTCTGATACAGATGCACAGCTTACTCGTTTCAACGAGGTTGGCTGGGGTCCTTCCAATCTGACAGCACAGCAGGATCCGGCTGTACAGGCTGATGAGGCACTTTCAGCACTTGGCGAGCAGCTTCAGTATACAATTCCGCAGGGACAGTATCCGAACGATTACTGG
The DNA here is from genome assembly GCA_947177165.1 of uncultured Lachnospiraceae bacterium. Taxonomy (GTDB): domain Bacteria; phylum Bacillota; class Clostridia; order Lachnospirales; family Lachnospiraceae; genus COE1. The sequence continues at coordinate 2,294 of CAMWTP010000189.1, forward strand.
TCAGAGGCAGATGCACTTGGTGAGACGATCTGCGGCGGCAATTTCAAGGGCTATACAGATGAGCAGCTTATGGCAGAGCTTGAGGCATTTGCATCAAAGATGGATGCACTTGTACAGTAATAACTGACAGTTATAATCAGGCATAAAATGCAATAACTATAATAAAAATGTTCAAAATAGTAACAGTAAACAATATGCAGCAGGGGATAGGTTCTCCTGCTGTGTATCACCACATGATAATCTGGAGGAAACTATGAAGGAAAATCGAATTGCCGGATTTTTTAAAGGCGTAGGGGACACTTTTGGATTAATCGGAACAGCATTCGCAAAGGGTGACTGGAAGACAAAGCTTTCTTTCATAATTATGGGATTTGGCTCTCTCATGAGAAAGCAGTTTGCCCGCGGAATTGCATTTCTTGCCGTTGAAGTTCTCTACATTTGGTACATTGTGTCCTTTGGTGCAGGCTATCTCAAGGATTTCGGAACCCTTGGAACTGTTGCAACGCGTGAGGAGCCTGCGTATTTTAACGGAGTAGAAATCGGGAAGACGACTGTCTTTGGCGATAACAGTTTCTTAATTTTGTTATTCAGTGTAATGACGCTGTTTATTACCGCGTTATTCATTATTATTTGGTATTTCAATGTTAAAAACAATTATGAGTCCCAGTTAAGGCTGGAATCAGGGAGAAAACTTCCGACTAACAAACAGGATCTTGCCAGCCTGTTAGACCATAACTTTGATAAGACACTTCTTGCGATTCCTGTATTTGGCGTATTTATGTTTGTTGTAGTGCCAATTGTCTTTATGATTCTGGTTGCGTTTACGAATTATGATGCAAACCATCAGCCGCCTACGAACCTGTTTTCATGGGTAGGATTTGAGAACTTCAAGAATCTGCTTTCCATAGGAGGTTCGGGCTTTGGTTCAACTTTCTTTACTGTTTTAGGATGGACTTTGGTATGGGCATTTTTTGCAACATTCCTCAATTACTTTGGAGGTATGGCAGTTGCAATTCTGATAAATAAGAAGGGAATCAAATTTAAAAAATTATGGAGAACGATTCTGGTAATGACGATTGCGGTTCCGCAGTTTGTCTCACTGCTCTATATCGGTAAGATGTTTGCAAAGGACGGATTGATCAACGGCTATCTGATGAAGTGGGGCGTGATCGATCAGGCGATTCCGTTCTGGACGGATCCGACACTTGCAAAGATTATGATTATTGTGATTAATGTCTGGGTTGGTATCCCGTATGTTATGTTAATCACTACAGGTCTTTTGATGAATATTCCGGAAGATTTATATGAGAGTGCACGTATTGACGGTGCCAATCCATGGCAGATGTTCGTCAAGATTACATTGCCGTACATGCTTTTCGTGACAGGTCCTTATCTGTTGACATCGTTTACAGGCAACCTGAACAATTTCAACGTGATCTACCTGCTCAATACTGGTTCTCCGTTGAGTACAGAGCTGACCGGCGGTGCGGGACGAACGGATCTGTTGATTACCTGGCTGTATAAGCTGACTGTCAATGATACGAACTATCGAATGGCAGCTGTAATTGGTATCATGGTATTCGTCGTAACAGCAGTGATTTCGCTGGTGGTATACAATGTCTTACCTTCAGTAAAGGATGAGGAGGGATTCCAATAATGGCAAGTAAGAAAAGAATTACAAATAT
>CAMWTP010000190.1 GCA_947177165.1 uncultured Lachnospiraceae bacterium
TTGCCAGCAAATTTCCGGGATATGACCTCTCCAATATGGACAAGGTGGAAGAAATCTTTGAAAAGCAGCTTGAGAAGTGCCGGACGCCGCATTTTGATTTTTATTTGTTCCACAATGTCTATGAGGGAAATATTGACGCATATCTCAATCCGGAGTATGGGATTCTGCCGTATCTGTTAAAGCAGAAAGAGAACGGGCGCATCCGTCATCTTGGATTTTCGGCGCACGGCAGTGTGGAGGTGATTCAGCGCTTTCTCGATGCCTGTGGACAGCACATGGAATTTTGTCAGCTTCAGCTCAACTATATGGACTGGCATTTCCAGAATGCACAGGAAAAAGTGGAACTGCTTGCCAAGGCAGGTATTCCCGTGTGGGTTATGGAGCCGCTGCGGGGCGGTAAGCTTGCCAAGGCTTCCGATGAGCTGACAGCGGCAATGCAGGCAATGCGGCCGGAAGAGACCGTACCCGGGTGGGCGTTCCGCTTTTTGCAGAGCGTTCCGGGCGTGACGATGGTTCTGTCCGGCATGTCCACAATGGAGCAGCTCAAAGCCAATATCGCTACATACGCGACGGACGCGCCTTTGAGCGGGGAGGAATTTGACACACTGATCAAGTGCGTGGATGCGGAGATCGGGAAAGCGGGGCTGCCCTGTACGGCTTGCCATTACTGCACCAGCCACTGTCCGAAGAAGCTTCCGATACCAGAGCTGGTCGCCCTGTACAACGAACACAAGCTTACAGGCGGCGGATTTATCGCGCCGATGGCGGTGGGCAGCATGCCGCAGGAAAAACGTCCGGCAAGCTGTGTGGGCTGCAGGAGCTGCGAGCAGGTCTGCCCGCAGCAGATTAAGATTTCCGAGATGATGGCGGACTTTACTTCCATGATTGGAATGTGACAGTCCGCTGCCGATGCATTGTACAATAAACCAATATTGCATGTGATACGGGAAAACCCCAGCGGGAAGATGACTGCTGGGGTTTTTTGATGCACAGCCCCATGCAGGGGAAATATGCCGGCAAAGCGGCGATGGTGCGCGCTCTGTTATAATACACACCACAATAACGTATAGGCTGATGAAAGCTGGCGTGGGTGTGAATTGCAGCCTGGACAGAGGTATATTGGGAAAATAAAGTCCGGTTGTAGTTGTTGGAATGATATGGTATATTAAATATAAATCCCTTTGAGCGTTTATAAATTGATGATAAAACATATGGTATGGGGTAGAAGGAGGAAAATGCACATGTTGGATATGGAGCGGCTGCTTGCGGATGCAGAACAGGGCGTTTTGCCGGCGCTAAAGTTTTTGGGAGATATTTATTTAAACGGATATGAGGAAAACGATATCAGGCCGGATTTGAGTAAGGCGGTTGAATGCTATGAAAAAGCGGCGCAGGGCGGTATGGAGGATGCACTCCTGGACTTGGGGTTCCTCTATTGTTCAGGCAAATATATGGAACCGGATTACAAAAAGGGGATTGAATATTACAGGCAGGCGGCTGATATGGGAAATACAACTGCACTTGGCAATCTTGGAATGTCGTACATAAAGGGATGCGGCGTTGAAAAAGACGAGAAGAAAGGGTTTGAATATTTCATGAAAGCGGCCGAGGGAGGGCATCCAATGGCGATGCATCAGGTTGCGGATATGTATCGTGCCGGAATCGGTGTGGCACCGGACGAGGAAAAATCCCAATATTGGGAAGAGCGCGCCAAAGAGCAGGAGGAGCGGGACAAAGCGCAGGAGAATGCCGGAAAGTCACCGATGCAGATCGCATTTGAGAAAAATCTGAAATTTATCAGCAAAGACACGCTGGATGTGGAACTTGTACAATATGTTTTTGGAGATACCAAAGATCTGCGGCAGTACACAATGGGCGCGTGTTCGTTTCCGTCAGGCAGAATTTTAACCGCTGATCCGCTTTGCTATTTGCAAAGTCCAAAGGATGTGCTGATAAAAGCAAAGCGCATTGCGCCAGGCGCTTATCCTGTGCAGCTTGCCATTATGGATTGTGACATGGCAGGGATTCGGATTGTCGGGGCACGACTGAAAATCAGTGATAAGGAGGCCGTTTCCTATGAATTGGCAAACTGCGAAAAGGAAGATCACAAGACAACTTTTGCGGGATTTCCGGTAGAGTGCGGCATGGCGTGCTTCTGTGATGAGCAGGCAGCAAGGAGCTATTGGAGATTTCTGGACGGCTGGTATAGGGAGCATCAGGGCGGCAATATTTATGACGATTATTTTGCTGCCCTGTTTGCCCAGAGTTATCAGGAGAATCCAGAAGTGCAGCGGGAAGGCGGGGATCTGCTGATGTGGAGCAATCCGCTGGATGGCTCTGTGATACCGATGTTCGCGTCTGGCATGGGAGATGGATATTACACAGATTACTGGGGAGTTGATGCAGCCGGTGCGTTGTGTGAACTGGTGATTGTCTTTATGAATCCCCGGTTATTTCAGGACAGTTAAAAGAAATTCTAAGCTGCCAAAGAACGTCCGCTAAGAATTTCTAAATTACACACTGGAACAGGCATTCTTCTCACGGATTGTTTGTGTCGGCTGCGCCGACATGACGGGAAGTTTGGAATATATGGGGGGATCTCATTGAAGAATCGCGGGAAACTAAGGCATATTGTTGTTAACGATAAGGAGTATTTATGGAATTATTATTATGACGATATGGATTTTTCAAACTATCCATATTCCTATTACCTGTTTGTTCCGAAAAGAAATCCGCGGTTAAAGGTGCGGGTATATTTTACAAAATATGCACCGCAGATGAATTTGGACATTTATGCAGGCGAAGGAACTGTCTGCCAATATCAGGGAAAACAGATAGTACTAAATCTGTGCAGACCAGTGTTTGCAAGGCAGATGATAGAATATGTTTTTCAAAACTGTTGTCATGACACAGATGTCGGGGAGTTTGCAATCAAGAATGGAGAGGCTGTATTGGAGCGTTTAGGGTACGCAGATTTTTATGAAGAGTTTTGGGAAAATCATTCGAAATGAACGAGATTCTATAGGATATCAGTGTGTAAGGGAGATAAACAGCCATATTTGCGGCTTTTATAGCCGAAGTAAGTGTTCTTTAGTCATAGAATATTGATTCGACAAAATTAGTTGGGAGAGTGCGTATATGATCGGGTTATTAAAAGGAGACATAACAAAAATTGACAACGTGGATGCCATTGTCAACGCGGCAAACAGCAGTCTGCTGGGCGGCGGGGGTGTCGACGGCGCGATCCACAGGGCGGCAGGACCGGAGCTGTTGTCCGAGTGCCGTCTGCTGGGCGGCTGCAAGACTGGGCAGGCGAAGATCACAAAGGCCTATCAGCTTCCATGCAAACATATTATCCACACGGTTGGTCCAGTGTGGAATGGCGGGAGCCACAATGAGGACCAGCTGCTGGCGGACTGCTACCGAAATTCGCTCACACTGGCAGCAGAGCACAATATCAGAACGATCGCCTTTCCTTCCATATCGACAGGAATCTATGCGTTTCCGGTGGAGCGTGCGGCGAAGATTGCGGTTGGAACAGCCGACAGGTTTTTACAACAAAATACAGGATTATTTGACATGGTTTTGTGGGTGCTGTTCGATGACAGGACTGAGGCGGCGTACAGAGAAGCAGTGCAGATGATAAAAAACGGGAATCACATATGAATTTAGGTGATGTTGACAGCCACACATAGTATTATACTCACGACAGATGAAATCTGCCGTAAGTATTGCGCCAGCCGCAGCCGCGAAGCGGCATATTTCCTTATGCGGCTGTGTGCATAACTTTATACTGAGCGGTCAGTCTTTTCGACCGCCAGTATATATCAAAAAAGCCGAGGTGATACAGCCCATGAAAAATAAAATGCTTTCACAGAGTATCGCAGACACGCTATTGTCTATGATAACAATCGAAAAACGCTTTTCAGCCGGAGATAAATTACCCAACGAGAATGAATTGTCAGAAG
>CAMWTP010000191.1 GCA_947177165.1 uncultured Lachnospiraceae bacterium
CCATCAGAATATCCACTACCGGGTTATTGGTACTGCAGGGGAATGACATTTTTTCTGCCATATCGTCTAGATCCTCCATATAGGTTACGGCTTCTTCCAGTTTCCCGTCCCGCAGAAGTTTTTTTATCACTGCGATGTGGTTCCTGATGTCGTGGCGGAAAGACTTTGTGCTGTCATAACGGGCCTTCGCTTCCTCCACATACTGGTTCAGGGAATGTTCCTGCTGCTCCAGCAGTGAAACTTCAGTGCTGAGGCGGAAATTCTGCTGCAGTTTCTTATAAGAGAACAGGATGCAGAACAGGCTGACAAGTCCTAAAAAATGCATGGCAAGCAGCTGCCAGTGGTTAAGCAGATATTCGAAAGAGCCGTCTTCCGCCAGGATTTGAATCTGGAATTCAAATTCTATCATATTGATGTACTCGCTCATAATGAATATCATCAAAATCGGGATGAAAACCAGAAACATCTGCTGCATTTCCGCTGCATCCCCTGGATAAAAAACATCCCTGGAAAAATAACGGTACACCATATAATAACAAAAGCCTGCCAGAGCCAGCGACGCCGCCTCACTGGCCAGCATGAACGCGATACTGGCCGTATCATGGAAAACAACAGGCAGAAATGGGCATAAAAGGCTGATCAGGGACTTCATGATTCCATAACACAGCAGCATGATCTCAGTCGTCAGGACCGCATACAGAAGGGAAGACTTAAAATCCGCATGGCAGACAAACATCCCGCATACTGTAAGCAGAAAAACATGCGCCATAAATCCCATGATCGCACCGTTCGAAAGAAAACGGATAACAATTACCGTACAAACTGCAAACAGAAAATAAAAAGGAAGCCCTATTTTCTTTTTCAGGAATTTTGCCAGAAAATATAGCTGGAAGGATGTCTCAATCACACCCATAATGTATACATTGAAAAAATCTAAATACTCAGCCATGTTCCCTGCCCCCATATGTAAAAACATTACATATTCTTCATATACTGCAGGACAACACCGGAAAACTCCTTGCCCCGCAGCCGTGATACGGGAACCTCTTTGCCGTTGTCCATATAGGCAGTCCCGTTTTTATATCCTTTTAAATGCTTCAGATTGATGAGATAGCTCCTGTGACACCGGAAAAAATGGCTGTCCAGCTTCGTTTCCACATTTTCAATCCGCTCATAATAATCAACAACCTCGCCGGAGACCAGGTTCAGATATATTTTCCGGTCTATAACCTCACAGAAAACAATCTCATCCTTTGGGATGATGCGCCCTTCATATCCCTTTTGCACCAGCAGACTGTCCTCGCCGGCGTTTTGCATGGAAGCAAAACAACGCTCCATCGTCTTCTCAAACTGTTTTTCATCCACCGGCTTAACTAAATAATCGTAGGCCTGTACCTCGAAAGACTGAAATACCATCTCTTTCAGTACCGTAATGAAGATCAAAAAGCCACGGAACTGATCCGCCCTCAGCTTCCTTGCTGTTTCCAAGCCATCCATGCCTTTCATCTGGATATCCAGAAACAGGATGTCGATCTGCCCATTGTAGTTCAGCAGCTCTTCACCGCTGGAAAACATACGGAGACTGATCTCGCGGTTCTTTTTACGAAAGAAATCAGAAACAAAAGACCTTATATGATCAGACATCTGTTTTTCATCATCACAGATTGCAATACGAATCAATGCGCCACCTCCCCGTCATTACATCATGAATCTTTGACTCATGATTGTCATTCGCCGCCCTGCTAACGCTCATTCTACCGTCAGTGGCAACAGATAAACTTTTGCCGCTGCCATAGGCTAACACTTTATTATAGCCTGACAAAAATATCAAAACAATTTAATTGCAGTGAAATGTTTTTCTGTTGCCGCGAAATGCTGTATAAAATCTGATCTGTCACTCAGGATATTTCCCCAGGTTAAATTTAACTTTGTGCCCGCATCTGTTCTACCAGGGATTGCTTTTTCTGCCTGCGTACCATCCAGACAGACAGGATCACCTCCATACCAAACAGCACAAGGAGAAACAGCCCCATTTGGAGAAACGGAAACTGATAAGGGACAACTGCGCCGGCAAAGGATTTTTTACTGACTTCCGCACAGACTGCCATGGAAAGCGGCAGCCCCAGGAGCAAGACTGTAAGCGCCGCAAAAACCGCATGACACATCCCCTCGGTGACACTCATCCGGCACAGCTGCTTCCCGGTCAGGCCGACCGAGCGCAGGATACTGTTCTCCCGCTCCCGGGACATCTGGTTGGAAAGCGTCGTATTGATCAGATTGACAACGCCAAACAGGAAGATCAGCCAGGAAAGAGCCTGCAGGCTTCCAAAAATAATGCTGCTCTGCATTTTCTCATATTCGATATGTGCGGCTATGGTATCCATTCCAAGATTGCTGCGGCCGGATACCAGCTCCTTAAGCCTGCTTTCCACAAACCCTGCTTTCTTCGGGTCGCTGACAATGCTCCAGGAATAGTCAAAGCTTTCGATTTCAGGATGGAGTTCACAAAACAACTCCTCCGGTGCGAACAGAGCCGCCGAATCCATGGCAAGCGTACCATGTCCGTTTGCCATCTTCGCCACATCAAACAGTCCGGAAATGGTAACTGTCACGGTTTCCTGGCCCAGGGTCAGCTCCATGGTGGCACCGACATCCATGTCAGCATGGTGCTTCTGATAGTTCGTGCCCAAAAGGATACTGTGGGCATCCGCCGGCATGGTGCCGGATACCAGCTCAGCTTCTACATCCATGCGGTTTGAGTCCATCAGCATGTCGCACATACCGGCCTCAGCGCTTTCGGAAGTTCCGAATTTTGCGTGCAGGGACCGGCGGGTGACCAGCACATCCGTTACCCCGTCCACAGAAAGGATCTCCTGCAGCAGTTCTTCATCCAGCGGATTGCCTGCAGCCATAATCTCTTCCTCCGGCTGCTCTGATGACAGATAGATCTTATAATCTCCGTCTGGGAAAAATAGCCTTGCAGCCTGCTCCGGCGAGCGTGTCAGAACCATGGAGGATACCACCAGAAGAAGGATTCCGCCAAGACTTAAGGAGACTGCAATACTCACTGATTTTTTGCGGTCACGTCCAAAATTTGCAACTCCCATGGATACGGGACTAAGTTTCCGGTGCTTCTTCCTGCTATGAATCTTTTCCTGCCCTGCGGAAAAACGCACTGCTTCCATCGGTGAGATGTTGGCAGCTATTTTAACCGGCCTGCTGACAGAAAATGCCACCATGAGCCAGCAGACCACCGCGGTCAGAATCACAGCCATCCCATAATAAGTCCCATGGAAGCCTTTTGGGAACAGGAGCAGACCGCTGCCCACGCCTGGCAGGACGCCAGACAGGATCCCGATGCCGCCCAGCCGCCGGCTCTCCTTTTTCACGATGCACCGGATTTGTTTTGGTGTCGCGCCGATGGTCCGCAGCTGCCCATAACTTTGTATTTTGTCGTTCACGGAGATACGGAAAATACTCTGGATGACCACATATCCGCCAGCCAGCACAAAGGCGGCTATACCGAAGATGGTCACAAAGTCAATGGACCTGGAATTAAAAGCAAAATAATTGCTGTTCATCCCTACATGCGCTGAGCCAAATTGTGCGGCAATCTCCCGGCAGTGGGCAGCCATGGTCTCCTGGTCCAGCTGCCTGTCATTTTTGAAATGCACATAAGCACGGTATCCTGCAGGGTCAAATCCGGGCCACTGCGTCAATGCTGCTTTGGAAACGGCAATGGCACATATATTCGCTTCCTTTTCTCCCACATTAGACAGGATTCCGGTCACGGTATAGTCGCCATGAAAGCTCTCGGTATCCAATCGGACCGTCTCGCCAATTTGGGCATTTGAACCGTAAGCGGAGAGAAAATATTCGCTGACAGCGACTTCATTCGCCTGTGTCG
>CAMWTP010000192.1 GCA_947177165.1 uncultured Lachnospiraceae bacterium
TATTGCTCTTGTACTTTGCACAGCGGTAATGGTCTTGTGAGCCATTAAAACTTTTGCAAGTAGCGAAATGTAGCTTGCTCCCACAGTCAGCACAGTATACCAAGCCGGAAAACAAGCCCTGTCTGTCCGCTTTTGTGGGACGTCGTTTGTTTGCCCGAAGTTCCTGTACCCGTTCAAAAACAGCGTCTTCTACAATCGCTTCATGAGTATTATAGAAAATTGACTGCTGTTCCTTTGTGGTTGGAATCCGCTTTTTCAGCTTATGGGATTTGGAGTAGCTTTTGAAGTTCACCGTATGCCCGCAGTAGTCCATACGCTCCAAAATACCGACTATGGTACTATCTCTCCAATCATAGGGAGTGTCGGGAAGCGGATTTCCCTTTTTCTTAGCGTAGTGTGCTTTAGCAGTCAGCACCTTATCTTCTTTGAGGATTTTCGCTATCTGCATAGGGCCTTTTCCGGCGATACATAAATCAAAAATCCGTTTCACCACAGTGGCGGCTTCTTCGTCAATAATCCATTGCTTCTTGCCAGCAGGGCTTACCATGTAGCCATAGGGCGGCTTTGTCAGATGTTCCCCCGCCTGTCCCTGCGCCCGCTTGATTGCCCGTACTTTTTTGCTTGTGTCTTTGGCGTAAAAATCGTTAAACAGGTTGCGGAACGGGGTAAAATCGTTGTCGCCTTTTGCGCTGTCTACTCTGTCATTGACTGCGATATATCTAACGTCACGCTCCACGAAAAAAATTTCCGTATAGTAGCCGACTTTCAGATAATCGCGCCCTAACCTTGACATATCTTTGACAATGACCGTTGCCACGTTTCCGGCTTCAATCTCTGCAATCATGCGGTTAAAATTTGGTCTGTCGAACGTCACACCCGATACACCGTCGTCAATGAAAAAAACAGGATTGGAAAAGCCGTTGTCCGCCGCATACTTGGAGAGGACTGCTTTCTGGTTCACAATGCTGTTGCTGTCGCCCTCTAACGCATCTTCCTGCGAAAGACGGGCGTATAATGCTGTTATCTGTCCGGGCTTATATGTATTTGCTGTCATGTGTTCATTCCTCCTGTAATGAACGCCCGACAAACAGTAGTGCTTTCTTTATTATAGAGCATTTATTCCTGTTTGTCATTGGGCGGTTTGACGGTTTCCGATTTTATGAGCCGTATCATCTTGTCGCGGAGCCGTTCCGAGCCGCCGCAGGAGGTAGACACTTCATAGTATGTGCCGCCGATTTTGTAGCAGACAGTTTCTTCTGTTGGTTTTCTCTTTTGGGGTACAAATTCACTGTCCTTGATTTCCGGTTCCCATTCCGTTCTTTTCCCTTCCTTTCCGTATTTGTTAAATTGAGAAGTTTCGGAGCAAGCATAGGAAAAGGGTACCCTTTTCCGTAAATCTGCCCGTCTGCGCCTATGGCTTGTCGGACAGATTTTGCTTGTTGGGAAGAATCCCAAACCCTCTGATAAGTCCTCTCATTACCTACAACACCGCACAGGGCGGTTTTGACGAAGTTTTGAGAGAAATTCTTCAAAAAGTTTTCCTTATTCCCTACTACGGGGAAGTTTTGGAAATGCCAAACAACAAATTATGCAATTCCAAGAATTTCACTGTCGTTGCAATTATTCAGAAGTCCGTATATAATTATGGAGTGCCAAGAAAAGAGATTTTGTTTCATAAAATGGGAACAGCCATATTTTTGTTAATTCCCTTGAAATGAATAGAGGAATGCGACACGCTTGCTGTCATATTCCTAATGCTAAAATACACACAAGGAGGATATGAATATGCCGTTTACAGAAATATGTATTTATCAGGTCAAGCCACAAAAGGCAGAGGAATTTGAAGCGTTAATGCTTGAAGCTAAAAGTCTTTTGGAAAAACAGGAGGGATTGCTTCTGCTCCGGCTTGTCAAAAGAGGGTATCACATAGACATGGAACAAATTAAAGAGGGGCTTCCACCCCTAAAAATCACCCGCATTGTAAAAAGCGTTAAGTATATGCTCTATTGGGAATTTGATACGAAAGAAAGCTATGGAGCGGCACAGAAAAACCTTTACAACAGCTATTGGAAAACGATTGAAAAGTGTTTAATTGTTCCACATGATAAATATTTAGGGGAGGCAGTGTTTTAATGGATTTAGCATATTGTGGATTGAATTGTGGGGAATGTGCGGTTTATTTGGCTTCTGTCCGTAAAGATACAGCCGGGCAAATCAGACTGGCAGACGAGTATTCAACGGATACTTATAAATTTTCAAAAGAAGATATGTATTGTTTGGGATGTCATTCTGATACGGTGTCCCAAAAGATGTGTGGTGATTGTGAAATAAGACTATGTGGCACTAAAAAATCTTATAAAAGCTGCGCCGAGTGTGGCGGCTTCCCCTGTTCTACGCTTGAAAAAAATTTAGGTGATAATTCAGACAATCTGAACAGGCTAAGGCAGCTTGCCGCTGAATACAAAAAAGAAGAGTGATGATATGCAGATAGACAGACTAATCCAAATTGTGTTTCTCCTGTTAAGGCATGAAAATATAACAGCGAAACAACTGGCAGAAGAACTTTGTGTTTCTACCCGCACAATATACAGGGACATCAATATACTTTCGGTTGCAGGCATACCAATTACGTCACAAAAGGGATTTGGCGGAGGGCTGTCCTTATTACAAGGCTTCTCATTGGATAAATCTTATTTCACACAGGAGGAGCAAAACAATATTGTACAGGCGTTGCAGATTTTAAAATCGTCAAATTACCCAGACGCAGACAAATCATTAAACAAGGTTGCCGGACTGTTTAGCCATAATTTACAATCTGAATGGTTGGAAATTGACTTCTCCTATTGGGGCAGTCCCGAAAAAGAACGAAATAACATTACAGCTTTGGAACGTGCGATAATCAACAAATATGTGATTACATTTACTTATTTTAATGCCGAATTGACTGTAACTCATCAGACTGTTGAGCCGTTGAAATTGGTGTTCAAATCGCATTCATGGTATCTTGTTGCTTATTCAGAAAATAAAAAGGATATTCGCACTTTCAAAATGTCCCGCATAAGGGAGCTTCAAATAACGAGCCAGTTATTTGACCGTGAACTGCCAAAGGATTTTTCCATTACCCCTGTCTATAAGGAAGAATACAATACACCCGTATTCGTATTGCATTTTTCAGAAAAGATAGCGTATAAGGTTTATGATGAATTTCAAGAGAAGTATATTAAAAAATTAGATGATGGCACATTGGAAGTAACTTTCAGATACCAGTTTAGCGACTGGACTTTCCTTTATCTGCTTTCTTTTGGTGAATACGTTGAAATTATCGAACCGGTTGAAGCAAGAAACATTCTAAAGGAAAAAGCCAAAAAAATATTTTCTATGTATTAACAAAATATCCGCTACTACGGAAATAAAAAAACCGTTGTTGTGGCGGCAGGATTATCATGCGTTTTTAACAAAATAAAGCGGCTTGACGGCGGTTTTGAAACAACATTCAAGACCGCCGTTTTCCTTTTTCAAAAATGGATATACAGAGGGTGTGTTAAAGTTACACTTTTTTAAGGCATGGCGGTATCAAATGCTTAGAAGCATTGGGGGTATTGCCATGTTGCTTTTTTATTATCCGAATCATGTTTCCTATGGTGAACTGTTAAAAAAATCCTGTCTGATAGAACGGGATTTTCTGCCCATGAATATGAACATACATATCATTTAGCGTGTCTTAATAACTCATATTATCGGAACCGTTTTGCAAACCCGATAATCATGTATTACCCAAATGCCTGTACCGCTTTATGCGGTATGGGCGTTTGTTGTAATAGCCCCCTACTGGGAAGAAAGGGGGTGAGAGAAAATGAGATATT
>CAMWTP010000193.1 GCA_947177165.1 uncultured Lachnospiraceae bacterium
TCAGCAGTCTCTCGATCTCCACCGCAGCCTGTCTCTCTGGATTGATCATCATGGAGAGTGCAAAGAGCCCCCGCATCTTAAAGATCTGATCATTATATTCCGGGTTTCTGATGCGGGCAATCGTGTGTATATCAGAATTCATTCCGTGTGCAGTCATGCAGCAGATCAGATTCACCTCATCCGCATTTGTAACTGCAATGAGCAGATCTGTATCCCTCACCCCTGCCCGCTCCAATGTCTCCATAGATGCACAGTTTCCCTGTACCGCCATGATATCGTATCTCTCCTCCGTCGATTCCAGCACCTTCGGATTGGCGTCAATCAAGGTCAGATCATACCCTTCTGCCGAGAGCAGCCTTGTGAGCATCGTACCTACCTTGCCGTCACCTGCAATAATTATCTTCACGTCATTTCGTCCTCCTCTTAACGTTGCTTTCACGTACATTATATCACCTATCCGGAAAAAGGCAATATATACAAAAAATAGCGTGTGCCAAAACACACGCTATTTTTTAATTCCTATATCTTATTCTTCCTCTGTCTCAGTTGTATCTGCAGTCTCTTCCGGATGCAGCTTCTCCTTGATCTTCTTGATCAGCTCCTCAATCGAAGAAGCCTCCACCTTCTCTGTCTCCTGCTTTTTCTGTACGACTTTCTCCTGCCGCTCCTTCTCAGCCTTTTTCTTCTCCGCGCGCTTCTCCTGAATACGCTCCTGCTCTGTCTTCTTATCTACCCTGTTGCCCTCTTCCATATCTTTCAGGAGCTTCACGGCATAGGAAACGCTTCCGTCCTTATCCATTGTGATGCTAAAGCCTTTGATTTTATCTACATCCTCACCGAGCTCTTCTTTCAATGTATCAAACTTATCGCCTGCTCCGCTGATGATCGCCTCATACTCCTCCCTTGCAGCCGGGTCTGTCGCCATCTTCTCCAGAAGCTCCGGATTAATCAGGACACTGTATGATTTATCGGACAGACTTGCATAATAATCCTGCTCCTCGTCTGTCGACCACTGTGCCACAGCAAAATCCATGTCCCCATACTTCTCTCTGAGCTCTGCCAACAGATTCTTTGCTGCATCGCTGAGCTCAATACCTTCCTGCACGCCATTTGCATCGAGCGCCTTATATCCTGTTGACTCTGTGGGCTTCGGCTTGCTGTAGCCCGCCTTCACTTCGCGCGCCTGTCCGCTGTACTCATATGTATCCCTGTCCGTATTCGTCTGCCTGCTGTCCGCTGCTGACTTTTTATTCTGCGCCCTTCTGTTTGCACCTGTGATATTTCCTGTAAAAGCTGCCTCGTCCTTGTTCGTCTGATTTGCAAAAAGCCCTGTATTGTTCAAGAGTGAATTGTAATTGATTCCATTCATGTTCATACCAACCTTTCTATTTATTCATAATTGAAAACATATAGGACATCCGTTTCCTACATTATCAGTTACTTTTAATATCGGCATTCTTCGCAGCAAACTTTATAGTCCAGACCTATCAAACGCACATTTTTTACACGAATTCCCCTCTGTCCGATTTGGCGGACACTCCTGTCAGGATGACGAAATCTCTGATTTCACACAACTGCCACCTGACGCAGCCGCAGCAGTACTTTCTTCTCCAGACGGCTGACCTGCACCTGACTCATCCCGAGATCACCTGCCACCTGCATCTGTGTTCTGTTCTCGAAATACCGCAGCCAGATCAGACTTCTCTCCCTCTCGTCAAGCTCATTCAAAAGCTTTTCCAGAAGCAGCCTGTTGACGATCTCCTCGCTCTCGCCCTCCTTGCCCAGCATATCCACCAGAAGCACCTCGCTGCCGTCAGACTCATACACCGTTTTGTAGATTGACTCCACCTCACAGCCCGCGCCAAGCGCCGAGACAACCTCCTCCACGGTAAGCCCTGACTCCTTCGCAAGTTCTGACACCATCGGCTCCCTGCCTGTTCTCTGCCAGAAATCTTCCCTGAGTCCTCTCAGCCGCCTTGCATTTTCCTTGATACTTCTGCTGACCCTTATCATTCCGTCATCCCTCAGAAACCGCCGAATTTCGCCCATAATCGCAGGAACCGCATAGGTGGAAAAACATACTCCATAATCCAGGTCAAACTTCTCTATCGCCTTCACAAGTCCCATCGCACCGATCTGGAATAAATCCTCCGTCTCTACTCCGCCCATCCCGCCTCTGCCGGAGAAGCGTTTCACCACATGGTACACAAGCCCCATATTTTTCTCAAATAACTGTTCTTTTGCCTCCTTTTCTCCACTCTGTGCCCTGATAAAAAGTTCCCTCTCCTCCATAGATTATACCCTGCCGCTTCTGTTCCACACGGCTGCCTGCAGAATCGGTGTCTGTTCATCCTGTCTGCCGCCAAAGCTTTTCCACATATGTACGCAAGTCCCCTCTCCGACACTGCTCTCCACCTCAATCCGGTCCATAAAAGCCTCCATAAAGGAAAAGCCCATACCCGACCTCTCATTTGCCGCTCCCGTAGTAAACAGTGGCTGCATTGCCTGTTCCACATCAGCGATGCCCACACCTCTGTCAGAAATGTCCACCGCCAGCTCTTTCTCCTCCGAAAGGCGCGCACGCATGACAACGCGGCCTCCGTTTTCGCCATAGCCATGTATCACAGCATTGGTGACAGCCTCCGACACGGCAGTCTTCACATCCTCAATCTCATCGACTGTCGGATCGATCCTTGCCAAAAACGCGGCGATCACCACTCTGGCAAGCCCTTCATTCTCCGATATGGCGTCAAACTCCATACAGATTTCATTCGCTATCCCTTGTGTAGCATTCTTTTTTGTGCACTCATTTTCCATATAAAATTCTATTCCTTCTTTCTAATATTTTTATGGCCGGATGATCATGTCAAAATTTGTATAATCGAAGACATCCCCGATGCTCTTAACAGTCTGCTGATTCGCTCGCTCGCATTGATCGCATACACCTTTCCTCCGAAACAGGAAATCTTCCGGTATCTGCCAATAATGATCCCGAGCCCGGAGCTGTCCATAAAAGTCGTATCCTCAAAGTCAAACACAATATTTTTCACCTTGTCGTCGAGTATCAGTCTGTCCGCACATTCCCTGATACTGGCCGCACCGTGATGATCGACCTCCCCCGGCATTCTGATACACAGATAATCGTCAATGATCGCATATTCTTCCATCTTCTTTTCCATGCAAATTCCTCCTGAACAAACAAAAGAGAACGCACCTTTCCGGCATGTCCTCTTTCGTGTATTTGATATGATTTTACTCACCTTTTATTTCCTTTATATAATTTTGTGATCTTCTCGCCTTCTCTGTATTGGGAAAAAGCTCCACCACCTGCTCGTAAATCTCCACTGCCTTCTCAAGATTCCCCGTTCTGTTGTAAGAATTACCCAGATTATACAAAGCCTCCCCGTTCGTCGGATCATATGAGTAAGCTCTCTCAAGATTCTCAATCGCGATATCATATTCCTCCGCCTTGAACGCCGCATAACCCACATCATAACATTTCCTTGCCACAACCTTGCCCACACTGCCCTTCAGGGCATCATACAGCGCCTTAAAACTGTCCGTGGCTTCATTCTGCATGTACTCCTCGTCAATTTTTTCCAAAGCGTCTGCGACAGCCATCTCATCGCCTGTTCCGTTCATGTGCATCAGCACTGCCTCAATCAGCTCCGTGTTTGCCTGTATCTGTACTTTGTCTGACTGTGCTGCACTCAGACTGCTTGTCAGAGAATCCTTTTCCTGCGTCAGTTCGTTGACCTGTGTGGTTAATTCATTGACCTGCA
>CAMWTP010000194.1 GCA_947177165.1 uncultured Lachnospiraceae bacterium
CCCCAGGAGTCGTTTTTTTTTTAATCTTTCTTCTAGACACTTGATTTATATGTTTGTAGTCGTCGGTAGCGGCAGATTTGTATAAGAGAAAGCACACACACACACCACGCATGCACGCAGAAGGAAAAAGAGACAGAGACACACACTCTGGTCTCCCTGTCTTCTAGAGTCCCAGACTCCCTGGACATGGCAGAGAAGGCCAGGTGATTTGGGAGCCTTGATCCTGGCTCATCTGCCAAGATGCTAGGGAAGGGGAAGGTAGTCAGGAGAATCCCCGAGACTGCTGCCTGCCTGGCTGTCAGGAATCTCAACAAGGAGGCTTTCCAGGGAACCAGGCCTCTCAGGAACCCTGGCATCCTGGCCTGTTTGGGACACCCTGGGGACTACCCCATACTCTGGCTGTTTCTGCCGAGGCTCTTCACCCACTGGGGACACACAGTGAGGTGGCTGCCCAGACCACCTCCCAGGTGAAGGTTTCCTGGGATGTGTGTGATTTCCCCACAGGAATGGGAGGGACCCTGATCTCCACCTGCAGCATGGCTCAAGGAGAGAGCCTTTTCTAAAAGAGAGGAAGGGAAAGCCAGAGATGCCCAAAGCCCTGGAAAGGGGGTGAGCTGGGCTTGCGGGTGGCAGGGAGGGAGTTAACTGGATGAAAGACAGCTGGCCAGAAAAGCTACCTGTCCTGAGCTGTTGAGAGAGCTCTGAGAAGCCAGACAAGCAGGATAGCCTGTCTGCCCTCTCTGGCTCTCCCTGTAGAAGACAGGGTGGCGGGGTTTGGGATGGCATCCCCGAAGGAAAGCAGCTGCAGGGAAGCCTCAGACAAAAGCAAGGGGCACCGGGGTCGGTCTGCTCAACGTGGACAGGCAGGACAAGTTGCCCACGAGAAGCCAGATGCAGCCCTGGGTGCAGATCCCTGTGTAGAGAGGTCCCTTCCTGACCCTGTGCAACCTAAGATGTCTGCCTGCACTGCACTCTGGGCCTGGGAGGCTGTGCTTCCCGAGTCAGGCTAGCTGAACCCTGTGTGGCCAGCCCCGTGCCCTGGGCAGCTGCACCCTGCCTGCTCACAGGCCTCTCCTGGTGAAGAAGGCGTCAGGAGCCCCAGGTCGCTCCCCTGCAGCCAGGAAAAGAGCAGCTTCCTAGCGGGTCTGCCGCCATGTTCAGAGAGGCACAGGGACTTGCAGGCGGACTCCTCAAAACCACTCGGCTTGATGGTGGTAGAGCACTGTGAATGCCTATGGCATGGCTGCAATGGCGCTCTCCCTCTGCCCTTCGGGAGGCAAAAAACGCCAAGCTGAGGCAACCAGAAGCCAACATGGTAGCTAAGCACTAGGGCTTCTCACTGCTCAGAGATGGGTCACTTTGCAGGCTACTGGGGACTCCTGAGAGATGTTTCTGTATGTTCTGTCCTTGGGGGAATGTGTGTTTGTGTGAGTGCGTGTTGGGGGCAGGGCAGGGGGAGGGGTTCTTGAGGCAGACAGGAGGGATCGCTGATCATAGACACTAGGCAACTGTAGGGTACCTGCCAGCCACAGAATGGCCCCTCCAGAGGCCAGCAAGCCCTAAGGCACATGAGCAGGTACTTGCATAGGACCCTAGGACAGCCCTACCTAAACCCAGTGCCAATCAGGACCATAGGGGCGGAGCCTCAGAAACAAATGCCTGGACTGGGCACCCAGGAGCTGGCCCCGCCCAGGCAGCTGGGACTGGAGTGTGCCCAGAGATCCTGAGGATGCCTGCCTGACCCACTGTGCCCACACACGTGGGCGGCCTCTAAAGCTGACGGCCAGGTCTCAGTTCTCTTCTTGGTGGCACAGACTCTGCGGTCCCTGGGCACAGTCTCTCAAGTTGGCAGGTCAAGGCAGCCAGCCAGCCCAGAAGGCCCTCCCGGGATCTCCCTGCCTGCCTGCCTGCCTGCCTGCCTGCCTGCCTGCCTGCCACAGAGTCATCCAGTCATCCGTCCAGTTCAGAGGCCCAGATGGGCAGGCTGCCCACCCCCCAATCTGACAGGGACATACAGAGAGAAGGAATGAATATCCACTCCACCACAGGGACATACTGAGAGAAGCAATGAGTTTCCACTCCACCACAACCTCCCCAACTGCCCCCCTTGACGACCAGGCCCTGGCCTCAGGACCCAGGTTCTAAGAACCCACTAGCTAAGCAGCACCATTGCCAGGCGACCTGGGAACCAGACAACCACTGTGAGCTAATTCGGGCTCCCTCTCAATCTCTCTCCTCTCCATAACCTGGCAGCCCACCCTTACCCCACCCTAGCCCTTTCACTAACCACCAGCCAGAACTCCTAGGGGCTGGGAGGAGGGGCCGGCCAGAGGGACACTTTGCTCTCCTTCCTTCCTCTCAAGTCCCAGAGTCACTCTCACACATGAGTCCTTCCTTCTGTGTCCTCCTACACACCCACCTTCCTAACTACCCACCTACCTCCCTAGCCGCCTACCTCCCTACCTGTGCCAGGATTACACACACAGGAAGCTCAGAGCTCTCTAAAGTCATTCGAGTGCACCCATGAAGTCGACGATGATGACAACAGGGACCTAGACACAAAGCAAAAATGAGCAATTCTCACTTGTCCACCAGAATGCCTGCAGCACATCCACTCTCCCATGACCACCTCCTTTTAGGTGACTTCACACCCAGGTCCTCTCAGGGGCCCCTCTGCAAAATCACAAAGTGACTTCAAACTCCCTCTCCACGGGCACCTAACCCAGGGTAATAACAATGGCTGCCTACCTACCTACTGGCCTACTGACCTATTGACCTACTGACCTACCTCGCAGCCTACCTATACCCACCTTGCTACCTGCCTAAGCACCTCCTACTGCTATCTGCCTCTGGCTTGCCAATATATTCGGTTTCAGGCACACTATCCAGGGCAGATGGGCCTCTCGGGATACCACTTGATGTACACCATGGTCTTGTGGGAAATCCTTTTCAGGTTCCAACAGCAAGCCTTTCTGTCATGAACACTGAGAGTCTCCAGAGAAGCACCCCTGCACTGCCGAGATCCTAAGTCACGGCTGGTGGAAGAAGACACGTCTGACAGGCTCCAGGTGTCTAGCTTGCCATTGCTTCCCGGTCCTCCATCCCTCCCAAGGGCCCTGGAGGCTTCTATGCTCCTCTGACCTAGAGCTCTGGCTCTTTCCAGGCAGGCCATCTCTGGTTTCTCAGACCTGCAAGGCCTGCAAGCCCCGAGGAAGGACCGGTCCGGCCACCCTCCTATCTTGATAAGCAATAGTCTCATCCACCAAATCAGACATGCCATCAGGATCCAATCTCCTGCCTGCCCCCTCGGGCCTTGCTATACCTTGAGGCCACCAGAGGAAAACACAGCCTGTGGATCACTACAGCCTTAATGTTTTCCCCCACATCCAAACCTGTCCTTCTCACACAATACTGACTTCAACACCATAAGGATTGCTGCACCCTGGGTCCAAACTGGATTTGCTTCAGGGACCTAGGGGGTCTAGGTACCTGACCAGGTGACACACCAAATAGATGCATAGATACAAACATGCACAGGCAGATCCCCGCGAGCTCAGACACACAGACAGACAGAAAGACAGACACACAGACACACACAGAAACACACACACACACACACACACACCCACACACACACACACACCCCCCTGTCTCTTATCCACAGCTGACGCGGCCGGCCGCTCCTTGAGTGAAGATCTCGGT
>CAMWTP010000195.1 GCA_947177165.1 uncultured Lachnospiraceae bacterium
GACCATGAAGCAGTACAAAGCCCGCGACAAGATCACGCAGAAAATGACCCGTGACGGGGCTATCGAAGTGAACGAAACCAAAGGCACGAAAAAACGTATCAGCAAACGGGCGCGGGAAGCTGCCCTGCTGAAAACGCCGGAGCAACAGGCGGCGCAGGACGCACAGGCAGCGCAGCCCATACCGGGCAATCCCGCCCCGGATATTTCCCCCAATGCGCCGCCCCTGCCCCATGCGCCGGGGACGGAGCCGGAACGGGACACGGGAACCGCCGAGCGTGTCTTAGAACATATTGACGGGGCGCATACCCGGAACGCCAGCAAAAAGGCGGCACGGAAAGCACAGGCAGAAGCCGAAAGCCGCGCCCGCACTTCCCGGCTGCAATTCACCGAGGAAGAACGGGCAACGCCGGAGCTGCAACCCTATATCAAGAAATCCGACAAAGCCGCTGACAGGCTGGACGCAGCAAGGGCGAAAATCCCAAAGGAAAAGAAACTTGTCAAGGAACGGACTTTTGACGAAGCCACCGGGAAAGGCAAGACCCGCCTACATTTCGAGGAACGGGAAAAGCCGCAGAACTACGGCAAGGCACATAAAAACCCGTTATCCCGCCCCGCGCAGGAAGCGGGTATTTTCGTCCATAACAAGGTACATTCCGTGGAAAAGGACAATTCCGGCGTGGAGGGTGCGCACAAATCCGAGGAATTAGCGGAGAAAGGCGCAAAGTACGGGGCGCGGAAAGTCAAGGAGGGCTACCGCAGCCACAAGCTCAAACCCTACCGGGCGGCGGCAAAGGCTGAAAAGGCAGCGGAAAAAGCGAACGCGAATTATCTCTACCAAAAGGCACTCCACGACAACCCGCAGATCGCAGCTTCCAACCCGTTCTCCCGGTATATGCAGAAACAGCGTATCAAGAAACAGTATGCAAAGACCGTCAAGGCACAGGGCGCAAAGACCGTGAAAAACGCAGCGGAGAACACCCGCAAGGCAGCGAAAAAGACCGCCGAGGGGACGAAGAAAACCATTGCCTTTATCGGGCGGCACCCGGCGGGCGTATGTATCGCCATAGGTGCGCTGCTGCTGTTCATTATGGTTTCTTCCGCGCTGTCCTCTTGCGGGGCTATGTTTTCCGGCATGATAAACGGCATTGTCGGGACTTCCTACACGTCGGAGGACGCGGATTTAGTCGCCGTGGAAAACAGCTATGCGGCACTGGAAACGGAGCTGCAACGCAAGATCGACAATATCGAGCGCGACCACCCCGGCTATGACGAGTACCGCTATGACCTTGACAGTATCGGGCATAACCCCCATGAATTAGCGTCCTACCTTACCGCGCTCTTGCAGACCTACACCCCGGCAACGGCACAGGCAGAAATACAGCGTATCTTTTCGCTGCAATATACCCTCACTCTCACGGAGGAAGTGGAGGTACGCCACCGCACGGAAACCCGGACAGGGACACGGACAGTCACCGACCCGGTAACGGGGGCAACCTCTACGGAAACCTACGAATACGAGGTAGAAGTAGCCTATAACTATTACATTCTGAATGTCAAGCTGGAGAACAAGCCCATATCCGACCTTGCGCCGGGGCTGCTCACGCCGGAGCAGCTTGAAATGTTCCGGGTGTACTTGGAAACCAGCGGCAACAAGCCTTTAGTCTTTGGCGGCGGTTCCCCGGACACAAACCCGTCCGAGGATTTAAGCGGCGTACAGCTTGTAAACGGCACACGCCCCGGAAATACCGCCGTGGTAGACCGGGCAAAGTCACAGGTAGGCAATGTAGGGGGACAGCCCTATTGGAGCTGGTACGGCTTCAACAGCCGCGTGGAATGGTGCGCCTGTTTCGTTTCATGGTGCTACAATCAAGCCGGGAAAAGCGAGCCGCGCTTTGCCGCCTGCCAGTCACAGGGTATCCCGTGGTTCCAGTCCCACGGGCAATGGGGCGACCGAAGCTATACGAACATAGCCCCCGGCGACGCAATCTTTTTTGACTGGGACTTAGACGGGAGCGCAGACCATGTTGGGCTTGTGATCGGCACAGACGGGCAGCGCGTTTACACCGTCGAGGGCAATTCCGGCGACGCCTGCAAGATCAAAAGCTACCCCCTTGACTACCGCTGTATCAAAGGTTACGGCTTAATGAATTGGAATTAAAAAAATTTTGAAAATCAGAAAGGAGAATTTACACTATGGCAGCAAACAAGATTGACCGTATCAACCGGGAGATTGAAAAGACCCGCGAGAAGATCACCGAGTATCAGAACAAGCTCAAAGGGCTGGAAGCGCAGAAAACCGAAGCGGAGAATTTGCAGATCGTCCAGCTTGTGCGCTCTATGCGCCTTTCCCCGCAGGAGCTTACTTCCATGCTTTCCGGGGGCGCAATCCCCGGCATGACCCCCGCACCCGCTTATAACGACGAACAGGAGGAAACCGAGAATGAAGAATAAGAAGATTTTTAGAACCCTGCTGACTTTATGCGCCGCCCTTATCCTCATGGGCGGCTTTTCTGTCACCGCCTATGCGCAAGTCCCGGAGGGAGCAGACGACGCGACCGACGACAGCGGCGTTATCTACGAGGAACCCGAAAAGGAAGAACCCCTCACCCCGGACGGGAACGCGACCCTTGTTGACGATTTCGGCGGCAACAAGCAGCTTATCACCGTGACGACCAAAAACGGCAATTACTTTTATATCCTCATTGACCGGGACGACGAGGGCGAGAACACCGTGCATTTCTTAAATCAAGTGGACGAAGCCGACCTTATGGCACTGATCGACGACGGAAACACCGCCACGGAGCCGCCCGCAGTCTGCAACTGTACGGAGAAATGCGAACCGGGCGCGGTCAACACCCTATGCCCGGTATGCAGCACCAATCTGACCGCTTGCAGCGGCAAGGCAGCGGAGCCGGAAACGGAGGAACCAGCAGAGCAGCCGGAAAAGAAAACAGGCACGGGCGGGCTGCTTCTCTTTCTGATCGTTGCCCTTGCCGGGGGCGGCGGTGCGTTCTATTACTTTAAGATCATGAAGCCGAAGCAGGACGTAAAAGGCAGCACAGACCTTGACGATTTCGATTTTGACGATTACGACGAGGACGAGCCGGAACCCGACGAAGCCGGGGACGACGGGGGAACGGAGGACGAGGAAGCATGACCCTGTTCACCGACAACCCCTTAGAAAGAATGATGATACAGAAACCGGGTGACGGGCGGCGTGGAAAATCGCCGCCCGCTTCCATTCCCCCGCGCTGCAAGGGCTGTCCCTATAACCGGGAGCCGCCCTGCGTGGGGTACTGTATCAAGAAGCTGACAGAGAAGAAAACCACGGGAAAATGAAAGGAGGATTTTCGATTGACTTCACATAGATTAGTGATTGCAGAAAAGCCCAGCGTCGCGGCAAGTATCGCCGCCGCGCTTGGCGTTAAGGAAAAGAAAGACGGATATATCGAGGGCGGGGGCTACCTCATTTCTTGGTGTGTCGGTCATTTGGTGGAACTTGCGGAAGCTGCCGCCTACGGGGAACAGTTCAAGAAATGGAGCTATGAGAGCTTACCCATTCTGCCAGAGGAATGGCAGTACAACGTCGCCGCCGACAAGGGAAAGCAGTTTACGACCTTAAAGGAGCTTATGCACCGCGCAGACGTTTCCGAGGTAGTCAATGCCTGCGA
>CAMWTP010000196.1 GCA_947177165.1 uncultured Lachnospiraceae bacterium
AATCCTGCTTGTATGCCCGTAAATCAAGGCTTTTTTGAGATAATCAACCATTTTTATCTAAACTCTTTACTATAGGCTCTCCCAATGATTACCTTTAATCCATTACAAAGTGTAATTTCATGGCTGTGATATTTCCGTAGATGAATTTTTCTACGTGGACAAACACAACAGCGAGGACGAACGCCGGAAACACATTGACCGAATGCTGAACGGAATAGACGACTTTCATGGTGTTTTTTATATAGAAGTTTCTAATAATTCAGCAGCACTGACTTCTGTGGAATATCATTGTGTCCTCCCATGCAGACAATACATACCCCAAGGTCAGGAAACAGGCAGACCTGTGGAGCGCGGTAAAACATTTCCTCCCTGTCATCCTGAATCACTTCCTTATAAAGTGGGGAGAAGTCTTCTGTCCGCCAGACAGTAACCTCCATCTGGTTCGTGTCCAGGGCAGCCGTGGCAAAGACCGTTCCGTCGGCTGAAAAAAATGGTCCACTCATCGGCAGGGCACCTTTTATATCTGTCTTGTACACCGCCTTTCCCGTTTCCGCATCGACAAATCCCATTCCCCCTTTAAAAAATATGCTGTCCTCTCCAAGCAGCAGCTTTCCGTCGCCATACCCTGTTGCCATGCCAAAAT
This sequence comes from uncultured Lachnospiraceae bacterium, assembly GCA_947177165.1. Taxonomy (GTDB): domain Bacteria; phylum Bacillota; class Clostridia; order Lachnospirales; family Lachnospiraceae; genus COE1. The sequence continues at coordinate 644 of CAMWTP010000196.1, forward strand.
TATGTTGTAAGATATGATTTTCCAATCCTGTCCCGTCTATACCGATCCTGCCCCATGACGCAACTGTTCTGCCGTTCTGATTCGTCTGCCCCGAAAACACGATATGGCTGTTATCCTCATCAAAGAAAATTGCATCCATTGTCAAAAGCTCCGGGCAGTTTCCATCGTTCCCGGGCTTCAGCAAATTGCGTTTTTTCTGACTCCCAAGATCATAAATGCTCAATCCCTCCCACTGGTCAAAACATCCCAGCAGCGCGCCGTCCGGTGAGACGGACCATGCAGCCATATCAGCGTTTTCCACAACATCATACAGTGATATTCTGCTCATCTCTTTCAATGAAGCATCGTAAAAAATACCCATGCACTCCAAATTACCTTCACTGACCTCCATGACCTGTGGTCCGGTTCCTGTCTCTGTATCTACAGCTGGCTCTCCTTTCCTGATCTGCCCGATTGCACAATACCCATCCTTGTATGGATAAAAATCTACAAAATTCCAGTGCTCCGTTTTCGTCTCCGCCTTAATCTGTGCAGATGACACATCGTAGAGATACAGCGTGTCTTCTTTTAATGCCAGCAGCGTATTGTTCTTTCCGCTCCAAATGCTCATTCCCTGCTCGTCAAACAATTCCTTATTCAAGGTGTGTGTGTTTATTTCCTGCTGCTTCGGTGCCACCACATCTCTTGTCTGCGACACGTTCTCCAATACATAAGCTGCTTCTGCATACTCTGACTTCATTCCCTCCAAATGCTGTCCGGCGAAATGCTCTGCACCGCATCCAGTCATACAAGCCACCATCAATATTGCTGCCGTCGTTTTTATCAGTTTCTTCTTCATGATTTTTCCCCTCCATTTTCTGTTAATGAACTCCCGCGATCCCTGTCTACGGCCACGGAATGCCAAGTTCTTTCTTCGCTTTTTCCAGCCAGTCAGGGTTAATCGTTTCCCCTACTTTTCCCGCTGTAAAATATCCTCCGATCCATTCCGGCATTTGCGTCTCATCATACAGGAATTCCGCATACCCGAAAGTTTCCGGTGCACCGCCTACGATCAGATAATGTGTAATTCCCTCTCCATCTCTGTAATCATAGATAAAAGCATTGTTCTCAGATACCTGATTCGTAATGTCAATGTTTTCTCCATTCGCTGTAAACCAGAGACGTCCTTCCCTAAATTCTGCCGGCGCTGTCGCATCAGCGGTATCCAAAGCGGCAGTGGAAATGTTATTGCCATTTTCATCTCTCCCTTTTGTAAATACGGCATTGTCCGCAAAAGAGACAAACCGGCCGATAATACCTTTTCCAGTATAGGCGTACACGGTTACGTTTGTCAGCAGAAACAGAAGCACGCCTGTCAGCGCGACCGTAATTCTGGATACCCGCCGGTATCCCGTAAACGGTTTCAACACGCCCGCCCTCTTGCTCCTCATTGCCTGTTCAATGCGCCGGCTGCACTCCTCCGGCATCCGAACCTGATCGTATACTTCCTGAACTCTATTTTGCATAAATCAGACCTCCTCCTTCAACTCTTCCTCCAAAATCCTTCTTGCCCGCGACAGTCTGGTTGTGACAGCCGTGCCAGAAATATGTAAAATGTCCGCAATCTCCCTGACCGCATATCCCTCATAATAGAAAAGATATACTACAATGCGGTACTTCGGCTTCAGTTTTTGAATACATTCCCAAACACCCTTCTGCTCTGGCTGTTCAAACAAAAGTTCTTCATTCAACTCCTCCTCCAACGGCTCTGTTCTCTTCCACCAGACCGAACGCAGCAGGCTTCGGCACTGGTTCGCTGTTACCTGCATCAGCCATGCCTTTTCTTTCCCGGGCGTTAGACCATTCTGTTCCATCAGCTTGAGAAAAACCGTCTGGCAGACATCCTCCGCGTCATGAACTGAATGCGTATAGCTGACCGCCAGCCTGTAAACATCATCTTTATAGAGATGAAACAACTCCATCACATCATGCATGAATGCATCTCCTTTCTTCTTCTGTTTGAGATCTCATAGATAAGACGCATTGGGTGGCCTGATTGTCACAATATTTTTCAAAATATCCTCCGCATCCCATGCGCCGCCTTCGCGGCATATTTCCTCCGCATGGGACTGCACATAAAAATGTGGCAATCCGCCTGCTGCTGCGAACTGCCATATTATTACCTTTCCATTATACACTTTAATCCCCCTTTAAATAACCGATAACCCTTATTTTATGGGACATTCTGCAAAGATAGAAAAAGTTACGAAAATGACTCGTGTACCTGAATAGACTTTATACTTTGAATGTGATATACTCACATTACCAACTGAAAAGCAACCGCACAAAGGAGTAATTATATAATGACTGATAACGAATTATTACTTGCGATTTCTGAAATGCCGGACAAGAAACTTGATGCAAGACTAAACCCAATTGAGAATAGGATTAAACGCATAGAAGTAGATCTCCTTGAAAGCAAAATAATCCCACGTTTGAACACTATCGAATCTTGCTACACTTCTACTTTTGACAGAAGACCGACACCACACCTGCTGCCAGAAAAAACACAGTACAGAGCCAGTCCATACTGCCTGCTTTTTCATCCAGTCCATATTGATCCCTTACCATCAGAGCCGACAGAAAAAACGTGTCCAACATAACGGATAATATCATGCTCAGCGCATAGAGCAGCATGTTCCTCCTGTCTATCGTTTTGCATACCATTCTCACAAGCATATCCGCCCTCCCTAATTGTCAAGAGCCTGGACACAAAACAAACTACCGACTTCCCTGTTCATAGGAAAAGCACCTAAGATTTCTCCCAGATGCTGTATCCCCTGACAGACATGAACGTATATCATGAACCATTTCCTTCCGGCAGCCGCACTATGGGCTTACATTTTCGCTTTGTGCCGTGCCCGGACCAATCACTGAACCACTACCGGCTAAAGCCGGTAGGTTCGGTGTGCTGCTAAAGCAGCCTA
>CAMWTP010000197.1 GCA_947177165.1 uncultured Lachnospiraceae bacterium
TATGGATCGACCTTGAAGAGGCGGCTACCTACTCTCCCACGGGAAAACCGCAGTACCATCGGCGTGAGTGAGCTTAACTTCTCTGTTCGGAATGGGAAGAGGTGGAACCTCACTGCTATAACCACCTAAAACTTGAATGAAGAATTAAAAATGAAGAATTAAAAATTACCTACTCCAAACTTAACCCTCCTGAACTCTATTTCAGGCGAACCTGAGAAAGAACCTATGCGGAAGAAACCGTCCGCATCCGGTAAAGGATGACATGAAAGGGCTATGAGATAAAGAATCTTGCAAGAAAGCCTATCGGGTAATTAGTATTGCTCGACTTTGACATTACTGTCTTTACATCTGCAACCTATCAACGTAGTCGTCTCCTACGCCCCTCAAGGGAAGACTTATCTTGGGGATGGCTTCGCGCTTAGATGCTTTCAGCGCTTATCCAAACCGAACGCGGCTACTCGGCGGTACACTTGGCAGCATAACCGATACACCGGAGGTTCGTCCAACTCGGTCCTCTCGTACTAAAGTCAGGACCCCTCAATCTTCCTACGCCCGCAACAGATAGAGACCGAACTGTCTCACGACGTTCTGAACCCAGCTCGCGTGCCACTTTAATCGGCGAACAGCCGAACCCTTGGGACCTTCTCCAGCCCCAGGATGTGACGAGCCGACATCGAGGTGCCAAACCGCCGCGTCGATATGAGCTCTTGGCGGCGATCAGCCTGTTATCCCCGGAGTACCTTTTATCCTTTGAGCGATGGCCAGTCCACACAGAACCACCGGATCACTATACCCTACTTTCGTACCTGTTCGACTTGTGAGTCTCGCAGTCAAGCGCCCTTATGCTATTGCACTCTACGCACGGTTACCATTCGTGCTGAGGGCACCTTGGGAAGCCTCCGTTACGCTTTTGGAGGCGACCACCCCAGTCAAACTACCCACCAAACGGTGTCCCCCGCAAGGGGTTAGAACTCAAATACACAAAGGGCCGTATTTCAACGTCGGCTCCACGAACACTGGCGTGCCCGCTTCAAAGCCTCCGGCCTATCCTACACATTGTGCACCCAAATTCAGCGTTAAGCTATAGTAAAGGTTCACGGGGTCTTTTCGTCCCGTTGCGGGTACCCGGCATCTTCACCGGGACTACAATTTCACCGAGCTCACGGTTGAGACAGTGTCCAGATCGTTACACCATTCGTGCAGGTCGGAACTTACCCGACAAGGAATTTCGCTACCTTAGGACCGTTATAGTTACGGCCGCCGTTTACTGGGGCTTCGATTCAATGCTTCTCTTGCGATGACATCCCCTCTTAACCTTCCAGCACCGGGCAGGTGTCAGGCCCTATACTTCTTCTTTCGAATTGGCAGAGCCCTGTGTTTTTGATAAACAGTCGCCTGGACCTTTTCGCTGCGCCCTACTCTCATAGGGACCCCTTTTCCCGAAGTTACGGGGTTAATTTGCCTAGTTCCTTAACCGTGATTCACTCGAGCACCTTAGGATACTCTCCTCGACCACCTGTGTCGGTTTACGGTACGGGCAACATGCACTGTAACTTAGAAGATTTTCTCGGAAGTATACTTGGGCACACTATCAAATCGGCCGTAGCCTCTCTGTACTGTCGGGCATCAGCAAACGCTAACTCTTAATCTGCGCCTATACCTAAACCCTTCAACCGCCTATTCCGTCAGGCGGCGATGCTTACGTTCCTTCGTCTCTCCATCGAGGTGCATGTCGGTATCGGAATATTAACCGATTATCCATCGAGATCGCCTTTCGGCTTACCCTTAGGACCCGACTAACCCTGATCCGATTAGCGTTGATCAGGAAACCTTGGTCTTGCGGTGTGCGGGTTACTCTCCCGCATTATCGTTACTTATGCCTACATTTGCTTTTCCATACGCTCCACCATGCCTCACGGCACGACTTCGACGCGAATGGAATGCTCCCCTACCACACTTTCGTGTCCAGAACTTCGGTGATATGCTTGATGCCCGTTTATTATCCACGCTCTGTCGCTCGACTAGTGAGCTGTTACGCACTCTTTGAATGAATAGCTGCTTCCAAGCTAACATCCTAGCTGTCTCTGCAACAAAACATCGTTAGATCAACTTAGCATATTCTTCGGGACCTTAGTTGCTGGTCTGAGTTGTTCCTCTTTTGTGACCGGACATTAGCACCCGGTCGCTCACTGCTGCGAATCATATTACTGCCATTCGGAGTTTGTCAGGATTTGGTAGGCGGTGAAGCCCCCGCATCCAATCAGTAGCTCTACCTGCAGTAAACTCTCAATCGCAACGCTGCCCCTAAAGGCATTTCGGGGAGTACGAGCTATTTCCCAGCTTGATTAGCCTTTCACCCCTACCCTCAAGTCATCGAGAAGCTTTTCAACGCTTATTCGTTCGGTCCTCCAGTTGGTTTTACCCAACCTTCAACCTGCTCAAGGGTAGATCGCAAGGTTTCGCGTCTACGACCACTGACTAACCGCCCTATTCAGACTCGCTTTCGCTTCGACTCCGTATTTCCTAATACTTAATCTTGCCAGTGATCAGTAACTCGTAGGCTCATTATTCAATAGGCACGCCGTCACGGCACGAAGCCGCTCCGACCGGTTGTAAGCGTATGGTTTCAGGTTCTATTTCACTCCCCTGTTCGGGGTACTTTTCACCTTTCCCTCACGGTACTGGTTCACTATCGGTCTCTTGGGAGTATTTAGCCTTACCAGGTGGTCCTGGCAGATTCAGACAGGATTCCTCGTGTCCCGCCCTACTCAGGATACTGCTATCTTATGACGAACTTACCTGTACGAGCCTTTCACTCTCTATGGATGAACTTTCCAGAACATTCCAGTTCGCTGTCAATCGAATATTGCAGTCCTACAACCCCGACCCCGCCGTAACGAAGCCGGTTTAGGCTATTCCCCTTTCGCTCGCCGCTACTCAGGAAATCGATGTTTCTTTCTTTTCCTCCTCCTACTAAGATGTTTCAGTTCAGAGGGTTGGCTTCCGTTTCCGGATGACAGGCCATCAGCCTGCCGGGTTGTCCCATTCAGAAATCCTCGGATCAATTCCAGTTTGCGAATCCCCGAGGCTTATCGCAGCTTACCACGTCTTTCGTCGCCTCCAAGAGCCTAGGCATCCCCCATACGCCCTTATTTACTTTCTTACAACTCCTCATACACCCTATTGAAATGTATGAAGACTTTATCTCATAACCTTAAACATGTCAAAGAACAAGATCGGTTGCCCGATCAGAGTGGAGGATAAGGGAGTCGAACCCTTGACCCCCTGCTTGCAAAGCAGGTGCTCTAGCCAACTGAGCTAATCCCCCGAGTGTTTCGGTGTAGTCCCGTGCGGACTTGAACCGCAGACCCCTACATTATCAGTGTAGTGCTCTAACCAACTGAGCTACGGGACTATATCCGCGGGAAGACCCCACTCGGTATAACATAAAAATTACAGGTTAATTCGAGAGAAAAGAACGCAGACCTATCTATCGATCGAAATAGTCGCACTCTCCAGAAAGGAGGTGTTCCAGCCGCACCTTCCGGTACGGCTACCTTGTTACGA
>CAMWTP010000198.1 GCA_947177165.1 uncultured Lachnospiraceae bacterium
GATTATTCCGATTTCCGAGTTATTCCGATAAACCATGTAGATAGCATATTTTCAGAGCTATACACATAAATTTATCGGAATAATTTTTAGTATCCGCGTATCAATCTTTCTATTATATCTTGCGATTCCCACATAGGGGAATCATCACTGGTTTCCGGAATCAGTGTATTGACAGAAGCTTTTTCTATTGCCTGCCTTTTCATTTCAGTATCTGCATAAGCGTAAATCAGCGTTGTTTCAGGATCTTCATGCCCAAGGAATTCCGACAATACGGCAAGGGGCATGCCTCCCTGATACAGATGCATTGCCCTTGAATGGCGTAACATATGCGGATGTACATTGGCCGGCACATTCCCGTTGTTCTTACGGGCTTTGGCTGCATACTCCTTTAAAAAGCGGGCAACATTATCATCTGACATAGGAGTTTTCTCACCACGGTGCCTTGTGTAAAACAGGGGAGGATCATTTTTGCTCCCATTATGGAAAAGGGCCCTGTATCTGACAAACATCTGCAGGGTTTCCTTTGAAACAGGTACAAGCCTTGGTTTGGATCCTTTTCCAAACAGATATACGGTTGCGTTATCCGTATTTATGTCAGACAGCTTTAGCTTCAACATTTCCCCGTTGCGGGCTGCCGTGTCATACATCAGCGTCAGAAAAAACTGGTCCCGGAAGCCCTTGGATGAAGCCGTACCGGCACACTCTATGATAGAGGCTAACGCATCCTTTGACATATATTCTACCACCCTCGAGTTATCCACCTCTTTTTTCAGCGGTACTGTTCCAAGGTCAGTATAAACCGTATATATATTTGGGCATGTATACGCCGCATATTTAAAGAAGGATCGTATACAGCTGAGCCTGTTGTTGCGGGTAGACGCTTTCCAGCCTTTACGTGTCTCCATGGCATCAAGGAAATCTGCCAGCAGGGCAGATGTAAATGTGTCAAAATCTATCTGTGCAGCCGCAATGCCCTTTTCCTGAAGGAGGAAACGCAGCAGAAGATTCCACGCCATGTGACAGGATGTAATTGTTTTTTCGCTGCTGTTGCGTTGTTTTGGCAGGTATACTGTGAAATATTCCCTGAGTTTTTTCCAGAACAGGTTAGTCTTCATGGGGCACCTCCGCAATAATGCCGGAAATGTCCATACAGTTCATACGGGAAATCCAGTCCGGCATAAGGTGAAGGTAATAGCATGTCTCACGGAAAGTCTCGTGTCCCATGTAAGCGCTGAGATACGGCATATACTGGCTGAAATCTTTCCCTTCCTCCATCCATCTGGTAATTGTACGGGTTGCAAAGTTATGGCGCAGGATATAAGGCGTGCAGTATGGCAGCCCATCCGGATTCCCGGCCATTTTCCAGCATTTATGGAAAAGGTTCTGGATGCTTGCAGCCCCATGTGCTTTCCGGTTCCTGTTTGGGAAGAATATATTGGTATCCGGATATATGCGGCGGGCAATTTCATCATATTTCCGGCATGTTTCCATAAGCCGGTGTTCAACCGCAATGCGTCTGTCCTTATGCCTTTTGGAGTCCGCAATGTATACCGTGTCATGGACGAAGTCAAAATCCAGCCGTGTGAGCAGCCGTGTTTCCTGCGGCCTCATTCCGGCAGCATACTGTAGCCTGAAAAAGACAGCTGACGTATAGGACAGGAGCGGATTCCATTTATCATACGGGTAATTGTCAGCCGCCTCAAAAAAGCGCCTGCATTCCTCATCACTCATGATATGTGGGGGCTTGCGTTTTTTATAGCTGAAATAATCTGCCGGGAACACGCAGGCAGCTTTTCCTGTCATGGCCTGGTATTTCCCGAGGTTCCTGAGTGCTGCAACATCCACACGGACGTCCCTGCGTTCCCGCATAAACTCCAGATAAGATAATGCCGTTTCAAGTGTAAGGATACAGGCATCCGGAAACTTTTCACGGCAGTAGCAGTCGAAATCCCGCATCTGCTGTTTGTAACATGATTCCGTATACCCAAGCACTCCCCGCCATTCCATCATCCCCCGGATATCTTCCGCAAAACCACTGTTAAAAGAATATGTCATGACAGCCCCTCCTTCCGCGTATGCATCGCACCGAGATCCAGGCAGCATCCCCTGAGCCCTTCCGTATCCAGCGATATATACCGTTTTGAGGATTCCACGTCTGTATGCCCCAGTATCTGGGCGACGGTGGATACCGGAACCCCGGATGTGACCATCCGTGTCCCTGCCGTCCTGCGCAGGGCATGGAACGACCTGCCGTCCCGGCCGGTGCGTTCCATGCCGGCTGCTTTCATGTACTCCCGCAGGGAATAATTGAAGGACGTTGGTTCTATCGGGGTATGGGACGGCGTATCCCTGAGCCGCAAAAATACATACGGGCTGTCCGACCTGTGCCGGGAATGGAGAATGTAGTCAGCAATGGCGTTTCCGACATCAGCAGTCAGGGGAAGGTTCAGGGCAGTCATGGTTTTCCTCTGCACGATCCGGATCATTTTCCCAGTCCAGTCGATATCGGAAAGTTTCAAACGGGATATGTCAGAAGCCCTCAGCCCGGTTCTAAGGGCGGTCAGGAATACCGCATAATCCCTCCGGCCTTTGTCGGTTGACCGGTCTATCTGTGCAAAGATGCCCCTCAGTTCCCCCTCACTGAAGCAGGGCAGCGCTTTCTGCCTGCGTCTTCCTGCTGCTGTCAGAAACCGGTCTGCATCTATATCCGTGATGTTTTCCCTGCGCAGGAAACAGACAAACTTCCTGACAGTACGCAGCAGCTTCGCCATGCTGCTCTTATGGTTTGGGGCTTCCCGGCGGATAAAATCCAGGACATCCCCTGCTGCGATGCAGGACGCATCCGTTTTTCCGGACTGTTCAAGGAAGTACAGGAACTGGCGGATAATTACCATGCCAACCCTGACAGTACCGGGACTGAGTTTTTTCAGAAGTTCCTGCTCAAAGGCATCCATCAGTTTTTCATAAGCCTTGCAGACCGGATACTGCGTGAAAGTGACCGGTTTCCATGTAAAGCATCCGTTTTCAAAATATGCTGCTACCGTATATGCTATTTTCGTGGTTTCTTTTACCGAAAACTCTTTCAGTGACGGGCACTTTATCCCACAATAGGCTGCTGCATCCTGATAACTAAAACGGTCAAGACGGTTTTCGGTACAGTACTGAAAAATGTCTTCACAGTGCTTTTGGTATCGATTAAATACGTATTTCGACAACCGAAGCTCCTGTATACATTGAATCACATGATCAATGTGTTCTTTTAAAGTAATTGTTTCCATGTATGGGCCCTCCAATTTACCCATTTACATGGAAACATGATATATTTATACATACAAGAATTATTCCAATTTTATTCCGATTTTATTGCTAAAAATGTAGACGGGATGCATTCCTTCATGTTAAAATCGGAATAACTCGGAAATCGGAATAATCCA
>CAMWTP010000199.1 GCA_947177165.1 uncultured Lachnospiraceae bacterium
TTAGGCTGCTTTAGCAGCACACCGAACCTACCGGCTTTAGCCGGTAGTGGTTCAGATCTTATCAAAAGCGCAGATGATTCCGCACTTCGTTGGGTATTTCCGTTCTTTTTGTTGATTACTATTATTGCCTGCTTTTCGTTGATTTTGGTTATCCACAATGCCTTTGCGGTAACGATGGGCGCCCGTATCCATCAATTCGGCATTTTTTCAAGCATTGGCGCCACACCCGGGCAAATTCGGGCTTGTTTGTTGCAAGAAGCCCTTACGCTATGTGCCATACCGATCATAGTTGGTAATGTTCTTGGTATTTTGATCTGTATGGGAGTTATCAATGGGATCAATTTTGCGATGGCTGATGTGGCCGGACGATTAGTGCTGCCGTTTAGCTATCATCCCTTGATTTTTGTATTGTCGCTTTTGGTTACAGTTTTGACTGTATGGATTTCCGCATGGCTTCCGGCAAGAAAAATGGGCAAACTGACGCCGATGGAGGCAGTCAGGAACACCAACGAACTGCAACTGAAAAGAAGAAAGAAATCCCGTATCTTATCCATTTTGTTTGGTGTGGAGGGAGAACTGGCCGGAAATGCATTAAAGGCTCAAAAGAAGTCAATGCGTACAGCCACTTTATCTCTTGTGTTCTCTTTTTTGGCCTTTTCGTTAATGATGTGTTTTTTCACACTGATGATTGTCAATCAAGATATGACATACTTTGAAAAGTATCAGGATTTTTGGGATGTGATGGTCACAGTAAAAAGTACGGATATTGACGCTTTCACCGAGGCGGATACTATACAGGAACTATATGGCGTTGAAAGCGGAGTGGTGTATCAGAAGGCCGCAGCAAAACGAATTGTTGCACAAGATGAAATCAGCGAAGAGCTGCAGGCAATCGGCGGATTGAAAAATGCCTCCACTCAATATGTTTCTGTTGCCAGCGGCGTATGGCTGGTCAATGCCCCGTTGGTCATTCTGGATGATGCAAGTTTTCTGGCATATTGTGAACAGATTGGAGCAGAGCCACGTTTAGATGGTGTGGTTATTCTAAATCAGGCCCGCGATGCCTCTGACCCCAATTTTCATGATCGGCGCAGTGTGCCATATTTGGCAGAAAATGGGCAAACCACTATACTCAGGAACGCTGGACAAGAGGATGTTTCCGTAGAAATTCCAGTCCTTGCTTATGCGCGTCAAGTCCCTGTTCTGCGTGAAGAGTATGGAACTTTAGATTTTTATGAGCTGGTGCATTTTGTTCCCTTGTCGGTCTGGAAAGAAATTAAAGGACAAATTGGGGGAGCCGAAGCTGATAGCTATATTCGGATTTTGGCCCGGGATGGGGTGACTTTGGATGAACTTAGCGAGATTGGGAAAGAAGTTTCCAGGATTCTTAGTCAAGAGTATCAAGTGGAAATAGAAAACCGCATCCAAGAAAAACTCGACAATGACAATATGTTTAGTGGGATGATGGCAGTTATTGGGCTGTTCTGTGTTTTGCTTGCGGTCATTGGTATAGGAAACATCTTCACGAATACATTCGGATTTGTGCGTCAAAGAAAAAGAGAATTTGCCCGCTACATGTCTATCGGCATGGCGCCTGACGGGCTGAAGAAAATATTCTGTGTGGAAGCTCTTGTGATTGCCGGACGTCCCATTTTGATCACAATACCGATCACGGTGATTCCAGTCGTATTATTTATCAATATGGCTTATATCGATCCGATGGTTTTCCTCCATGAAGCGCCGTTTATCCCGATTTTGCTATTTGTTCTGGCCATTATCGGTTTTGTTGCTCTGGCCTATTATATAGGTGCGAAGAAGGTGCTTGGCAGCAGCCTGATAGACTCTTTACGGGACGATACCACAATATAAACGTTAGAGATATACGAGGAGGAACGTCATGTACGAACTGATCCAGGTTTCGGAACAAAGCTATTACATCCAAAGCCCAGCCAAGATCGGGCTGGTGAAGCTGAACAAGCAGGGGTATGCCTGATCGACAGCGACAGCGATAAGGATGCAGGGCGTAAAGTGCGGCAGCTTCTGGATGCCAACGGCTGGTGGCTCACCGCTATCTACAACACCCATTCCAACGCCGACCACATCGGCGGCAACAGGTATCTGCAGGATCAGACCGGGTGTATGATCTATGCGCCGGGGATCGACTGCGCCTTTACCCGTCACCCCATCCTGGAGCCGTCCTTTTTGTACGGCGGCTACCCATGTAAGGAACTGCGACACAAATTTCTCATGGCCCAGGAAAGCAACGCCCAGGAGATGACCAAGGAATCCTTGCCGGAGGGCTTTGAGATCATTCCACTGCCAGGGCATTTCTTTGATATGGTGGGCTTTCGGACACCCGATGATGTGGTCTATCTGGCGGATTGCTTGTCCAGGAGTGGAAGGATATGGATAATCGTCTTGTTGCTGAATTAAAAACAAAGCAGAAAGTTATAGGAAGTGTTGGCTATTGGATAGATGATGAAGGACATTATTGTATAGACTATGATTTTAATCCTAGATATTGCGGAAAAGGTTATGCAACAGAAGCAAGTACTGCACTTGTTCATTATCTATTTGAGTCAGTTGGTATTCGTGTAATTTATGGAGATTGTGACGTGCTGAATGTATCGTCATGGAGGCTTTTAGAAAGATTAGGATTTCGACGTATAAGTAAGCTTGATAATCAATCATATAAAAATGATAAAAATGGTAATCCAATTTTAATTAAAACGTTTTTGTATGAGTTGGATAAAGACCAATTCAATACGTCCAATATTCTTTAGCGACACGAAATACATGGCGTTAGAACCATGTAATACGGGAGATAAGCTGATTATGAGTAACTTGATTTTTGGATGAAACGTATATGAAAGAAATAATTGCATGGTCTTACGAAGCCTTGGAAAAATCCATAAAGGAACAGCAGATAACTGATGAGGACAAGAGCTGGTGGAAATGGGATAGCGCAGACTCTCCCTATGCTGTTTATGGATACGATGAATTTATTGGTGAAGTAGGTGTATGCTGGATCAAAGGCCAAGTAAATTATCCCTTGATGAGCTATATGAGACTGAGTGGGAAGTGCGGATTGATCTTATGGAGGAAGCCATGAAAAGACTCGATGCTTCCGGTTTATTTGGAACTGGGAAAGAGCGGGAATGCGTGGTCATCAATGTAGAGCAGGCTCCGCCTGACGGCGATGGCGCAGAATACGACCGGGCATTGCGATTGAATCCGCCTTCGGCTCTGTTGTCGGAATATTTGGAAACCTGCGAGACCCCAGAAAACGATTAGCCCGTAACAGTAAATTTGTATTTGGAGAGTAAAACGATGGATAAAGAATGGGAAAGATTATATGAAGAAGCAATGAATGTTTTGAACCCCCATGATGTTTCAAATAAAATGTGGGTAGGAAGTGTGGCATCT
>CAMWTP010000200.1 GCA_947177165.1 uncultured Lachnospiraceae bacterium
ATGTCGGAATAAGTAAAAGGTTATCTTATACTGTATTTGTAAATGAAAAATTCAAATACCAGGAGGTAACCAAATGAATCCACATGTGAGTATCCCCAGATGGGATGATTTTTCAGCACGGCTGAAAGAGGATTTGAACTATTCTGAAACAATGCTGGAACGGACTTTTTATACCTACCGTTCGTTTGTCCAAAAGTTCTGCCCTGCAGATGAAGATGATGCAGCAGAAAAAGTTAAAAAGGGAATTGACAATGTTTCCTCAGCATATCAGAAGAATGATATATCGAAAGATCAGCTTCTGAGGATGCGGAGACTCGCCTACCGTCTGTTAATGTACATGGATACGGGAAAAATTTTCTGGAAAAGAGCACCGTTGTATGGTAAGAAATTCGGAAATGACCACAATGAGGCGCTCCTGGGACGGTTTTTGGAGGATGCCCAGGGTAGACACGCGGAATCGATCCTCCGCAGGGATGAAAGCACCATACGACAGTTCATTTTATACTGTGAATCTGTAAAGTCAAAAAATGTGGAACAGATGGGTGTAATGGATCTGATTGATTTCCTTGGCTGGCTAAAAAAGCGCAGGCCTGCAGGGCTAAAGGCTGCGGCTTCTGCCATGAGGCATTTTTATCTTTTTCTCACGAAACAGGACCTTGTCCCCAATCATCTCCTGGCTGCTTTGAAACCATGGGATACCCCGCATAAAAAGGCATACGGGACATTCAGCACACAGGAAAAAGAAAAACTCCTTGGTGCGATAGACAGGAACAGCCCTGCAGGCAAAAGGGATTATGCGATATTTTCCCTTGCGATAGACTGCGGGATCAGGAGTTCAGATATCTGTTCCCTGAAGCTGGAAGATATCAACTGGAAAGAACAGTGCATATCAATTGTCCAGAAAAAGACCGGAATCCCTGTTACCCTGCCTTTCAGCCGGCGTTCAGGTGATGCCATCGCGGATTATATCCTGAATGCGAGGGGAAGTTCCCCGCTTCCTTATGTTTTCCTCAAGTTTTCATTTTCTGACAGCGGCATGACATCATCCCTGTTGTGTGTAAGGCTGAAAAAATGTATGAAAAATGCAGGGATAAACAGGGAACCGCATGAAAGAATCAACATGCATACATTCAGAAGGAGCTTAGGGACAGACATGGCCGACAGTGGCAGCACACTGGAGATGATCGGGCAGGTATTGGGACACTCCTGTCCGTCATCAGCCAAAGTATATCTTTCGTTTTCGGAAAGATCTCTTAAGGAATGCGCCCTGGATACAGAGCTGTTTCCGGAAAGCCGGGAGGTGTGCCATGATTAGGATGACATTCCAGAGCGGGCTGAAGGAAAAGGAAAAACAGTTTGTAGCTTTTAAACAGCAGTTTGGGCACACATATGAAGCGAGGATATATAATCTGCTGGATTTTGACCGCTTTTGTGCTGCGAATTATCCCGAACGTGACACGCTTGACCAGGACATTGTACTGAAATGGGCAGTTATCCGTCCTACAGAAACGGCAAATGGATTTGCCGCCAGGATATCTGCGGTACGCCAATTTGGCAAATACCTTGCGATGCTCGGCGAGGACGCATACATTATCCCGGACGGTTTCCGGGGCGGGGACATGCCGTTGATGCCTTATATTTTTTCAGAGGCAACGCTGCGGCAGTTCCTGGGCTATACTGATTCGATGGAAAGATACTACCAGTCAACAGTAAGGCACCTGGTGGCCCCGGTAATGTTCCGTTTTATGTACTGCTGTGGGCTGCGGCCATGCGAGGCAAGGAACCTCGACAGGGCTGATATAAACTTTGAGAATGGCCGGGTGTTCATCCGGGAGTCCAAACACTACAAGGAACGCGTTGTCTACGCCCCTGACAGCCTGATGCCCATCATCCTGGAATACATGAAAGATATAGACTGCATCTTCCCGGACAGACAGCCTTTATTTATTGACAGGAACGGGATACGCTACTCTTACGGGGCACAGCAGTACCTCTTCGAGCACTGCCGGGATCATTCCGGAATAAAGTGGAGCGGAACCAAAGCACCGAACCTGTACAGCTTCCGGCATACTTTTGCGACACACAGGATATACCGTTGGTTTAAGGAGGGGAAGGAACTGGGGGCATATCTCCCGAAACTGAGTGCATATATGGGGCACAGCCACTATGAGCACACGCTCTATTACCTGCACTTTGTCCCGGATATCTTTTCAGATATGACGGGATTCGATTTTGAGAGGTTTTCATACCTGATTCCGGAGGTAGCCTATCATGAATGACGAAAGCAGGAAATTTTTCGAGACCGTCCGTGATTATCTGCAGATATATATGGCGAAACAGCGTGTGATGAGCCAGAACACGATTGCCTCTTATAAGCAGGCCATCAACCAGTACCTTTCTTTCCTTGTGGAAAACAAATCCATAAAATATGAAGCCGTCTGTTTCAGGGACTGGTCAGCCGCAAATATAAATGAATACCTGCTGTACCTGGAGAATGAACGTAACATTGCAGCATCCACAAGGAACCAAAGGCTGTTTGCAATCAGGGCATTCATGAAATATGCCAGGATGGCGAATCCGGAATTAGGGCATGCATCACTGGAGGTACAGTCGATTGCAAAAGCCAGGGAGGACACAGAACCGGTGGCATTTCTTAGCGAGAAAGCTGTCCAGTGCCTGCTTTCCCAGCCAGGAACCGCTACAAAAATCGGACTGCGGGATTCCTGTTTTATGGTATTAATGTATGATACGGCTGCCCGGGACTGCGAAATGCTGTCCTTAAGGATCAATTCCCTGGATCTGGATCGGAAATGTCCGACTGCAAGGCTGGAGGGGAAAGGAAACAAAGTGAGGTATGTTCCCCTTATGAAGAAAACTGCTGAATATGTCCGTAAATATCTTGAGATATTTCACCCTGCTCCGACAAGGCATGCAGATGACTGGCTTTTCTACACGGTTTCCCATGGCAGGCGCCACAAAATGTCGGACGACAATGTAGCCAGGTTCCTGGCTAAATATTCAAAAATGGCATATGCGGAATGCGAAGAAGTTTTTGAGAAAGTGACGCCGCATCAATTCCGCCATACCAGGGCGATGCATCTTTACCGGAATGGCATGCCGCTGCAGCTGCTCTCTGAATTTATGGGGCATGCGTCACTGGCTTCCACTCAGATATATGCCTATGCGGATACAGAGATGAAAAGACTGGCCATTGAAAAATCCAGTCAGGCTATGGAGGAAAACATAAGCACCAAACCTGCATGGCAGACTGATGAAGAAATGATCAGGAAACTATATGGTTTAGAGTAAAAACTTATTCCGATGCTATTTGCATAAACAATAGTAGGAACCATGAAGTTTTGATAGCATCGGAATAACTAAAACATCGGGATAA
>CAMWTP010000201.1 GCA_947177165.1 uncultured Lachnospiraceae bacterium
TTGGAAACGCCGATTGTCTTAATCTGTCCGCTTTTTGCCAGCGGGATTAAATCCGGCGTCCATTTTTCAACATCCATCGGATTGTGTATCCAGTAAACATCAATCACATCGGTATGCAGACGCTCTTTGCTGCCGTCAATCATTTCCTGCATGGCATCCGGCGAACTGCCGGCTATCTGCGGTGTGAATTTTGTGGAAAGGATAACGCTGTCCCGGCGCACATCTTTTACAAAATTACCAAGAATACGTTCCGAAGTTCCTTCTCCGTAAACCGCTGCCGTGTCCCACAGGTTCAGTCCACATTCCATTGCTTTCTCAAACACAGGATTTAACTCTGCCTCGAATAAATGGTTTCCAAATACCTGATCCCCTCCGGCTGCTCCTGCGCCCCAAGACCAGGCTCCTAGTGCAATTTTCGGTATCGTTGTACTCATCTAAAAATCCTCCTACCTCAAATTTGTGTTAAAAAACTGTTCCAGCTTATCAAACGGGATTTTTTTCATATTGTCATACAAATCCACATGATCCGCACCCGGAACAATGACCAGCTCTTTCGGCTCTGACGCTGCTGCGTAGGCATCTTCCGAATAATACCGAGAATGTGCCTTTTCCCCGGCAACCAGCAAAATCGGGCGTGGAGATACTTCTTTAATATTTGCCATCAGCGGGAAATTCCAAAATGACACAGGCATGGTGGCAATCCATGAAGATACAAAATTCACAGCACGAGGGTGTTTCGCCCTTACTGCATAGTAATTGTAAAATGCTGCAAATGCAGGGTCAGCGCCCTCCGGCAGTTCCTCCGGTATTTCCATCATTCCTGTAACCGGCTCATTATCCTCATCAAAAGCAATTTCGTGATTGCCCAATGCAAATGTACCGTTTTCTGCGTCTTTCCAACGCTGATCTCCGAGATATTTCTTAATCTTGTTTCTCTGCTCCTCCGTATAATAATCCATGTGTCCTTTACTCATATCACGGGACATATCGTACATGGAGAACGTAGCCACCGCCTTAATTCTGGTATCCGTTCCTGCGGCGGTAATCGCCATTCCTGAAAGCCCGCATATTCCGACTGCTCCGATACGCTCCCTGTCAACATAGGGGAGCAGACCGATATAATCCACAGCCGCACTGTAATCTTCCGTAAATATATCCGGTGATGCCGTGTTTCGTACCTCGCCGCCGCTCTCCCCGCCAAAGGACGGGTCAAAGGCGATGCTGACAAAACCACGGGCAGCCAGCTCCTGTGCATAAAGACCGGAAGCCTGTTCTTTTACTGCACCAAAGGGTCCTGCAACAATGACTGCCGGATTTTTCTTATCCTCATAATTTTCCGGCAAATACAAATCACCAACGAGTGTGATACCATATCGGTTTATAAAACGAACCTTTTTCATTTCAATTTTAGGGTTAATTTCAAATGTCCTGCTGTCTTTGTTCTCCATTTTCTTCTCTCCTTTGACCTGTTATTGTTTTTTTATTTTATAGAGCAGATAATCAAGACAGTCTATCTGCTTCTGACTCTCATGGAGGGAATCAAGCAAAGTCTTTCTATGCCTTACAAGTATCGGCAGCATATCTGTAAACCGACCGTCTTTTACAAAAACCATACATTGTTCTGCTTTCTGCCTGTCACAGCCTGCGTCAATCAAATTTTGGTAAATGCTTCCATACATATCATTCACTTCCCCATTTCTTACCCTCCTGCCCCTATTGTAATTCGCCGTAATCAGAATATCAAATACATATAAAATATCAATTTCCATACTTAAAAAGTATATATCCTTAATGCCTTGATGAAAGAAAAAACGGCATAACTACCAACACCATGTAGGAAGCTAAACGAAACCATTTTACTGCATCCGGTATCTCCTTTCCCATTTTCTTTGAAAGCGCACCTGTTACCACAACCAACAGCAAAACAGGGCTTACCATACTGGAAAGGCTAAAGGCAACGCCAGTCACTCCCGCCAAAGAAACCGGAAGTATAAAACAATAACCAATCATCAGCAAAAGCGGAGCGCATGGCGTTATGCCATAAGTGAAACCTGCCGCAAGCATTGGTATAAACCCTGACCTTCCGACTGTTTTCCCACATTCCTTACAACCACTGCACTTTCTCTGCTTTTTCAGTTCCAAAAACCACCGAACCGCCAAAATCATTCCAATCACACTCATAGCCGACTGTGAGAACAGCCGCAGATTAAAAGAGCCAATATAACCGCTGTCACTGATAAACCGTCTGCTAAGCAATGCGGCAATCATACAAAGCAGGGAACCCCGGCTATGACGAGTACCGCTATGACCTTGACAGTATCGGGCATAACCCCCACGAATTAGCGTCCTATCTGACCGCGCTTTTACAGACCTACACCCCGGCAACGGCACAGGCAGAAATAGAGCGTATGGGCTGATGAATTGGAACTAAAAACAAACAAAAATATGAAAGGAGCATTTATTTATGGCAACGAACAAAATTGACCGTGTCAACCGGGAGATTGAAAAGACCCGCGAGAAGATCACCGAGTATCAGAACAAACTGAAAGGGCTGGAAGCGCAGAAAACCGAAGCGGAGAATTTGCAGATCGTCCAGCCTGTGCGCTCTATGCGGCTTTCCCCCACAGAGCTTACTTCCATGCTGTCCGGGGGCGCAATCCCCGGCATGACCCCCGCGCCCGTTTTAAGCGGCGCAGACAATGACGAACAGGAGGAAAACGAAGATGAAGAATAAGAAAACCCTTAAAATGCTTTTGCCCCTTTGCGCCGACGTTTCCGAGGTAGTCAATGCTTGCGGCACTGGGCGCGAGGGGGAATTGATCTTCCGCTTTGTGTACGACGTGGCACAGTGTAACAAGCCCATGCGCCGCTTGTGGATTTCCTCAATGGAGGACAGATCAAGGCGGGCTTTGCCGACCTCAAAGACGGGCGGGACTATGACGCGCTCTATGCTTCCGCATTATGCCGCGCAAAAGCCGACTGGATTATCGGTATCAACGCGACGCGGCTTTTCTCCTGCCTGTATAACAAGACCTTGAACGTGGGGCGGGTACAGACCCCCACACTGAAAATGCTGGTTGACCGGGGCGAAGCGATCTCCCATTTCAAGAAAGAAAAATATTACCATGTGCGCCTTGACTTATCCGGCGCGAAAGCTGTAAACGAGAGGATTTCAGATAAGCAGAAAGCCGACACGCTGAAAGCAGCTTGTGAAGCGGAAACGGCGGTTTGCGTTTCCCTCACAAAAGAGAAAAAGACTCGGGAAGCCAATAAGATATACGGCTACACGGCGAAGCAGACCCTTGACCTTGCGCAGACCTTGTATGAAAAAC
>CAMWTP010000202.1 GCA_947177165.1 uncultured Lachnospiraceae bacterium
GCGCGGACGTATCCGACACTGCCGGAATATTGGATCTGATACCAGTTGTTGCTGGTGGACCCTGTTACGGTGATCTCCTGACCATACTGGAGAGGTTTTCCAAGCTTAGGGTAGTCTGTGGATGGGCCGGTGCGGACATTCAATCCTTTCGGCGAAGCTGCATAGACGGTACTTTGCATTGGAGTGACATCAGAAGTACCCTGGTCAGCGGGTGTGGGGGCGGGCTGCGGTGTGACGGTCGTGGCATCTGTGGGGGTCTGTGGTGTGACAGTTATAGTGTCTGTAGGGGACTGCGGTGTGGTAGGTGCAGGCACCGTATCTGTGGGAGTCTGCGCGGCAGTTGTTCCTGGAACGGGAGTGCTGTCGGTTGTAGTGTTGGAGATGGGTTGTGATGCTTGCTGTGTCGGCGTTTCCGCAGGTGCGTCTGGTGTCTGGGAATTGGTTTCTGCCGCGAATGCTGGCAATGCGGGCGTGGTGGCAAAAAGCATTGCGGCTGAGGTATATACGAGTATTTTTTTTGTCAGATTTTTATGATAAAATGTTTTGTTCACTGGAAAATCCTCCTTGTTGACAGAGTATTTCTGATACAAAAAGTGGTAACAGTACTCTTAGTTTATAGATTATAGTATACCATGTAAAGATAAAAGATTATATATAAAAAATAAATAAATTTTCTTGACATTTGACAAGAGATTTAATACTATTATTAAATGTAAATATGTTTGTGAAAGGTAGTGCCAAAGAGGAGTATCTGTCAGCTCCTTACCAGAGAGGGAAATTCTGGCATGTTTTTGTCAGGCTGTGAGATTGCCCGAAGGAAGCGACAGAGAAGGTAGCTTTGAAACCGGAGATCCGAACTGCAGTAAAATGCAATAATAAGATTTCACGTTTTGTCCGCGTTACAGGGCAGGACTCTGGATGGAGTCTGTTGAGATGGTGTATTTGATACATCGAGACAAAGGTGGTACCGCGTTTATTCGCCCTTTGCTGTAGAACTTACAGTAAAGGGTTTTTATATTGACAGGAGGAAGAATGGTATGGGAAAAGAATTGGCAAAGACCTATGATCCACATGGTCTGGAGGACAGAATTTATCAGAAGTGGCTGGATAAGAAATATTTTCATGCGGAGGTTGACCGGAGCAGGAAACCGTTTACGATCGTGATTCCGCCCCCGAATATTACAGGGCAGCTTCATATGGGGCATGCATTGGACAATACGATGCAGGATATTCTGATCCGCTTTAAGAGGATGCAGGGTTACAATGCACTCTGGCAGCCGGGAACGGATCATGCCAGTATTGCCACAGAGGTTAAGATTATCGAGAAGTTAAAGGAAGAGGGGATTGACAAACATGACCTCGGCCGCGAGAAGTTTCTCGAGCGCGCGTGGGATTGGAAAAAAGAGTATGGCGGGCGCATCATCAGCCAGCTCAAGAAGTTAGGCTCGTCCTGTGACTGGGACAGAGAGCGTTTTACGATGGACGAGGGCTGTAATAAGGCTGTCACAGAAGTTTTCTGCAAAATGCACGAGAAAGGTTACATCTACAAGGGAGCCAGGATGATCAACTGGTGTCCTGTGTGCAATACGTCAATATCGGATGCAGAAGTTGAGTATGAGGAACAGGCAGGACATTTGTGGCATATTAAGTACCCGGTTCTGAATGACGATGGTTCTGAGTCTGGAGAGTATCTTACATTCGCGACGACCAGACCAGAGACAATGCTTGGAGACACGGCCGTGGCGATTCATCCGGAGGATGAGCGGTATGCCCATCTGCGGGGAAAGAAGCTGATGCTCCCGCTGATGAATCGCGAGATTCCGGTTGTCGAGGACACTTATGTCGATATGGAGTTTGGTACTGGTGTCGTCAAGATTACCCCGGCGCACGACCCGAATGACTTCGAAGTCGGAAAGCGGCATAATCTGCCTATTATCAATATCATGAATGATGATGCGACGATCAATGAAAATGGCGGAAAATATGCAGGTATGGAGCGATACGAGGCGCGGAAGGCTATCGTGGAGGAGCTTGGCAGCATGGGGCTTCTCGTGAAGGTGGAGGACTACAGCCACAATGTGGGCACACATGACCGCTGCAAGACGACGATTGAGCCGCTTGTCAAGCAGCAGTGGTTTGTGAAGATGGACGAGCTGATCAAACCTGCTGTGGATGCTGTCAAAAATGGTGAAATCAAGCTGATTCCGGAGAGAATGGATAAGACATACTACAACTGGACGGATAACATCAAGGACTGGTGTATATCCAGACAGCTCTGGTGGGGACACCGGATACCGGCTTATTACTGTGATGACTGTGGTGAGATTGTTGTGGCAAAGAGTATGCCGGATAGTTGTCCGAAGTGTGGCTGCAGGCATTTCACACAGGACCCGGATACGCTTGACACATGGTTTTCGTCTGCGCTGTGGCCGTTCTCAACGCTCGGGTGGCCGGACAAGACGGAGGATCTGGACTATTTTTATCCGACAGATGTGCTTGTGACAGGGTATGATATTATCTTTTTCTGGGTGATCCGCATGATTTTTTCCGGGTATGAGCATATGAAAGAAAAGCCTTTTAAGACAGTGCTTTTCCACGGTCTGGTGCGTGACGCACAGGGCAGGAAGATGTCAAAGTCACTCGGCAATGGCATCGACCCGTTGGAGGTGATCGGGCAGTATGGCGCGGACGCGCTCAGAATGACGCTGATCACGGGCAATGCGCCTGGAAACGACATGCGCTTTTACTATGAGAGGGTGGAGGCGAACAGGAATTTTGCCAATAAAATCTGGAACGCATCACGCTTCATCATGATGAACATGGATGGGAAAGAGGTCACTGACGCACTGGATGCGCTGGAGCCGGCGGACCGCTGGATCATTTCGAAATTAAACAGTCTTGTAAAAGAAGTTACGGATAATATGGAAAATTTTGAGCTCGGCATTGCGGTTCAGAAGATTTATGATTTTATCTGGGATGAGTTCTGCGACTGGTATATTGAGATGGTTAAGCCCAGACTGTACAATTCGGACAATGCGGCATCACAGAATGCGGCGCTGTGGACATTAAAGAATGTGTTGATCGATGCGCTCAAGCTTCTGCATCCGTATATGCCGTTTATCACGGAGGAAATCTTCTGTACGCTCCAGTCAGAGGAGGAATCCATCATGATTTCAAGATGGCCGGAATATACAGAGTCGCGCAGTTTTGCTACAGATGAGAAGAATATTGAGATTATCAAGGAGGCAGTGCGCGGAATCAGAAATGTGAGAACTGGGATGAACGTTGCTCCCTCGAAAAAAGCCCATGTATTTGTTGT
>CAMWTP010000203.1 GCA_947177165.1 uncultured Lachnospiraceae bacterium
AGCGGTATGCTTGCCTGAACGGCGGGCTGATAGATTCCCGAAATGCCGTACAGTATCATCAGCACAGCTATCATCAGAGGAACAAGCGAAACTTTTCCCAGCGCAAAGCTGAATATCAAAATTACCGCCGCCGTTGTAAAATCAAGCGCTACCATAATATTCCGTTTGTTTTTTCTGTCGGCAATCACTCCCCCAAAGAGAGAAAAAATCACCATGGGAATAAATGCGCAGGCTGTTACCGTGCCGAAAAGAGACGAAGAATCCGTCTCGCGAAGCAGGTAAAGCGGCAAAGCAAAGCGCAATATGGCGTTGCCGAAAAGCGAGATTATCTGACCGATAACAACCATTGTAAAATCGCGTTTAAAAAGTTTGTTCATATATATAACCATGCTCCTTTCTCAGCCTGCGATTTGTGCAAGTGTTACCAGCCCTGTTCCATAAGCCAGTTATTCAGTTCTCTTTCACGGTCACGAAACTCCTTGTCACCGCCGCCAAAATGTCCCATTTCTTTTTCACCGACAATCCCGCCGTCTACAATGTAAAGTACCCTGCTGCACTTGGCGGCAACCTTTGAATCGTGAGTCACGCACATGATCGTCGTACCATCACGATTGAGGGAGAGCAGCTCGTTCATGACCTCATCAGAGCTTGCACGGTTTAATGCGCCTGTCGGCTCATCGGCAAAGATCATCCTGGGATTGTTTATCATACTGCGGCAGATACAAGCCCTCTGAAGCTGCCCGCCCGACACCTCATTAATATCATTGCCGCCCACATTGTCAATGCCAAGCCTGTGCATGAGCGCCCTGCCGCGCTCCTCGGTCTGTCTGCGGCTCTCTGTATTCTTTTTCGACTTTATCGCAGGAAAAATGATATTATCAAGTACCGAAAGATTTTTCATCATGTACATCTGCTGAAAAATAAACCCCATTTCGTCAAGTCTGATCCTTGCAAGCTCCTTATCACCAAGCTTTGCCGTTTCCCTGCCGTTAAAGAACACCTCGCCTGCGGTCGCTTTGTCCATTCCCGAAACGCAGTAGAGCAGCGTGCTTTTGCCTGAGCCGGAGGGCCCCATGACTGCTACCATTTCGCCCTCGCTAATCGTCAGATCGACGTTCTTCAACACATTGTTCTGATGTTTGTTCACGATATATGTCTTGCAAAGACCCTTTGTCTGTAAAATCGTATGATTCATTATATTAATCCTCCATTTTTACTCAGCTTGCGAGTTATTCTATGCTTGCCGTATCGGAAGCCTTGATTGTTTTTGTGTAAAGCGCTGTCAGGAATGAGCCGATGACGGTCACGCCAATGAGAATTGCCGGGCAGATCACAAATATTTCCAGCGGGTCAAAATCGCATTTCAAGCCTGACACATCGCCGACCATGTTGCCTACCCAATTCATCATTACGTTGCTGACCGGCATAAGCGCCGCCGAAGAAACGATGCAGGCAATAACCGATACGATCACAAACCGCAGTGTATGCTGTGCAGCAATGCTGCTGTCAGGAATCCCCACCGCTTTCATCAGTGCGATCTCGCTCTTTTCCTTAGAAATGAACGAACGCTCCATGAGTATGACGATCAATGCCGTTACGATCACAGTAATGATCATCATCATCTGTTTGATCGCATTCAGCGTAGCGGACATTCCTGTGAAATTGTCGATAAAGTCCGAGGTCGAATACACCTTGTCGGTGTCGAGCAGGTCTTTTAGCTTTTCAATATTTTGGTTTATCTGCTCCTTGTCGGGACTGCCGTCAAAATGTATCTGCAAACCCCTCACATTGGTTCCCGGCTGATGTCCAAATTCAAAATCCTTATATAGAAAAGCCTGTGTGACGAACGAGGAACATGTTCCCGTGATGATAAACTCGTATTCTGTATCGTTAATTACTGCCGTTACCCTGTCGCCTATCTCTGCGCCCAGGTCATCGAGAACGCCTTCCGTTACAGCAATCTCGTCCGTCTTCTGTGGAGCGCTGCCCCTGTCTGCATGGAGTGTATCATTTGTTTCGCCTTTTATGACGCCGAAAGTAAGCTTTGCTGTTTTGTCTTTGTGTGATACTTCATACATCCCGCCTACCACCATCGTGCATTTACCGGGCATTCCGTTATCGGCAAGGAGTTTTTCGGTATCTGCGATGAGCTGTTTATATGTACTCTGATCTACAATGACCTCTTTCAACATTTCGCTATCCATGATATGCGCTTCACTTGAGGCTACATCGAAGAAGCGCAGCAGCTTTTCACTTTTGAATGTCAATGCAAAATTCGACATAATCGTCATCAGCAGTATACAGAGCGTAAACACAACTGTTATGATAGAAAACTGCCTCGGTGAGCTGAGCACATCATTGACCGGGAGAAATACAGCCTGTGGCAGTTTTGAATGCCCTAAGCGCAAAAGGCTCCTTTTTCGGAAGCGCTCGCCCGTCTGCCCGTTTCTTACCGCGTCAATCGGCGAGTGTCTATTTACGCTTCGTGTGCAGCCGTAGCAGAACAGCAGGATAATGATAACTACCGCCGCGGAGCTTAAAAGCCCCATGAGAGCGCTGCTCCCGCTGCCAAGAACCAGATTTCCCGATACGGTTTCCATCATCATATCCCCAAGAGGGACAGAACAGAAATATCCTATCAGTGTACCGGCCACAGCAATGGCAAGATACTTGACGATATACAGGCTTCTTATACTGCCGTTGTCGATACCGACTGCCTTCATCACACCGATCTCACGAAATTCCTCACTGATCGTAAAGCCTATCGTGAAACGCAGCACCACAAAGGCTGTGAGCATCAGCACGATGCTGATTACCATTAAGATATAAGCCGAAAGCATATCATAGAGATAAATACTCCTGCATTCTTCCCGTGTGTTGACCTCTATACCGCTATAGCTCTTTGTAAGTTCCTCTATTTCATCAACATCTGATGTATTTACGCAAAGCTGCCCGCAATTCATGATATGAGTGGCTTCGTCCTTATCAAGATAGGCATAGTCAGCAGAGTTTATGATAAGATACGGGGGAAACGAGATTCCCGAACTGAACAGCGCACCTTTGAACCGCCCCATAAACTTAAGCGTGAGATGACTGTTACCGACATCAAGTTCCACCTCGTCGCCCTCTTTTATATCAATGTCCTGTAAAAAAGAAGCGCTGGCATAAAAGCAGCCCTTGTCCACACTTTCGATGATATGATTGTTCTCATCGAAATAGTTGATTGCCATTTCACGATCGGAAAGCAAATAGGCAGCATTCGTGAAATTATCAAGTTTCTTTCCGTTATGCCTGAAATACTTTGAGCTGGCTAC
>CAMWTP010000204.1 GCA_947177165.1 uncultured Lachnospiraceae bacterium
TCTGGCTTCCGACTGTGGTTGTCGGTAAAATTTTCCTTTAAGTAAATGACATTGGCCGTGAATAGTAACGAATGACTTGTTAAGTGATATTTGTCTGGAACAAAAGACTATCGCATTTGGGGATACATGTGTTATACTATTCCCATATCAACATAGGAATGTGTATAAATCGATTTAAATTGACAGGATTATGTATTCCTGAGAAACAGTATGAGGCTGATTTATCGAAAAAGAAGTCCTATTGGCAGGCTGCAGCGTTCTGTTCTCAAAGCAGAGTGAATGAAAGTGAGATGATATGCATGGAAAGTGCTGAACTGCAGATGACGCAAAGTATTATTGACAAAGTAAAGCGGGAGAGCGTTTTATTAATATGCGATGCAATGGGTGAGGATATCAGAAAAATTGTTTTATACGGCTCTTGTTCCAGAGGAGATTATTCGGAGGATTCCGATATTGACATAGCATTATTGGTTTCCTGTGACAGAACAGATACAAAAAAATATCGTGATATACTTGCAGAGATTGCAACGAAATTGGCAATGAACTATTTCGTGATAGTTAATTTTGTATGTCTGCCTATACGTGAATTTGAAGAACGGAAAGAGTGGTATCCTTATTTTAGAAATATTGATCGGGAGGGGGAGTTACTTTATGGAAGATAAGTACTATACTGAGCTGGTTCGGATTCGTATGGAAAGGGCAGATGAACTGCTTAGGGATGCTGCGGAATTGCTGGGGAGTGATTCTTATAAATCAGCAAATAACAGAGCGTATTATGCAATTGAGAAAGCGGTGAATGCGCTGCTGATTGACAGACATGTGGAAACGAAGACGCACAATGGTGCAATGAAAATGTTTAATGTCGAATATGTCAGGACTGAAGATGCATACTTTACAGATGAAGATTATCGATTGATTGCGAAAGCGGAACAAATTCGCAGCGTATCTGATTATGATGATTTCTATGTGGCCAGTAAAGAGGAAGCCAGACAACAAGTTGAAGATGCCCGGTATTTGATTGAGAAGATAAAGAATTACTTTACAAATGGAAAATCCTGATTTCAAAAGCTTCAATATAAAAATACGCAACTTTGACACATCTGTGTGTTATACTGTTTTCAATGGAGGAATATGCAGATGCAGAAGATATTGATTGTGGAGGACGAGGAAGCGATCGCGAACCTGGTCAGGATGAATCTGGAGGCGGAGGGATACCATTGTATCTGTGCCTATGACGGGAAGCGCGGTGCGGATTATATTGAGAGAGAAGTTTTTGACTTAATTTTGCTGGACATTATGCTGCCAGAGATTGACGGCTACGAGCTTTTGGAATACATCAAACCGATGGGAACGCCGGTGATTTTTCTGACGGCAAAGGGTGCGCTGAACGACCGCATCAAGGGATTGAAGCGCGGCGCGGACGACTACATTGCCAAACCGTTTCAAGTGGGCGAGCTGATTGCGCGTGTGGAAGCGCTGCTCAGACGATGCGGAAAGGTCAATCAAAAGCTGGCTTATGCGGATGTGGAGATTGATGTGGTCTCAAGGACGGTCAGCAGGGCGGGAACGCCAGTGGAGCTGACAAACAAGGAGTTTGACCTGCTGGTGGAGCTGATACAGAATAAAAATGTCGCATTGTACCGGGAAAGGCTGTATGAGAAGGTGTGGAATGAGCCGTATATGGGGGACACCCGCACGCTGGATTCCCACATCCAGAGACTTCGGAGGAAGCTGGACTGGGACAGGTACATTAAGACTGTGTTTCGGATTGGATATCGTCTGGAAGATGGGGAGTGAGAGATGAAGCTTTTTCACAAAATATTTTTGTGCTTTGTGGTAATCTTTGGCATTACCTTTCAGGCGGCGGGATATCTGCTGGTCAACTTTGCGTATCAAAATGCAGTTGAGCAGCAGAAAAAGCTGGCATTTCAGAATTTTCAGTACAACAAATACATTTTGCAGTCCATCCTGTACTCGGAGCCGGATTTTTTTGCGCAGGAGGACGGAATCGCGGGGATTGCGGAGAGCTTTGCGGTTCCGGTTGCCGTGTACGGGATTGACGGGGAATATTTTTTTTCTAATCTGGCAGTGCAGCCGGGAGAACTTGCTTTTGATGAGAGCGGAGGCGAAGATGACAGGATTGCCTATCGGATATACGAAAAGGCGGGAGAAAATTATATCTTTGTGTGCGACGATGTCGTGCAGGGCGAAAAGGAGATGTATCTGATCACGCAGACAAAGATCAGTCCGGTGATTGACGCCCAGAAGCGCATGACCGCGTATTTTCAGAGGATTTATTTCGTGCTGATCTGCGTCGGGTTTCCGGTGATTTTCCTGCTGACGAAGGCTGTCACGGCGCCGATTAAAAAAGTGAGAAAAGCGGCAGGGCGGATTGCGGGGGGAGAGTATAGCGAGAGAATCAGCGTGAAAGGAAAGGACGAAATCACCGAACTTGCAGCCGATTTTAACCGGATGGCGGAGCAGGTGGAGGAAACGATTGCCCGGCTGTCCGATGTGGCGAGGCAGAAGGAGGATTTTGCGGCAAATTTTGCCCACGAATTGAAGACGCCGCTGACGTCTGTGATCGGTTACGCGGATATGCTTTATCAGAGGGAGCTGCCGCGGGAGCAGGTCAGGGCGGCAGCCGGATATATTTTAAATGAAGGGATGCGGCTCGAAGCGCTGTCTCTGAAATTAATGGACTTATTTGTGCTGGACAAGCAGGATTTTATCCTGGAGAGAATGTCGGTGCGGGAGATGTTTGAGAATTTAAGACAGGGTATCGAACCGGTCTGCGGGAAGAATGGGGCAGCGCTGCATATGGCGTTGGAGGAAGGCAGCATTGAGGCTGATTTCAACCTTTTTAAGACGATGATATTCAATCTTGCCGACAATGCAGTGAAGGCAGACTGCAGGGATATCTGGATTCTTGGCAGGCAGAACAAGTGTGATTACCAGATAACCATAAAAGACAACGGAAAGGGAATACCGCCCGGGGAGCTGGGGCGCATCACGGAGGCTTTTTATATGGTGGACAAGTCGCGGTCAAGGCGGCAGCACGGGGCGGGGCTTGGAATGGCTCTGGTATCTAAGATTGTGGAGATACACGGGGCAGCGATGGAGATTGAGAGCGATGGAAAGACGGGAACGGAGATTCGTATTTGTTTTCGCAATTTTACAACTATGACACAACTTTAACGAAAGTAAGTCACAACACCTGGATAAAATGGATATGTACATTTTATCCGGGTGTTTTTTACTTTATAGGAAATTGCGATTTTTGAGAAGACATAAGAACAAACATTCTGAATGCA
>CAMWTP010000205.1 GCA_947177165.1 uncultured Lachnospiraceae bacterium
GTGACAAATTACACATGGCGCTCACGTCCTCTCTTATTCTATCATCTACCGCAATATTGTACTCTTTTTCCATGATTCCTAATTTTTCGTCAATAGTCAGCTCCATTGACAGCAGCGTACTCAACAGACGATGAAGCTCATACTTCTCATCATGCTCCGGAAGCTCATTGGATATACCTATCAGGACAATATTCAGCAGATCAAGCCCGCCTTTCCACTGATAGGAACCAATTAGATCATCTTTCGCAAGATGTACATAAGCCATGCTGCTTTCGTCCATGCCCATACACACCCAAATACTGAATACACGCCTGATGTCATTATAGTTTGTTTTGACAAAATCACGTTCCTTCTGCGAGGATACAAGGCGGCTCACATAAAATACTGCCCTGTTCAGGATATGGTAGCTTGTCGGCTCATCTTTTTGTGCCTCTAAATTCACGATAACCTGTGAGATTCCGTCTTTCATGCGTACATAAAAAATAATGTCAAACCGGATAAGCCCCTCATTGATCTCCGCATTCTCCGTATTCAGCCCGACAATCCTCTGCCCGTCTTTTTCCTTTTCCGCATTGGTCAGCCCCGGCTCTACCGGAACCACACTGATAAATGGCTCACCTTCAATATAGGACACCACATCTTTCGGGTTCATTCCCTTAAACTCATCAACCGTCTTTACCAGAATATGCGCCAGAATGATTTTATTTCCCAAAAGACGTTTTGCCTTGTCATCATATTGGGCATCTTGGTCTGTTGCGCTGACCGCATTTTTTATTTCCGTATCCATCGGTCACAAACCTCCTTTTATTTATGATTAGGAAACGCAAAAGCCATTCCCAAAAGGTATATGACCTCATTCACATTATACCCTGAAACCGCCTGTAAATCAATCTTATTTTTGGCATCCTGCTGGCATTGTATTGATTATAAGCCGTTATACCGTTTCCCTGTCTGTTCCCACTCTGGATATTTTTATTGATGTTTATAAACATTCCGCCTTGCTCTTTGTTTTTGCTTTGTCCGGTTCCGGCGCTTTTTTCTGCTGGTCTGTTTTTGCTTTCATCTGTGAAAGTTTATCCTTCAAAGACTCCCGTCCGCCTTTCTCCGCCTCTTTTCCGACACTGAAACGCTCAGACAGCCGGTCCAGCTTTTCAAATGCCCTGTCTACAGAAGCAATCATTTTCCGCAGATTTTTCACCGCCTTTTTCACAGGCTTATTGATTACCCTTGTCAGACCGACACCCGGCTTTTCGTCCGACACTTCCTTCGTTCCCTTTCCGGCTAACAGCCTGCCCACGTTGGAAACGCTGTTCCCGATCTGCTTTAATTCATCACCGATGCTGTCTATCTGGTTGACTGTCTTTTGGTAGTCCAGCATTGTTTCAGCCAGACGCTCCCGGAAATCTTCAAGTGCCGACTTCATGCCGGAAATTCCTTTCCGGACAACCCTGCACATCTCTGATTTTCCTTTTTCCTTAAAGGCATTGACCGCCCGCGCCGCTGTTTCTACTAAATGGTCTTTTATTGCCGAAAGGCGCTCGGATAAATCTGTGATCTTCTCCTGAAGGTGCGCCACTTTATCCATAAGGTTTTCTTTGACCGATTTCGGCTGGTTTTCCTGCAACTGTTCAAGCTGCTGTCTGACGCCCTGCAACTCCTCCGCCATCACCGCAAGCTGTAGCTGCATACCTGCCGCATACTTGAAAAGCTCCATGAAGTCCTGTGACTGTTCTCCCATGTTCTGCTGGTTAAGCAGCTCCATGAGCTGCTTTAACACATCATTTTCCTCCATGAATTGTCTGATACTCTGTTCTGCTGTTTCCATTCCTTATTACCTCCGTTTGTTTTATTTGCTACATAATAAAAGACAACCTTTCACTGACTGCCTTTTTGGAACAGGCAGCTTTGCCATAGCTGCCCGTTTCAAAAAATTTATAAATTTTCTGTTTTCTCTTTTGCCTTTTTCGGCATCGCTTTCTCTGCATCTCCCCCGGCAGCTTTCACTTTGAACGCTTCCAGCTTTTCTTTTAATGATGCTCTCTGCACAGGTTTATCAGCCATTCCAGCCGTAAGTTTCAGCCCCTGCGGATTTCCATTATCCACTGCGTAATTATGCCTTGCATTTTCCACCGGGTACGGTGTTGGTGCATCCGCAACGCTTTCCTCTGTTTCCGGGTTTTCCTCCCGCCCCAACTTCTGGACATCATGTCCAGAAGTTCCCTGTCCTTCATTTTCTTCCTCCGGCGCATCGTCCATTCCAAGCGCATCATCGCCCTTTTCGTCCATGTTGAGCAGGGCATTTAAAGCGGAAAGGCGTTCCAGCTTCTCCGCAAGCTCCGCTTCCTGTGCAAATGGTTTTTCAACCTCCACTTTGGCAGTTTCAAGCTGACGCTCCACCGTTTGAAGTTTTGTCTGCGCCTCGGAAAGCTGTTTCGGCATGGATTCCAGCGCATGGTTGATACGGGAAATGTTGCCGAGAGGGTCAGAGCCGATCTCAAGGTTATGGGAAAGCTGCCCTTTTAAGTTCATCACAAATTTATGGTTGAACGAATCAAAGGAAACCGCCATCTTAAACCCGGCATATTCCCCCACCGTTGCAGGCACATTGACTGTTTTCATCTCCCTGCACATCTCCACAAGTGCGGCTCCGGCTTCCTTTTTATCCGTATAAGCCTTATCCCCGACTTTCATAAAAAACTGCTCTTTATCAGCCGGGAGATTTGCTTTTGCGGTCTGAATATCGGCTGTCATGCCGCCGATTCTTTCTTTCAGAATGGCTATCTGCTGCGGGTAGTGCTTTGCGATATTGTCCTCAAGGCGGTATTTCTGGCTGGTATGGTTTGCTTTCATCAGCTTTAGCTTGGATACCTGAATATCCAAGTCCATCTTTTCTTTTATATAGGGATTGCCCGTTGCCAGAGCCTTGACTTCCGCATAAGTGAGCGCCGCTTCGTCCACGTCCTCACAGCTGCGCACCGGGGATTTGCTCGTCATGATCTGCCCTATGAATTTCTGCTTGTTTTCAATGAGCTGCCAACTGTACGAATCGAATGTGCCTTCTGTTACATAGCGGAAAATCTTAACCTTTGGATTGAGGTTGCCCTGCCTTAAAATACGACCTTCCTGCTGTTCAATGTCAGAAGGACGCCACGGCACATCGAGATGATGTAATGCAATCAGCCGATCCTGCACATTGGTTCCTGCGCCCATTTTCTGTGTCGAACCCAACAAAAAACGAACCTGTCCGCTTCTTACCCTGCCAAACAGCTCCGCTTTCCTTGTTTCTGTATTCGCTTCATGTATAAATGATAT
>CAMWTP010000206.1 GCA_947177165.1 uncultured Lachnospiraceae bacterium
ATTAACAGGATTCATGTATTGTTTGTGCCGAAAGGCAGGAACGACGCAAGGAGGGAATGCCGCATCGGCATGACTGGAAGTGTGAAAAATGAGGAGGAAACAAGATGTCAAAGTTATTTTGCAGCAGCCCACAGTTATGTGTGCTGGAAAGACAGATGCAGCAGCCACCGGGATACCGTCCAAGGGGAGGCGGTATCTGGATCATGAATGAGGCAGAGTGGAGAAACCGCGGGAACTACTTAGAGATTGTGGACTGTGTGGTCAGAAGGATGCAGATGGAACATTTAAAAAGAAGGATCGATGAAATCTTCTGCGAAGTGGGGCAGAAGCTTATTTTCAGCAGTCCTGCACACAAGGAAAAGTACCTTCTGCTGATGCGGGGAAAGTGGGCAGAGATTTTTTGCAGCCATCCGAATTATGCCGCGTCAGTATTTCTTCTGTCTGCTGAGGATGGTCTCTGGGAACGGGCGGAGCGTCATGTGGCAGACACAGGGATCTGCTTTGACCGCATCCGGCTTGGCGGCGTCACACTGGAACAGTATATTTTGTTCCATGCGGCAAAAGATGTTCATAATGGTACAAAGCATATCCGTCTGTCAGAGCTTACAGACCGCGAACTGGTTGCAGACAGGCTGCTGCGGCTGATTGTGAATGCATTTGTGATCCAGAAGTGCGGCGTGGGTATGACCAAACAGGAGGAATGGAATACAGATTAGAATTTCGGAAAACAGAAAATCTTTGAACGTAGAGCTGCCGGTGGAAGATGCCCAACTGGCATGGCAGATGAAACGGCTTGGAAATAAAAATGGAAACATGTGCTGCACTTTGGAAACAACATGGGGAGAACACAGCCCTTTACAGAGGCTTGTGGGGCAGAGCCTAAAAATGGATGAGCTCAATTTCTTTGCCAAAAGGCTTGACAGCCTTACAGAATATGAGCAGGGTGTGCTGGGTATATATGCATATGAGCAGGGAATAGAGAAGATCAAAGACCTCATCAACCTTACATACAGCATGCAGGTACTTTCCCTGTTCACGGATTTTTCCAATCCAGAACAGGTTGGGAGACACCTTTATATGGATAAATACTTAGGAATATCGGAAAATGAGGAGCGGCGGATTGACTTTTTGGAATATGGACAGAAGATTCTGGCAGAAGGGAACTGTAAAATCCTACCATATGGTGTTCTCGTAGAAAACGGCTTTGTGATGCAGGAGGTGTATCACGGCAGGACATTCCCCGAATACTGGTATGATACGGGAGAGACCGTGGCAGTTGTGGAAGTGAAAAATCAGGCCGGAGACCGGGAGTATCTGTACCTTCCCACCGATATTTTCTCCGTGGACAGGATGAAGTCAAGGCTTCAGATACGGGATTTATGTGAATGCAGGGTGGAAGAGATTCATAACCTGCGGCTTCCTGAAAGGCTTGTGCCGGAGCCGGAGAGACTCTGCGGTGTGGAA
Organism: uncultured Lachnospiraceae bacterium; assembly: GCA_947177165.1. Taxonomy (GTDB): domain Bacteria; phylum Bacillota; class Clostridia; order Lachnospirales; family Lachnospiraceae; genus COE1. The sequence goes on from CAMWTP010000206.1 coordinate 1,465, forward strand.
GAACTGACATACTTTAATGAACTGTGCCAGAAGGTAAGCCGGTTTGATCCAGAACAGATGGAGCGTCTGGCGATGGCAGCGGAGTTTGTCGGTGCAGAAAAATATACGGATATCACAAAGGCGAGCTGGTTGACAGGGAATGTGAATTCAGCAAAAGATACAGACTTGCCCAGAATATCGACAGAGCAAAACCAAGAAATGAGGAACACTATCAGATGCGTCTGAAACTTGAAAAAGAAATCAGGAAACAAAAGGGAGACAGCTATCGGATTACGCCACAGAATATCAAATATAATTTTGAATGGAGCACACCCTGTGAGGACTATTCGTATTTATATCATTATCCAAAGAATATTAAAGAGGACTGGCTTGCACTGTTAAAGGAGTGTGAGCAGATGTTGATCGAAGATGGGGTTATTCAGAGAAACGGTCAAAACGAAGGACAGGAAGATGCACAGGAAGAGCAGAGCGGTGGGATGCAGATGGTATAAAGTTTAATTCAATATAAGAATACAATAGGAAGGTTCTGTTAGACAGTGAGGAGAGAAGTATGAATTTTTTAATAATACTGGTACTGAGATATATGACTTTTATGTTTGCACTTTTTCTGATTGGTGTAGTTATGTATTATTTTTTTGATATGAAGGATAGATTTCCGATTTAATTATTATAAATATATGAATATATTCACATTTTATGGTAAAGAATGCTAATTTATGATATGATATTACATATAATTACTCGTAATTCCAAAAGGAGTATATGATGAGTAGACTAGATTCTGGCAGGAATATTTTGGATGATAATGCAATTGTCGCAGCAATAAAGAAGTATGTGGACGAATATTTATATGATTACGCTGTTATGATAGATGGCACATGGGGATGTGGTAAAACTTATTTTGTTCTAAAAAAATTAATAGTAGAATTAAAAGAGCATGAAGAGAAAAAGGTGAAATCGATTAAAGGATATAAAAAGCGCAATGTAATCTATATTTCTCTTTATGGTGTAAAATCAATTGAGGATATTTCCAAAAAATTATGCGTAGAAGCGTATTTTGGAAAAACGGAAAAATTGGGAAATGTGTTAAAGAAGGGAGCTGATGTGGTGTCTTCTTTAGTACCGATTGCACTAGAAGTTGCAAAACCTTTTACTAGAAATGTTGAATTGGAACAGCAGGATATTAGCAGTGTAATAGAGAGTTTCCTGCCAATAAAAAATAGTATATTAATTTTCGATGATCTGGAGAGATGCGATTGTTCAATCAATGAGATTTTAGGATACATCAATTCTTTTGTGGAACACGAGAAAATGAAAGTAATTATAGTAGCGAATCAGAATGAAATAGGTAAAAGTGTTACTGAGAAAGGCAGGGAGTTGCAGTATCTTGTTGTATCGGATGGAAGGGAAATTGTTTTTGAATCCAAAAGTAAACAAGATGAAATTTTAGAACATTATAGATTAGAAAATGAAAATTCTAATAAGGGAGAACAAAAAGAATCAATTTCTGTTGAGGAACTGACAGAACGGGTGGACAGACTGTTTGGCAGAAATCTGACTTATGAAAAAATAAGGGAAAAATTGATAGGTATTACATTATACTTTTATCCAGACTTGGAGGAAATCATTCAGGCACTAATTCATAAGTCGTCTATTAATATTGATTTAAAGAACTTATTAAGAAATAATGTAGATTTTTTTGTTAAATATATGGATGATGTGAATCATTTAACCGTAGTTCCCTATTAGTTATTGTACCTACAGTGACTATGTGGGTACAGTGATATCTTGAAAGTGCGATA
>CAMWTP010000207.1 GCA_947177165.1 uncultured Lachnospiraceae bacterium
GTTCCTGATACAGATGAACGAGGTGTCCTACGCACATTATCTGATCAAAGATTCCATTGGACAGTTTATAGATGGAAGCACCAAAAAAGTGAGCCTGGATTCACCAGATTATATTGCACTTTTGGAGTCGGTGAGGGCTCTTTCTGAAAATGGTTATTTTGGTTCGGATGTTGATTTTTATAATATGGAATATTATTTTGCTGCAGAATGTGATTATGATGTGCAGGCCGCTTATTACAGCATGGATACGAAAAACGGGACAAATCATTGCATGCCTCTTACAGATGCGGAAGGCAGAACGCTTATTAAATCAAATTCCTGTGTGGCCATAAACAGTGCATCGGCCAGTAAGGATCTGGCATGGGAATTTATCAGATACCTGCTGTCTGATGAAGTGCAGACATTTCCTTCCTTTCATGGCCCCACAGTGAGCCGGAAAGGACTGGAAGCAGTGGCAGAGCGTTACTATGCTTTTTACAAAGAAGGCAATGGCGGAGCCGGGTTTGGAAGCGAGGCGGAATACAAGGCAATACTGGAAAGCTGGATGGAACAGATCAATGGATGTGATACGCTGGATTCTACTGTCATGGATTTAATAGATGAGGAAAGCGGTAAATTTTTTTCGGGTCAGCAGACAGCAGAGGACACGGCTGGCAGACTTCAACGACAATTGGAACAATATTTTAATGAATAAGGAGAAAACAGAGTATGATGAAAAAAATAGTAACCGGATTTATCAGTTTAAGTATGTGTATGTTGTTAATGGCTTGCGGTGAAGCAGAGGTTCCCCAAAAGGTGGAAGTAAATCCCATTCCGCTGGAAGCACAGCAGGTGCCGGTTAATGAAAGTGGAGAGGCACAGTCTGAAGGAAACAGCAGTGACGAAAATCCTGATATGACACAATTGAACGAGGACATTCCAGAGGAAAACGACTCGGTATTAGATGAAAGGCCGAAAGAGGATGGCAATTATAATGAGAACATCAGTGATGATAAGAAGCCGGATAATACTGCACCACCAGAGACGAAAGAAAATACTGACAATGTACAGGATAATCCGGCTGAGAAAGTGGAAGAAGGGACTCGGGACAATAGCGTCAATCCTGAATCGGAACAGTCTATGCCGACAGTTACATTGTCAGGAACAATCAAGTCTGTAGAAAGTGGGAGTTTTACCATATCCAGAGCGGACGTGAATGGTAACGTGATGGTCAGCACAGATGAGACAGTCAACATTATATATACGGATAATACGGAATTTGTATTATGTACTTCCTCAGACGGAGGCATAACCGCGAACTATACAGATGGAACGCCTGCAGATTTATGCAGTGGTAAAATTGCTAATATTGTAGGGGCATATGAAGGATCTGACTTTGTGGCACAGAGTGTCAAGATCAGTAGTTTTAACTGATCAGGAGCTTGTATATGAGAAGAAAAAACGAATGGAAACTAAATAAAATGCTGCCATGCATTATGCTGCTTATCAGTCTGTCAGGGTTTTGCTTCTTTTACCTGATTCCGTTTCTGCTGTCCTTTTCCTATTCTGTCGTGGATAATCCGGTAAGCGGAAAGTTTTGCGGGCTGCAAAACTATAAGGCACTATTCCAAAACATCTATTTTTTGAGAGGGCTGAAGAATACAGCATGGTTTATGGCAGTCAGTATTCCGCTGAATATGGTCCTTTCCCTGTGTGTTGCTTTTGCTGTCAGGAAAATGAATGCATATTCCAATTATTTCAGTCTGTTTTTTCTGATACCTCTGGCGATTCCCTCTGCCACATCCGCGTTTTTCTGGGAAAATTTCTTTGGGCTTCATGGAACGCTGAACAGATTTCTGTCAGTTTTCCATGTGAAGGGTATAGACTGGCTGGAGGGCAGTTATGGAATGATGGTAATGGTCATCATATTCATCTGGAAAAATATTGGATATAACATGGCGCTGTTCATAAGCGGATTAAGCAGCATCCCGGAAGAATATTATGAGTGCGCTGATGTGGAAGGGGCGGGGAGGTTCTGGAAGTTCAGAAATATCACTTATGTATACCTGGCGCCGACTACGTTTCTGGTGCTGATCATGACATTTGTGAATTCATTTAAGGTTTTTAAGGAGATTTATATTATTACAGGAGAGTACCCTCCGGACAGCCTGTATGTCTTGCAGCATTATATGAATAATATGTTCCTCTCCCTGAATTACTCAAAGCTGGTCAGTGCGACTTATATCCTTACGATAGTCATTGTGCTGTTTGTGGTCTGCATATTCCGGGCAGAGAGGAAGTTTTCGGAGAATCTGCATTATTAGTGTGAGAAAGTTTTCTTCGTCTGGCACAGCGGAAAGGAAATAACATGAAAAAAATCGGGACAATGAAAAGAAAAATTTTATATGTATTATTTATTGTAATTGTTGTAGTTTACATGATGCCGCTGATCATTACTTTTACTAATTCTTTCATGGGAAGCAGAGAAGTAGAAAACAATTACTCTACAGGCAGCCTGGGAGCAGATGAATATGTTGATATGGATGTCGTGCCAAAAAAGGCAACGTTGTCACAATATGTCTCCCTGTTATTTGACAGCCCGGTGTATCTGCATATGTTCTGGAATTCCGTGAAGATTGTGGTGCCGATTGTACTTGGACAGATATTGGTGTCGGCTCCTGCAGCATATGCATTCACTGTTTTGAAGTTCCGGGGGAAAGAGGGCCTGTTCTTTCTGTACATTATCGTTATGCTTTTGCCGCTGCAGGTAACTTTGATGCCTAATTATATCGTAGCGGACTGGATGGGCATTACGGACAGCTACCTTGCCATTATCCTGCCCGGTATCTTCAATCCGCTGGGGGTATTCCTTTTACGGCAGTTTATGAAAAGCATGCCGGATGCTTATATTGAGGCGGCAAAGGTGGATGGGGCAGGGCATGGAAAGATATTTTTATGGGTGGTGCTGCCAATGGTAAAGCATGGGATAGCGGCAGTGGCCATGCTCACCCTTTTGGACTACTGGAATCTGGTGGATCAGGCAGTCATATTCATACAGAACTCAGAAGCCCAGCCGTTATCCATTTTTCTTGCAAAGATTAACAGTGGCGGATTAGGAATTGCGTTTTCCGGCTCCTGCTTCTATGCGCTGCCGGTACTTTTGGTGTTGCTTTATGGTCAGGAATATCTGAAAAACGGAATTGCCATTACGGGGCTGAAAGGGTAAGAGATAAAAATTTTATGGCATCACCGGAATTTTTGTTCCGTAGGAATATGATAGAAAAAC
>CAMWTP010000208.1 GCA_947177165.1 uncultured Lachnospiraceae bacterium
CTTCTCTCCATTTCCCCGTCCTTTTGGACCGGCAGCTCCGCGCAGTCTTTTTTCTTATATCTTGTCCGCAGCGAGAGATCCACATCCCTGTATTTTTCTTTGTTGGCTATCCGGTCACGGATCATTTCCTCTGTGTAGTAATCCCCTGCTCTGTAGCACCTGGTATATTTCTTCTGCCCTTCTGTTATAAACGCGATGTGTTTCCCATCCTTGAAGGTATAGCCTTCCTCCACTTCCATCGCAGTGACAAACTCCTCAAATGTCCCGGCTGTCAGGACCGTCCTGTCTATGGCTTCACGGAGTTTCTGCACCCACGATTTTTTATACTGCGGCTTATGCCCTTTTCCCTTTGTCCAGCGCGGCAGGACGGACAGGCCGTTGTCCCTGCAGAGCTGGTCGCTGATGTCCCTGATCCGGTCACGCTCGCTGTATCCCGAATAACGGTATTTTTTATAATTTTCCTCATTGACTGCATTAAATATGATATGGCAGTGGATATGGTCACGGTCGGTATGTACGGCTATGACATACTGGTGTTTTCCCTTTGTGACCCCGTCTGCAAACTTCCTGCCGATCTCCAGCGCTTTCTCCGGGGTAATGTCATCATCCGGGGAAAACGACTGCATCAGATGGTAGGCTTTCCTGCAGCCGCCCCTCTTGTTCAGCTTTGCTGTCGCTTCCATCTGCTGGGCAGCAAACTCAGGAACACATCCGTATGAATCCACCAGGAGCATCCCCTGTGTCTTTTCCGGATTACAGATATATTTTATCGCCTTGTCAAGTGTACTTTTGATTGCTTTTATTTTTGTAACTGCCATCGCACCCTCCTCACGGGATTCTGTTGAACTGCTTCTTTACAAGTTCCACGACCGTGTCCATCATCATGCTGACTTCCTGTACTGCCGTCTCTGCTGCAAGATCCCGCGCATTCACGCGGTGGGCAATCTGGTTGATATTGACACCGATCTTGTGGATCTCATAACACAGGTCATTAAGGGAAGAATAGTCGACATTCAGGATAAATCCGTTTATGCCAAGCTCAATTAGATAACCGCTGAGTGTGGTGTGTCCTGTCTGCTCCATATGTCTTTTCATCTGCTCATATTCCTGCTGTGTCGTCATAAAATGTATGTCCCTGTCCCTCAGTCTTTCAATTCTTTTTTCATTTTCCATTGCTTCCGTTCCTTTCCTGTACAAAAAAAGAATCCTTCCGCACATGCACGGAAAGATTCTTTTCTGTCATCATCTATCTGGCCGCCTCATGCTTCCTCTCGCTGGCGGGAGATTTCTGCGCCTGTGCGGCAATTTCCTTCCTGCTTTCTGTCAGTTTCCGGACTGTGGATTCTCTGGCTTCCGGTTTCTGGAGAAACTGTTTAAATCTGCTTAAGTCCTGGTCCTTTGTCACATACCATGATTTTTGGGTGCTGCTGAATTTTGCCCCGTTCTCCTTCAGATATTGGGTTGTCTTTACAAAATTTTCCCTGGACATATGCGGCAGGCTCAGATATACCGGGGTGACATCCCTGCCTGTTGCTGTCTCATACCTCGATGCCTCTCCCAGCTGCCCTGTGGCAGCATTTTTCTCCCTGATGTAGAAATATTCAGGTCTGTCGCTTTTTCCGCGTCCTGGTGCCGCTGGCGCTGTTTCCTGCCAGTGTTTTGCGACCGCCTCAATGCTGTTTCCTGTAAAACGCGACATGCTCCCGTCCGCGTTGTACGCATAAGAATAATATTTCTTTTCTTCCGCGGATTTTTCCTGCTCCGGTTTTGTTTTTTTCCGGCTTTCCCGGGCATACTGTCTGAAATTTTCCAGGAACTGTTCCTTATCCTGTCTTCCAATATACCACAGGTTTCTTTTTTCATTATATTCCGCCCCGTTTTCTTTCAGCCACTGTGTCACCCGTTCTGTATCGTCGCCGGACATTTCAGGGAATTTCAGGTATACCGGGGTGACATCCTTGCCTGTCGCGATCTCATATTTGCGTGTGGTATCAGACCGGGCAGTGGTATCGATCACAAAGACATTTCTGATCTTGTTCCCTGGTTCCTGTTTCCCTTCCATCTCTTTCCATTTTGCAAACAGTTCCCCGAGATCGTTTCCTTCCAGCACGGTCTCCTTTTCCGATCCGGGAAGTGTCGCATATGTAATATATCTGTGCTCCTTATCACCTGCCTGTTCCCTGTCCGGAGTGCCGGCTTCCTGCTCCATGTATGGCGGGCGGTACCTCTCATCGTCTTCTTTAAACATTGATTCTGGATAAATCTTATGATTTTCCGGAACAATGTCATAATGATAAAGCCTCACGGTATCCATTGTGATTTTTTCTACATAACCAAATCTCTGCATGTCCCTGTCTACTGCCATCTGCAGCATGTTTCTCACATGATCCTGCAGCTTAATTATTTCCGAATCCGTCCGGAAGGCCTCCATCAACAGGCTGTTGCGGTATTTTTGATATTCGTCCATTTTATCTTCTTCCCTGCTCATAAAATATCCTCCCTGCATTAATGTCCAATGTTATACAGCTGGTTCCCTCGATTCTTTTTTGTGTCTCTCCCATCCCCATCCTGCAATACTTCAGTATCCGGCTTAAACTGCCGCAGCCTGTCCACGACTGACTTACACTGAATGCTGCTGTGCTCTGTTGTTTCTTTCTCTTTTTTTATAACATTTCCCTGGGTATCTTCTTTTGATTTCCCGCTTTCACTCTCCATATTGAGCAGACTGTTCAGCTCTGTCAGACGTCTCATTTTCTTGTCAAGCTCCTCATCTTTCTCAAATGGTTTTTCCAATTCCTGTTTCGCTGTTTCGAGCTGACGCTCCACGCTTTCCAGATTTACCTTTGCATTGTCAAGCTCCTTTGGCATGGACTCCAGAACATGGTTGATACGGGAAATATTTCCAAGCGGATCTGCACCAATTTCAAGGTTATGTGAAAGTTCCCCTTTTAAATTCATAACAAATTTATTGTTTAAGCTTTCATAAGAAATCACTATTTTAAAGCCAGCATATTCACCTATGGTGGCAGATGCATTTGTACTCTTTACTTCCCTGCCCATCTCTATCAGAGCAGTTCCTGCCTCCTTCTTGTTCGTATAGGTCTTATCTCCGACCTGCATACAAAACTGTTCTCTGCCGCCGTAAAACATTCCCGTCTGTGAAAGATTCGACTTGATGGTACAAATGTCAGTTTCCAGACCACTGATACGTTCTTTTAGGGCTGCAATCTGCAGTGGATAGAATTTTGTAATATTGTCCTCCAG
>CAMWTP010000209.1 GCA_947177165.1 uncultured Lachnospiraceae bacterium
ATAAAGAGGAATATATGGTTGTGAACAGATAAGTATTATGGATGAGAACACATGGTAATAAATACATCTATCTAAATGCAGTCATGGATCATGGCGTTTATGATGGGGAAAATCCGGTTCTGACATGCAGGGACTGCAAATTGAAAGAAAACATATATGATTTCGGTGCATGCGGCAATGGGAAGTTCGAACCGCTGTACAGTGAGGAAGCGCCGCATCCTGCAGAGACGGCTTTAAATCAAAAGGGACAGAAGAGGTATGTATGCCGCCCGATTCTGCTTGGTGAATGGGGACATGGAGATATCAATTCAATGTGGCGAAACATGGTGCAAGCGAAGGCATCTTCCTGATTACGCAGTATTTTACAAATTCTTTTGTCAATGGAATCAATTCTGCATTGGAGAGTATTAGAAACGGAGAATCATATACCATTGATATAAAGGCAAAGCGATTAATTGTAAATGGGCAATCATTTGTTCTTCCGAATGGGTGGGCAGATAGAGCAACAGTTTGGGAGAAAGTATATGCGCAAATGCAGAAAAGTGAATAAAATGGTGTATATTGGAATATTAGTGGCGGTTGTGCTATGTGCCGTATGCGGTTGCGAAGCAGAGCCAGAAAGTGCATACAGGACAGAAGATGAACAGGATACCATATGTTGCAGCGAAGTAGAGTTAGAAAGTGAATATGGAGCGGAATCAGACCAAGATGTCGTCAGTGGCAGTACAGCAGTATCCCCAGATGTATATAAAACAGAATCAGACAGAGAAAGTGCGGAAATAAAACAACAATTCACGTACTTTATCAACTGGGAGGGACATTTCAGTTATCCATCTGAAGTTTACCATATCGGCGAAGTAGAGACTCAACCTTATTTTGTACCGGTATTGCTGGTTAAAATACCGGATGATAGACAGAAGGAGGAACGGATCAACAGGATGTTATTGGAACATTATGTTGAAGTGCTGCCTGATGCAGAGGAAGAGGACTGGTGGCGGATGCAGGAGATACGGATAACATACCGCTCTGAGCGGTATTTCTGCTTCCGGTATGTCTCCAATACGTCCCTGCCGGAAGGGTGTAACTATTATGATCTGTATATCACGCTTGACCTGGAACAGGAGAAGATCATACCGTATCCCGTTCTGGCAGAGAATGTGGAAAAATACAATCCGTGTGATTACTGGGGATGCGTATATCGGGAGATGGAAGTGTATCAGGAGAAAACTGTGGCAGAACAGAGTGCCTTGCGAGGGGAACAAAGCTATGAAGTACAAATGATTACTGCGGAGTGTGATGGGATAGTATTCTCCTGTGTTGGGATAGACGGGATGTCAGATGAAGAGAAGCAGAATAAAATCAATGGGATACTGCAGGAACCCATAAGGACATGCATTATGAATGAAGGCTGGAATACCGATTCTGAGAAACAGGAACTTTTTGACAATGTAAAAATCTATATAGCATATCAGTCAGAGGAATGGCTTTCTGTTATATATTCTATTAAAGTCGATAATCTTAACAAAGTTTCTGATGGAGAAGCCGATTTTGGAGTTACAGTCAATCTGCAGAGTGGGGAGCGTGTAATGCTGGATGATTTGTTTGAGATAGATGACTTGATGACGTGGATGTATGCATGTGGAAGATATCAGGAGGACAGTCGCAGTATGCGGGAATTAGGTTTCCTCTTAACAGAAGAGGAGATTCTGTCATATGTTCAGAAAGGAGATTTCTATTTTTATAAAGGAGAGCTTTTTGTGGGACGCTATGCGGATCGATTCGATACATTCTATTTATATGAGGGACAATTAGTGATTTTACGAAACGGGGGGAGCTTTGAAATACTTCTCCCTGAGATATATGAATATCTAAAGGTTGATCCATGGTATTAAGATGATTTTACTGGTAATGTAGCATTGAGAAACATGAAGCTGTATTTGATCGTTGTAAAGGGAGGAGAACTAGATGAACCACTACGACAAACAAATATTAGAAGCCCGGCAGGAGGAGAAACGCAGGGGGCACAGAATACTGGAAACAGGAATCTATGTGGATGACGAACTCATCACATTCGAGAAGATCACCCTGCCAGACACAAAGATTCAGATGTTCCTGCCGATGCAGGAGACGGTCAGAAACGTCAAATACCCATCCTGTAACGCCCCAGACTTCATCGTCACAAGCCTGGACTCCACAGTCAATTTCGGATTTAACGTGCTTCCCGTCCAGCTGGAGGAGGGCGGCACGGCATCTTTAACTGCCCGCCGAGGGTAATGAACCAGTGGGAGGACATCGCGGACCAGTGCTTCCGGTCGGTGGAGGAAACGTGGGGCGGAGTATAAACAAAGAAGAAACAGCGACTATATAAAAGGCGAAAGAGCAAGAATGCATTTTGAAGATATCCATATTTATAGAAACGATATTTGAGGAAAATAATAACGGGAAATTAATGCTTTTTTTGATAATGTAACCAGTAATATGAGTATTGCTGTAGGAGTTGGAGTGTTAGCTGAGAAAACAAATAGTGCAAATGGGAGTGAGTATACAGGTGTTGCACAGTATAACACTGAACCTGGATATGTGGAAAAGATAAACGTGCATTTGGGTAATATGGGCTGCGAGTTGATTAAGTGAGTGCGAGGTGGTTCAGATGTCTAAAAACGATGTGTGGAAGGTGATTCTATATACTGGGATTTCCATAATATTAAGTGTATTCGTCCTGACAGGCTGCAGTCAGGGAAGCAGTGGCATTATTGGACTGCATCGGGAACCTGAAACCATTGTAATAGATCTTTCAGAGTGGCCGCAGCAGGAAATTATTTCCAGTATGCCAGAGATTAAACAATATGATCACGGTGGTCTCAAAGTTGAAATACAAAGTCAGGAAGAGTATGCGGCATGGATCAGCCAGTTAGAGAACTTTAGAAGTTATGACCAACTTTATATGTATATGAAGGAAACAGATGTCGTTATTTATCTGGATGAAATACTGGTGTATGGAAATTTTAAGATACTTACAATAAATAATGGCGGGAAGATATTGGCAAGGGACATCAGTGAGATAAATATGGACATGTTGGAAAGAATTGAATTTAACAATATCCATTCAATTGATAAAGGACTGATAAGCTGTATACCCAGACAGACTAAATTGTGGATTGACATGGATGAGTATTATGAAGGAGAGCCACCAGAATTAGAGTTGCTGCTCGGCATAGACTGTCAG
>CAMWTP010000210.1 GCA_947177165.1 uncultured Lachnospiraceae bacterium
ATCGGTACTTCCGTGCGCCGCCAGGGGCTCGAACCCTGGACACCCTGATTAAGAGCTATATAGCCCTAGGGCACACGGTACACGAAAATTTGTCTGCGTGCGGTGGTCATAGCCTTTAGGCTCCCGCCGCGCGCGTTACTGTTTTTGAATATCTTTATATCACAACATATGAATTTATTTTGAATTTAAAGTTTTTAGTAATTCGTTGCCGTCTACTTCATCATGATAGTGTTCATCATTCAAGCTTAAGGCAAGGTTAAAAATTAATCTTTGATTTTCTTCTGAAGCAGTTCTATAAAGCCTTATTAACATTTGCTCGTTGCTTGTTAGTTTGTATCTTATCGGATTATTAGAACCTGTAACAAGGTAATCTATTGATACACCTAAAATATCTGCTATCTGACTTATATAGTTTATCGGCGGTGGACAATCTCTTTTTTTCCAACTAGCTACTGTACTTTGACCTATTCCTAATTCATTGGCTAGCTGTTGCTGTGTTATCTTCTCTTCTTTCATGGTTTCAAATATTCTTCCTACAATGGTATCATTCATATTTTTTCTCCTTTATCAAAAATTTGATATTTATTATTGACACATTATTAAAAATTTGATATTTTTATATTATCGAATATTTGATATTTGCTTGCGTCAGAATATTAAATATTTGCTTTATTTTAACACAAAATGTAGGGAAAAACAACGACAGAATAGGAGTGAAAAGATGAAAAAGCAAATAGTAAAGAGTATGGACGAACTTATAACAATTTTCCCCACTATGACAATTAGGCAGATTATGGAACTCTATCTTGATGTGCTTAAGAATATCAACGCCATCAATGCCCAGCTTGGAGCCTGTTCTTTTAGCCAAAATGTCGCTGACCTACTCGACAGCCTTTCACCGTGCCTTGAAGCAAGGGACTTTCTCGGCAACTACCTTGCACAATGCTTGTGTGACCTATCGGGCTATGACATTCCATAAATTCGCCTAAGTACTTAGGGCAGTGTGTCAAGGGGCAAGGAACGATACGCCGTAGGGCAACCCTTGACACACGGAAACAGCCGCCCACCCATAATGGTGTACGGGGTATGGTTGAGCCACGCTTAATCATACCCCTTGAGTGTAAAAGGCATACTCCGGTTGCTTTTTCCTCCCCCTGTTTCCTTTCATGCCCCGTGCGCGGAGCCGGAAGCCAAGGCATGAGCTCGGTTATCCCCTCCCCTCGAGGCTTTCACATGGGGCATAGCCCCGCTTATGTGATTGCTGACCCCCTGTGCAAGCCTTTTGGGGGTAGGAGAGCTCTTCTTATGCCTACGGTCTTTCTTCCCCGTGTAACCGCCCCGCCTGTCGCCATATGCCCCTTTTTTAGTGTCCCACAGGGGCGCGGAGCTTGAAGCCAGAGCGGAAGTTTTCGGCTCCCCTTACTTGACATAGTATCATAAAGCGGTAGTTTTTAGATTGTTACGATTGGAGGTAATCGAAAAAACATGCAGAAATGTCACCCACGCGAATATGACACCATATCAGTTAAACAACTCGGAGACCATACTGTTAGGGTGGTTTATACTGCTGTTTCCCGTACCTCTGGATTTGAGGACGATACCCCCAATGTAAAAAAGGGCACGGCACACGATAAAAAACTGGATAATAATATTATCCGCGCAAAAACCGCAATAAAAGAGCTTGTCCTCTCTAACCCGTGGCGGTACTGGTGCACCTTTACGATATCACCCCAAAAATACGATAGGCATAATCTTGCCGCCTATAAGTCAGACCTCGCCATGTTCATACGCAATTATAACCGTTGTTGTAATGAATCGGATAAAGTAAAATATGTTTTCGTTCCAGAAATGCATAAAGATGGCGCGTGGCACATGCATGGCTTTCTAAATGGTGTCCGTGATAGGGACGTATATACCAATGAGTACGGTTATCTTTCATGGTTGCAGTATGAAGATAAATTCGGCTTTATCAGCATGAGCCCCATAAAAGACATAGACCGCGCCGCTTCCTACATGCTCAAATACCTTTCAAAAGATATCGGCAAAGGCGTTACCGACTTAGGCGCACATTTGTATTATGCAAGCCAAGGCTTGAAGCGTGCTGAGCTCCTCTACCGTGGACATGCGCAACTGCATTGTGACTGGGACTACGAGCACCCCGAAGGATATTGCAAGGTAAAGACATTCGACACCCGTATAGATGACATATCAGAGTATATAGAGGTTTTGCCATGACACTGCATGAAGCATACGACAATTTCATACTTTCAAGGCGGCTCTTAGACCTGTCCGATAAAACGGTCTTTGATTACATGCAGTTTGTAGCCCCGTTTGTCCGCTCTGTAGGCTCTGAAAGGGATTTCGGGACAGTCACCCAACAGGATATCACGGACTATGTGAAAACGCTCCTTAACCGCCCCATAAGCAAGGCAACCCGTGCCACATACATACGCCATGTAAAGATATTTCTCCGTTGGTGTGAAAAGGAATACGGCGCGCAGTACAGTTCTGAATCCGTGAAAGTACCAAAAAGCCCCAAGAAGTCCGTCCGCATATACTCCGATACGGAAATAGCAGAAATCTTTCAAGCCGTGGAAGCTGAGACGGAATGGCTCACGCTCCGCAACAAGTGTATCATTGCCCTTATGTATGATAGCGGTCTGCGCCAGTCCGAAGTCTGCACGCTCCGCCGCAGTCGGATATCATACACCGATAACCGCATGACCGTGCACGGCAAAGGTGATAAAGAAAGGATTGTACCGCTTGGGAAGCTCACGCAAAGCCTCATGCGCGCCTACCTCTCCCAATGCCCGTATCATTCCGATAGCGTCTTTGTAAACCGCCACGGTGAGCCGCTGACATGTAACGCCGTAAAGCTCTTTGTTTCCAAATTGGCGAAGAACCTCCCTTTTGAGCTTTCCTCCCACAAGCTACGGCACAACTTTGCAACGAATTACTGCATAGACCAGTACGAAAAATATGGACAGGTGGACATATACCGCCTTATGTATCTGATGGGGCATGAAGAGATAGAGACGACAAAAAGATATCTGCATTTCGCCTATGAGATAATAGCAAGCCGCGGCTGTATATCCCACCTCGATAACGTGCTAAACGGGGAAATCTGATTTTTTTCAGACTGCCCCGTTTTTTTGTGCAAAAAAAAGCACCAACCCCCGAGATTGCCTCGAAAATCGGTACTTCCGTGCGC
>CAMWTP010000211.1 GCA_947177165.1 uncultured Lachnospiraceae bacterium
AAACGGGTTAAAATAATCTGTCAAAAGCAGGTGCAGATAATTTGACGATCAACAGCTGTTCCGATGGGATTTCCCTCGGAATGGCAAGCACGAACCTCCGGGCAAGCTGGGAGTTCCATTGTTTTTCCTGCGCTTCGGCAGAGTTCCATAAAGTGTTGCGGTCTGCATACTCTGGCGGCACATGGGGCGGGAGCAGGATTTCCTTGTGGGTGACTTCGTTCTTGTAGGGATAATATTTCTGCTCTTGGTCGTATTCAGAGAACAGCTTCTGGCCGCTCTGGTAGGCGGCGGCAGAAACAGCGGATTCATTGTTGCTCCGCTTGATGATGGTGATTTTACAGTGCGGGCATGGCAAGTGTGCGCCCTCCTTTCTCCCGGATTCCGGGCAAAAAAATAGCAGGATACCTTTTCAGATTTCCTGCTTGGGTGTGCCGCTGGTGGACGGCGGGTTATTTAGTTTTTTGATAGGCTGTCAGTTCGACAAACTGGAATCTATCTATTTTCCATAATCAATTCTTTGCACTTCCATTCCTCCCCCAGAATACAATATCTTTCTGTTGTATCAAGAACTACGTCGCTAAAGCCGACTGCCTTATAACAGTAATAAGCTGGAAGATTATTCTCAAAAACACCCAATGATACTTTTTTTGCTCCATATATTTCAAATGCAAATTTTAGGCCTAGCTGGAGCATAGCTTTTCCATAGCCTTTTCCTCTCTTGTGAGGATTTACAATAACAAATCCAAAGCGTAATTCATCCAAAGATTCATCAGGGTTCCTCAGTGTAAAAAAACCAACAATTCCAGTTTCATCAAATGCAGTAAACGGCATTAGAGATTCAACAAAGCAAAATTCATTTTGTGTTATAGGGTAATTACCAAGTACACCTGCTGTCCATTGATAAAATGCTTTTTCATCTTGACACCACGATAATATCGTATCTACATCCGAAGCTTTATATGGTCTTATTCTAATCATATATTTTTCCTCACAAATCCCGATTTGTCACTTGCTCTATTATACGCTATCTCATAAAAAAAGTATAGCCGGATTTCAGAAAACTTGTCGGGCGGAAACAGCTTGCAGTGAAAGGTGATTCCGCCCCGCAAGTTCACAAAGGGGTAGCTGGCGGAGCCAGCGCAGGGGAAGTGTAGCTTCCCCTGTGATGATTGGAGCAGATTGAAAATCTACGGAAATCATCTGCTGTCCGCAGGACGCTCCCGGCAGGGCGCAATGCACCACTTCCCGAAGTGGTGTATAATTGCGCCCTCTTCCAGAGGTGAGTTTTCCGGCTTTCCGTTTTTCTGCCCTTTTTCACCGTTCCTGCTGTCTGGGCTTTTTGTCAGGATAGAGTTTCCCGGCAGCAACGGCGGCATGGCTCTTTATCTTGATTTCCCCCTCCTGTTCACTGTGCTTTGCGTTCCGGTAGCCCTCATCGGAGAGATAGAAACGGAACCGCTCCCCCTTAAAGCCGACAAAGCAATCCTTCTGCACTTCCAGTGTAATCATGTGGCGGGTTTCCGGGTGAAAGCGTTCCTTTCCTGACAGGTCATGCCCCTGCATAATCGGCTCCTGTATCTTTGCCGCCGCAAGCCGCCGGCGGATGGAATTGTCACGCTCTGCCAGAAATCCTGCTTTTGTGGCTGCCACAAACTGGCTGCACTCCGGCTCCGGTATCTTTTCCAGTTTCCGAATGGCATTCTCCACGATTGCCTTTGTCAATAAGTCCTTTATCACCGGCACGATTTCCTTCATTCCCGCAAGGGTTTCCTCCTTGGTCGATGCGGCGTACTGGTAGATAATGTCCAGCTCACTTTTTGAAAATTTCATTCCATGTCCTCCTTCCGGTTTTCGGCAAGAACCTGTGCCACAAGACGCTTCGTGTCGCCCCGGTGGAACAATACTTTTAAGATGGTGCTGACCTGCTCGTCCGTCACGGATTCCGGGTGGGGGAGATGGCTTTCCAGCATAGCCCCTCTGGTGCAGAGCCGGTGTGTCCGTTCCTTCCGGTTTAGTGTCTTTATCTGGTGTTCCAGCATTTTTTCTTTATGCTCTGCCCGCCGCAGTTTCGCTTCGGTCTTTACAATCTCCTGATCCAATTTTTCCAGCTTCTCATTCATGGGCGGTGTCCTCCTTTGGGAGCAGGATATAGATGTGGCTGACCTCCCCGATTCCCTGACGAACACGCATGATTATCCCGGCCTGTTCCAGTTCGTTTAAGGAACGCTTGCAGGTCTGGGGGCTTCGGGAGAGTGCCGCCGCTATCTCCATGATGGGGAAGCGGATAAACAAAATCCCGTTGCAGTCCTCGATTCCCCTTGTCAGGATTTCATCCAGCAGGCGGGCATACATGACCTTTGCCGTATTGCTGATCGGGAGCCGGAGCACTGCCTTTGGGAGCGGCATACAGGGCGGCAGGGGTGCCCCGGTTATCATAAATTCATAATTCATTTGGTGGTGTCCTCCTTTTGGCTCGTTTGGACAGGTAGCGGGGGCAGTCGATAATGACAGCCCGGAAACTCTGTTTGCACTTATGCTGGCATTTCCGGCAGAGTTCGTTGTAGCTTCTGCGCCCCCGGTCGTTCAGGAAGAAAGCAAGCTCTTTCTTCAACTTTTTTGACATTCTCGGCATAGCGCCTCCTTCATAGAAAAACCGCCCGTTTCAGCAGTAACAGCCGGAATGGGCGGACAGTGTTTTTTTGTGTAGCGTTTCGGGGTGATTTTCAAGGGAAATACAGCCGTAGAGCCGCCCCAAAATCCCCCTTGGTATTACGGACAGGGCAGACTATGCCCTGTGAAATTGTCGTGTTTCGGTATCATTTCGGTGTTCATTTTTGCCGGTTCTTTCTGCTGTCGTTCCTGCCCCCATCATTGGCGGCGTTTCGCTCCCCTTGGTACGCTCGTTCCGGTCAGGGTTCCTCCGTTTCCCTGCCGGAAGTCGTTGCGCTACATCGCCGGGGAGCATATCCCATACAGGCCGGTCATTCGATTGGAATAATCCATCGATGAACTTACCTGTATCATAGAACATTTTTGAGCCTTGTGCCGTATGTCCACAAAAAAGGAATTAAGGGCAAATATCGGAAATTTCCACGATTGTGGAAAGTATGGTATAATCCAGTTAAGCGGCAGGGAAGCAGCCGCCAGAAAGGAGCGTGCGCCCATGAAAGGAGCGACTACCATACAGGAACGCCTTTGGGAACTGCGCAA
>CAMWTP010000212.1 GCA_947177165.1 uncultured Lachnospiraceae bacterium
AAGCATTATAGCGTGGGTCTGGTATATTTGCAAGCACTTTTTCAGGATTTTTTTCATTGGTATCGGCCTGTACCGCATTTGCCTTTTCTTTTGCCTTATTCCGGGCAATCTGGCGGTCATAAGCCGCAACCGTTTTCCCGATCTCCATAAGCAGGGGCTTACACATATCCGTGGTGGCATTGCCAACCACGGATAAAGCCATTGAAGTATTAAACTCGCTGATATAGTCAAAATTCAGGTCATCTTTCCACAAGTCCATGTCAGCGCCGCAACGGGATAAAATTGTATAAGCGATGCTTGCGGAAAGTGTTTCCCGCAGGCGCAGCCCCACATTCAGCTCATCAAGTTCCTCTAAAAAACTGCCCTCTTTTGAATAGAGCAAATCCGGCAGAATCTCCGTGTAATAATCTTCCGCAATCCTCCTGGCAATCTCCATGAGCCTGCCCTCAAAGGAATTTCCCTTATCGGTTGCGCCGTATGTCTTTTCAAGCTGTGCAAGCACAACGTCCTTGTGTTCTTCCCTGATCTCCCACAGGTACGGGTCTTTCCCTATCCTTCTTGACTTATGTACATTCGACACGTCAAAGACATATTTCAGCCTTGGACGCTCGCTCTCCCGGTCAAAAAGCGCAATCCCCTTTGCCCCACGGTTTACCCAGCAGAACATTTTTTCATTCCATATTTCCATAGTGGCGCAGGCTTTGGCATCCGGTCTTTGTGCATAGATGAGCATCTGATCCTCAAACGGGTATTTATACAGCCTTGCGGCGGTAGTCAGGTATTTTGTCCATTCCTTCCCGTTTTTGGATGCCCGCCCTGCCGTTTCCCCCGCAAGCATGGAAATTTCATGGTATTTCTTTGAAACGAGATATTCTCCAGCCATCAGCGCCCTCCTTAATCATAGAATCCGTTTTCCTCAATGCCCTTTTCCAGAATGAAAGCCACCAGCGCATTAAGCTCCACACCGTTTATCTCACTGACCACAATGAGCTTTGCAAGGGTATTTTTCTCCACCGGGAGCGTATACTGTTCTTCATCCGGGCACAGCTCCCGCACACAGACACCGAGCGCATCCGCAATCCGGCAGAGTGTGCTTATGTCCGGTTCCTGGATACCCGCCATGATGTCCAGCAGCGTATTCTCACGGACGCCGGAAAGCGCCACCAGGCCCGGTATGCTCATATCCATGTCTTTCATCATGTTTAAAATCTTATCGCCTGTGCTTAAAACTCCTGTTCCCATTATCAATCCCTCCTATTCTGCCTTGCTCCCGAAAGAAAAAGCTGTGTTTTCTTTCGCTTTTGTTGCTGTAAACTTTTCTTTTACTTCTGCCACTTTGGACTCCAGAACCGAAAACATGGCTTCCACCTGCTCCGGTGTATAGTCATAGGCTGATCTGTTGGCAAGGTTCTCTATCCTCCCAATAGCGTCAATCGCCTTATTGATACGGTACTCCCCAAGACGGATAAATTTCTCCGCTTTTGTTTCCTCTGCCTTTTCTGCAGATGTGTTCACTGTTGCATTTTCCATAGCTTCACTCATTTTATTTTCCTCCTATTTCTTTTTCCATTTCTACATAAAAGCGCAGAGAACTGTTATGCCCCTGCGCCTTGTTTGCGCTGTTTTACACAACCGACTGTATCCTCGGTAATATAAATTCCTGTATGTACTTTTCTTCTTTCTCTGCCGCCAGCCAGTTCCGCCCGGTTCTGATGCAGGCTTCTATCTCCGTTCCGCTTCCGGCAAACGGTATCAGCACTAAATCGCCTGGTTTACTGCTTGCAAGCAGGATTCTCTCTGCCAGCTTTTCCGGCTTTTGCGTGGGATGACCTGTCCATTCTTTATAATTGGGCATAATGCGTGAAAATTCCCACACGTTCCCGCAGGACTTCCCTTTCGGGTTTTTTCTTTTGTCCTTCTCACTTCCCTTACTGTAAGCAATCCTGATTTCATCAAGATTGAGCGTGTGCAGCTCCTTACTGTAAAACCACAGCAATTCCGTTTCATTGCGGTATGCCGTTTTTGCCGGACGACCTGTTTTATAATTCCATACAATCAGGTTCCTTTTTGTCCAGTCAAACCGTTCCAGGACAAGGACGGAAAGTTTATCTATCATCAGGCAGCTCCCCCAACAGTAAAATGCCCCTGTCGGCTTCAATACCCGGCAGCACTCAGCCACCCATAAGGAACACCATTCCAGATATTCCTTTTCTGAAAGGAATACAAAGTCAAAGCTGCCTTTCATTCTGTAATATGGCGGGTCAGCGATAATCAGGTCAATGCTTTCACCGGGCAGTTTGGGCAGTATGTCCATGCAGTCCGTTCCATACAAATGGTTCCCTCCTTTCTCCCATACCTGCCCGCTCTGTATTACGGAAGATGCTTCTTCTGCATACAAACAGATCACCTCCCTGTTATTTTTTCTTTTTGGGAAATTCCAGCTTGACCTTATACTGTGTGCCTTTGACCTCTTTCCCGTCTTTGGTATAGGAATAATCTTCAATTCCCTCCGGGATAAGGTACGCATCATAGCTGCCTTTTTTCCCTTTCAAGCCTTTTACGAGGGTCTTTTTCCCCTCCAGCATACTTTTTACCTGGCTGTCGGTGAGCACCGCCCCCATTGCCCGTGACACGTTCATGCCGCACTTATTTTTACAGTAAGCGCCGAATTTCCCTTTCACCACATCGCCGCCGCATTTCGGGCATTTTCCAAGAGATTCCTGTGCGCCGCCCCCGAACATGGATTTCTGTTCATCGCTGATGCTGTTGTAGGTCTGCACAAGCTCTTTGACCATATCCTCTATGCCGCCCATAAATTCCTGCATGGAATACTCGCCCTTTGACACAAGGGTAAGGGCATTTTCCCAATCAGCGGTAAGTTTGGGTGACTTTACCACATCCGGAAGCACCGTGATGAGCTTTACTCCGTCCTCCGTGGGGAGCATCTGCTTTTTCTCCCGTTTCACAAAGCCGTCTTTGACCAGCTTCTCGATCACGTCTGCCCTTGTTGCAGGTGTGCCAAGCCCCTTGCGCTCCACTTCATCGCCCATATCCTCTGCTCCGGCACGTTCCATTGCTGACAGCAGAGAATCTTCCGTAAAGTGCTTCGGCGGCTGGGTGAAATGCTCTGATACCTTTGTCTGCACTCCTTCAAATG
>CAMWTP010000213.1 GCA_947177165.1 uncultured Lachnospiraceae bacterium
GAATTTCTATTCAATTGTACTATAATTTTGCAATTGATTTTTCTCGAAAATTTGGCGGACGATTTTTCTAAAAATTTAATATAATATATAATGAAACTTATACTACTATTTAAGATAAATGTAATATACCGATCATTCGTTGGATCTGTCCTTGGATCGTTTTTTCAAAAAAAAATTGTAAAATCGGCTAAAAATAGTATAAATCGCTTTATCTCGGGATATATACTTATAATGCGCAATTTTTTTGCTTAATAGTATTTTTAACATTATAATAAGATAAATAACCAATTTTTGGGTAAAAATATTGAATTTTGGCCGATATTGTTAGTAACGAGTTTTTTTGTATTTTTATCTTAATGTGAAAAATTTCATTCTTCACGGATAGGAGTTTTTGGTTATTTCTCTATATACAATAAACATACAATCCTATAATTTTATAATCATATATAATATAGTAATACAATTATTGTTATACTAATTATGTAGGTACACCTATTTTTTTTTCTGACATTTAATGTAAAAGTACAGAAATCAAATTTTTGAAACATATTTTATTAATAACTCGATGCAAAGCGAAGTTAATAAAAATATAACAATTGATATATATTAAGATGCTTGCAATATATATTCTTATAATAATATAAATTTTGAAACATTTTTATATTTACGTCTGGAGACTCGTTATGAAAATCACAACTTTTTGAAAGACTCTCCGCCGTGATTTCGCTTAAAATCTGAAATCATCAATAACTATCTATAATAAGTATATATTATTAATTTCGAAGCATATTGACATATGCTCGAGAGTTTCCTATGTTCTATATTTTTTTAAAATTTTTGACACATCATATAATATTCAAATATTTCAATATATAAAAAGTGAAATGAAAAAATTAGCTTTTATTCAGAATCATCATCATTAACCAAGTTATTTAACTGCTCATTAGCATTCCAAAATATCATGTTGTTCAAGCCAGCTGTTTTTATCATGCCCGTTGATTTGGTAGAAATTGAACTTCGATTTTTTTCATAAAAATTCCCCAAAATCCCACTTAACTCTTGAAATGACATTTTTCTTGGATCTGAATCGATTAATTTGAATAATGGCATTTTTCTTACAATTTGAACATTCTTCCAAAGGTACAATGCTTGCTGAAGATAGTAAATTATGGGCCGTTCTTCAACTGGAGTGTTGTCAAAAATTTTCTTCCCACTGTCACTTCGTGATTCTGGAACTTTTTCTTCAATAGGCATGTTTTTGTATAATTCGTGCTCTAATAGAATGTATTTCATTGATTTTTGGAATTTCACATGGCTGTCATCTTTTTTATTATGCCTCCGAGCATTTGCAAAATTGTGTTCTTGGTAGTGTGAACTGCATGCACCTGTATCAATAGCTTCCTCAGTGATTATTTGAGATGCAATTCCAATTGCAGTAAATATGTATTGTTTGCACCAATTATCTGTGAAACATATCATTTTCTTATATGTATTGGGCTGCACACTGTAGATTTTTAAGTTGTGTTCAATGACATATTGTTGCATAAGATAATAAATCAATACAATACTTGCACCAAGTAAAAGATAGTCAATAGTCTCTTGCCGACTTAATGAATTCCTGAATAGTCCCTCTAGTAAGAGTGTAGAAGGAAGCATTGATAAAAGTAAATAAAAGTCTTCTTTATCAATTATTTTTTGAATTGTTTGTAAAGTAAACAATTTTTTTGGGAGGTCATCTTCCATTTTACGTCCTTTGTTGTTATCCAATAAGTAAGGAGCAATTCCAATAGCTTTTAAATCTTTTGCGGACCGTGTTTCATAAGAATCATATGGAGAAACTAGGAATTCTTCAAGAGAAGATTTTCTGTAACGATCTCTTTTTGTCAGGTGTAATGGATCTGAAAAATGAATTAGTATTGCAAATGTTTTAATTATACCGACAGCACCAAGACTCAGGAATCTTTTGAAGTTACCAATAATTTTGTCGATAAATACATTTGCATATATACTATAAGTGTTGTCACCATCAGTGCCTAATCCGATAATACTTATGTTTTTTGGCATGAGTGATATGATCGATTCAATTTTTTCGCGTAACTCTTGTGTTGCCTTACCTGATGTTGAAGGAATGCATGCAATTGGAAACTGTTTAAATTCTGGATTTAATGGTGCAAATGTCATACCAAATTCTGCTTGTATCACTGAGTTATAATTTAATTTAATAAATTCTAAAAATTCGTTGTCATCATTAATAAATGTTTCTGCTAAATCTGGATCGATCTCTTTGAGATTTAGCACGCCATCAATCCTACCATTTTTGTTTACTTTGACGTACGGTGTAACATATGCAGCATCAACCATGATAACTCCTTTTCCAACAAAATTATTTGGTAAAAACCTTGACATGATATTCAAAATATTATTTATATCGCCATTAAAAATGTCGTCATGAATTCCTAAATTAGCGAGAGCTTGCTTTCTATATGTTGAAGCAGTTTTATATGTTGGAAACAATAAATTGGTATTTAAAATATTGAAGTAATGAGGACTCATCATGCTTAAAAGCGCAAAGAACTCGTGAAGTCCATCATAACGTCTTCCTTGAGGAAATTTTGACATATTATCGCATGTAGTGCTGATGAATTTCAATACTATTGGACTAATATT
Source organism: uncultured Lachnospiraceae bacterium (assembly GCA_947177165.1). GTDB lineage: Bacteria > Bacillota > Clostridia > Lachnospirales > Lachnospiraceae > COE1. The sequence continues at coordinate 2,668 of CAMWTP010000213.1, forward strand.
ATTCGCATTTTTGTTGTCTTCTGATATATTTAATTTAATTTTCATTAGGTCTGCTATTTGGTTTTTTAGCCTTGTATTCTCCAAAATTAACCTTTCATTTTCACCTTGTAATCTTTTGTTGTCTTCTAAGAGCTTTTCGTAAGTTTGCTGAGATCTTGCTTTTGCTCCTGTTTCAGGAGTAAACCATGATGGGTTTCGCTTGGGCGCCATTTAAAAAAAATGATTTTATATTGAAATTTTCAGAGGTTTTTAAATTTGAAAGGAAAAAAAAGAATGACCACTAAAATTTATAGATCATAGGAAACTCTCATAATCTTTTGAAATTAATATATAATAAAGTATATCATAATATAAGAATATTTTAATAGAAAACATTTTCCTAATTTTTCGTATATACTGAGATATGATCAAAAAAAGTTGTCAAAATTGAGAGGAATTTCTATTCAATTGTACTATAATTTTGCAATTGATTTTTCTCGAAAATTTGG
>CAMWTP010000214.1 GCA_947177165.1 uncultured Lachnospiraceae bacterium
GAAATGCGCCGCAAGTTAAAAAAATATTTAGAAAGTGAGGGTATCAAAGTATGAATAAGAAACAGCTTTCCGAACATATTGGGAACATTGATGACCGGCTTGTTGAACAGGCAGAGAAAATACCAAATTACAGACAACTGCATCACCGTCAGACTATAAGACGCTTCCTTATGGCAGCCGCAGCATTTGTGCTTATGATTTGTAGCTTTAGTGCAGGCGCCTTTGCCTTTGCACGTGAAATAGTGGTTGAAGTGCCCGTAGAACAGGAAGCGATAAAGTTGGAAGAAATCAATCTTACTCTGATCCTGCCCGATGATTGGAAGGGAAAATATTCTGTAGAAACAAATGGTCAGAATTATATTGTTTATCACACACAGGTCAGAGAAGATGTCAGTGCAGGAATCGACGCATTTGACGGAGGTGTCCTGTTTTATATCGTCTGCTATGAGGAATCCATGACACCGGAACAATTCATAGAAAAGGGATATGATTTTGTCCAATACCGTTATCTGTTTTCTACCAGTGATAAAACTTACATTCTCTGCTATCCAAGTGATGTACAGTGGAATCCTGAAAATTCAGAACAGGAAGCGGAATATCTGGGAATGGAGGGAGAAATAAAAGATATTAAGTTTGTGGTTGACAATATCCTTGCGGACTGAAAATGTTTTGAATCTTGAAACAGGCATGGTGGGAATGCTGAACGTAAGGTATTTTTGTTCATAACCATATAGCTTTAAGAGAAAAGTAAGTTTTAGTATCACAATTACATGGAGGTTAAAAATGGGAAACACAAAACAGAAACGATGGAAAAATATTTTGGTAATTAGCATTTTATCTGCAATATTACTTTCCGGGTGCGGCAAAGAAAATACGCCAAAGGAAGAATCGCTTATGGACAACGGTAGTGAAAGTACAGTGGCAGAAAAAGACAGTATGCCGGAAGAAAATAATGCAGAAGCCGAAAAGCCGACAGAAGATACTGCACCCAGTGAAAAGGTTATGGAGCAGGCTATAAGCGAATGGAAAGAAATGTACGCTTCATTTTATGAGTATAAGGATTGCTCCGCAGTTCTTGTGGAACGTAAAGAAAATGACGGAACGGTGGACGAGATATTCACAATGGATATTACATATATGTCCGGGCAGCCGGAAAGCGATGAGCCGGAGCATTTCATTGCGGATATGAAAGCAAGCTATCCGGCGGATAATCCAGAGGATATTACTTTATGGATGGATAACAGCGGCGGGGCAATGACTGATCTCACGCTGTTTAAAGAGTGTGGTCCCGGTTGACAGGTAATATCCCACTGATATTTCCAAAGATACCTTATGTTCAGCATTCCCATCATATTTGAATGTTTAATCGGTATATATAAAAACTGCCAGTTGTGTCTGCTAAGGAAGCCGTAACATTGCTTTTGCATTGGCAAACTGGAAATATAATATTCAAAATTTGTAATGGGTAACATTATGGAACATGATTTGCAGAAGAAACAGAAACAGGAAGTGGAATTATGGAATATGGTTTCAAGCGGAAAACCAAGGCAGGGGGCAAAAACTCCGAGCAGAACACCGCAAAGAATGAAACAGGAAGTACCGAACCGAAACTACCAAACCATTTCCCGTTCAAAAAAAACAACACAGGCAGTTAGACGAAAAACGGCACGAAAGCGCCGGATACGCTTTTATAGGATAATGGCAATCATAAGGATAATATTATGCCTTATAGGAGCGCATACAGTAGCAGACACCATATATGGATGGGTGCATAAACCGCCGGAAAAGGAAGAAGCAGTTGTCCAAGGAGTGTCTCTCCCGGCGCAAAATGATGAAATAGCTTTTGAAGAATATGATATTACTCTCATGGCAGTCGGCGATAATTTATTACACATGGGGATTGTAAATGCCGGGAAACAGTCTGACGGAAGCCGGAATTATGACTTTTTATTTGACGGAATAGGCGCATTTCTGGAAAAAGCAGATATTAAGATAATCAACCAAGAAACAATATTTGGAGGTAATGAGTTGGATTTTCATGGTTATCCCAAATTTAACTCCCCAACGGAAGTGGGGGATGCCATAGCCGGAGCAGGATTTAATGTTGTTCTTCAAGCCACAAACCATACGGCAGACCAAGGAATGAGTGGAATGGAAAACTGCATTGATTTTTGGGAAACGCACCCGGAAGTACTTATTACGGGTATTCATGAACCGTTTACAGAAGAAACATATAAAAGCCGAATTCCACTATTAAACGTTGGTGGTTATACGTTTGCAATTCTAAATTATACATATGGGGCAAACGGTGAGAGTATATCATCTTCTATAAAAGACAGAATGAATATGCTGTGTGATGTAGATGAAGCAAATGGCAGAATTGATTTTGAAACCCTTAACCAACAAGTGCTGCTGGATATTTCCGAAGCAAAAACATTAGCGGATATTGTCATTGTATGCCCACATTGGGGAACCGAATATTCAACAACCCCTTCAAATACCCAAGAAAAGTTTGCAATGCAGATGGCGGAAGCGGGTGCAGATATTATTATTGGCACACACCCTCATGTTGTGCAGCCTGTAAAATGGATTGAAGCTACAAATGGAAATCGGGCGCTATGCTATTATTCGCTCGGAAACTATGTGTCAACACAGAAAAATGGACAAAGTATGCTTGAAGGATTGGCATGGATAACATTTCATGTAAAAGACGGCATATCTGTTTCGGAAGAACAGACAGGTGTTATCCCTTTGGTATGTCACTATTCAAGTAACCCTACACGCTTTAAACAGGTATATTTGCTTGAAAATTACACAGAAGAACTTGCGTCCTCGCATGGAATTATATCTTATGGCGGGATATCATTTCATTTGGACGACTGCTTAAAATGGAGTGACGAAATATTAGGTGACTGGGTACTTTCTGCTGATGAAGTCTTTAGTTCATAGTCGATGATAATGAGCAGTATAAAATTGCAACTATAAATCATGTACCGCCCCATGTGGGAGAAAGGGGGAAAGTTCTATGGCTTGAACAGAAGCATAAAAGGAACACATCATGTATTCTTTCAATGGTTTTTGCAAAGTTGTCATACGCTATGCCGCTATCAACGCATGGCGCGACAGGAACAG
>CAMWTP010000215.1 GCA_947177165.1 uncultured Lachnospiraceae bacterium
GGTGGATTTTTGATTGCCTCGATGTCACGGGCGGCAAATTCCGTCTCTGAAAACTCTTTTACGCCAATCAACTTTCCGCCAGGGTCAAAAGAACCATCTTCGGAGCGGACGATGTTGGTGAGGTCACGGACGGCATATACATCAACCACGCCATTTTCGTTGAAAAAGTCGTTTCCGGCCTGCACCCCGTCCTCCACGGCATAGTAGTCCTCGAACCACCGTACTGTTTTGCCGTTGAATTTCAGTTCGTTTTTACCGCTGTCGTAGGTCAAACCAAACTGCTCATAGGGCTTGAACAGTTCCTCATAGGAGACATCGTTGGAGAGACTATCGCCGTCAGCGAACGCGACGGCAATCTGGGCGGATGCGTCAAACTCCTGCGGAGATGTCGTTCCGAGTTGCGGGGTTCCGCCCTGGGAGGCCGCCGCGGTGCTGCACCCGGCGAGGCTCCCTACAAGCAACACCCCTCCGAGGGCTAATGCGAATAAGTTTTTTGTGTTCATTGAAGAAACACCATCCTTTCTTTGAATGTACCTAAAGAATACCATCATTTTTTGTGATACATTTGGGATTAGTTTGTGATTTATGTGTAGTTGAAAAGCGGCGGGGCAATCGCCCGCCGCTTTCCTTGTATTCGTCAGATTGTAAAAGAAAACTTTACTCCGGCCTGTGTATTACAGACCGTACATTCACTTCCATGCTGGTGTAGTATCTCCTGCACGATATACAGCCCTAACCCGCTCCCGCCGGTTTTACGGCTTCTAGATTGTTCCACGCGATAAAACGCATCAAATAATTTGTGAATGCTATCCTCCGGGATATGTGCGCCTGTGTTCTCAACAAAAAATTCCATCTGTTTATGTTCCATATAGACAAAGATACGAATAGTGGCTCCCTGTGGGGAATATTTGATTGCATTTCCTATTAGATTTGAAAACACCTTTTCCATCAACATTTTGTTTCCGGTTATAAGCGCAGATGGTGGAACATCAAGATGTATTTGCAAATCTTTCTCCGCAATCAAATCTTCGATTTCGCTTAAATAGGACTTGATGATCTGAATACAATCCAAATAGTCTTTTTTGAAATCTGTCCCCGCAGTTTCCAGCCGAGAGATTGTCAATATCTCCTGCACCATTGTTTCGAGAGTGTTTGCGATTTCCAGCGATCTTGTCAAATATTTCTCCCGGTCTTTGTATGCCCCAATACCAAGCAGCATCCCCTCTAACTGGCCTTTAATAATGGTGACGGGTGTTTTCAATTCATGGGACACCGCCGAAAAGAAATTTGTACGGGCCTGCTCCAATTCCTTTTCATGTTCAATATCGGCTTCCAGTTTCCTGTTTGCGCTTTGCAAATCGGACAGAGCAGTAGAAAGATTACGGGATAACCTGTTCAGGCTTTTCCCCAAGGTTCCCAATTCGTCAGTTCGCTGTTCATCAACTGTCCAATCCAACTGCAAATCAGACATTTTTTCGGATATACGGCTGATTTCCAGTATGGGCTTTGTAATCATACGGGAGTAAAGCAAGGATACGACAAAAGCAACCGCCAAAACAGTCAGTAGGATTAGCGGGAAAATGCGGATAAAGGATTGTTGCAGTTCCAAGATATGTTCTGCCTCACCATAGACAACGAGCGTATAGCGGTCACTACGGTCAGAGAAAGAAAAATAGTAATGGTTTGATAAAATGGGGGAGGCTTCACCAAGGCCACCGACTGCTGTCTGTACAATATTATCCTCCCATTCATTATCAAATTCTTTTGTGGGCAACGGCACAAAATCGCCGTTGCTGTCGTATAACTCAACTGAATTGATTTCCATATCTGCAATAAATTGATCGAACAGGCCGCCGCTGTCTGAAAAAGGTACTTGTTCCAGTTCAGATACAAAGCCTTGCGCACGTTCATCCAAAATTGCATTCAGCTTGTTAGAGTAGGTCTGCGGCATTAACCATGCCAACATTCCGAATACCAGTAGCGATATACAAAACAGCATAATCACGGTAATGAAAAACACCTTTGCAAAAAGACTGCCTTTAATTTTCTTTGTCAATTTTATATCCCACCCCTCTGATTGTCTGGATAAATTCAATCCCCAGCTTCTTCCGCAAGTTCTTGATGTGTGTATCAACTACACGCTCGTCCCCATAAAAATCATACCGCCACAGTTTGTCCAAAAGGTTTTGCCGGGTCAAAATACGCCCCTGATTAGTGAGCAGTTCTTTCAGCACTTCAAATTCTCGCTGTGTCAGTTCATAAGCGGTTCCATCCACTATGGCCGTATAATTGTCGCAATCCAAAATGAGATTTTGATAAGCAATCGTTTTGTGTTCATACTCATGCGGCCCGCCGCTCCGCCGCAAGACGGCGGCAATCTTCCGAATTAAGATCGGCATAGAAAAGGGCTTTGTGATATAGTCGTCCACCTGCAAATCCAGCCCCCGGATTTGTTCTTCCTCTCCGCTCAATGCGGTAAGCATGATGATAGGAACCTGAGATTGTTTTCTTATAAATTCGCAAACGGCAAACCCATCAATTTTGGGGAGCATTACATCAAGCAGCACCATGTCAAATTGTGAGGCAGAAAATACAGAAAGGGCTTCCACGCCATCGCTGGCTAAACTGATCTCATATCCTACCTCTTGCAGAAAATTCTTCAATAGTTCTTGAATGTCCAAGTCATCCTCGACAACTAAAATCTTTTGCATAACGACACCTCCTGGGGATAGAATATCACACATTCTTGTGATTCGTGTGTAGTTTTCAAATTTCTTTTTGGTCGCAGTATGATTATATATGGGAAAATGGACTGCTTCAAGGGTCATTCATCAGTATATGAATTATTAAAGTCAAGAGATAGAATTGTATAGACATATCCAAACTGGGAGATGAACAGTAGAATGTAACAGGGTGATATGAATATGGCAAAAGTAACGCGCTGTGTATGTAATGTAATGCCATGCCGTACTCTTGCAATGCCCGTATAAATCCCCGATTTTCTGCTGTGTGTAATTCTCGAAAAAGTATAGATAAATGATTTCCTTTTTTTCTCCGGCAGGGATAACAGGGCGGCGGCAAGCTCCCCATTGGTGAGGATAA
>CAMWTP010000216.1 GCA_947177165.1 uncultured Lachnospiraceae bacterium
GGATGCTGAACCGTGTCCCAGACAAATTTGACAAGCGGGAAGGTTCTGTTATTTGGGACACGCATTCACCTACTGCCATTGAACTTCAAATATTATATCTTGAACTTGATGTGATCTTGAAAGAAGCTTATGGGGATTCGGCTTCGAGGGAATTTTTGATCCTGCGCTGCAAGGAAAGGGGCATATATCCGTATGAAGCAACACATGCAGTGTTAAAAGGAATGTTTGTGCCTCCCACTATTGACGTGACTGGGCAGAGGTTCAATATCGGCAATATAAATTATATAGTGACCCAAAAAGTTGCCGATGGAGAATACCAGGTTGAGTGTGAAACAGCCGGAAAGATCGGAAACCAGTTTTTGGGTACAATGATCCCCATGGAATATATAAGAGGACTACAGACTGCAGAACTGACTGAAATTCTGATTCCCGGAGAAGATGAAGAAGAAACAGAGGATCTGCGGCAGAGATACTTTGCTTCTTTTGGAGAGATTGCTTTCGGCGGGAACCGGGCTGACTATCTGGAAAAAACAAATGCCATACCCGGAGTTGGCAGGACAAAGGTAACGCGGATCTGGAACGCTGACATTGCCCCCGCTGATATGATTCCGAAAGAAAGCGTGGAAACGTGGTATGACGACATCAAGGAGACACTGACCGGAGAAGTTCGTTATTGGCTGGATTCTGTCTTCCACGCCGGCAGGCAGAAGAAGCTGACAACTGGGGGGACGGTGCTTTTGACAATCATTGATTCGGAGTTCGGACCTGCGTCAGATACACTTGTTCAGACGGTTCAAACAGCGATCGATCCGGAAGTGAATGCTGGGGAGGGTTACGGGCTTGCACCGATTGGCCATGTGGTGAAGGTGGAAAGTGCAAAAGCGAAAGAGATCACGATCAGAACGACACTGACATTTGAACCGGGTTATGGGTGGGACAATCTGCAGCGTCTCATTGAAGACGCTGTTTCCGCCTATCTTCTGGAACTTAGAAAGCAATGGGCTGATACCTCCTGCCTGATTGTGAGGCTCAGTCAAATTGATAACCGTATCCTGAATGTCCAAGGGATCATTGATATTCAGGGTACTTCAATCAACGGTTCAAGTAAGAACCTGACTCTCGGGAGATATGAAATCCCAGTGCCTGGAGGTGTGAGTGGATGATCAGAGAAGTTGACCTTGTATCATACCTCCCCCCGTTCATGGCGGAGTATAAGGAAACCAACATTACTCTGGCGGCGGAAAATCCAGAATTCATTCTTGCATGGAGAGCTGCAGACCGCGTTTTGAAAAATGAGTTTATTGCAACGGCTGATGAATACGGCATTGGGAGATTTGAAAAGATATTGCACATTCTTCCGTCCCGCAATGATACGCTGGAAAGCAGAAGGTCGAGGGTTCAATCCAGATGGTTTACTGCGTTGCCTTATACATGGCGAATGTTGATCCAGAAATTGATTGCTCTGTGTGGTGAAAATGACTTTACCATCACAAAGCAATTTGATTTTTACAGGATTGATCTGGATGTGCACCTTGAGTTATTTGGTCAGGTGGAAGAACTGGAACGGATCATCGAATTTATGCTTCCCTGCAATATGATTATGGATATTCGGAACAAATTTGACATGAGGGTAGAAGGTTCTGTCTGGACTGGCGGAGGGGTTTGTTCTATTGAAACATTTTTGGTAACAAATGATTTTAAGGAATGGTTTGTTGCAGATGGAGCAGTCCGTGGAGGAGCAGGCGTAGTTGTGGCAGAATTCTTTGAGGTGCAGAATGAATAGTAGAAAGGATGGAGCCAATGGCAGAATTTTCAAAATTAGTTATTACCAGAAACGGGCAGGAACTGATTGCAAAGATGTTAGCTGGGCAGGGGGATATTGAATTTTCAACAATTGCAACATCAAGTATGAGTTATGAAGTGGATCAGCTGGAATCGCTAGAAAATCTTAGCGATATAAGGCAGACGAACAAGATTTCCAGGATAACGCGAACGAATGATGTCGCTGTCAAAGTTGAATCGGCTTTTAGTAATACAGAGCTGACAGAAGGATATTATATGCGTACGATCGGACTGTATGCAACTGACCCGAAAGAGGGCGAAATCTTGTATGCAGTAACAATCGAAACAACAGGGAACTGTTACATGCCTGCCTATAATGGTGTGACTGTTTCGGGTGCTTACATACAGCTTGTGAGTACGGTGGGAAATGCGGAAAATGTATCTATAAAAATTGATCAGACAGCGATTGCCACGATTGGAAATATTCAGGATCTACAGAAACAAATTGGGAATGTTGATCTTGAAAATAAGGGAAGCCTGCAGGAACAGATTGATAGTATATTTGATTCGCAGGACAGCATATCTGTTATCGATGATAAAAATAAATCGATAATAACAACCTATTCGGACGGAACAAGCGCAGTCATTGTCATGGATGATACGAGTATGATAGAAACTGTATATGATGCGGAAGGCGGGAAGGTATCGAGGACAGGTGTCTATATGGATGAAAATAGAATTGAGATAAGGGGGTTAGGTCTGGATGAAGAATGAGTTGGGTGCACTTATGCTGTGGATCGACAGGAAACTTAACAGGAACCAGGATGTGCTTGTGACGAAGATCGATTCGATCCAGAATTTATTTGAAACTTCCAGCGAAGCATCAGCATCAGCGGCGGACATACTGGAAGGCAAGACTGCATTTAACGGAACAGTATTGATGACAGGTATAATGGAGAACCAGGGAGCTAAGGAAGCCACACTGTTGGCAGGCGGGACATATAATATCCCGCGCGGATATCACGATGGGGCAGGGCGGGTTATGGCGACAGATCTTGCCAGCCAGACGCCGGGGACAGCTGACGCAGGAGGAATATTGTCGGGACTAAAGGCGTGGGTTGCAGGAAAGTTAATTGATGGGGCTATGAAAGATAGGCGCGGAGTCACGGTCACGGCTGCATCGGTAGCGCAGGATAACGAATATACATATTTAACGATACCAGAGGAAGGCTGCTATGATGCTAACAGCAAAGTTAGGACGATAAATAGCAATATATTTGACATAAAAACATACAGAGATGAGACTGTGTCCTGT
>CAMWTP010000217.1 GCA_947177165.1 uncultured Lachnospiraceae bacterium
TGGAATGGGTACTTTGTTCATCAGTAATTATTTTTTCTTTTTTTGGTAAGTCAGTCTTTTGTATATCTTTATTTAATTGCGTTGGATTTTCCGTCGTCGGTTTACCCGGTGTCGGATTTTCCAATATCGGGTTGCCCGGTGTTGGATTTTCCAATGTCGGGTTATCCAATCCCGGCGGGGTGTCGTCCGGCGGCTGGGGCTGCTCGTAAATGGTGTATTCAATGGCGGTCATTTTGCCCTTTGCGTCGCGCCCCTGCTGCCGCTTGATATATCCGGCTTTTTCCAGCTCCCATATGGCGGTGCGGATAGCGTCGATACTTTCCCGGTTGATCTGTGACAGCCCCGCAAGGGTGTAGTCCCAATCTTCGGGAAGTGACAGCATTTGCGACAAAAGCCCCTTTGCCTTTAAGGTCAGTTCCTTGTTGCGTAAATGGTGGTTGCTCATAACGGTATAGCCCTTGTTGCGCTCCACTCGGAAAACTGCCATAGCTTCATCACTCCTTTGGTTGTGGATTTGTTACGCGATAGAACGCCGTTTTGCCGGGTTTAGGTATAAATCCCTGTCCCCGTAAAAAACGCGCCCGCAAAGCCGCTTGTAGCAAGGCTCTTTTTGCCCCTACTGCGTAACATGAGGGCATAAAAAAAGCGGCGTTCCTGTTCTCCCTGTATTGGGATAGAGAAACGCCGCGTATGCGTCGTATTCAGTTTTCATTTATTCTTTCTCAATGCTGTGTGCTGGTGTTTGGGCTTGCAGGGTTCCGGGCGGCATATCAAGGCTCTTTCCCTCAAAAGTAGTAAATTGGTAGTAAATTCAGCTTGAAATCCTGCTTGTATGCCCGTAAATCAAGGCTTTTTTGAGATAATCAACCATTTTTTGTAAAAATATATAACAATTTAGATAAGAGCATAGATTAAGAATAAGGTAATACTTCCTGTGTTCATCGGCGAAGCAGCCAGCCATGGCTATTTATCGATCCAAAAGTTCGGAAGAGTTTATAATCAACATCATTCGGCAACCACAATGATTCTACTTCACAACATACTCTCGGCAAAAAAGCCAGCAATACTGGCTATTTAGCCGAGCAATAAAAGGAGTAAAGACATGTCTACTACAAAAAAACGTATTATGTGTGTTTTTGGCACAAGACCCGAGGCAATCAAGATTTGCCCGTTAGTACTTGAGATGAAGAAGAGAATAGGTCTTGAAGTGATAGTAACTGTCACAGCTCAGCACCGTCAGATGTTGGATCAGGTTCTTAATACATTCGGAGTGGTGCCAGATTATGATCTGAACATTATGAAGGATCGGCAGACACTCTTTGATATTACAACGAATATCTTGAGTAGTATTAAAGCTGTTCTGGAAGAGGTGAAGCCTGATGTAGTGCTGGTACATGGAGATACTTCGACGACTTTTGTGACAGCGCTTGCGTGTTTTTATCTACAGATTCCAGTCGGTCATGTTGAGGCCGGTCTTCGCACCTATAATATCTATTCGCCATACCCGGAAGAATTTAACCGAGAGGCTGTAGGTGTTATTAGTCAGTATAATTTTGCACCAACGCCGTTATCACAGTCGAATTTGTTGAAAGAGGGTAAGAAGGCTGACAATATATATGTTACCGGTAATACCGTTATAGATGCTATGAAGCATACTGTGAAGGATGATTACACACATCCGGAACTTGATTGGGTAGGAGAGGACAAGCTTATATTTATTACAGCACACAGAAGAGAGAATCTGGGTGAGCCTATGCATCATATGTTTCGGGCTATCAGAAGAGTGCTGGATGAATATCCGGATTGTAAGGCTATATATCCGATTCATATGAATCCTGTGGTACGCGAGGCGGCGGAGCAGGAGCTTGGTGGGTGTGACAGAATACATATCATTGAGCCGATTGAAGTATTTGATTGCCATAACTTTGAAGCCAGATCTTTCCTGTGCCTGACTGATTCCGGCGGAATTCAGGAAGAGTGTCCTTCCTATGGCGTTCCAGTGCTCGTAATGAGGGATACTACCGAACGACCGGAAGGTGTGGACGCAGGAACACTAAAGCTCGTAGGTACTGATGAAGAGACGATTTATAAAACATTCAAGTTGCTTTTGGAAGATAAAGCTGAGTATGGAAAAATGAGTAAGGCATGTAATCCTTATGGAGATGGTCATGCCTGCGAAAGAATTGCCGATATACTTGAAGGGAAGCAATATCAGCCTTGGATGCCCGCATAGGGGCATCCGGTTCTTCGAGTAAATTGGGTTGAAATGAAAAAAGGAGGAGAACCTATGCAGGGCACATTGATCAGGTTTACGAGTAGCGAATTTGTAAACTCATATTAGGTGATTTTTTCTGGACAACTCAATTATACCACAAACCAGTGAGGAACTGTTTTATTTTGTAGCAAAAAGAATTCCGTGCTTATGCGGGTTCTGGCGTTTCGCAAACATCTAATAACCACTAGCATGAGAGGAGATGGTTATATGGTCAATGCAACTACAAACATCAACATCCGAGTGGATTCTGGCTTGAAGATACGGGCAGACGCACTCTTTGCAGAATTTGGTATGAATTTATCTACGACGTTCAATATTTTTGTCCGCCAGTCACTCCGGGAAGGCAGGATTCCTTTCGACCAGCCCAACAGCAAAACGGTTTCTGCTATGTTGGAAGCGGAAAGGATTGCAAAAGACCCGTCCGTGAAAGGTTATGCCGATCTGGATGAGTTATTTGCAGATTTAAAGGCATGAAGAAGACGAAGTACGTTGTCAAGTCCACAGCATAGTTTAAGAAAGATTAATAGTGATCTGTTTGGTAAATACCAATTTAGGGCATCCGAATTCCCATTCTAGCCATTTGCACGCCGTGATCTGTGTGATTTTCGCACCAAATTCCGTCAGCGTAGTTCGCTACGCCTCCTTCCTATAGCACAAAGCTCCCGCAAACTGAAATACGCCGATGGCAGAAGGCGGTTTCCAGATATACCCTACCCTACCGAAATTTTCTCCACGCCCCCATTCACATTTTCATATCTGTTGTTGTGCGCGTACAAGCGGGCGAAATACCTCCGC
>CAMWTP010000218.1 GCA_947177165.1 uncultured Lachnospiraceae bacterium
TATAGATCGTCAAATTCCCATCCGCCGAATCCCGTGTTTTCCGTCAAATAAATATATCTTATGGATAAATTAATCTGATGCATTTTGTGTCAGATTATTTTATTTTGATAGCTGTCTGTGCTATCATACGATAGTCACTTATGGACAAAAGAAAAAAGGCAGGAGCCCACCTACCAAAGTCTGCTTCCTGCCTTTTATGAACACCGTGGTCATCCATAAAAATGAATGCCGCCAGCAAGACTATGATAACCGTATTTGTCAGTGAAAACAACCCCATTTCCCAAAAATCTTATGATGATGCCATGGATCAGCTTGATCCTTTCCGCCTTCCCTGTACCTGCGGATGCTCTGGCTCCCTCATCCGCTATGGCTCCTACCGCCGCCATGTCAAGGCCGACGGTACAAAGTTCCCGCTTATCATCCGGCGTGTCCTGTGCCAAAGCTGCGGCCGCTCCCATGCCCTCATTCCTTCTTCCTTAGTTCCCTGCTCCCAGATTCCTTTAGAAAACCAGGTTTCCCTGATCGAAGCCTTTGAGGAAGGAGACGCCCCGGATGCTGTACTTGATTCCAACCCGGAGATAGATGACCGTACTCTTTTCCGCCTCATCCGGATGTATCTGGCCTATTGGCGGGAACGCCTTCTCTCCGAACGGATCATCCTAAGACCGCTTGTCCGGCTGACACGACAATGCCTTTCCCTTTTCGGGAAACAGTTCATGCAGATAAAAAACACCCCGAATATATTTTTTTCCCCGCCAACATAACCCACCGTGCATTCCCTCGTTATCTTCTTTATACTCCTCTTATCATCGAAAAAAGGAGGAACCATATCTATGGAACAACAAAAGAAACATGACATTGCCCTCATGAAATACTCTGCCATCGCCCCGGTCATCTCCGGCCTCCCGGCACAGTACCAAAGCTTCAGCGAATATTTCCGTGAGGTCTCACAAAAGGGCATCCTGCACCCGGACGGCTCCCTGCGCCACTATGCCACGTCCACCATCGCCAAATGGTACGAACTTTATGTCAAAAACGGCTTTGACTCCCTGCAGCCCTCCGGCCGCTCTGACGAGGGAAAGCCGAGGAAGCTGGATGATGCCCTGCAGGAACAGATCCTTTATCTTAAGGAGCATTACCCGAGGATGAGTGCAGCCGCCATTTATAAGCAGCTGCAGCATAACGGATCCATCCGCCGGGGAGAACTCTCCGAATCGACCATACTGCGTTTCATCAACCGGATTGCCATGGAAAAGAAGTTTTCAAACAATCAGGACATGCGCCGCTACGAGCGTCCCCACATCAACGAAGTGTGGTGCGGGGATTCCTCCGTTGGACCATATCTGAAAACATCTGACGGAAAAAAACACCGGGTTTATGTCATTGCCCTGATTGACGATGCAAGCCGCATGGTCGTCGGTATTGATGTGTTTTTTAATGATGCCTTTGTAGGTCTTATGTCCGTCCTGAAATCAGCCGTCTCAAAATACGGTGTGCCCCGGGTACTCAACTTTGACAACGGCAGCTCCTATAAAAACCGGCAGATGGAACTGCTTGCTGCACGCATCGGGTCCGCCATAAACTACTGCAGGCCCTATACCCCCACGGCCAAAGCAAAAATAGAGCGCTGGTTCCGCACCATGAAAGACCAGTGGATGGCCTCTCTTGACATAAGGGATTTCCACTCCCTTGATGAGCTGCGGGGCTCCCTGTCCGCCTTTGTCCGTTCCTATAACCTCGCCCCGCATTCCTCATTGAAAGGAAAATCCCCTCAGGACAGGTTCTTTTCCGAACCGGAGAAGATCCGCCGTCTGGATATGCAGCGGATAGAAGAAAGCTTCCTTTTAGAACTGGAACGGCGCGTTTCCGCAGACAGCGTGATTGTGATCGGCGGGGTGGAATACGAAGTGGACTGCCGCTTCGCAAAACAGCGCATCACCCTGCGCTATTCCCCTGATATGAAAGACATCTTTGTAGTGGAGCATGACGGTTCCCTTACTCCCATAAGGCTCCTGAACAAACAGGAAAATGCATCCGTAAAACGTGAAAAAATACATCTGTGCGGAGGTGAAGACTGATGGAACCCATTGCCCGTTTCGGATTGGAATTCAATCCTTTCCTGAAAAACTCAAAAGAAATCCTCATAAATACGCAGGAAAGCCGTGAGGCTGCCTTCCGGCTTGATTATCTGGCAAAGAACAGGGGATTCGGTATCCTTACCGGCGCTGCCGGAAGAGGCAAGACCACGGCAGTCCGCAGATGGAAAGCATCCCTGAACCCTTCCTTATACAAAGTTATTTATTCCAGTCTTTCTACGCTCACCGTAAACGATTTTTACAGAAGCCTTGCCGGTGAACTCGGTGCGCAGCCTTCCTTCCGCAAACCGGACAATTTCAAGTCCATACAGGATGAAATTACCCGCCTTGCGCTGGAAAAGCGAAAGACGCCTGTCATCATCATTGATGAAGCGAATTATGTCAGCAATGCCATCCTGAATGACTTAAAGATTCTCTTCAACTTTGAGATGGATTCAAAAGACCGTGCGGTCATCCTTCTGGTCGGGCTCCCCCAGCTTAATTCAACCCTGAGGCTCGGCGTGCATGAGCCGCTCCGCCAGCGGATTATCATGAACTATAACATGGAAGGGCTCTCCAAAGACGAAGGACGGATGTATATTTCAGAAAAAATCAAAGGCGCAGGAGGAAATCCTGATATCTTTGAAGGAAATGCGGTGGAAGCTGTCCTCAATGCCGCTGACGGCACACCGCGCATGATCAACAAACTCTGCTCTGCCAGCATACTGGTCGCAGCCAGCAGGGAGTTAAACAGCATCAATGCCGATGCGGTCATGCAGGCAGTCAGTGACTGCGAACTTGGCTAAAAACGTATCAGACCACCTGTGTTTTAATCTGCATGGGTGGTCTGCTGTTTCTTCCAATGTGCTGAATACACAGACAGTAATGTAACGGGATGCTTACCGGATGCTTCTTGCCTCACAGTTTTAATCTGACGGAAGCATCCCCTTTTAATCTGCCGGACAACA
>CAMWTP010000219.1 GCA_947177165.1 uncultured Lachnospiraceae bacterium
GGAAAGTAAGAGAATCACTCGGTATTTATGAGGAATTGATGCAATGCTATAAAAAAAGCAGGGGATTAATGCGGTATCATGCTGTGCCAGGACTAACGCTTTACATAAATTATACCGGATTTTTGGAAGAGTACAATGAGCTGGAAAAGGCAGAAGCGGTTGGAGTGGAAGGATTACATCACGGTCTAGAATGTTGTCGAGGAGATATTGCAGGAGAGATACTGGCAAACATGTCTCTTATATATGGGAAACAGGGTTTGCCAGCTGAAGAAGAAAAAACCACCGTTACCAGACACAAAGTCAAAAGTGCCGCAATTAATTTTTACATGATTCAATTACCTCTAAAGTACAATATAAAATATACATTACAACACCATAATAATGAAGTCTGACAAAAGACTATGACGTTTTTGGAAAATTTTTTTATCCAGGAACGTCATAGTCTTTTTGGCGTTGGGATGATAGCATGAAAATACAATATTCGACAAAACAGTACAAACCGAATATACAAAAAGGTGTGAGGATAATTGAAGATCAAAACAAAACCGGTCATAATGCTGCTCACAGCCTCTGCATTCACACACACGACACAGGAGGAAAAGCAGCGGGACAGGGAAGTTGTCATTGTCATGGACTGCAGCAAATCTATGGAGAATGTGGACAGCCAGTACCTTGCGTTTGATTTCGTAAAAGGGGTGGCAGCATCACTGCCAGAGAACTGTGAAGGAGGACTTGTCACGTTCAATAACGAAGTTTGTGCCAGTCTCCCGATCGGAAGCGGCTTCACAGAGATAGAGCATGGTGTGCGGGGACTGTCTGCTAAATAAAAACATCTATGATTTCGGGGCATGCGGCAATGGTAAGTTTAAACCGGCGTACAGTAAAGATGCGCCGTCTCCTTCAAGGAAGACTCTCAATAAAAACGGACAGGAACGTATGGGCAAGGTGTATGAGGAAGAGTCTTTCGATGGAGAAGAATTTTCCCAAAAACAATCAAGCAGATAGCACAGGAGCAATCCCAAAACGCGGCAGAGGATGTTGAGTATTCGCAGGCATTAATGAAATGCGATAACCTGCTGTGTCTGTATGGGGGTGTGATCACGATTGAGGAAAATCCGTACAAATTGAAAAGAGCGCAGATAGATTTTAGGAAAATATTTAATGCAGGTAAGGGATCGGAGGATCAAAACAGTGAACCAGATTATGAGTTCAAATATGACTGGATGAAAGAAATACCCAGAAGAGTAAACTATGTTACAGAGGAAGCGTTGAAAAAGGTGGTGGAAATCTCGGCTGATTTGGAAATTGATCCGGACGATCTGATGGCCGTTATGGCATTTGAGTCATGGTTTAATCCTCATGAACAGATTGTAGATGGTGGTCCATGTGGCCTGATTCAGTTTACACAGATTGCGATCGATCAGATTAATAGTGATAATGGCACGGCATACACGAAAGAAAGCATCAAGCAAATGGATATGGTGGAGCAGTTGGATGTAGTGTATTTACATTTGAAACCCAATGCTGGGAAAATGAAGAATCTGGAGGATGTATATGTAGGAGTGTTTGCATCAACAAGGGTAAAGAATGCAACACTTTATGATATAAATATAGAGCCAGATTATTATGAACAAAATAAGGGGTTGGATTTAAATCAGGATGGGAAAACAACAAAATCAGAGGCTGCAAAAAAGGTCATAGAAAGACGGGATACCTATTTTCGTTATGATGACGACTAAAGCGTCCATATAGAGTAGTAGATCAGATTTGATAAAGATGGTGGGAAATAGAAATGAAGATAAAAGGTATTTGCATTAGCAGTTTTATCTTTGCAGTGGTTTTAATAAGTTTAAAAATTTATTTGGATACAGAGCATCAGGAAGAAAAACTGGACAGCTGGATCGGAGAATATGTATATATAGAAAAGGGACGTAGCGAAAATGGTGCAGATGGTGAAATTTATCATCAGATAACAGTATGGGAACAGGATCGAAAGTATTATGCAATAATACAGGATAAAAACTGGATTTCAGGTCCTCCGTGGAAAAAAGCATGGTCGTTTGCGTCTGTCTCAGGAGACAGGAACAAAATAAGTTTTATATTTTTACAGATGCTGGCGTGGGATGACCTGTACGGGATCAGGCAGAGATATGCAAAAGGAGAAATCCTGCTGCAGTTTGAGCGCAGGGGAGATGAGATACTCACAGAGTGGGGAGCGCTGCGTGATCAAGGTTTCAGTTTGGTTCAGACGGAAGAGACCATCGTGGGCAGTTATTTTGAGAAGGAGGAGTATTACGGGGGAGAATGAATAAGTTGAAGAAACATATGAGATGCCAAAGGAGAATGAGGGCGAAAAGAAGTACAGTTTTGACAGGTGCCTTTATCTTGGGAGTAATATTCATTTTTATTACGATATTTATTATTCTGAATAATAGCAGGAAAATGGACGGATGGATAGGAGGATACAGGTATGAGGAGACCTACCCGCATAATTCCGGCGAGATGTATTATGGTACCTCGTATTTCATAACAATCTGGAAACATGACAATGAATACTATGCAACGGTAGAGGGGAGTGGGTGGTTTCTGGATACATGGGGGCTTGCATATGTATCAGGAGATGACCAGCAGATTGACATCATTGCCATGCAGACTTTGCCAGGGGACAGGTCGTTTGGGATATGCGAAAGATATGAAAAGGGAGAGGTGCTCGTGCATTTTGAGCGCAGGGGTGAGGAACTGATTACAGAGTGGAAGGCACTGCGGGACCAGCACCCGATTCTGACAGAGAGAGATGATACGATCATAGGTAATTATTTTGAAAAAGTGAAATAGAGTAAGGGTATTAGTACTGACTGGCTTTAGTCAGGAGGGAATAGCGTTATCAGGCTGATGGGAATAACCCACAGATACAGCGGCGGAAAACGACTGGCTGCATTGCTGTATTATGCCGTGGAGGAATATGGTGATGGGGAAGATA
>CAMWTP010000220.1 GCA_947177165.1 uncultured Lachnospiraceae bacterium
GGGGCTTCAATTCAGACCTTCGCTTGCGCTAAGCCCTCCTCTTAACCTTCCAGCACCGGGCAGGCGTCAGCCCATATACGTCATCTTTCGATTTAGCATAGACCTGTGTTTTTGGTAAACAGTTGCTTGGGCCTATTCACTGCGGCCTCTTTCGAGGCTCCCCTTTTTCCGAAGTTACGGGGTCAACTTGCCGAGTTCCTTGACAACCCTTCTCCCGTTGGCCTTAGGATTCTCTCCTCATCTACCTGTGTCGGTTTGCGGTACGGGCACCTTAGCATCCGCCAGAGCTTTTCTCGCCTCGAGGCATCGGAGACTTCCCTACTATATTTCAGTCCCTTACGCCCGGGTCAACCAACGCCCGGGTTCCCCTATCCTCAAGTGTCCCTCTGGTTTAAGTTTCGGTGGTTACGGAATTTCTACCGTATGTGCATCGACTACGCCTCTCGGCCTCGCCTTAGCTCCCGACTTACCTTGGGCGGACGAACCTTCCCCAAGAAACCTTAGATTTTCGGCCATTATGATTCCCACATAATTCTCGCTACTCATTCCGGCATTCTCACTTCTGTACAGTCCACCGCTCCTCTCGATGCGACTTCACCCCATACAGAACGCTCCCCTACCACTGCCCTTGCGGACAATCCCAAGCTTCGGTTGTATGCTTAGCCCCGTTACATTTTCCGCGCAGAGTCACTCGACCAGTGAGCTATTACGCACTCTTTTAATGAGTGGCTGCTTCTAAGCCAACATCCTGGTTGTTTTCGCAACTCCACATCGTTTTCCACTTAGCATACATTAGGGACCTTAGCTGTGGGTCTGGGCTGTTTCCCTTTTGACAATGAAACTTATCTCACACTGTCTGACTCCCATACATCAATTATTCGGCATTCAGAGTTTGATAGACTTCGGTAATCTCTCGACCCCTAGGTCATTCAGTGCTTTACCTCCGATAATCTAATATGAGGCTAGTCCTAAAACTATTTCGGGGAGAACCAGCTATATCCGGGTTCGATTGGAATTTCTCCGCTATCCACACCTCATCCGCTACCATTTCAACGGGAGTCGGTTCGGCCCTCCATGAGATTTTACTCTCACTTCAGCCTGGACATGGATAGGTCACCCGGTTTCGGGTCTATTTCATGCAACTTAACGTGCTATTAACACTCGCTTTCACTTCGGCTCCGTTTCTGAAAAACTTAACCTCGCTGCATAAAATAACTCGCCGGACCATTCTACAATAGGTACCTTATCACGCTTTGACGCGCTCTAAGTGCTTGTAAGCACAGGGTTTCAGGTTCTTTTTCACTCCCCTCCCGGGGTTCTTTTCACCTTTCCTTCACAGTACTATTCGCTATCGGTCATCAGGTAGTATTTAGGCTTGGAGGATGGTCCCCCCATCTTCCCACGGGGTTTCACGTGTCCCGCGGTACTTTGGATACTGCTCGCTGACTCGGCTTTTCGTCTACGGGATTCTCACCCTCTTCGATCTGCCTTCCCATGCAGTTCGACTAAACCTTGTCAATGCTAAATGCAGTCCAAACCCCGGAATGATTGCTCACTCCGGTTTAGCCTCCTCCGCGTTCGCTCGCCACTACTTGCGGAATCTCGGTTGATTTCTTTTCCTCGCCCTACTTAGATGTTTCAGTTCGGGCGGTTCCCCTCGTTAAGCTATGGATTCACTTAACGATGCATGCGCTTCACACATGCGGATTGCTCCATTCGGACATCTTCGGATCAATGCGTGCTTGCCGCTCCCCGAAGCTTTTCGCAGCTTACCGCGTCCTTCATCGGCTCCTGATGCCAAGGCATCCTCCCTGCGCTCTTATTAGCTTAAACTCTCTTCGCAGAATTATGTCTTGTTCTCATTTCCTTTGGTATCTCTACCAATTAAGGAGAAGTTTGAAATTGTATTTTACCCATTTCAGAAGTTTTACCTTCTTTAAATTGGATTAAATTTAATTTCCTCTTTGTTGTTTCGTTATTCAATTTTCAAAGATCTCTCTTCGCCCTCAAACATTTGAAGTCCTCAGACGATATATTGGTGGGCTGAAATGGACTCGAACCATCGACCTCTCGGTTATCAGCCGAGTGCTCTAACCAGCTGAGCTATCAGCCCATATTCTGTTGGTTCTTTTTCCTCAACCCGTTTGAGCTTTCACTCTGGTGGAGATTAAGGGAATCGAACCCTTGACCCCCTGCTTGCAAAGCAGGTGCTCTCCCAGCTGAGCTAAACCCCCGTTTTTTAAGCTCCCTCAAAATTGAACAATACATCGAACTTCTTGAGCCGTCGTGACCGGCTCTTTTCTTCCTTAGAAAGGAGGTGATCCAGCCGCACCTTCCGATACGGCTACCTTGTTACGACTTAACCCTAATCATCAACCCCACCTTCGGCGGCGTCCTCCTTGCGGTTAGACTACCGACTTCGGGTGTTGCCAACTCTCATGGTTTGACGGGCGGTGTGTACAAGCCCCGGGAACGTATTCACCGTAGTATGCTGACCTACGATTACTAGCAATTCCGACTTCATGCAGGCGAGTTGCAGCCTGCAATCTGAACTGAGACATTTTTTGGAGATTTGCTCCGCCTCGCGGCTTCGCTGCTCTTTGTTAAATGCCATTGTAGTACGTGTGTAGCCCGGGTCATAAAGGGCATGATGATTTGACGTCATCCCCACCTTCCTCCGTTTTGTCAACGGCAGTCCTATTAGAGTGCTCTTGCGTAGCAACTAATAGTAAGGGTTGCGCTCGTTGCGGGACTTAACCCAACATCTCACGACACGAGCTGACGACAACCATGCACCACCTGTCTTCGTGTCTCCGAAGAGAGGACTGCATCTCTGCAGCTTGCACTCGATGTCAAGACCCGGTAAGGTTCTTCGCGTTGCTTCGAATTAAACCACATACTCCACTGCTTGTGCGGGGCCCCGTCAATTCCTTTGAGTTTCATTCTTGCGAACGTACTCCCCAGGTGGATTAC
>CAMWTP010000221.1 GCA_947177165.1 uncultured Lachnospiraceae bacterium
AGAATTGATAGAAGGCGATAATACGAAAGACATTTTTCCTGAACAAGAATATGCGCCTGAACAAGAATTGATGGAAAATGGCAGTATATTTGAAGACCAGAATGGGGATCGTATATGGGAAACAAAAGATCAGACAGAAGATACCGGCTGGCAGATTGTTGCAGATGAGGAGGAGGCAGAGAATAATCCATACATAGAGCACAGTGCCCACAAGCAGTTTGTGACATTGTATACTGGAAAACAGTGCAATAATCCAAAGCTCTGGATGGATTACTTTACATCTTCCGCTTTTCTGGAAGTCCACAGGCAGCCGGCATTTACAGCACTGCTTCTGGAGGATGTGGAGCGGCAGGACAATCCTCCGGGCAGGGAGTTTTTGACATGGCTTCACATCGCTTATCAGTTTACATCTTTTTATGCTGGTAACCCTTCTATGCCAGGAGGGCAGGAACGACAGTTTGAACTTCATGGAACTGGCTTTGAAGGGATGGAGTCCGTCTTTCAGATTGCTGCGAAAGGTCCGGTTCCGAAGCAGTTTCGGGGCAATGAGCGCGCCTTGTCCATCAGCTTTTCCGAGTACCATTTTCTCATGCGCCTTGCAGAGGAGGGGAGCTGGAGTGATCAGGCCGTCACAGCCGCCCGGAGTATCATCAAGAATTATGTTTTGGCATACTTAAGAGAAAAATGTGCACAGAGCGGAAATGGGAAGGAGCGTCATCCCGCGGGATTGCGGCTGCTCGAAGATTTCTTCGGACGACAGACACTTCCCGGGGAGCTTTACCATATTCTGTGGGAGTGTCTGTCCCTCAAAACTGCCACGATGGGACGCACAAAGCTTTTCTATGGCAGACTGCGCGAAATTGTCCTGGAACGGGTTTCCGGGATCGCGGAGGAAGAGGAGAATTTCAGTCAGCTGTTTCAGGAGGATGTGATCTATTTTAGCGAATGCGGAAAAAATCCCCAGAAGGAGGCTGCGGAGACGGAGGCTTTCTTTGCGCGGGAGGATGTGCAAAAGGCGCTTCGCAGCCGGCGTTTTGTGGAAGAGTATCTTCTGTGCATTTGGATGAAAGAAGATAGATGCATTCCTTTTCTTGAGAAGATCAGGGCATTTTATCGTGAGAATCCTGATGCGCCCTGTGCGGCAAGTGTGGCTGCACTGGCAGACCGGCTGCTGCAGCAAAAAGAGGTAAAGCGGCAGATGGAGGAAGACGAATCAGTGCCTGTCACAGAGGAGTGCATGACATTCGATTGCCGTCCTTTCTTCCGGTACTGGCTGAACACAGGGTTTTACCTTGCGGAAGATCCGGAGAGCGGACAGTCGCTATTGATTTATCTAAACTATTGTTTGCCATATCTGTCCGAATGGAGCGGACGCTTTGCGGAGACAGGAAAAAGGGAGACAATGACGCTTGACGGCCACACGATTGATGTGATATTCCATCGGCGGTATATTGAATATCAGGTGGATAGGGCACCGGTATACCGTCCTTTTTTGGACTGGACAGCTTTGCTGGACGTTCTGCGGGAGGATAATCGCAGCTTGTTTCTATTATTGCCGGTCACAGCTGCGGCATTCGACCAGTATGAATCTGTCCGGGGCGAACTGCTGCACAGACTGGAAACGACTGCGGCACCCAGGCAGGATCGGCGCGTGATAGCTGGTTTTCTTGCCGGTCATATATGTTGTCTGCCTGTATCAGAGAGTCAGCAGGATGCTCTCGCAGCACTTCCGATGGAGCTGTTTGCGGAGAATGAAAAGCATCTTTATGGCTGTAGCTGGTATTCGCAAAGGGGCGTACTGATTTTCTTTGAGCAGACTGCAGCAGGGAGGCGTGATCTGCCGAGGAGCTATTATGAAGGAATTTATGAGGAAGGTGCGGCGGTTTCTATGGCGCACAGATTGCTGCGGGATTTGGTGTCACCTGTCGGTTTTGACCTGTCGCTGCTCCAGCAGCTGCCTGACAGGATCTGTGTGCAGCCGCAGTATGCTCCGGCAGAGGCACTGGAAGAAGAAGAAATTACCGAAGAGGCGTTAAAAACGCTGATTGAACGGTACGCGCAGGGCAGTCTGAAACGGCTGCAGCTGCATTGGTATACGGGTTCGCTGGTGTTTCTGCACGATGAGCGCGGCTTTGCCTGTCTTTATTTTGATGAACTGTGGGATACGTATTATATTCTGCTCTCTATGCCGGAGGTGTACCGCACGGTGGAGGACAACAAAAAACATTACATTCCTTTTGGCATGGGAAAACTGCCGGATTATGGAATCCACCAGAGTACGGCGTCCATTATCAGCAGTCTTGACAAGGTATTCGGGCAGATGGGGCGCGGGGAGTCCCTCGCGATGCGGGTGGAAGACCAGCTTCTCTGGGCGGTTGGCAACAGCGGCGTCCTGGAACGGCAGCGATACCGGGCTGCAAAGCAGAAGCTGGGAGGATTTCCGGCAGAGCAGGTACAGAATTACATATTGTCGAAATTTGTGATTTTTCGCTATCCGGAACAGATGGAGAGGGAATTACCTGACGGAAACAGCAGTGTCATTGAGATTGGCAGTGGGAATACGGATGAGGTAAAACTGGCTCTGGTGGAATTTATGCAGAATAAGCTCCGGCGGCTGCGGCTTTCCTGGTATCAGCAAAGCGAGGGGCAGACGTGGTATCCGTTTCACATTGTGCTGCTGCAGGAGGACAAACGCTACATGATGGTATGTCTGCGCGATGATGTGCAGCAGGCGGAATATTATGTGGCAGATGTGAGCACTTATATGGATGTGGAGGGGAAAAAGTATCCGAAAGATACCTTTATGGGACGGGTTACACCGGCTTATTTGATTCATTCCGATGCGAATAAAATCCGCAACTGTCTGGATCTGATCTTTGACGACATGGGAGATCTGCCAGCCATCATGGGGAAATTCGCCGAGTTTGCTTCGGAAAAGCCTGTGAAGGCACGCGCTTACGA
>CAMWTP010000222.1 GCA_947177165.1 uncultured Lachnospiraceae bacterium
GCTTCTGTTACTTTAACGGAGGGAGCAGAACAACTCAAAGAAAGGTTAGGTGCTATTATGAAATTCAATAAAAAATCAAAATCAGTTATTTTCATCACCATTATTTGCTCTATTATAGTTTGCGCTTGTTTTTTTGCAACTGGTGCATACGCAAGCACTTCCACGAATAAAGAAATAGAAACAATAGAAATAAAACAGCTCTCATTGCAGCCCGCATCACATGAGGAATACGGACAATATTCGTTCAAAAAAGGAGATGTGGTATCGGTAGATATAAGCTGGAACGAATCGGGTAATGTTTATTTTGCAATAGGAAAAGAATTTGGTGACTTTCGTGGGCTGGAATCATCGGGAAGAAGCAGCACATCTTTTAACACTGAAATTACGATAAAAGAGGACGGAGAATACTATATTTTTTTAGGAATACAAAGAACAGAAAATAAAAGTGTAGAGGATATTACAGGTGAAATATCATATCCGATTAACTAAGGAACTGTAGAAAACGTATCAAAGCCAAGTGCTGGAAGCCATGCTGCAGCAGCCATTCTCTCCCGCATTGATGGAGTGTTGGGAACTGATGAAAGCGCAGTCGGACGCAATCCGCCTTTTACCGCCTAAGCCGTGACATGGGAAAGCGGTCATGCCGGAGAGCGTGACCGCAAAATGTAAAATGACTTTTACCATATTTTGAATGGCAATAGAATGTTTGTAATAACTGCAAAAACTATTCCAATGCCAAGCATAACAAACATTTCTTTGGACCTTCTACGCAATATCGCTATCATAAGTAGAAGTACAATTACTTCTAACCAATAACGAACAGAGAAATAAAAGAAGCCATAAGAAAACGCAGTATTGAACAGAGTACCTATAATACATGCTGATATTATACAAGCTATCCAACCATTTCCTTTTGCATACCAACATAAATATGCGAGGAATGGAGATAAAACAGTGAACGCAATCCAAATCATAGCATAGCTTTTGGGGAAAAATCCCGCAATAAAATTACTATATAGATAATAACTTGCCACCATGCCAACAAAGAAAATAAAGACATTAACAGCAGCTTTTGCAGCAGATTGACTATACACAGAAATACAAACGGCTATAAAAATCCAAGGCGAAAAACGCCCCAAGAAGTTGTGTAAGTCTATTGAAGTATCAACCATCATCAAAAATGATGGTAAGTATGCTTGTTGATGGTCTAAGTATTTTGAAAATGTACCTAACCCAATACCCAATAAAAATGTTCCAACAATAATGAAAATCTGCTTCTTTGCAGGTAATTTATTTTGTGGTGTCCGTACTGTATCTAATAATTTCATGTGTCCACCTCACAGGTTATATTGTTATAGGGCATCAATAACTGGAATTTATCTATTCATCAGTTCAAGCGTTTTTTCAAATGAAATACATTCAGCGTATCTTCCATTCCACATGAACTCATTATAATATCTATAAGACTTTTCCGCTGTCATATACGCATTATCAAACGTACTGTTTGTATTTGCTGGAACAATCATTTTAAGCCCATGTTCAAAACCACATTTCACTGTTGCATCTATGCAGTAATCTGTTTGCAGCCCTACAATAATAATTGTATCTTCGTCTTTTTCATGCAGGTACTCCAACAACCCTGTATCTCGAAAAGCACTGTTTACATTTTTATCAAAAACACGCTCATTTGGCATTGGCTGAAATTCTTCGTATATTTCATAGCCTGCTGCGCCTTTCGTTAATTTCTGTCCAACACCATCATCATGCCTAACATAAATAATTTCTATATTATTATTGCGCGCCTCTTTGATCAGTGTTTTAATACGATATACAAAAGTCTCAAATTCATATAAGTCATTATTCATAATTAAATTTTGAGTATCAACAATCAACAATATCATTCTATTATCTCCCAAATTCGGAATTTATCCGTGATACCGCCATCATAACAGCCAATCCTCACAGAAATGTCACAGGCCGCCGTTTTATACTCAGGCTCCTTTTCCTTCTTGGAAAAAAACATACTGTTTTCTTCCTTAATCTACAAACTGAAGGTTGTTTATTCTTCCTCGTCCGGCTTGAATACCTTCAAATATGCGGGGCGGTTCTCTGCCGGCTCCCCATAGACATACAGCGTATTGGCCTCCGTGTCCAGGCAGGTATGGCAGAATCGTCCGCCAGGGAAGGGGTATGGCTCCTGGAGGCGCTGGAAATCCACGCCGCCCTCGGACAAAACCGTTTGAATCCCGGCGGGGTCCTCGATCTCGTCCGGCTGGGCCTTTGGCTCCAGATTTACAAGCAGGATGTCCAGGAGGAAGGACTGGACCGAATTGGAGAAGGGCGCCCAGCTATATACATCATCCTGGTCGTTGTAGTACACCACCGGGTTGGGCTGATCCAAATCCTCCGCTTTGATGCCCGCATACCAGCAGCCCTGATTTTCGCACCAGAACAGCAGATAGTTGCCGGTCACCTCGCCCCATCGCTCCCGGGGCAGGGCACGCAGTTTCGCCAGCTCCTCATAGTCTTCTTCTCCCGGTTTGCTGAAAGACTCCAAATCCCACTCAATATGATCGTAAGAAAAGGTCAGACGCTTCTCAAAGAGTTTGGCCTTTTTGTCCGGGATGAATATCTCATGCAGCGCGCAGTTCAGGCTGGCCTTGCCGCAGGCAAGATAGTATTCCCGCAGGGCAGCGGGAAGGCGTATCCCTGCCGCCGCCTCATAGGAGGCGACTGTCTTCTCGGAAAACCCTGTTGCTTTCCCTTCTCCAAAGCCGAACAGCGGCTCGGCCCACCGAACCAGTTCTATGGGAGAAATCTGATACCGTTTTTCACTCATTATAACATTCTCCTTTCTGCTATTCCCACTCGTTTTTCTTAATCATATTCCTCGCAGATAAATTTGAAATCCTCAGTCCTGCGCAACGCTGG
>CAMWTP010000223.1 GCA_947177165.1 uncultured Lachnospiraceae bacterium
CATCCGCCCCCGTTGCTCCCGTTGGGCCTGTCGCTCCATCTGCTCCCGTCGCTCCTGTCGGGCCTGTTGCTCCATCTGCTCCTGTCGCTCCATCCGCTCCCGTCGAACCAGTCGCTCCCGTTGCTCCTGTGGCTCCATCCGCTCCTGTCGCTCCCGTCGGACCTGTTGCCCCCGTCGCTCCGTCTGCTCCTGTCGCTCCTGTCGGGCCTGTTGCCCCCGTTGCCCCGGTTGCTCCATCCGCTCCGGTGGCTCCCGTGGCTCCTGTCGGACCTGTTGCCCCTGTCGGACCTGTTGGACCTGTCGGACCATCATCGCCCGGGCACCCTTTCGGACCCTGAACGCCAATCGGGCCAGTCACACCCTGAATCCCTTGCGGACCAGTCACACCCTGTGGCCCCATTGGACCTGTCGGACCTGTTGGGCCAGTTGGTCCTGGAATACCTCTGGGTCCTTGTGGACCGACATCTCCCTGCGGACCTGCCGGGCCTGCCGGACCTACTGGACCTGCTGGCCCCTGTGGACCGACATCACCCTTAGGCCCTTCGCAGCCCGGATCACCTTTTGGGCCAATATCGCCGCGAACACCCTGGATACCCTGAATGCCCTGCGGGCCTGCATAGCCTCTCGGACCTGCAAAACCTCTTGGTCCCGTGTTTCCAGTGGGACCTACCGGACCAGTATTTCCTCTGGGTCCCCTTGCACCAGGCGCGCCCGGAATACCCTGCGGGCCCTGTGGACCCGGATCGCCTTTATCACCCTTAGGCCCTGGACATCCCGTATCCCCCTTGATACCCTGCGGACCCATCGGTCCCTGATCGCCTTTCGGTCCTGCCGGACCGCGTTCACAGCAGGGAGAAGGACACTGGTTCTGACAACAGTTACATGTGTTATTTTGATACATACAAAACACTTCCTTTATCGTTATTTGTAAAAGATACTTCCATCATTCGACAAAAAAGTATCTTTTTCTACAAATATATTATGTAAATAAATCCTAATGGTTACATTTATCAAATGCATGGCAGAAGAATCTCCTCGCCCCAGAAAAGTCTTTCCCTGCACCGCCTTAGCGGTATATTTCCGCTACATGGAACGGTATACAAAAATAGAGCGTGCCGCAGACACGCTCTAGGAACTTTGAAGGTTATCAAAATATTGTTTGTTGTATTGATATGCTTTGGAATACGGCTTGCAGACTCCGGCTCTGTCATTGTATTCCTTTGCCTTTTGCCGGTCTCCCATTCTGTCGTAACACACGCATAACTGCAAAAGCGGGATATAATCATAGCAGTCAGGCAGAACAAATCCGCCTGAATATTCATTTTTTTGTGTATTCAGCGCCGTCTCATACCAATAGACAGCATTATGATAATTTCCGTGTTCCAGAAAATACTTCCCGATATCACAGCACAGTTCCGCTCTGGGCAAATCAAAGCTCAGACTGCGCAAAAGCGTGAACAGTGCCGACTGTTCCTGTCCCAGCCGGGAATAACAGCTGGCACAGATCGAGCACGCTTCTATCTTATTCTCAATCCATCCTTCCGGTGAGAGCAGAAACTGTTCAAACATAGGAATCGCTTCCTCATACCGCTTGTGATAGTACAATTCCCGCGCGTAATAATACTGCTGCCGCGGCTCCAGCGTCTTTCCGTCTGCGAGCAGCTTTTGATATATTTTCAGATTCCGGTCCGGATTTCCGGCATTCATTTTTTTATGACTGATCGCAATGTCAGAATAGATGACACTGCCGTTTGGCGGTATCACCTCATGGACTGCGCCAACCCAGCGGTACTGTGGACTGTTCTTGATCCATCGTTCCCGAAAATACGAAAAGGACGGGTTCCCGGCTTCATCGAACCCAGTATTATACCTCATCATTACAATATCAGTGTCCAGCGAAAGTGACTGCTTTAACTGCACAAATTTATCCTTCTCTTTTTCTTCCAGAATGTCGTCGGCATCCATCCACATACAATAATCCATAGCTGCCTTGGAAAAAGATTCGTTTCTGGCTTCAGAAAAATCGTCCTTCCATGGATAAAAATAGACCTTCGAGGTATAACCTGACACGATTTCGACTGTTTTGTCTGTCGACCCGGTATCTACAATAATGATTTCCTCCACAAGTCCTGCTATACTGTCGAGACAGCGCGCAATATGCTGCTCCTCGTTTTTTACGATCATACAGAGACTGATTGTTGGCATATTGGTTTCCTCTCTTCCTTGATTTATTGTCGGCAAAGCTTTTGTATACACAAATTCATGCTGATTTTGGAAATGCCCGCGGAAGAATACCATGTAAAAAACAGCGGAGACATACCAGATACTTCAATGATAAAATACCGCGACATAACAAGCTCCTGCCTCCGTCTTACCGCTTCCGCACTCACGGTATATACCGCCTGCTCACAGTCATTAAAGACAGGTGTAAGCTTTATGAATCCGCGCTTTTTTATGATTGCGGATATATAATAGCTGACTGCATAGCAGCCTGGCGTCAGCGTGACAGCACAGTTATTGCAGGGGGATATGTTTCCCGTGGTGTCCGGTATGTCAGCCTTGAGCGGAAGTCGCGCACTTTCCGGCATGACAAGCTCATATCCCAAAAACGATGCAAACACACTGTTCTGCGGATATCCGGGAGGTCCTGCCGGTCCGCGCGCCCCAGGTTCTCCCCGCGGCCCCATCGGTCCCGTGGCTCCCTGCGGTCCCTGAGGGCCTGTGACTCCCTGTGGCCCCTGCTCCCCGCGATCCCCAGGACAGCCGGGCGGCCCTGGTTCCCCGCGCGGTCCCATCGGTCCTGGTTCCCCTCTCTCCCCAGGACAGCCAGGCGGTCCTGGTTCCCCTCTCTCTCCGGGACAGCCGAAAGGTCCCGGTTCTCCGCGAAATCCCATCGGCCCTGATTCTCCTCTCTCCCCAGGACAGCC
>CAMWTP010000224.1 GCA_947177165.1 uncultured Lachnospiraceae bacterium
CCCCCCCCCCCCCCCCCCCCCCCCCCTTTTTTTTTTCAATCAGAAGACGGCATACTAGATCATGACTAGTCTCGTGGGCGCGGAGATGTGTATAATAGAGAGGAGAGAGAGAGAGAGAGACAGAGAGAGAGAGAGAGAGAGAGACAGAGAAAAAGACAGAGACAGAGAGACAGAGAGAGCCTGACAAAATGAGAGAGAGACAGAGAGACAGGAAAAGATAAAGACAGACAGAGACAGAAGAGACAGAGACCAGAGAAAGGTAGAAGTACCCAGTACATAAAGAAAAAGAGACAGAGAGTCAGAGAGAAAGAGAAAGGGACTGAGGAACAGAGAAATCGAGACCAATAGACAGAGAGATGTGTTGATCCAGGGCCCAATTATTCCTGCTACACAGGATCATGTAAAGAGAACTTTTCTACTAGTTTGATTTCTCCCACCTGCCAGTACCCAGTAGGAGAGTTCAGAGTAAAATTAGAGCCATGATGGAAGACACTTATCTGGTGGACATATACATCCCTGGAAGTCCAATTTCCTGGTGAATTTCTCTAGAGTTGTCTCCACCTTCTCCCTTGTATAATGAAGCAGAACTGTGATTACCCTTGGCCTTGCCTTTTTCTGGATAGATACTGTAGGAAGTGCCCTCAATTGCTTGAGAACTTTGTAGAGAAATCTCGTCGATCAGGTTGATTTTCTGTTCCTCTGGGAAGTAGTTGTTCATCAGAGGAGCAGCTCACATAGCATCCTTAAGGTTTTGGAGGGAGGTGAAGGTCCAGCCATCCCTTGATAGAAAAGGGCCTGCTATGTCCCCAGCCAAGGTCTGAGAGGACATGCATCCTGGTTCTTGAAGAGCGAAACCTAGGGTTTGGCAAGAGCAGGAGTGTTGATGGTGCCTGTGAGATCTGATGAGCCCAACGGACACAGTAAGCATATCATCCCTCCTGGTTTGCATGGGATGCACTGTAATGGTGGCTTGTGCTCTGTGCTGCCTTCACAGGGTCATGTTCACTTTCCAGCCTGGGCCCGGGGTAACAAGCAGAAGATATGGCCCCAGGACCTTGGCTGAGTTGTCATGGCACCCAACTGAGGATCCAATGAACTGGTTTCCTGTTGCTGCCATCCCGATGACACCTGAGTGTAAAGGTAAGGAACACATGAATTGCTCCTGGAACTCTATGTGCTCGGGTCTTGGTGGAGCTGCGAGGAACTGTCTTCTCCGTGTCCGGTCCTTTGAGGAGATGGAGCAGGCTTAGGCCTTCTGGGTGCTCCCTGGTTTGGAGCTTAGGCCCATTGATCCCTGGAAATGGATGGGCAATGGCTTGCAGTTTCTTGCTCTCCCAACACCCAAGCACTCCAGAGTATCCAGACCCTCTTTGTGCAAGGCACTGCAGTGTGCTTGGATCGATGATGATTCCCAGTCAAACATTCCTTGGAAAAGCTGAACAAAATGAGTGAAAACTCAGTACCGCTTCTCTCATCGAAACTGAGGTCCAGCACCTTGTGTCCCCCAGGTCCTATGGGCATCAGTTACAGGCTGGCCAAGCACTCCTTTGCCCTTGCCTTCCTCGGGTTCTAGCCAGACACAGTAGAGATGGGCTTGTGCTTGTCCTACTCTGCCAGAAACCATGGCCTAGGGCAAGGTAGACCCTTTTGCTCCTGAGGCTTCTTCCCTTTGCTATTGAGGCAACACTTGGCAGGGACACAGAAGGTAGACCTGCTAGCTCCAAGAGCGGCCTGTAGCCCTAGTGCACACTTGAATTTGAGGCAGAAGAAGGAATAGCTGTGGCACCAAAGCATGGCTCTGCACACTGGAATAAGTAGCATTGGGTTGAGGCTTTTCAGAAGTGCTGACATGAATGATAACCCCCTTGTGTTGCCATGTAGAGAGACAATGGAGTGCAGGTTGCAGATGGAATGTAGCCTGATTCAGTAGAATACCTCTTGGACTTGTGGGCTGTAGCCTAATCAGGTGGACAAGAGTGAGACTGTGTGGCTTGCAGCCTGCAATCTCCCAGGCAATTGGCTTGAAAATAGAGCAAGGTTCATGAATTAAACTTGATGGTGGACATGTCTCCTGTGACTTTCAACCTGGTTTACATACTTTCTGGTGTCCCAGAATTCGTGAGACTTTGGTGGCCTCGGTGCAAACATGAGATTTGCAGACCTGTGTCTTAAATTGAATTGTGGATGAATTTTGGTAGGAACCCCCACCTTGTATAAATGTACTTGCCTGAAATATTGTGCTTGAGGTATCCCTTGTTATGTTTGGACA
Source organism: uncultured Lachnospiraceae bacterium (assembly GCA_947177165.1). GTDB lineage: Bacteria > Bacillota > Clostridia > Lachnospirales > Lachnospiraceae > COE1. The sequence goes on from CAMWTP010000224.1 coordinate 2,270, forward strand.
TTCTGGTAGGCCACCTGGGCAAGGGCATATTGAACCATCCTTGAGACCTGCTCACACCCACAGTTCTAGGAGCACAACCTGCCTGGAGAGTCCCTCCAAACTAGACACTCAGGGATCAATGGGCTGACTTTCCTTCTGAAATATTGATGTGATTCCAAGATAAAGGCCACTTTCTAGCTGTACATTGGAGGGAGTGTTCAGTGGGTCTCAGGATGTCTTGAAAAGCTAGTTTGAGACCAATGTTCATGGGCATATTCAAGGAGAAACTGGGATTTCTCATGCAGGCTTCATAGTTGGTAACACTTAGGTCCCGTGAGTCAATTTGCAGCAGGGCTTAGGAGATTTCAGCACCAGGGTGCCAGGACTCTGTGGGTGCTGCTCAGTGGATTGGCATTGAAAGTCTTTTCAGCGAGGAGAGTGCTTTGAAGACCAGATAACCAATGGTGGGCCCATGAGCGAGGAACGTTTAACAAGAGACATAAAAAGAAGAAAGAGGAAAAGATGGAAAGAAGAGGGGAGTACCCAAAATCATAAAACTCTCTAGGAGAGAAATAAAGACACACAGGGAGACAGACAGACATAGAGAAAATAAGACAGGCAGACAGAGAGAGAGAGAGAGAGAGAGAGAGAGAGAGAGAGAGAGAGAGAGAGAGA
>CAMWTP010000225.1 GCA_947177165.1 uncultured Lachnospiraceae bacterium
GACCGCCCATGTGTCCCCATTGTCTGACAAGAATGGACAAGACGCAGTGGGAACGACTGATTGATGCGTATTTTACATTTGCAGAGGTCAACAAGAATTTCAGAAAGTATCATGAAGATCGTAGAGAACCGCTTTTCCAGGTGGAGCTATTGACGGAAAAGAAGTACGTTAAACCGAAAAAGATTGTGTTAGATGACGATTTCACACAGCAGACAGGCGCAGGAACGAGCATGGAAGAAGCCTTAAGGGCGATGGGGAAGCCTTTTGCAGATATTGTGAGGAATCCGGTGCCGAACAGGGATATTGCGGATTACGAATAGTCGTCATTTTGAAATACCTTATATCAGGGCTTGCAAGGGGGTAAATTGGGCTTGAAATGATGTGAGGGAAATAATAAGGGTAAGAAGATAAAAGCGGAAAATGGGCTTTTAAAACTTAATATAGGCATTGTCTGCCAAAGAAATGTGTGCTATACTCCATTCATGGGAAAATCATAGAGCCAAAGGCGGCTACCCTCTTTTTCGGAGGGTATAACAGCCCTCCAGACGAAAGAAAGGAGGGCGATACAATGATTACATACTCGGAGCTTATTCAGACTGGAATATTCATTGTTGCCCTTGTAAGTTTGTGCTATACAATCTTCAAGGGAAGAAAATAGCCGCCAACTACCGCGAATAGTTGACGGCTTGACACTGTAAAATGTCATAGCTTGTTTTTCGGAGGGTAGCCGCTTCTATGGCTTTCCCTTTTTTCTGTCTATAATATAGCATATTCGGCAGCAGGATTCAAGAGCCAAACACTGTTATTTCACAATGCGATTGTAAAAGATGTCGCCTGCTGCCCTCTCATTTTCTTATCAGGCGTTCTCTTGAATATCTATTACCCAAACAAGGCAGAGCCGCTAAACAACGAAATTCGTGCTTTAAAGATTCGATTTGAAATGTAACCTTGCAAGGCATACCCGGCCAGTACCCGGAATTTTCCGGGAACAAATTTGAACCTGGACGGACACAGCCCCGGCAATAAGTCCCCGATTTGAAATCGGAGAACTGACAGGGACGGCTTTTCCGCTTTTCAGAATCCCTATACACACGTTCCACAAGCCCATATTTCGCATTTTGGCATCATAGACGGTATCTTATCATGTAAGGCAATACAAGCCCGATATGGGGCAGATAGAGCCTTTACAAAGGGATTCTGACGGGTAGGGCAGTATTTTCCGCTGAACTGCCAACGGCAACCATTTTGCGGTGGTCACAACCTTTTGGTCGCCAGTGTGTTTTGCTCCTCCTGAATGAGGAATGGGACGGTTACGTTGCTGCCAGATACCACTATATAGTTGCCAGTTAGTGCAATCTTGCGTTTAGGTACAGGAAATTTCCTGCTTCACACAATGTCGCCCCCCTGCGCCTATTCAGCGGCACCCTTTTGGTGGTGTCCGGTGAATTCCAGTATACCACATGGATTCTGAAAACTGCCAATGAAAAGCGTTGTCTGTTCTGCCGACCACAACCATTTGGCGCGCACCCCGCTGGTGATGACCGGCACCCTTAACTGTACCCACTTGTGGGCATATTCCTTGTGTGGTTACTGGTGATAGTAATGCGGTAACTACGGTGACGGACATTTTCCCTTTACCTGATAAATTGGATTGGGGGTTTTGAGGGTTTTGGGGGTTTTGAGTATTGAGGGGCAATACAAATTTCACTTTCCTCTCTGCCTGATAGGTAGTTTTGTCGGTAGTCATGGAACCTATAAAACAATTTTCTATCTATTAGGAACAACTATTTCGCTGTTGGCTACTTAAATATCCAGTTGAATATGGTAGAAAATTTCTACTTTGTGCTTTTCTGTTTTTCAGAATACCCACAGGAACGCGCCACAAGCCCTATATTTGAAATTTAACAGCATAGAAGATGTTTTTATCAAGCAAAGCAGACAAGTTCGATATGGGGCAGATAGAGCCTTGCTGGGGTAGTGCTCTGCTGCCGTTCATAACAATATGATTGCCGCTTCCTATTCCCCGAATAGATCGGAATGTGTGCCAGTACGGTCAAGATATATTTCATCTCCGTCTATTCGGTATATAAGCAACCAGTCCGGGGATATGTGACATTCTCTCCGCCCAGTATAATTTCCCTTTAAAGGGTGATCTTTGTTTTTCGGGGGAAGTTCCGCCGGTATTCTTAATGTGTTTACTATGGCATTTAGCAGACTGATATTATAGTTGCGCTTTTTGCAAAGCTTTAAGTCGCGCTTGAATTGTGTTGTCAGGTTGAGTTTTAGCATGGGCTATTCCTCCAAAATTTGGGAGAAAAATTCTTCTGTTGTCCCTTCAAAATGCTGCCCACTTCCAGTCCTTATCATTTCGTCTGTTTCTGCCATTGCCGCTAATGTTGTTGCATTTGGCTTGAAATCGGGGTGTATGTCAAGCCCGGACATTTCCCCCAGACCTTCAAGCATATTGATAACGAAAATCATTTTATCATCTGGTAAGTGATCAATCATGCTCTTGGCTATTTCCTGATAACTCATTATTACACTTCCTTTCATGGTCATTGTATTTGGTTGTGGTTGTGGTTATTCCTGCATTTGGTTATCGCGGTTCATGGTTTCCGACACAGAACGAACGATAAAGGCATTAACACTTTCATTTTGTTTTTGTGCGTGTTCTTTTAATTTTTCTTTTTGTCCTTTGGGGAAAGTTACATTGATTCGGTCGTAGTTATTCTTTACGTATTTATTAACGGCTTTTTGTTGTGCTTTGCTGATTTTGCTATCCTCTGTCATTTCAACACCCTCTTTCTGTTATGTGTTCCAGTGGGGCGGTTATATTTAAAGACACCTTTTCCACCATACCAAAATTATAACAGAAAAGTCTATTGATGTAAATATATAAATTAGATAAATATATTG
>CAMWTP010000226.1 GCA_947177165.1 uncultured Lachnospiraceae bacterium
CTCTTCCCACCGCCCACTCCCCAATCAACCCCTTCCCACTTCTCTGCCCTGTCACATATCAAATCATTCCCAAGAAGAAGGAAAGAGAGGGTCCTGGAAAGGCTTGATGCAGCATTGTAGGGGATTACGAGGAATTTTCAATGGTGATGGATTTACGATGGCACAGTGGTTTATTTAGCAATGCACATATTTATATTATATAACAAATTCACTGAGAATCAAAGTATCTCCTTTCCTAACTTATTGTTCATCTTGTGACAGGTGGGAACCTCCTGACCCCTAGGCACTCAGACCAACAGAGTCTAGGCAATGAAGGACCTTTGTGTACTGGAACAACAAATGTGTTCCCAACACAGTTACAAATAAAGGTAATTTGCATGAAATTCTTTGAGGAAAAATTAAAATCTCAAAGTCTTTTTTATGTGTTTAGATTAGTGATCCTCAAATGTTTTCAAACAACTGGTCATATCTCATTTTTTTTCTTTATATTGCCACTGTGATCAGAGAAAACAGGTCAGTGCTCTGGCCAGTTAGTGTTTAGACTACATTGCATACTGCTCTCAAACACTCTAACCCAAGACAGTATTGTACAATGCTGTGGTCAAAGGTGCTCAGAGTTCTCAAAACCTTTATGGCCTACTGGAGATTCTCACCCTTAGTTTCTGAACTTCTTAAACATAAGGAACTTAGTTTTCATTCCTCATGATCCTACAAATGCATAACCCTGCTTTGTGTACACAACCACTCACAGCGATGTGAAGACTTCTGGTCCAGATTTCAATAAATTGGCTATTTGTAACCCAGCTCCTTAAGTTGAACATTCCATCAGAGCTCCTTTACATTATATTTTTAATGGGAATAGACATCCCTCATACCAAATCTTCCATATTACTAGCATAATAAGAGATCCGAAGGTGGGGTTATTCACTAAATGTATGAAGTTGAATTGCCACATGGGATATTCTACCCACTCTACTTACTGTAGGGAGTGGTTTGTGAATCTGACATAGACATACATACACAAAAGTGTGTGTGTGTGTGTGTGTGTGTGTGTGTGTGTGTGTGTGCGCATGCCTGTGTGAAAGTACTAGAGATCTGGAATGGCATCATGCCACACAAAGTGTTTTGATGATTCCTGTCCTCTCTTTTCTGTCTTAGAACATCCCAAGGCATGATAATGTCACTCTTCCCCCTGAAGAGCGGTTCCAACTTTTAAGTGCTCTTGGGCAGAACTTGAAAATCAACAAGAATTTTTCGCTGCCAATTTACATGAGCCTGAGCTATACCTTCTATAAAATGGCAGCCGACCTCGATCAATGTGGACAAAAGGAAGCAGCCTTTGTGCTCTACCACAAATTCCTCACGTGAGAACCTGCAGTTTCTACTCCTTTCCTGGAACTTTTCTCTTGCTCAACCTGCTGTTCTATTCAGGGTGTTCTCCTTTGCTGACAGCTATGGAACTTGAGGATGTTTTCTATCAGATTTCTGGCACTTCCCACACAGATTTTTCTTGTGATTCAAAGAGAGGAGTACCAAAGGTGGTGGTATCATAAATAAGGAATTTTAATGGCACACAAGGTCCAGCTCATAGTGGAACAAAAGGGGGCTGAAAAGCAGCGCATATCTGAACTGATAGCTACTTTGATTTCCAAATCTCCCCTGATGTAAACAGTCACATCTTATCTCTGATGTGTGGCTAAGCTTACTGAGTTCTATGGCAGAGAGGTAGGCCTTCCTGTAACTCCACAGTCACCAGAGGATTGTTGAATACCTGGCTTCAGTGTGGTTAACCATCATTAGGGATTTCTCCAAACTGTTCATTGTATTGCATAGGCAGAGTGAAAAATAGATTGCAAAGCTGTCACCATAAAATAGTTCTTAAAGCCTCAGTGACAAGGGTGCTATGACTTTAGTAAGGGAGAGGGAGAAAAGTCTCACCAAACCTGAATGGCCATAAGTTTTGTAAAACAGAATATAAGGAGATATACAGGAGATCAGCTACTAGGTAAGGGATTGTGGACATGATTTCATTGATCTGCAGAAGAATGAAGGTTTAGTAGGTACATCAATTCCTGTTCTGAAAAAGAGAAAGCTTAGGTTTCAGATGAGTTGAGGTACAACAATTAGAATTCCCTTTTTTGTGCAACTCCTACAACAGGGGTCCTCTTGGTTTTACAATGGTGATTTCCAGGAAAATGAAGGGATACTCTTGAGATCATCCTAAATCTCCTCTCATTTCCTCCCTTTTCCAAAAATAAATCTCTCTTATCAAGGAGTCACATGTTCTCTCATGCATCAGCTTCCCAGACTGAGTTTCTGGTCACATCCTCTTCTCAAGCACAGTTTCTGACAAGGCAGTGGATCTTGAATCTTGGACAGAACTGAGGGTTGAAGCAGTTTATTAGCATCTTACAGTACACCATGAGACTAGGTCCCCAGGGCACATCACTACCTAAAACTGAGGACACTCAGTATCTCCTGTCATTACCTAATGATCTCTGAGGTGAAGTGGTAAACTCCCAGTAAGCAGTAAACAAAAGTGCTATGTGAGCAAAGATTATTATTGGAATGAAAGACTGAGACCAATGTGTTTATTTCCTATTTTGAAGTCCAGGCGTACAACCTGTTGCCTCATGGATCAGGTCTATCTGGTGCCCCAAGTGTTAAAATGACCAACTGGCACCGAGTTACTTTAACTATGCTAATGGACAGCTAATGTTTGATGAATGTGCCAGTTTAATGGAGAATTTTGATATTCTTTCTACAGTCTAAGTAATGGAAGTGAATGTGGGAATTCAGGGTGTGCCTTATTAAACACCAGTAACTTCTGAGGCAGAGACTACAAAGTCCAAATTTCCTGAGGGACTCATTTAGACATTTGAATTTCTCTGCACAGCTTAGTCTCTCTGCTCTA
>CAMWTP010000227.1 GCA_947177165.1 uncultured Lachnospiraceae bacterium
CCTCATAAATTATTTGTTGCCTTGCTCATATATCTTCAAGTTTCTTTTGATGGCCGCAAAATTTCTGATGGAATCAACTCCTATTTTGAAGATTCGCTTCAGATTCATATAGTTTTTGCCCCCCTGTCTGGGCTGGAATGTCACAACACGATATGTCACATTTTCTTTATATTTGGAAAAACATGCCGCTAAAATAGCGTTGGGGAGGTTAAAGTCATCCGGCATTAAGCCAATATATTTGTTTACCACGTTACTTTTCATCAGGCGAAAGGGAGCGTTGGCATCCGGCACCATCACTCCGAAAAATACTTTAAGATAGAGCCTTAGAACATTTTCAACGAGCTTGCGCCCCGCGCCATCACCCCGTTTTTTTCTGTTGCCCATAATAATGTCATGCTTTGTCCGAAGCTCCCAGAACTTTGCAAACTCTGCGGGAACAGTCTGTCCGTCTGAATCGGTCTGGAATATCCATTCCGCATTGTGCTCGATGGCGTACTTGTACAGCAGGATTACCTTCGTCCCGTGGTCAGTCCCTGGGCGGGGGAGAACTTCCAGTTTAGGATATTCCTTTTGCAGTTCGTACAGGATATCAAGAGTTTTATCTTTGGATCCACCGTCAGAGATAACCATTTTAGAGTCTTCAGCGCCACACGCAAGAACGGGATACCACTCTGCCACCACATTCCTTATATTTGCCTCTTCGTTATATGCAGGCATGACAATATACAATGTATCTTTCATTATCTATTCTCCATTCATCAGTTTTTCCGCCACATCCAATGCCCGGTCAATTGCCTGATCAATATTATAATATTTGAAATCTGCCAATCGCCCACAACATATAAGGTTATTCACCTGTTCCGCCAACTTTTTGTATTTCGCAAAGAGTTCATTGCTTTCGTCTGTCAGTACGGGATAGTAAGGTTCATTGGCTTCGCCCTTCTTATATGGCAGCGGGTATTCAACCGCATAGGTAGTTCCCTTTACCTTTTGGCAGGGAAGTTTCTTGTATTCTGTTATTCTCGTATAGCCTTCGGCCTGTGGATATGCCACAACGGGCATGTCCTGAAAACTTTCCTTGTCCTCATATTTCCATTCAAACCGCAGGGAACGGTAGGGAAGCCTGCCATACCGGCATCCGAACAACTCGTCTATCGGCCCTGTATAAATGACAGTTCCATCGGCAGGTTTTCCGTTAATATATACCATATCATTATTAACGGAGATGATATCCAATGCCTCTGTATTTGTTTTCACGGAGATATTCTCATTGGCAAGGAGGTTTTTGATCAATTCTGTATACCCTGTTTCCGGCATGGCCTGATGGGGATCGTCAAAATATTTGCTCCCATAGGAAAAAAGGATCGGAACCCTTTTAAATATCTGCCGATCCACTTTTTCCGGAGGGATTCCCCATTGTTTGGCAGTATAAGGGGCATAATCTTTGTCATAGAGATATTGCGCGAACTTCCGCACATACGCATCTTCGCACTCAAGCATCTCAAGAACCGTTGCGCTTTTCTGATCTCCATAAACAGACTTAATATGTTCTTTGATCAGTTCAGCCTCGTCAGGGAAAAATTTATCCACCGATTCGAAGTCAAACGAGGTAGGGACACAGATGCCATCCATTATGGAGCCGCATACCAGATTATAGTCCTGCCAGCCGCAAAATCTAGTCACATATTCCCAGACTCTTTCTATTTTCGTATGAAAAATATGCGGTCCATACAGGTGTACATGGATTCCGTGCTCATCTGTAAAATCATACAGATTTCCGCCCACATGTTCCCTTCTTTCATATATTGTAACTTCAGCATTCTTTTCCGCCAATTCATGCGCAATGACACAGCCGACAATTCCGCTGCCCACGATATAATACTTATTTTTCATGTTCTACCACTATCTCCGCCTGTATTTTGTTTATAACTCTTGTAATGCCCTCCTCAAAATCTACCTGTGGCCTAAAGCCTGTGTCTTGTTCAATGTCTGTCAGATCTATACAGGAGCATGGCAGCTTGTCACTGGAATAGGGAACCTCCCCTATACCCAAAGGTAGGGTGGGATCTATTTTTTGGTGAATTATTCTTATGTAGTTGCTTAGTTCCCAGTTGTCTCCATGGCCAATAGCGTATACCGCGTTACCTTTTCCGCTTTGCCCAACCGCTATAAGTGCCGACACTACATCATCTATATATACATAGTCCCAAAGCTGTTCCAGTCTTGTTAAGGAGGGTTTTTCTCTTTTTAGAAGTTTGTTAATAGTATAAAAGATTACATTGTTGTCGCGACGGTCCGCCGCGTATATACCTGCTATAATAGTATACACAAAATCAATATTATTTCTGATTGCATAATCGCTGCACAGATAGCGCAAAGCGATCTTTGCCGCCCCATACGCATTGTTTGGCGACGGGACGGCATCTTTATTCAAAGGCTTTCCGTAATATAAATATTCATTTGTGGAACCCGGGAAAACAATCTTTTTTATACCAATGGCTATGGCCAGCTTCATGCAGTCAAGCGTCATATTGACATTAATCATTTGCATGTCCAAGTCATTTCGGAGTTCAGGACGGACTCCCATCCAAGCGAAGTGATACATAACATCGATATCCGTCGGAAATTCCCGTACATGATTTAGGACCTGGTTGAGATCAAGGCATTTCACTTGCAGCAACTCATTGTTGCAATCTTTATATATGTTGTTCCCTGGATAGACAATGGCACAGACTTCTATGCCCTTATCCAGTAATGTATTGACCAGATTTTTTCCTATAAAGCCGTCAGCTCCAGTAACCAAAACCTTTTTCATGAAGCACCGCCCCCTCACTGTGGACCTCAAACCTTTTTCGCAGAATTTCCACTTCT
>CAMWTP010000228.1 GCA_947177165.1 uncultured Lachnospiraceae bacterium
TTTTGCAATTTATAATATTCCAGCTTTAGCTTACCCTCCAAGTCAATCAACTCCACAGGGTCTTTCGGCAATAAACCAATTAAGTATGAGCAGAATACATATTCCTTCTGCAACTCTTTATCAAACATCCGAAGGATCTGCGATATGTAGCTATACCATTTAATCAGGTTACGAATCTGTCTGCGGAATTGGTATCTCTCATTCTGGGGCTTTTTGTTATAGCGGTTGGAAACTGGAAGTAAAATGCTGCTCATTCGCCCCATCGCCCTGTCATCCTGCCTACCTTTTTTGTAATATTCATCTGTAAAAGCCTTAATATCATCATCCGAGTAAATACCATACGCCCGCAATTCTCTCTGTGTCTGATACAATAAGTCTGCGTTTACTTCTTCCTGCAAGAATGTTTCCTGATAGAATGGCTGAAATGCGTCCTTTATATCCTCCGCCTTATTTACAAAATCTAATACAAAGGTATCTGTCTTGCCCTCGCAGGTGCGGTTCAATCGGGATAATGTCTGTACTGCTTTCACGTTCTTTAACTTCTTATCCACAATCATTGTATGTAAAAGCGGCTCATCAAATCCTGTCTGATACTTCTCCGCTACAATCAGCACATTAAAATTGTCATGGAACTCCACCTTAGTCTGATTCTCCGAGATATGAGAACCATCTTTGCGTACATTCAGCTTTGATTCCGTATATTCCTCGCCCTTATCATCAATTGCACCGGAAAATGCCACCAAAATATCCACATCATCATATTTCCTTTCCTCAATGTATCTCTTGATTTCGTGGTAATAACGGACGGCAGCCAGTCTGGATGATGTAATGACCATCATCTTTCCTTTGCCATCAATCTTATGCCTTGTGGTATCTCTGAACGTCTCCACAATAATCTGTGATTTCTGACTGATATTATAAGGATGCAACTCTTGATATTTACGAATGACCTTTGCCGCCCTGCTAGAAGGAACATCCGGATTCTCTGTCATGGTCTTTGCAATTCGGAAACAAGTATTGTAGGTCATATAATTCTGAAGGACATCAAGAATGAATTTCTCCTCAATCGCCTGCCTCATGCTATATACATGGAACGGATGAAACGATCCATCCTCCTGTTCCTGCCCAAACATTTCCAGCGTGGTCGCCTTTGGCGTTGCAGTAAAGGCAAAAAAGGATAAATTCTTATGTTTGCCTTGGGCAATCATTTCTTTTACAAGCCTGTCCTCCGAATCAACTTCTTCCTCCGCTAACCCTTCACGCTCTGCAAACTCTCTCAGGGCTTCTCCCGTATCTGCCAATGCAGTTTTTAATTTCAATGCTGAACTACCCGTCTGAGAAGAATGTGCTTCATCTACAATAACCGCAAAGCATCTACCATTTGCCTTATCAACCTCCGTATAAATTACCGGAAACTTTTGTAAAGTAGTAACAATAATACGCACACCGTCATTGATTGCATTTTTTAAATCCTGAGAATTTTTATCTTCTCCTATGGTTTCTATAGCACCTAACTTATGATCAAATCCTGAAATTGTCTCCTGAAGCTGCGCATCCAATACCGTACGGTCTGTCACAACGATCACGCTTGAAAATATCGGTTTGTTATTTCCATCAAAAAGTGACGCAAGACGGTATGCTGTCCACGCAATAGAGTTAGACTTACCCGAACCTGCGCTATGCTGAATCAGGTAATTTTTCCCTGCTCCATTTATCCGTACATCTGCAATAAGTTTCCGAACTACATCTAACTGATGGTAACGTGGAAATATCAATGTTTTCTTTTTCTGCAAATTGATAAACTTCTGTATAATATCCAACATACTATCTTTCTGAAATACATTTTCCCAAAGGTATGCTGTTGGATATCCGTTTGGATTTGGGGGATTCCCCGCACCCCCGTCCGAACCGGCTCCATTAGAGCCTTGATTGAAGGGTAAAAAATAAGTATCTTTTCCTGCCAGTCTCGTTGTCATCCAGACTTCTGTATGGTCTACACAGAAATATGCCAAAATTCTTTTATTAAATTGAAAACATACTTCTCGTGGATCTCTGTCATACATCCATTGAGTTTTGGCATTATCTACATTCTGCCCTGTGTACTGGTTTTTTAGTTCAAAAGCAAACACTGGAATACCATTTATCACAAGCACCATATCCACTGACTTTTTCGTATCAGCAGAGTAATACCATTGTCTATAGCATTCCATTTCGTTTTCCGCATACTGAATCCCTGCTGTATCGTTCAATGCAGATTCGGGTTTAAAATAGCAGACTTTAAAGGTAGTTCCTCTATGTTTAAATCCGTTTCGCAAAACATGCAGCACTCCGTCCATATCACAAGCATTATTAAAAGCAACACAGAATTTGCGCACAGGATCTATGTCATTCTGCCGCTCGAATGCTGCCCACTCTCTCGGCTGAGTACGCTGAATAAAAGAAATTAGTTTATTCGGATATAATCCCAACTTCGGATTGTATGTTCCATTTCCCCGTGTATATCCTCCTTCATCTGATATGAGAAAAGCCTCAACATCCGATTCGAACTGCTTTTCTGTGGTAACTGTTATGCTCATGATTTTCCTCCGCAAATCGCTCTCTCATAAAAATTGCTACATGTAGCGACTTTTACTCTTTTCGCTGCTCTAATTGTATTTTTGCTCTTTGAATTGCCAAACGCAGCTTTTCTTCCAGTTCTTCCTTTGACGGCATAGCTGTCAAGTATTGAGCTACCCTAATGTCTCCCTTATCCAATTCAAGTAATTCAATTACTTCATCTGACTTCTCTGCACATAATATTAGTGCAATTGGTGCTTCTTCGTTTTCCATCCG
>CAMWTP010000229.1 GCA_947177165.1 uncultured Lachnospiraceae bacterium
GAAACTGGCACCTTGGAAAGGCCAGGTGAGTCAGCACAGGTTTCTCACTTGGACAAGCCTTGTGTAGAAGTGGTTCCAATTACATCTGGTGAGCCAAACAGGAGTGAGACTGAAGCTCACAAGTAAGGTAAGGCAGAGGTGCTGAACAGGTACCTCATGTCTGGAGCACTGGTCCCCACAGAGAATCCTGAATCTCCAGTCATGTGCTCAGACTTCTGCGTCCATGGATCTACTGACTATGCTGGGGTAACAACCTGATGTGATAAGTGCTGCTTTTCTCTGTCTTGACAACAGAACTGTCTTGTCATGTGGAAACAGAGCAATATTTCTGTGTGTGTATATGTGTGGGGTGTGTGTGTATATATGTATACATATATATACATATATATGTATACATATATACACACATATGTCAGATGATAGGAAAAACAATTCAGAGCTTGCCCTGTAGCTCTGAGACCACATGGGTCTCCCACATCCTTACAACATTGTAAGATTGTAGACAGATTGTGGTACTCTGACCTTGAGAAAAGAAACTGTATATGTATTTGTGCTCTCTGCAAACTCTTATTACCATATGGACTTTTGCACAGGCTCACAGCTCTAGTGTAAATGTTCCATATGATTGAGCATAGCCACAGCTGACTTCTTCAAGGTAGATTCTATGGAATAGTTATATTTTGACTGAATGCATGTCAGGAAATCATATGTTTGTTAAGTCATTTGTGTGAGTCAAGGTCTAAAGCAACATCCATTTAGACACATGAAAATGCAAGTCCAGACTTCAGAGCCTAAATGCCAAAAAATCTGGAGATAGGAATGAACAACAAAGGAGACGTGTCACTGCTAGGAGAAACATAGAAAACGTTTAATTTTCTTTGACAGTGTAGCTCCCTGGAGGCATATGGTACTCTACTCAGGAGACTAGTTTGTCCAATGAGTCCCTTCACACACAGAGAAATTTTATAATCAGCTCAGAGTCACATCCAGAAATATTGCTCCGTCTCCTGAACCTGAAAGTAAAGGCCATGGCACATTCCTCCCACACACACAAACCAGTAACCAGAGCTTGGAGTAAAACACCCTGACTGTTATGACGAGGAGTATGAAGAAAAGAATCCCAATGACTTTGCATTACATTCCAAGACTGTTAGACTAAGTACTCCTCAGGGATACCAGGCCCTGTCGCCTCTTACTTTTCTCTCTTTTCCATTACAGTTGAGAAGGGCAGAGGCCTGCACCCAGTGGTCCTCCCTCAAGATTTGTGTGATAAATTCCTCAGTGCAGCAAGAATGAACACTGAGAAAAAAATTGAGACATGTGGCGTATTGTGTGGAACCCTGGTAAAGATAAAAACACTTGTTGTGACCTGAGGCTGTTGCTTTCCCCTTGCCTTTCCATGACTCTCAGGGAACATATCTAGGGTCTGTATCCATACACATCACCCTGCAGAAGGAACTGTGGGTGACAAGACCTGGCCATCTTGAATTGGATGACTTTGTATCTGTTTGCTTTTCTGAAACGTTGGAAATAAACAATGTGGTTCAATGCAATAGATAGAAATTTTCATTCTAGTTGTGGTCTAGTGCCCGAAATTCCAAGAACTGGCAAACTGAGGCTGGAGTCTTCTTACAAGTTCAAATCAGCCTCACAGTCAGAGTTGTATATTACATAAAGGAAAAAGAACACAGACTGAAAGAAGAAATGCAGCTAGCTAGGCATAAGTCAGGAAAACACACAAGTTGCCTAGCTGTAACCAGAAAACCAGTGGCTTTAGGTCCTTGTCTGACTACCTATTCTGGTAAGATTTGGAGTATAAGTTACCTAGGCATCTCAGAACTCCTGAGCAATCCTGCTGGCTGTTACTGGAAAGACTCTAGCCCAGGAGGCATCAGCTGGACATCTACATTTCTATTCAACATCTGTTCCTTTTTAACTGTATCTCAGCAAAGCACAAGAGCACCCAATTTTTGAAACACCAAAGGGAGAAAAAAAAAGATTCATGCAGTGGTGTGGTCTGGGGCCTATTGTGTGTGAGAGAGAATGGGTCTGAGACCTCCAAGCCTTGTGACAAGTTGTTTTCTCCTGGCAGGTTGAAGAGGAGTATCACATTACACATATACTCATTCCTGTCCAGGAAGGAGGCCCAGATTATTGCTGGGCAAAACAGGAGGAGGAGCTCTTCTTTATTCAAGAAGGACTAGGGCTTCTTACCTTAGGATGGGTACATGTAAGCAAATGGACCTCTGTGAATGAGGGTTCCTTTTCTGTCTCTTTGGAACAACCTACCTAATACTTGCCTAGAGGGGGATCGGAGCCCTATGCATGTGGCTCACGATCCTGGTAAACAGGGAGAATTGGCTGCAAGAGACACAATTCCCTGGCAGCTTAGGTGAATGTCTAATGAGGAAACCAGGGGATAATGTAGGGATGAAGGATCAACAAGGGTGAAGGAGAACTGGATATGAGGTTCTCAGAGGTCACATAACAGGGATACAGGAAAAATGACTTCAGGATTGGATCTGCTGGAGTTCTGAGGATAATGACTTAATATCTTTTAAGCCATGGTGGGCAGTGATTGCAATGCTCAATAGTGTCATAAAATCTAGGTGTACTGTCACTCTCCTAGACACCCAGCATTCAGGAGGATAAGAATTGAAGGTAGGGAATTTGGTGCCAAATTGAGTGAACAGTACTACTGAGCCTCAAACAAGAAGTCACTTGATGAGGAATTGGCCAATGTGGATTCTGTCACAAAGATCATACTGA
>CAMWTP010000230.1 GCA_947177165.1 uncultured Lachnospiraceae bacterium
GTAAACGTCAAATCTCCCGCCTTGGATGTTTAGCATATTTGTGAGACACTCTAAAAGACACGAAAAAACTAGTAGTTTTTTAGAGGAGGATTTACTATCATGGATCGATCAACTCACGATGTAAGACGCGCCAGCTGGTTCAACATCATAACCGAATGCCAGCGGCGTCCTGTCAATGTTTCTGTAAAACAATGGCTTGCAGACAACGGGATCAAAGAAAAAGCTTATTACTATTGGCTGCGCAAGTTCCGCAGGGAAGCCTGTGGGCAGATACAGCTGCCTGCCTCCCCAGTGCCTGCGGAAGTATCATTTGCCGAAATTAGTGTCCCTGCTTCCATCCCGGTAAAACATGAAGCAGCCGATCATACCGTGGCCGTTATCCGTGTTGACGGAATCACGCTGGAAGTATCCGGCGATATTTCCGGGCCGCTTCTGCGAACCCTCCTGCAGGAGGTGCTGCATGCTTGAAGATGTACTTGGGATCCGGCGTGTGGTGCTGGCCTGTGGAGCAGTGGACCTGCGAAAGGGGATTGACGGTCTGGCGATGATCATCGGGGATAAATACAAACAGAACCCGTTTGAGAAAGGGACGTTGTTCCTGTTCTGCGGGAAACGTTCCGACCGCTGCAAGGGATTGCTATGGATGGGGACAGGGTTCCTGCTTCTCTATAAACGTTTTGAAGCAGGACAGATGTCCTGGCCGAGGACTACAGAAGAGGCCGCAGAACTTACGGAAGAACAGTTCCATTACCTGATGCTGGGGTTAAATCCCCTTAACCCAAAGATAAAAGAGGTCACGCCCGGGAAAGCATGCTGACATTTGTGCAAAACAGAGAAATTTTTGAGGCTGTTTTCTCCCGTCCGCCGGGGATCTGTAACAGGCAAAAACAGCAGCGGCAGGGAACACCCAGATGCCCGGGAAAACGTTCAAAAAGATATGCTGCACTTTGAAAACCTTATATTTTGCAGTCCTGCACAGGCTCATAACGCTACCATACGCATAGGCATTCTGACGAAAGGCGGATTCCTTTGGATTCGCTATTTTTCTGGCTTTATTGTATAATAGACATCAGTAAAGGAGCCCCCCAGATGAGCCATAGGCATACACTTGACGAACTGAATCACCTCAGCCGTGAAGAACTGGTCACGATCATCCTGACGATGCAGGGACAGCTTGAAACCCTGAATGAGAACATCGAGAAGCTCATAGAGCAGGTCCGGATCGCCAACCAGCATCGTTATGGACGGAAAACGGAGACAATGCAGTCGATCGAAGGCCAGATGTCTTTCTTTGACGAGGCAGATGCACTTTATGACAAAGATGCAAAAGAACCGGAAGCGGATGAAGTGCTTCCGCCCAGACCCCGCAGGAAGAAAACGAAAGGGCAGCGTGATATTGACCTGAAGGATTTTCCGGAGGAGACCGTTCCGGCACATGCCGTTTCCAAAGAGACACTGGATGCTTTCTATGGCCCCGGATGTTGGAGACGTATGCCGGATGAAACGTACAAAAGGCTCCGTCATGAACCGGAATCATGGACAGTTGAGGTGCATACGGTGGAGGTATATGTGGGGACGGACGGCGACCACCAGGATGAATTCCTGCGCGGTGACCGGCCAAAAGATATCTTCCGCAACAGCATCGTCACGCCGTCTTTACTGGCATCCATCCTGAATGTAAAGTATGTGAATTCCGCTCCCCTTAACCGGATAGAGCAGGAATTTATGCGCAACGGTGTCAACATATCCAGACAGACCATGTCAAACTGGATCGTGGGCAGTTCCCAAAGATATTTTGCACCGCTGGTGGAACGCATGAGACGGGAATTGTTAAAGCTTCCTGTGACACAGGCCGACGAGACGCCAACCCAGGTGATCCATGATGACAGGCATCCCGGCAGCAAAAGTTATATGTGGGTCCATCGCTCCGGTGAGTTCTGCAAGGACAAGCCTATCGTTATCTATGAATACCAGAAGGGCCGGGACCACGAGCTGCCGCTTGTGTTCTATCAGGATTACAAGGGTGTACTGGTGACCGACGGCCTGCAGCAGTACCATCTGGTAGAGAAAAAGCTCACGGGGCTGATAAATGCCAACTGTTGGGCACACGCCAGACGTGATTATGCAGATGCGATAAAGGCGGCAGATAAGTCGGACCCGGATGCCGTGAGACGTTCTGCCGCATACCAGGCGTTAAGCCGGATCTCACAGATATACAAGCTGGAGGGAGCGTTAAAGGATCTCACCCCAAAACAAAGGCTTCTTGAGCGGCAGAAAAACATTCAGCCGCTGGTTGAGGAATATTTTGCGTGGGTAAAAAAGCAGCCGGAAGATACTGTTGTTCCACCGAAAAGCAAGACGGCGGACGGCCTGCGCTACAGCGTGAACCAGGAAAAATATCTCAGAGTATTCCTCACCGACGGAAACGTTCCGATAGACAATTCGGCAAGCGAACGCTCCATCCGGACATTCTGTATCGGGAAGAAGAACTGGATGTTCCATGATTCGGTTAAGGGTGCCCAGGCAAGTGCCGTGATCTATAGCCTCTCAGAAACAGCAAAGCTTAACAATTTGAGACCTTATTATTATTTCAAGCATCTGCTCACAGAGCTGCCAAACCTTTGTGATGATAATGGAAATATAGAACCTGCAGAGTTGGATCGTCTGTTGCCCTGGTCAAAGGAACTTCCAGATGAATGCAGGAAACCTCGCCGCTGAATATAGCGGCGTTACTTTACTGTGGGGCGTATGATTTGACACTTAC
>CAMWTP010000231.1 GCA_947177165.1 uncultured Lachnospiraceae bacterium
GATTCTGTTTTATTTGTTGACAGAGCTGCCTTTTTTGCCAGTTCCCTGATTTCACTGGTAAACTCCGCCTTCGATTTATTAGATTTTCCTGCCGATGGTATGTAAGACCAGTTCGGCTCTCCCTTTCCGGTTGTTGCAATGGTAACATTCTTTATGCTGCTGGCAGAACCACTTACTGATACGCTCATGAAACCTACCTCCCCAATAAACAGTCTTTACATTCCTATCATTTCTCACATATTGAAAAGCGTACTGCATTCGCATATTTATATGAAACGTAGTACGCCCTCCAAAATATGTACTTTATATCTGCAAATCTATTGAACTGCCTGAAACAGATGACCTTTTCACAAGTTTGTTACCACTTTTGGCAAGCTGACTTTCTATACTTTCTCTTGTAATGCCGTCCAATGCGCCGGCTTTAATAGGTTTACCCGCTGTCCAAGTAGGATCTGCCGCTTTCGCTGCTGCAATAAATGCCTGCGTATATGCCTTTTCATACTGCGATAACGTATATCCCGCTTTTAAACGGTCATTTTTGCTCGTTTTCCTATGCAAATCTGTATAAACTTCTGATCTCTTTGTGGTATCTCCATTCCCCATGCCATTTTCCTGTAAAAACTCTTTTTTGGTAAGTTCAAACATATCGTCAAGGCTGCTTTCCGGGATAGAAATCAGTGTTTTTCTGCTTACAGCATTTTCCTCTGTCACAAGCAATCCTGCCAGTCCCGTAGTAGGATCAATATAATCTCCATCCTTATCATACTGGCTCATCAGATTTTTGATTGCCTGCACATTCGTAAACATTGCACCACTCCCGGCATGTTTGGTCATTTGTTTAATAGCAGCTTTATACTGTGCGCTGTTCGTGTCAATTCCCGCTGCTTTTAACTGTGACCGCAAAGAACCGTTTGACAAGTCCGACACTTTGAGCGGATTTACCCTTCCTGCATTACTTTTTGTTCCAAACATACTTTCAAATAAAAAACTGTAATCTGTAATTTTTGACATAACTTTGTCCTCCTTGATCCTGTTCTTAAAATCCGTTTTCACTTCTGCGCATATACTGCACTATTACTTTTATTATCGGAAATCTGTATTAAAATCCTATACGCCTATCCTGAGATACAGATTTTTTCCCCGAAGTACAGATTTTTTATGTTTTTTCTCCAAATCTGCTCTGAATTATCCGAAAGTACCCTTATGGTTTACGCCATTGCACCTACCGATTCAGGATCACATCACTGTAAAATTTCCCGCCATCATTTTTATAGAGGACGCTGCCCCCGTATTTCTCCACACACCGCTCCACGTTCAGGCAGCCGATTCCAGTGCCCCTCCCGCCTGTGCTGACCGGTTTGCCGTTCTTTATCCTTACTTCCTTTTCCACACTGTTCTCAATGCGTATGGAAAGCATCTCATTATAGTTTCTGATATGCACCTTAATACAGCGTTCCCCGCTGCATTTTAGGACAGCCTGCGTTGCGTTTTCCAGAAGGTTCCCAAAGAGCGTTGTCACATCCACCGGCTCTATGAACCCAAGCCCTGTGCTTTCCACCCTTACCACGAACCGGATGCCGATGCTCTCCGCCGCCTGCTTCCTGTCCGCAAGGAGAATGTTCAGCATCGGGTTGTCGGAATATTCCTCCGGCACAAGGGGCTTCAGGATGCCCCCGATCTGCCTTGTGTACTCCATCGCCTTATCCGTCATGCCTGCTTTATATAGTTCCTCTATGGAGCGGAGATGCTTGCTGACATCATGGAGGACTTCAATAGACCTTCCGTATTTCTCCCGCTGTCTCTCATAATGCTCAAACTGCATACTCTCCTGCTGCTTCATCATGGCGATCTGGAACTCCATGCTGTTCTTATCATCCTCCACCTTCAGGGAATAAAACAGGTACAGGTTGGCAAAGACGATACAACATAAATTTGCACAGAGCAGGAAATAGTCCGCTTTCCTTGTGACAGCTGTTGCAAGGATAATAAAATTGACTATACTGTATAAAAACATAACAAGGTAAAGGATCACCTGCGTCCGGCTCTGCCTGTAATCCTTTTTCCACAGCCGCCTCAGCAGGGCATAGTAAAAGAAGATCAGCACCAGCTTGGAAAATGCCACCTCTATACTGTTTCTGATCACCATATCTCCCGGCATGAGTGAAAGTTTATCCATCAATAGGTCAATGCCAAATACACCAATACCCTCAAACAGCGCAACCATCATAAAAAAGCATTCCAACTCCAGCACCCGCCAATATCTCCTGCCGCTTTTGTCCTCATAGAAGATAAAGCTGGCAATACCGAACACCAGAAAATTTGCTGCCATATTCCACCATGTATTGTGTTTCAGGTTTACCAGTGTCACGATCACCACGGAGGCAGCGGCGGCAATCCAATAAACCCATGGATTTACAAAGCCTTTCTCATAACGGTCACCCATGAACTGGAACATCAGCCCGGCTATGATCACACATGACAGAAAACAACTGAACAGATATACTAAATTTTCCATGCCCCTACTCCCCACTGTTATGGATGTATTCATTGAGCCGTTCCTTGAACTGCGCTACCCGCTTCTGCGACAGCGGCACTGACACGCCGTTTTTTAATACAACCTCATACCCCTTTGTCTTTGCCACATTCTTAAGGTTTACAAGGATGCCCCGGCAGCTCGTCTCAAAACCGCAGGGCTGCATCCGCTCCTCCAGCCCGCTGATGGCATCCGGGTACTCGTACACCAT
>CAMWTP010000232.1 GCA_947177165.1 uncultured Lachnospiraceae bacterium
GGATTATTGAAGTTTATTCATTAGAGTAAAAGTAATAAAAATACATAGTAGAGCGTGAGTGATGAATCACACACAATAAAAGATTAAGTAGGTGAAATGGGCGATGCAGAGTGCAAGGACACCTCTGCATCAGTAAAGGAAGATGGTCTCGGGTTCAATACGGAATCGGAATCGGAATCAGAATCAGAATATTTGCTTTTCCAATATGGAGAAACACCAGAGTTTTCGAGGACATCGGTATCAGAATCGCTGACACATCCACTACTGGTGGGTTGAGATGGGTGAGAGGATGAAGTAGATGGAGGTGAGTCATCATCTACAAGACTTTTCCATGTATCGTCACTAATGTCATTGGTAGAAAAGTCAATATCTGTAGCGTCAGTGAGGTCAGAACTAGGATCAGAAGATCTAGAGTCAAGATTCTTATTCAAGTTCTTGTTGTTTTTCGGGAACCAGTTATAGAAGATAAACATAGATTCTCTGATAGCAGCTAATACCATTCGTTTCATGAGAGATTTAAGATCTTTATCATTATTCACAATCTTTTTAAGATCAAGGATCGAATCTCTAGGTAAAGCACCAAGAGAGGAGACGATGATAATGAAAAGATCAGCGTCGCAATTGAATTGAGATTTACAATCTTTGATCAGGTTGTCATATTTAGCAAGCTTCTGTTTACGCCTTAACTTGAGTGTACTAATCAAGTTGTCATCTTGATTAGTCATCATCCCATAAGGGATAGTAAATTCGACAATGATAAGCTTATTATTGGACCACCACCAAAGGTCCGGTTTAAGTGAAGCGCTTTCGCCAGTCAGTCGTCCGCCGTCGCGTGAACGGACAACTTGGTTAGCGTGTGTAATAACTTTATGTTTGGAGGAAACATAGTCACGAATCATGTTGGCGATAGTGTCATGTCTTCTGGTAAATAAGTGTTTCTTTTTTTGGCAACCGTTAATGATGTGATGTGTAGTCAGGGGGCTACCGCATAGAGAGCATAAAATATCATTAGAATCATTGGGGTGATGATGTTTAGAATTCTTTAAATATAAGGAGCCAAGGCGACCTTTGATAGCAAATTTCACCACCGCATCAGAGGCATCAGCTTTCTGACTGAGGAAGAAGCTGCTGATAGGAGAATTTTGTAAATCATGGAACGAGTGACCTTTAAGAGGATGTTTGAGGAGATTACGTAGATGACGATTTTGGAGTATCTTCATAATGGATTTCATGATGTTCTTTGCGTTAACAGTTTTCTCATCTGTATCATGATCATCGAGAGAGTACATCGAAAAGCCGGATTTTGTTCTCAACAGACTAACATTGAGGTCGAACAAAGCTTTAACGGTGCGGGCGAGGAGGTTCGAAGTGCCGCAACGTCGGTTGCTTTTGATTGACCCCGAGTCGTTCAAAGGGACATGCAGGAAAGGCGAGTCAAGATCGGCCGAGGCATCTCGGAATTGCATTTCGTCATTATCTGATGATTTGACTAATTCCTTGATGTCTCTGTCTTTTGATTCATACAGACCTACATAAAGTCTAACCTTAAGAGCATTATAACGGTCAAAGAGACTCTGAAGGTTAAGACCGCCGTCCTTCTTGGAACAGTAATACCAGTCAACTGGGAGACCAGATGCACCAATCTTGTTTGAGATTCGGCCACGTATAAATTCATCCAACTTTTTGAGTTTCACAGTAGGAACAGCGTTGATGCACAATTCATAGTCCAGGCGAGGAATAATGAATCGTTTTATGGCGTCAACAGCTTGCATAGTTTTGAGACAACTGTTGGTGATTTTCAGGATGTCATTTTTCATTGTAAGAAGTTTGAGAAAGATGTGTTGTTTTTTCTGAGAGAGCTTTGCCGCCAGTGGCAGACCTAAATAAGAACAAAAGCTTTGGATACAGACGTTGTCTATAGGATCTTCTCCAATTAAGAAATGGTTGGAGATTGTGCTTCTGGAACCATCATCCATAATGAATGCAAAAGAGGAGCATTTTTTGGTGTTGATTATCATTCTGCCAGCGTAGGAACAAAAATCTTCAACAATTGAGATGAGGTTGTTCATACCTCTTTCGGAGTCAGAAAATAGAACAATATCATCAGCGTATGCCTGAACAGCAGTACTGACACCCAACCAGTGATAACCGTCCACAGGAGCTGAATCATTCAATCTTCTAAGCAACGGTTCTATGCAGACGTTAAACAAGGTTGGACTAAGTGGGCAACCTTGTTTAACGCCTTTGCCGAACTTTACAGTATCACTGATTCTGCCATTGGAGACGATACGTGTATTACTATCTTTATAAGATTCCATGATAGCTTTCACGAACGGTTTGTGAAAACCAAGATCCAACAAGTTCCTCTTAATAAGTTTATGTGGCACCGACCCGAACGCATCTTTAAAATCGATCGTAACGATATAAAGATTGCGTTTGTGACGGGTGGCATGATTAATCATTTCATTGGCGGAGATGATGTGTTCCGCGCAGCCGGAAGGTGTCTTCATGAAACCCTTCTGTTGATTACAGATAAAATGTTTATTGTCATTTAAAGACTGCATCGAACGAGAGATGTGACACATGATGATTCGGTATAAAGTTGAAGTAATTGTTATAGGTCTCCATGATCTCGTATCACCTTGATTTCCTTTCTTAAAGATCATGACCGTTTTGCAGAATTTGAAGATGTTTGGGAATTTACCAGA
>CAMWTP010000233.1 GCA_947177165.1 uncultured Lachnospiraceae bacterium
TATCACAGTATGTCGGCTGGGGCGGTCTTGCCGATGCCTTTGACGAGAGCAAAAGCGCATGGGCAGGGGAGTATCAGGAATTAAAAAGCCTGTTATCGGAAACAGAGTACGCTTCCGCAAGGGAGAGTACCTTAAATGCCCACTATACAAGTCCTACCATTATCCGCAGTATCTATGAAGCCTTAGAGAAGATGGGTTTTGAGAAAGGGAATGTACTGGAGCCTGCTATGGGCATCGGGAATTTCTTTGGTATGCTGCCGGAGAAGATGCAGGAGAGCAGGCTGTACGGCGTGGAGCTTGACGGGATAACCGGGCGGATTGCAAAACAGCTCTATCCGAAAGCAAATATCAAAATCTCTGGCTTTGAAAAAACGGACTATCCGAACGACTTCTTTGACGTGGCAGTGGGCAACGTTCCTTTCGGTCAGTACAAGGTGGCAGACAGGCAGTATGATAAAAATAATTTCCTGATCCACGATTATTTCTTTGCAAAAACTCTGGATAAAGTGCGTCCGGGCGGCGTGGTCGCCTTTGTGACAAGCAAGGGTACCATGGACAAGAAAAGCCCGGAAGTGCGGAAATACCTGGCACAGAGGGCGGAGCTTTTAGGGGCGGTCAGGCTGCCCAATACCGCTTTTAAGGAGAACGCAGGAACGGAAGTTACTTCTGATATTCTATTCTTAAAGAAGCGTGACCGGGTTATGGACTTGGAGCCGGATTGGGTGCATCTTTCAGAAGATGAAAACGGCATTGCTATGAACAGCTATTTTGCCGAACACCCAGAGATGATCGTGGGCAATATGGAGATGGTTTCCGGCCCTTATGGTATGGAAAGCACCTGCCAGCCCGACACCACAAGACCCTTTGCGGAGCAGTTAAGGGAAGCAATCAGCCGCATTGACGGGGAGTTTGAGGAAGTGGAGCTTGACGAGCTTGAGGATGAGTTTGCAGACCAGACCATTCCTGCAGACCCGTATGTGAAGAATTACAGCTATACGCTTGTGGACGATAAGGTTTATTACCGTGAAAATTCCGTTATGAAGCCCGTGGACATGAAAGATTCCATGCTGGAACGCATTAAGGGCATGATAGCCATAAGGAACTGCACACAGGAGCTGATCAATGTACAGTTGGAGGAATATCCGGATACGGTTATTTGGGAGAAGCAGGCAGAATTAAATTCGCTGTATGACGCTTTTTCCAAAAAGTTCGGCCTTATCAATTCACAGACCAACAAGCGGGCATTTAACCAGGACAGCAGCTACTGCCTGCTATGCTCCCTTGAAAAGACGGACGAGGAAGGGAAATTCGTCGGCAAGGCGGATATGTTCACAAAGCGCACGATTAAGAAAGCGGAGGTTGTCACCAGTGTTGACACGGCAACGGAAGCGCTTGCGGTGTCGCTGTCAGAAAAGGCGAAGGTTGACCTTGACTATATGGCGGAGCTGACCGGGAAAAGCATTGACACGATAAAGGAGGAACTGACCGGGATTATCTTCCAGAATCCGGTAACGGACAAATGGGAAACGGCAGATGAGTATTTAAGCGGAAACGTCCGTGACAAACTGGAAACGGCAAAGGTCTATGCAGAGAACCACCCGGAATTTACTGTGAATGTTCAGGCGCTCACGCAGGTACAACCGAAAGAGCTTGACGCAAGCGAGATCGAGGTGCGTATCGGCGCAACCTGGATAAAGCCGGAGTATCTGGAGGATTTCATGCGTGACATCTTTGAAACGCCGCAGCACTTACTGAACAGGGACATTATGGGCATACAGTATTCGGACATCACGGGGCAGTGGAATGTGAAAGGCAAAAATGCGGACTATGGGAACAGCCTTGTAAACATGACTTACGGAACCAGCCGCAGGAACGCCTACCAGATATTAGAGGATTCTCTGAACTTAAAAGACAGCCGGGTATATGATACTGTAGTGGAGGACGGGAAGGAAAAGAGAGTCCTCAATAAAAAGGAAACTACCCTTGCGGCGCAGAAACAGGATACCATACGGGAAGCCTTTAAAGACTGGGTTTTCCGTGACCCGGACAGGCGGCAGGATTTGGTGGCAAAATACAATCAGCTGTTCAATTCCACAAGGCCGAGGGAGTATGACGGGGCGCACTTAAAATTCCCCGGCATGACACCGGACATTGAATTAAAGCCCCACCAGAAAAACGCAGTCGCACACGTTTTATACGGGGATAATACCCTGCTGGCGCACTGTGTAGGGGCGGGCAAGACCTTTGAAATGACAGCGGCGGCAATGGAGAGCAAGCGTTTAGGATTGTGCCAAAAGAGTTTATTTGTGGTTCCGAACCATTTGACGGAGCAGTGGGCGAGTGACTTCCTGCGGCTCTATCCCGGCGCAAATATCCTTGCGGCAACGAAGAAAGATTTTGAGCCTGCCAACCGGAAGAAATTCTGCTCCAGGATAGCCACAGGCGATTATGATGCGGTCATTATCGGACATTCGCAATTTGAGAAAATCCCCCTTTCAATCGAGCGGCAGGAAGCCATGATTGAGCGGCAGATCAGCGAGATTGAGCTTGCCATAGAGCAGGCAAAAGCCGACAACGGGGAGCGGTATACCATTAAGCAGATGGAAAAAACAAGGAAATCACTTTCAGCAAGGCTTGAAAAGCTCAATGACGCAACAAGGAAAGACAATGTAGTGACCTTTGAGCAGCTTGGCGTTGACAGGCT
>CAMWTP010000234.1 GCA_947177165.1 uncultured Lachnospiraceae bacterium
ATACATTCTTTTCCAAACTATGTTTCAACCTCATTAACTCATCTATTTCTAATGTTGGGGAAACTTGTTCTGGCATAGAAAAATTTTTCATATTCTTTCTCCTCAAATTCCAATTTAAACTTATAACCACATAACCCATTACAATTTCTTTACAATTTCGATTGCAGAGATAATTAAATCATATCGGATATTCTTTTGCGTATTCCAATTTCGGGAATCCCATTCCTCACCGCTTACATCATCACCAGCATATAATAACTGAGCAAGCGGAATATTGTAATACTGAGACACCGCAAAAAAGGCTGCCGCTTCCATTTCCACAGTTATACATCCCTCGTTTCGCCTTAATTCAACCATATCAGGAGTTTCTCTGTATATAGCGTCGCTTGTCCATGTTTTCCCGGTTGTAAATGGAATCCCCATTTGTTCTAAACACGAAACAACAGTTTTAACCGTTTCTTTATGGCATTCCACTTCACGGGACGGCTCTAAATAATGATAGGATGTCCCCTCATCTCTAACCGCAGAAACAGGGATAATGATTTCTCCCACTTTACTGTCCTTTGTCAATGCCCCTGCGCCCCCGCAGATTATGAATTTCTCACATCCCATAGCATGAAGTTCTTCAATCGCTACAGCCGCACCCGGCGCACCACAAAATGCCATTGTAATACAAAGCTTATCTGTACCATATCCATATTCATAAATCGGTATATCAAGCACTTCTGAATTAAGATAGCCAATGACAGGAAGATTGTTTTCCGAAACAAACTGTTCCAATTCCTTTCTGAAAAAGGTAACAACACATTTTTCAGGAAGACTTTTAGCCAAAAAATTCGTTGCCTGAATAATCGGATTTTTACCGGTATCAAATTCACATATAGGATATTTATTCTTCAATATCATGTCTTTTACCTCCATTTCGATTTGTCAATGGCTCCATTATACTGCAATCACTTTCCAGAGGGAATAGACTTTACAAAAAATCCATTTCAATGTAATGGACACTATTCCCCTGAATCTACTCTTGTTCCGTCTTTTGTGATGGTAAGCTGCCCCTGCTGGCATTTCACGGTGATTTTGTCCCCTGCGGAGAATCCGGCTTGTTCCAGCCAGTTCCCCTGTAAAAGAATCTGCGGCGGCGATTTCTTGAAAGCACCTCGCCCATTATAAACGGTCAGTTTGCGGTCGTCCATCCGTCCTCCTTCCCCGCTGCCTGTCGGCACACGATTTCAAATACATCCCCGTCCTCTGTCCTGACAGTAAGCAGGCTGTTCCGCTCGTCTGCGTTCAGGTCGGCAATTTCCATCCCTTCGCTGTCATTCAGTAAATCAAAAAGTTTGTCCCTAAAATAGTTCAGTTCCATTCTGTTGTTCCCCTTTCATAGTTTATAGTCTATTAGCTAATATTATATAGTCTTTTAGAAGCTATTGCAATCCCTATGTGTGATGTAGTCTAAAAGTGAATAAAATAAATGCTAATAGCTTATGAAATGGGTGGGCAATATGGAAACAAAAGGATTGGGCAAACGTATCAATATGGTGAGGAAAGACCGGGGATTCACGGCTGACAGGCTTTCAGAATTATGCAATATAAACGCAACCTATCTCCGGCAGATTGAAGGCGGGACAAAGGTTCCCAGCCTGCCTGTATTTATCAATATCTGCAACGCATTGAAAATTTCCCCGGATTATCTGCTGCGGGATGCGCTGGAAGATAATGAGGTCAGTGATATACGGGAACTGGCAGAGTTGTGGGAAAGCACTTCGCCCAGCCAGCAGGAAATCGCCGTTGCCATGATTCGGGCGGTATTGGAGCGCAGGGAAGATTAGAAAGACCAGCCGGTAATCGGCTGGCCTTTGCATATCCAATCAAATATAAATCAACTCGCTGTTTATGATTTCCTCTGCCCGGTTGCGGATATTGTTCATCCGGCCTACCCATTCAAGCTGGTTCCGGGCTTTCAGTTCCTCGGTCACTCCCTCGGCGGCTTTCATCTGCTCTATGATTAAGTCAAGCCGTTCCTCTGCCTGCTCGTTCAGGTCAGCAAGGTACGTCCATAATTTCCCTGTCAGGATAAGGGAACTGTACCGTGCCGGATGTTCCTCTTTGAGATATTCCCGGTGCAGCCGCCCATAGCGTCCGATAGGGCGGTTTTCCTCCGGCAGCTTTAAGTCCGGGATATAGTAATCGCCTACCAGAATATAATCAATGCCGTTCTCTGTGATTCTTTCTTTCAGTTTTTCCATTATCGTTCCCTCCTGTGGTGGAAGGCTCGTCACTGACCAGTTCAATCACGTCCATAATGCCACAATCCAGCGTTTCGCAGATTCGTGCCAGCGTGTCCATGCTGATGTGTTTTCCCTCTTTGCCCATATTGGCAATCATATTTGTGGTCAGGCCAGCGGCAAGCCTTAAATCTTCTTTCCTCATGTTTCGCTCTATCAGCGTGTGCCAGAGCGGTTTGTAGCTGATGTGCATTTTTCTCCCTGCCTTTCTGCCCCGGATGGGCGTTTACACCCATTATATCAGGATTCTTGCTAACTCACAAATATTTCTTGACGGTATCGCCGGTTCCGTCTGGATTGTGCTTTTCCTTTCCTCTTTTGATTACCTCTAATTAGCCATGACCTGCTTCATGCCCTGTGACTTTGCTCATGTGAGATAAAGAAGTAAAAGAAGTGTAAAAAATTTTGCCGTTC
>CAMWTP010000235.1 GCA_947177165.1 uncultured Lachnospiraceae bacterium
AAGCTGCCCCATCACATCATATGGAATCCTGTTGTCCCTGCGTGGGCTGTCAAACACAAGCACTTCCCGAAACAGATAGTCATAAAGCTGCCTGCCATGCCATACGGTCTCCCCGTCACTTGCAATGACTTCATCATAGGCATCGTCCCATGAAATCTCCATCTGCTCCTGTATGCCCGTCAGTTCAAAAACCGTTTGCAGGGTGTCAAGGCGGTTCTGCTGGTGCTGCCCTGCATCCTCTGAAAGATACCTTTCCGTATCCTCCCAAAAATTCTTTACCCATGATACATAAGGGCGTTCCTCCAGTATGCGCCCAATTTCCGAATAAGGCGCCTTTGTCTGATATGCACCGTCAGCTATCATGCTGTCTACATAAGCTGCACAGTCCCACCAGTCAAGCTCCGTTTTCCACTTCGTGCCTTCCCCGTCATAATACTCAATGAATATGCCTTCATCTGTCTGTTCAATGTTGCATCTGCCATAGTCATTCTCAAAATTATTCTGTATGCCGCTTCCATAAACATTCCGGTAGAGCATCCTTTCGATGAACTGCGCTTTGTCACTCATGGGCAGCTCTTTTTTGAACACCTCATAAATCAGCATATTGGGAACCGGATTCCAGAAACTGTTCTGGAAAAATGCGTCCATAGGCTTCTGCCATGCTGCCGCCGATACCTTGTCGGGATCAAATGCTTTTGGAGGTGTATAATATTCCCCCGTCATGATCAATGCACCCAGTTCACGCTCTATGGCTTTCCAGTTCACATAGCCCTCTTTTTCCATCCCGCCCTCACGCCACTGGAAACGGAGTCCTTTTGCGCTGAACGAATCATATCCGTGCAGCCCGTCCCCCTCAAGGGGCCAGCCTGCACCGCCCTGTCCGTATTCCTTGCGGATTGCCTTTACACGCTCCCCCGGATCGGATATATCCTGAAACATTGCGTAAATGCGCCTTTTCCCGTGTTCATACCCGCTGCCCCGCATAAGCATCTGCGTTATATACTCATGCGGCACGGTAAGCGCCTGTTCCGGCTTCTGGTAGGAATATTCTTTTGGCAGCTCCATATCCCCGTTTGCCGCAATCAAAAAGGAAGCCTGTTCGTAGCTTCCTTTCTGCGTTTCAGAACTCCCCATAGAATTGATCTCATTCAGTTCCTGCTCAATCTCCCGGTCAAGTTCTGCTTTCCTTATATTCTGCTGTTCACTTTCCTCTGTCTGTTGTCCGCTGTCCCCTAATGGAACTTCATCACTACTTCGTTCATCACGATTTCCTCTGCCTGCATCCTCGCCTGCTGCCGTAGCTGCCACATCTCCATTGTCGAGTTTTGGTCCTTCGGCGGGTTGTTCTTTAAGTAGCTGCTCTCCAGCTCGTCCATCATCCGGTTCGCTTCGTCCTCCACTTCCTGCATCTTCTCCGCCAGTTTCCCGAACCTCTGCAGCGTCCGGTATCTGCTGTTGTGGTTCTCTTTCAGGTACTCCATCGCCCTCACTGCGAACTTCCCTAAGTTCGTCATGCTCACCGTTTCCTCCGGTGCCGTGAGGTCCGGGTACAGCATCCCGTCCGCTCCCTCGTGATACGTCAATGTTATCTCTGCCATCTGCAATACTCCTTTCTTCCATCTGTGTCAAATCTTTTGCAATGCCTCTCAGCACTTCACAGGATATATCGCTGAGCAGAGATCCTAAACGGTAGACTTCCTCCTCTGTTGTAAATGCGGTAATAAAGGAGAAATCCTGTTTTTCAGTGGGAAGGTCAAAGCCGCATCTTGTAAATACCGCATACATGACGCTTCTTTTTAACGCTTCCACTGCCGTAATCTCTTGCGCTCCGCCATTTTCTGTTATCTGTTTGTTTCCTGCCAGATTCACGAACTCGGTGATGCGTCCACCAAATTCTGAGTCCATTATGACTCCGATCTGCCTTTCTGTAAAGTCTTTTAGGAAAGATTTATCAGATTCTTTCCCTTCCGGCAGGGCAGCGCCCTCTTTTTCCCTTACCCATGCCGCATACGCTTTCATGGTGTTCCTGTCAAGCTCCCATGTCAGCCGGCTTTCCCTGCCCCCGGTATCGGATATGTCGAAAACATACCGCATATCCGGTTTTAAGGCTCTTGACGGGAAGATTGCGATGCCCCTGCTGCCACGCCTTACATATCTCCCCACTTTTTTCCATGTGTCGAAATCCGCAATCAGCGTTGCCCTCGGTCTTTGCTTGTAGACCATGAGGATATTGTCAAACTCATAGCGGTAGAGCTGCCCCGTAAGCCTGCATATGCTTTTCCATGCCTGCCCGCTTGCGGTCACTTCGTCTATGGCAGCATCATACAGCTTTGATGTTTTTGTGTCTGCGCCCATTTGCCGCCCCCTTTACCTGTTCTTTTCTTTTGGCGCCTTTACCGTCTCCTGCGCCTCCAGTTCGTATATCTGCGCTGCATATTCCAGTTCCTTTTCCTTAAATATTTCAAAGAAGAACTCCGCAAATCCCTCTCCGTCTGCACGTTCCGGCGCATCGGCAAGGAACCCGCACCACTGTCTGCACGCTTCTTCCAGCACCATAGGGAAAATCTTTTCCCGGATTTCACTTGTCTTTATATCATTAAATGTCATATTCTTTATACCTCCAATATTGATTCCCTGATGTCCCTGCCGTCTATCTCGTCCCCAAGACAGTCCCATCCTTCAAATTTCTGTCTCGCAAACA
>CAMWTP010000236.1 GCA_947177165.1 uncultured Lachnospiraceae bacterium
AGATGGTTAAGTATTCGAATGCAAATATCCTTTCACAGGCTGGCCAGTCAATGCTTGCACAGTCTAACCAGGCGAACCAGGGCGTACTTTCTATCTTAGGATAATAAGGCATTCTTAGGATAATACATCAGCTTATAACTGCTTTGGCCGGCTTGGAAATGCGCGCGCTATCCGAAGGGTTCGGTCAGGGCAGTTAAAATAAATCATTATAACATCGTATAATTGAATAAAGAAAAACAGGCGGGAGAAAGGATTCTCCTGCGGCAATAACAAGGAGGTAACTTTATGGTAGTACAGCACAATCTTACAGCAATGAACTCTAACAGAATGTTAGGAATCACACAGGGATCTTTATCAAAATCCACAGAAAAACTTTCATCAGGCTACGCAATCAACCGTGCGGCAGACAACGCGGCAGGGCTTGCAATTTCTGAAAAGATGAGAAAGCAGATCAGAGGCCTTACACAGGCATCTGCAAACGCTGAGGACGGCATCAGCTCCGTACAGACAGCAGAAGGCGCTTTGACAGAAGTGCATGACATGCTGCAGAGAATGAATGAGCTTGCAGTACAGGCTGCAAACGGAACAAACTCTTCAGACGACCGTGCATACATCCAGGACGAGATTGACCAGATTACACAGGAAATCGACCGTGTAGCCGAGACAACAAAATTCAATGAGACATACCTCTTAAAGGGCGACACGCTCGGCGTTAAGGGATACTCATACCAGTACAAGAAGCCCACGACGGCATCGGCAGCATATGTTAAATTTGATACGGATGCAGCTACGGGCGCAACATTCACCGTTTCATTCTCAGCGACCACAAAGCCGTCAGAGGTGTCAGTAAGCGACGAGAACAACCTTGCAAAGGCACTGAGGGATCAGGGTGTCACAGTTTCAGCCAAGACAGTAACATCGACAAAGGCGGATGGAACAACGACATCAAGAGTAGAGTATGTGGTTGAGCTCAACGGAAGCGATGCAAAGGCAAACTTCAAGGTGGTTACGGTCAGCGCCGTGACAGGAAAGTTCCAGATTCAGGATCTTGACAACAATGTCATTGCGACAGTTACAGTAGCCGGCACTATAGTTGCAGGCGAGAGCGCTATCATGACGGCCAAGGTTGCCACGGCAGCAACAAGCAAGAATGAAGTATATGAGTTCTATGACAAGGACGGCAATGCAATCGCGGCAAACAACCTGGATAAATACCTTTCGACAAATGCGGAAGGGAAGGTCATCGGCAGGGCGGATGCGTCGGCAGTATATGACGCACTCGGAAACGAGATCAGGCTTGCAGATATCGTTAAAGATAACAAGGTAACCAACAGCCAGAACCTGACAGCGGCATTGAAGATGAGCTTCCATGTGGGCGCAGACGGGACAGACAACAACAAGATCAACATCAACATTGATGCAATGACAGCAAAGAGCCTCGGCGTAAACGGCCTGAAGGTAAGCGGTGAGGACGGATCAGCGGCAACAGATGCAATCGACGTAATCAGCGCGGCAATCAGAAAGGTATCTACACAGCGTTCCGCACTCGGTGCAGTACAGAACCGTTTAGAGCATACAATCAACAACCTGGATAATATCGTAGAGAATACAACAAGTGCTGAGTCAGCAATCCGTGATACAGATATGGCTGAAGAGATGGTTAAGTATTCGAATGCAAATATCCTTTCACAGGCTGGCCAGTCAATGCTCGCACAGTCTAACCAGTCTAACCAGGGCGTACTTTCTATCTTAGGATAATAAGATATTAGGTTGGATAAACCAACCTGGCTGAATCAATCAGCCAAAGTGTTCAAACAGATTACAAGATGTTAGAGATTCGTTTCTACCATAATGTGGCAGAACCCCCGATTTCGGGGGTTCTGTTTGTTTTAATTCTTTTTATCCGGTATAAACATAAAAACCTGTTTTTGCTCCTTTGGAACTTTGCTGATCATCAAATCCAGCTCCATAGATTCTTTGCATGCAGTAAGCTTGTCAATCACTTGTGGTGTGGTAACAGCCTCGTCACTCATAATTGCGTTAATACGATAATAAGTTAAAAGCTGAAGGTTTTCTAAATACTTGTACATGGGCAGATCTGCAATTTCCTGACAGAGTGACATGATATTTTCCAGTTTTACATGAAGTGATTCAACCTCAATTGAGATATTGTCAAGCTGTGCAAGCAGACGTTCTTTTTGGGTGGCAATGGCGTAAACAAAATCGACGTCAGGTCTGCGCTTGTCGGAAACATTACTCAAGAGTTTGTCAAAACCGTCAATGTTGTCCAATATTTCAAGCATCTTCCGATAAGCGCTGCACAAATTATCCAACAAAAGCTTATATGTTTTTCTATAATCCATTCCGATATCCCCTTTATTGTATTTTATTTTTAAGCTTCTCTTATAGATATCGGTGAAATTGTCGAAGGAGTTTACATAAACAGCATAATTCGACTATAGAAAAGACAATAATACAACAGCGGCAGCTTCAAAACTCAATCCCGCGCGTTTCGCTGATTAGGCGAAGGATGGCAGGCTGCATTGCATACAAAAACAACTGTAAGTTTGCCTCATAATCCTTCACTAGCTTTGCGTCCTCGCGCGTTGCCAGCATACGGTAGCTTTTGTCAATATAAACGACTTCGTTGCTAAAATCGAGCTTATAATGAAAGTCCTTGATTTCAAGGATGGATT
>CAMWTP010000237.1 GCA_947177165.1 uncultured Lachnospiraceae bacterium
AAGTATGAGACCGCAGGTTCCTTACAGGAAGGGCGCAGGATATGGCTTCTTGCGAAGCTTCCAGACAAATACATCATTGAAGGGGAGCAGATTGAGCCTTATCTTGTATTCAGCAGTTCCCACGACGGGAGCGGCGCCATCAAGGCTGCAATGACACCCGTATGTGTGGTCTGTCAGAATACCCTCAACATGGCACTGTCCACAGCGAAACGCATCTGGTCAACCGTCCATGTGGGAGACCTCGCAGCGAAGATGGACGAGGCGCATAACACGCTGCTGCTTGCAGAGAAGTATATGGGGAAACTTGGGACGGAGATTTCAGCACTGTCAAAGATCAGACTTTCCGACAGCAAAGTCATGGAGTACATTGACATGCTGCTTCCGATGGATGAACAGCCCAGTGATATCCATAAGAAGAACATCAGCCGCATCCGTGAGGATTTAAAGATCCGCTACTTTGATGCCCCGGACCTGAAACATGTCGGAAAGAACGGATACCGTTTTATCTGCGCTGTTTCGGATTTTGCCACCCATGCAAAGCCCATCAGGGAGACGGCAAACTACAGGGAGAATATGTTTGCAAAAACGATCGAAGGGAATCCATTGATCGACAGGGCGTATGAGATGGTACGCGCAGCATAATAAAAACAGTAATAAAGGACAGGAGCCGTGCGTTTCTGTCCTTTATACATGCAGATTAAATGTTTATGGGAGAAAGGATGATGAGACATGTATGAAAAAATACCAACAGCAGGCATGAGCAGTGAGGAGTGGCTCACACTCAGGAAAACAGGAATCGGGGGTTCCGACGCTGGTTCCATCTGCGGCGTGAATCCGTTTGACAGTCCGATGAAGGTGTACCATGACAAGACCAGCAGTAAAATTGAGGAGCTGGATAATGAGGCGGTGCGCCAGGGGCATGACTTGGAGGATTATGTTGCACAGCGTTTTATGGAGGCAACAGGACTGAAAGTAAGACGTTCCAACTTTATGTACCGGAGCGTCGAAAACCCTTTCATGATCGCGGATGTGGACCGCCTTGTGATCGGTGAGGATGCAGGGCTGGAATGCAAGACAGCGAGCGCATACAATGCGGACAAATGGAAGGATGGAAATATCCCTCTTCATTATATCATGCAGTGCTACCACTACATGGCAGTTACCGGAAAACGCACATGGTATATCGCGGCAGTCATACTCGGCCAGCAGTTCACCTACCGTAAGCTGGTGTGGGACGACGAGCTGATCGCACAGCTGATATCAGTGGAAAAGGATTTCTGGGAGAACCACGTCGCTGCAGGAGTGCTTCCTTCGCCTGACGGATCGGATATCTGCAGTGAGGTGCTGAACCAGTATTTCCATTCCGCGAGAAAAGGCAGCACCATAAGACTGGAAGGATTCGACGACAGGTTACGGCGCAGGGCAGAAATCATGGAGCAGATCGACAGGCTGCAGAAGGAGCAGAACAGCATTGAGCAGGAAGTGAAGCTCTACATGCAGGACAATGAGTATGCGGCCAGCGACAGCTACAGGGTATCGTGGAGCAGCGTGCAGTCAACAAGGCTTGACGCAAAGCGCATGAAAGAAGAGCTGCCGGATATTTACAGGGACTATGCAGTACAGTCCGTATCGCGCAGGTTCCAGGTTAAGGCGGCATAACCGTACTCCCTTACAGGGCAGTCTTCCAGAGACGGGGGCTGCCCTGTTTTATACATGTGTCATGGAAACGGAAGAGGTTAAATATCATGCTGGTATTCCGTTCTGCAGGAACCAGCTGTATGGAGGTTTTATCATGAAGGAACATTTTTTAGACAGGCTGTACGGGGAATACCAGGCTTACAGGGCTTCCCTTTTAAGCTGTCCCAATGTTGAGATTTTCAACAGATGCTATGAGATCGATGCGGTTGTCAGCTTTTATGAAATACTGATGGAAAAGGCGGCGGTGATGTCAGACCGTGAGCTGGAAGTACTTCTGAAACGGAAAAACCTGCTGATGGAGCTGTATGATTTATGGCTGAAACAGGAAGACAGCACTTACAGCGAGATGAAGATACATATAGACAGCGAGATTGGAAAGATGACCAAAGATATTTCAGGGAGATAAGGAAGGGGTATTTATGGGAGAAAGCATGAGTTCGGTAAGGCTGCTGAAAGCAGACGAAATTGAATGCCGCATGGCTCTGATCAATGAAAAAGGCCTGAGCCTGCTGTTATACAAGGATGCGAGGGTTGACCAGAAAATCCTCGATGAAACGTTTGGAATGTTTGGCTGGAAACGGAGCCACCAGTGCATTGACGGGAATCTGTACTGTACGGTTGAGATACGCGACCAGGAAACAGGCGAGTGGATCGCAAAGCAGGATGTCGGCACCACAGGGTACGCAGAGAAAGAGAAGTCACAGGCATCGGACAGCTTTAAGAGGGCGTGTTTCAACTGGGGGATCGGACGCGAATTATATTCTGCGCCTTTCATCTGGATTCCGGCATCGAAGGTAAAGCTGCAGAAAAAGAATGACAGGTATTACTGCAGTGAGAATTTTCATGTAGCTGCCATCACATACAGTGAGTCCCGTGAGATCACGGGGCTTTCCATAACGGATGACAGTGGAGAAATTATTTTCGACTGGAAACTCCAAAACAGGGGTGCGGGTAAAAAGGAAGCTGATAAAAAGAATCCGGTCAAAAAGCAGGA
>CAMWTP010000238.1 GCA_947177165.1 uncultured Lachnospiraceae bacterium
TTTTCCACCAAGGGGGTAGTGCGCCCAAAAATCACGTTATAGATTCACACTTCACTATTCCTTATAGCAATCCCCATCATAAATCACATTCCATGCGCTGCCCTTTCCCTCGCGCGTGAGAATCAAATACTTCCATACGCCGCTCTCATCGCAGTACTCACAGACAAAAATATTGCTGTTCTCATACCCTGCTGCGACACCCTTATCCTCGTCGGCATAGATTGCCAGTATTCTCGGATCAATGCACATATAGACTGCCATCTTTGTACCCGGCGTGATTCCCAGTGTATCTGTCACATAAATGCGCGCAGCAGCATACGCCTCTGTCAGTTCCTTTGTGTCAAACTGGCTCTCATAAAAAGCCCCCGACAGGTCAAACGAATATTTCCCTTCGTCCGGCGTTCCCCCTTCTACAAGGCCGTTTGCTTCCTGAATCAAGTCCTCCCGCTCTTTGCGGTACTGCTTCAGCTCTTCCTCCAGCTCTGCATCTGACTGCACCGGTTCTGATTGTATATCACTTTCCGATTCCCCATTCTCTGCAGATACAGTCTCCTCATGGATGCTATTTTCCATCGAAATGACAGTACTCGATTGTGGTTCACTCTTGTCTGCACAGCCTGTCAGACCAATAAATAATACTCCTGTTAAAAGTACTGCACAACTTTTCCTAATCCTCATATTTTCCCTCACTTTCCTCACTGCGCTTCGTCCCTCAAATCCCATATTTTCTATAACATAATTTCGTCACCCCGCGGAAAACGGCTGCATACAGCAATGTCAGAACCACAACAATCACAAAATAAGGAACTGCAAGATTGCCGATAAATATATATTCATTGATCAAGTCATCATCTTTAAAATGAGCCGGGAGAATCATTCGAAGCTGTCCGTAATCGTTTCGCGACCGCAAAATCAATGCAGCAGCCGCAACCGATATAACAGCCGCCAATTTTCTATTTTTGATTATTATCGAAATCAGAATCACCATATTTCCAATAACAAGTGCCCCCAGCAGACCTCCCGCAAACATGATAAGCAGTCCCTGTCCGACTGTTATATTGTACAGGCAGGTAAACCAAAACATCTGCGCCGGCAAATCCCATCCATCCAGTGTGGCAATCAAACCGTTTACAGTCACCTGCACCGCGATAAAAATCAAGTACACGCTGACTGCGGCCAGATTTCCCGCCACCCATCTGGCATCAAAATTGTGCTTTCTGCCATAGCGCGATGAAAGCGTCAGTTCCGTGACACCGCCTGCGTGATCTGCCGCAAAGACGCCTGCCAGCGTAAAGGCCAGCGCAAAAAAGGTCAGGCCATAGTCCAGCACAAACCACGACCGCAGATTTGCCAGCCCCTGATAATACCCTGTCTGGAAAGGTGTTTTCAGCTGACTGATCTTCTTTTCCAGGATTTGCACCTGCTCTTCCGTATAGGAATCCAGCAGCAGATGTTCTTTTACAGTCTCCCTGTAAGTCTGATAAAAGATCTCCTCCGACTCCAGGAAATCATAGTCCAGACCAACTTTATTATTCCCATTTGACATGTATGGACCAAAGTAAACATAATTGACAAAATAGTTTGGCACCATATATTTTGTCATTCCGCCTGTCCCCAGAAATCCCCTGTGCTCTGCCATATATGCTTTATCAAAACTATTGTTGTAGCTTTCTACCAGAGCCTTGATATAATCGCCGTCCATGGTTCCTTTGACTGCTTCTGATGCCTCGCGCAATGCCCTGTAAGAAGCCAGTCCCTCCACAATCTGCCCCTGGCTGTCTATCGCCCTGTACTGCAGATTCAAATATACCAGCAGGTGAAGCACTACCACCACACACATGACAGCAACTGACACGCGTGTCACTTCATTCCACATTATCTTATATTCCAACCATATCTGCCTTCTCATCCCTGTTCATCACCCTCTTTCGTCCGATAATGGTCTCCTTGAAACAGCACTGTCCAGTCTGTCCCTTTCCCATCCCTGACCAGAATCAGATAGTGCCAGCTCCCCTGATCTGAATATTCACAGAGAAAGATATTATCTGCATCGTATCCGCTCGCCACACCCTTATCGGAGTCATCATAAATTGCGGTCATTCTTGGATCAACACAGGCATATACGAGTGCACCTGTGATCTGAAGAGTGTTCCTGATATAATCCTCTGCCGCCTGAAACGCCTCGTTTAACTCCTTTGTATCAAAGCGGGCGGTATAGCTGGTATCTCCCACACCATACGCATAGTTCTCCTCATTCGGTTGAACTGCAAGGATATATCCCCCGTCTATCGTACTTTGCGACTTCTGCCGTTCTGCCCGGTACTCCGCCAAAACTGCCTCGATATCCGCCTGCGGCTGAAGCTGGTTACAATCTTCTGCCACATGCTCCCCTGTTTCTGCCGGAACCTCATTTGATTCTGTCATGATATTGTATTCGCCGTTCTCCTTCCCTCCTTCATTGCCCGTATCGGCATCTTTTGGTGCACAGCCTGCTATAATCAACGATAGAATCATTCCCGCTGCCACAAACCGCACCTTATTTTTTCCATGCATATCCCCTGCCTCCTTTGTATGTAGTGCTTAGGAGCTGTCATGGCAGCTCCTTAATCACATTTCCTTAACAGCGTGTACATAAAAAAGTGTCTTCGACACATCAACTCCCCCAGCCCCTCAATCTTGAGGG
>CAMWTP010000239.1 GCA_947177165.1 uncultured Lachnospiraceae bacterium
GTATCCACAAAGGCACAGTAGGGCGGTACGGAAGAAAGCAGGTTTACCGTCACATCGCCGTAAGGCTCCGGGAACCCGTCCTCCTCTGTTGTCATTCCTACATAAAGGCTGTTGTTATCCACATAGGTGTTGACGGTCAGCGTTACATTCTCCGTAGTCCCAAACTGGGTTTTGAGTTCCAGTGTCCCCTCTGTTTTTTCTTCCTGCCCCTGTTCTTTTTCCTCTGTCTGCACTGTTTCCGGTTCCACTGGTGCATATTCCGAGCCGTTCCGCTCCATGATCTCTGCAAACTGGCAGATGTGGTACAGGTTATTGCCGACTTCCGTATGGTATTCGTCAATATAACGGCAGACACGCTCCTGTTCACCGCCGTCCGAATACCTGATTTTGATTTTCTCCCCATCTTCAATGCGGAACAGCTCATTATACTTGCTGTTAATGAACCGGATACCCTTTTCTGCTTCACTGATATGGTGGTCCAGCCATTCTTTCACATAACAGTGGATTTCAACATTGTCACTGTCTTTTTCAGGATTGCAGTGTACAAGGTATGCGAACTTTTCTGTTTCCACACGGAAACCGTACTCCGTCCCCGGAAAACCTTTTTGGGGATGCTGCAGCGTAAATTCACGCATGGCATCCAGATTTTCCAAAACACTGTATTCACCGGAACAGAGGGCTTCCTGTAAATCTGCCTCAAATTCCTCTGTTTTCAGCCGGCTGCTTATTTCATGGAAAACGGAATGGAATTCATTGTCTGCCCCATATCCGCCCTGCAAAATTCCGATGCTTCCTGTCTGTCCCCGGATCTGCATACTCTGTTTGTAAGCGTATTTCTGTTCCGCCTGTGTCAATGGTCTTATTTCCATAATGCCCTCCTATAATCCTAATGCCTTGCTGGTAAGCGACTGCGCACCTTTCACGCTCCCCACGGTAAGGGCAATCGTAAAGGTCATCTCACACAGATATATGAGTGTTTTTGCCCAGTCCGAGTAGCTGCCCGTAAAGGACGGAAGCCCCGCACTGATGAACGCATTGCACAGCATGATCGCCAGCGCCATCGTGACCGCCTCAAACACCACGGATAAGAAATATTTGGCATAGGTGCTTGCCGTGTTCGCCACGTTCCGGTTGCCCGCCAGCGTGGAAAAGGCAATGGAGCCGATTGGCACGATGACCATGATTTTCAGGAAACGGAAGTAGACCGTGTATATCATAAAAAAGCCGCAGATAATGACAATGACGCTCAAAAGCGCTGCCAGTATCAGCATGATAAGCCCCTCACCGAAACCTAAATCCTTTATGACCTCTGCCTGTGTGCTGTCAATGGTAAGCGTTGTGTAATTCCCCGCCGACAGTGCGTTCACAAGGTTCCCGATTGTATTGAAGAACGCTTTCATTATGGTCACGTTGTTTGCCACGAGCCATTCCGAAAGTCCGAGCCTTATCAGCATACGCAGGATCACTTCAAAACGCATTTCCTCACGCACGTCCACGCTCTCCGAACAGAACCCTATCACGAAGAACAGCACTACAAGGGAGGAACCCACTGCCACAAAAATCGGCTGCACGCTTTCCACCAGCCCCCACGGACCGCCGCCTTTAAAACTTACCGGGGACTGCCCCAACAGGGCAAATACAAGGCTTACCTGATTGTTCCAGAAACCAAATACCATTTCCAGAAGGTCAAGTATCTTTTCCCCTAACTTGAAAATATCCACTTAATCCTCACCTCTCTCCTTTCCGGGAAAGGGCAGCGCACCGCCCTCCCCCTGCTGCTGTTTTTTTCTTAGAAACCGAGAAAAGTAAGAACTGTGGAGATACCCGCCATCATAACCCCGGCTACAATGCCCTTTAATGCCGAGTTCATGGTTGAGGAATCCTGCTGCTGGTATGCCTGTGCAAACTCCATGACGTTCTTTGCAAGGATAATGACGCCCACCGCACCGATGACCGCAATCACAAGCGTCTTTAAGTTATTGAGGGGCTGTGTGATCGCCGTGGTTCCTGCTCCTGATGCAAACACTGTCATAGGCAGTCCGCCCACTGCAAGGTATGCCGCACCGCAGAATGCCGTCACAGCCTTTTTCGCCCTTGACAATCCGCCCTTTCCTGCCTTTGCCTCTGCTGCCATTGTCTCTGTTCCCATTGTCTCTGAAATAATCTCTGTTCTACGCATAAAAATAATCTCCTTTTCCATTTTGGTTTTTAAATTGTTGCTGGCTGCTCTATCAAAACGGGGATTTCCCCGTAATACTGTTTAATCGGGCTTTCCCCGATACGTTTCTGCTTTAACCACCGCCTTTCCATAAAAAACTGCACTAATCCCCTGAGTGCCGCACTGTCTGGAATGTCTTTCTGATCTCCCGCATCTTTATGACATCCGTTTCCGGGTAGAATACCGCCAGTATGGTTTTTGTTGGCATTCCGAGCGCAATCATCCTGTGCAGCTCGTCTTTCTGCTCTTTGGAATACTTCCACTGCGCCATACGGTTCATAATGGTATCTTCGCCCTCCAGCCTGCGCCCTCCGGCTTCCTGTTTTGGTACAGCCTCCTTTACTGCCTGTTTCTGCCCCGTATGCACATCTTCCTGTTCCGGTCCACTCTCCTGTTCCGGTTCCTCCTGTGCATACATGAGTTCATTGTCCTGCTCCCTGTTAAGCTGCTCTTTTTCTTCCTG
>CAMWTP010000240.1 GCA_947177165.1 uncultured Lachnospiraceae bacterium
GCATGAGGGGGCCCTGGAGGTTTCCCTGCCGGCGGACAGGGAGTATCAGATTGAAATGGTCTATTCGGATGCGGATGCAGATATTTCGGTGGCAAAGGGCAGGATTACGTGTTATATCCCGGAGGACATGCGGGCCGTTGCGGTTTTGCTGAAAGAAATCGAATAAGAATTAGGATAATTTAAATTTCCTCTTGCCAAATGACGAAGGATATGGTATCATATCCTTCGTTAAGGCTACCTGAAGCCTTTCATGAGGCTCCATGGTCAAGCGGTTAAGACATCGCCCTTTCACGGCGGTAACACGGGTTCGATTCCCGTTGGAGTCATTGGTCATCCGACCTGTGTTAATAGA
Source organism: uncultured Lachnospiraceae bacterium (assembly GCA_947177165.1). Classification (GTDB taxonomy): domain Bacteria; phylum Bacillota; class Clostridia; order Lachnospirales; family Lachnospiraceae; genus COE1. The sequence goes on from CAMWTP010000240.1 coordinate 353, forward strand.
ATACGGCGCAGTAGCCAAGCGGTAAGGCGTGGGTCTGCAACACCCTGATTCACCGGTTCAAATCCGGTCTGCGCCTCTTGAAGCCCCCTTAAGATATAGGGGGTTCTTCTTTTGTGTTGCATTTTGTGTTGTATAGTTCCGAAAAATAATTGTTTGCCATATTGTCCATCTGCTTCGTTTTATCTTCCAAAACGTGTCGATAGACGGATTTTAAGGTACCGTCATTTCCCCAGCCGCCGCGCTGCATGATATAGGAGTCTGGAATCCCCAGAGCATGCTGGATACTTGCCGAGTAATGCCTTAAGTCATGAAACCGAAAATGTGAGATTCCATTACTCTTAAGCAGCCTGTTAAATCTATTTGTAATAACATCTGGCGTAAGACACACGATTCTTCCTTTCTTTCCTAGCCACTTATCTGCTACAAAATCAGGATAGTCGATATATCTGTCGCCTGCATAGCTTTTTGGAGTTTTTATGATCCATTCACGATCACTGTTTATCACCATGTTTTTGCATACATGGACAATGTTTCCGTAAACGGTAGATAGTGCGTACCTCGACTGATATGAAGAAGTATGGGAGAATAGACTATATTTCTATCACGAGTATCAAAAGTTAAGTTTCAACTTTTGATACCGATATACGGAGGTAAGTTTATGAGTGCAGAAACAACTATGATGGCTGAGCAGTACCGTCTCCGGGAATGGGCCGACCAGATCAGGGACTGCCAGAGCCGTCCGTCCGGCATGAGCGTCGTCAGCTGGTGTGCCTGCCACGGTATCACAAAAGCGAATTATTATTACAGGCTCCGCCGTGTGAGGGAAGCCTGCCTTGAAACCATGCAGGGGGAAATAACCGCGCAGCAGATAATCCCTGTACAGCCCGGGCTTTTACAGCAGCAGGAACAGAAAGACGGCAATGCACAGCCGGGACTGGATATTTCCATAAAAGGGGGTTCCATCCATGTAACAGAATCCACGCCCATGCCATTGCTTGCGGCAGTTCTTGAGGTGATGCGGAATGCTTAATGATGCCATCTGTTTCAAGGCAGTTTATATTGTCTGCGGATACACAGACCTGCGCTCCGGCATGGACCGGCTGGCGGCGCTCATTGAAACGCAGACCGGGAGCAGACCGTATGTCCCAGACACGCTTTATCTTTTCTGTGGGCGGCGCACCGACCGCATCAAAGGACTTGTATGGGAAGGGGACGGCTGGCTTCTGTTATACAAGCGGCTGGCAGAAGGCCGGTTTCAGTGGCCGCGCAGTCCCGAAGAAGTGCGTGAATTAACGCTACAGCAGTTCCGGTGGCTGATGGAGGGGCTGACGACCGCCCCGAAGAAATCGGTCAAGCCAGTGGAACCGCCGGAATATACGGGATAACTTTGTGCAAAACGGAGAATTTCCAGGGCGTTTTTTCCACCGGGAAAACAGTCTTACCACGTTTCTGCGGAGCCGTGTATCCGGCTGTAAAAAGGACCGGGAAAGGGTCAGGGACACCCCTTTTCTTTTTTTAAAGATCCACAAAACAGTGGGATACAGCGGCTTGTGCCGCTGTTTTAAGCATAGGCATTATGACGGACGCCCTGCTGCGGCGAATTCGCAAAAACTGCCGTTTTCTGCTATACTGAAACCAGTGGAACCAGCGGGAGGCAGAGGCATGGCTTTGGAATATACAGAAGAAAAACTGAACAGCCTTGACAAGGAGACCCTTATCCAGCTGTTCCTGTCACAGCAGGAGCAGCTGAAGCAGATCGACCATAATCTCCAGCTGGTGCTGGAACAGATGGCGGACTTAAAACGGCACCGTTTTGGCCGGTCAACAGAGAAACATGAAATGGAAGACCAACTCTCTTTTGTGGAAGCGGACGGGAAAATCGTATTCTTTAATGAGTCAGAAGCCGTTGTGGATGAGGAATCCGTAGAAGAATCGGAAACAGTTTCCCGCAGAAAACCAAAGAAAAAACAGGGAAAACGGGAAGAAGACCTGGACGGGCTTCCAGTAGTTGTGGTCGAACATTCCATGGCGGATGCAGAATTGGAGGATATGTTCGGGAAAGACGGCTGGAAGCAGCTTCCTGATGAGATATACCAAAGGTACAGTTTTACGCCGGCGAAAATCGAGGTGGAGGAACACCATGTCAAGGTATATGCCGGGAAAAAGACGGACGAAATCGTCAGGGCACCGCATCCGGAGAGCCTGTTGAGAGGGAGCCTCGTGTCCCCTTCGCTGGAAGCGGCAGTGATGAATGCCAAATATGTCAATGCCGTCCCGCTTTACCGGCAGGAACAGGAGTTTGAACGTT
>CAMWTP010000241.1 GCA_947177165.1 uncultured Lachnospiraceae bacterium
TCATCAAAAGATCATTCTAATAAACAAAATCATAATGTTTTTCGTCTACAAAACATGTCTGAAAACGATAATAACAACAATACGACCTTATTCGATGACGATGACGATTTACAAGATAGTGATTTCATAAAAGACGATGATTTAAATCAAACCCTTGCTACTTATCGCAATCCGAAACCTAAAAAAGAACGTAAACAATTACAAGACCCAGGATTCGATGAACTAACAACACGTATCTTTAAACCGCATCAAGGACTAGCTATGGATGATGATCCCCAGTTATTACATAAATTGCTCGAAAAACCTGCACGTTTAACCGGAAAGCGTCAAGATCGTAACATCGATGAACAGATGAAAAAAATGAAAGATGAATATACTAACCTCAATATATCCGGTACACCTGACGCCACATTTTATAAAAAGAACTTCCTCGATATTATCATAAACGGTAACTTTAGAGTTAGATACATTCCTAACGCTTCAACCAGAGATCTAGCCGAGTTATATTGTCGTAATCATATTGATGAGAACGGAAAACCGAAATATAGAATACTACCTCCAAACGATACAGATCCTAACGGCGTACCGATTACTGATTTGAATGGTGATAAAGTCGATGATATAGTTTTAGTAGATAAACGAGGAACTCCTCAGATCATCAACGGTTATAAATTAGTATTCTCCTCTCCTTATAAGAAGGTGTGGAAGTCGTTATATAAATCTCGTGAAGATAGATTAAAGACACCGTTCAATGAATGGCTCGCTCAACAATTCAATAAAACGATCGATAATGTTGATTGGGATAAAGGTGAATATAAATTAGCTCCATCGAAAGATATGGAAGTATATATGAACGCTTACAAGGATATAGGTCTAGGTAAACCTCGTATTAGTAAGCGATTATCACCGAATAGTTTATGGTCTTCTATCTTTAATCATATCTGGAAGTTCTTCTGGAATGTATATTGTCCTCAATATAAACCTATAACGAAGCTTCTAAATTATCTCTCTGTTTCGAATGCGATGTATGCAGTTATTTTCGATCTTAAAGCGAAGAAAGGATGTGAGAAAGAAGTAGGAAAAAATTTATCTTATCCTGCATGGATTGATTGGAAGAAGAATAATAAATCTAGATATAATCAAGCAGTCGGTACTTCAGTCGTTAACTTCATGAAAACAGTTATCGATCCAGTAATCGATGTTAAGACTGGAAAGATTAAAGTTGAGAGAATTGAACAAAAACAACACGGAAAATTCAAACTAACTATTGAACGATTGTCATTGTTGATATTTGCTGAAATCATCGGTTTAGGAGATAAATTCACGAATGAAGAAATTATGGAAGTTATTAACGATCAAGTATTAAATGCACTTCCTGATGAAATTAAACAAGCTAAAGTGTATTATAATGAACGAGTAACCACATTTCTCGATAAACTATACGGTCAAAACAGTAGATACGCCGATTATAAACGTGCATATAAAGTGAGTAAAGAACAATTATATAATAATTATGATCAATACGTAATCGGTAAAAAAACTGATAAATAAGGTTATAAATAAATGATTGAACTATCTGTTACATCTATTTTTTTACCTACGCTTGCAGGGTGAGAAGAACTATTAGTTCCTTGATTCGACTTTGTACGTTTTTTTACACTTCCCCGAGATGCTTGATTGAATGGTGAATTTATAAACGAGACTGAACTAATCGTCGGGTCTATTTCTGTTTCGGTAAGAGGTAAATCATCGGAATTGTCATTAGGTTTATAGACGAAGTCACCAGACATGAAATGTTTATCGCCAAAGGCGCCAGTCATGAAATGATTATAATACTTCTTCGGACTAATATCACGAATAGGTGAAATAGGTTCTGAGATATTTTCTGAATGTTTATTCGGTTGATTGATAGAAGATTCATTCAATAGTGGAACGTATATCTCTGTTTCAGTTTTATAAGTATTTTGATGTGTTTTATTCTTCTTTCTACGTTCAATTTCAACTTCATTCGCTATTTCATTCATTACTTTATCAGTCTGATCTCTTAAGATTGCTCTATCATCTCTACATGTCTTAGGTTCGTGAGTATATCCTCGTCTAGATTTCCAGCAACAGTATCTCGTGTACCAGTGAGGTTGTAAGAATGTATCATCGTTAATGATTGGATGGAATTGAGTAATATATTTAGGAAGACGGTTTATATACTCACTGATTTCATCGTTTAAATAAGGTTCATACTTCGAAGGAAAAAAGAATGTACACGTCATATTAATAGTACTTACTTCCTTTATTGCATTGAACTTCTCGATGAATTCATCTAACTCGATTGTGTACAGTAATCGTGAACGGTTATAAAAATCATCATTATCTTTCATTAACACTACAGCATCTTCACCTTTAATATTACGAATAACGAAAATTAATGTCGGTAGATACTTATCATCAGTTCGAATATAATAACAAGGGAAACAGTCAACAACTCCGTTACCTTTATTCAAACATACTTTCGGTAATGAATACTCATTCAAATAAGCGTAAAGACAGTAACCTTTCGGACTGTATACAAGCTTACTATAGAGACGAGAGTTTAGATTAATCGTTTCACCTGGATTGAATCGTCGAGTCATTTTTCTTGAAAAAAATCTT
>CAMWTP010000242.1 GCA_947177165.1 uncultured Lachnospiraceae bacterium
GTTTACCAAAGTATTGAGATATATACGTAAAATGAAATCAGATGAATGGAGACCTTTAATATACGGATATGATATGAGCGGACATGGAAGAGTCTTCAATTTAAATAAAGAGTCAGACTTAGAAGATATGATAAGATGTATTCTTGGTGAGATAACAATAGAAGAATACAGTTCTGATACAGATCCTGGATTAATTGGATGGGATTATATTCCTGTTAGATTCGAAATTAAGTTCATCAAGATGATCAAAGATGAAGAGACTGGTAAGACAGAATTTGTTGAGAAAGTTGATGGTGAAGAAGTCATATTAGAATCAATGGATTATTTCCGTGATGCTCCAGATAGTGCATTCTTTCCATATATCAATCTAATTGATTCATTAGACTTAACTCGTTATCAAATATATAACAGCATTGAGAGAAAGAATTATAGAGATAACTGTTTCGTATATGCTTGTGTTCAATCAGGTGTATTCACAGAAGATGAACTTCATAAGCTTCGTACTATGATGTTAACTCGAAGCATACCAAATAAGAAGATATTAGAAATAGCTATTCAAATGAACTGTCATTTCGTTTTATATAAATTCGATGATACTAAAGATTCAAGACATCAAAGACAGTTAAGTATTGATACTAGAAAGAACTCTAAAGTAGTTGCTAATAGAATGATACAGTTATTAACATATAAAGATCATTTCATGATTGATATGAATGAGAAGATACCAATTACCGAGTATTACATCGAACATAAAGATGAGCTTGATAAGAAATTTTCAGATATTTCTCCTAAAAAACGTCAATTAATCAAAAATAATAAGGGAGAGAAATCCGATGGAACTGGTATTACCACTGTTCTTAAAACTATGTTTAAATGCGGTTACTTCAGAGAGATTAATGAATGCGATCAAGATATCTTAGAAACATGTGAGTTCGATAATCACTTGAATGACTACATAGATCTCAACTATGATGAGAAATTATGTTGTAAAGAAGAGAATGATGAAATTAAGAAATCAACCAATTGGTCTCATATATATTACGCAGATTATGAAACAGATGTAACAGTCTCTCCTCATAAACCATATCTATGTTGTGTATGTGATGATAAGAGTATGAAAGCATTTACGGGAAAAGATTTAACATCTAGATTCCTTAATTCCCTTCAATCAAATTCATTAACATATTTCCATAACCTGAAGTATGATGGATGTTTCTTTATTAATGAACCAGGTTGGGAGACTCAAATAACTCAACGTAGTGGAACATTATTGCAAGTAATTATGGATAAATGTAAAATGGCTCCGATTATAGATAAGGTTACTAAGAAACCAATTATTGATCCAAAGACCAAGAAACCTAAAATGCATAAAATCAGAGAAAGACATCTAACATTTCGTAATAGTTATTCCATCATCCCAGCTCCATTAAGAGATTTCTCAGATATGTTTAAGCTTAAGGTTCATAAAGAAATTATAGCATATCGTATCTATACTGAAGCAAATATGAAACGTGGTTCTATTCCATTTGATGAATTCTATAATCAATACGTAGCAGAAAATATTGATAAGAAGTCCGAAGAAGAACTCAAAAAAGATCGTGATCAATTAATCGCTAATGCTAAATTCGCTAAATCATATAATGAAGAAAAGCAAGAAATTGATAGTTCTACGAACATGACAATACCTTGTATTGATATAATGAAGTATGCTCAATTCTATTGCATTAAAGACTGTCTTACTCTAATGGATGGAATGAATAAGTTTAATAATGACTTATCTGAAGTATTCAAGAATGCTAGTAGAACTTGGGTAGGTATCCATCAATTCCTTTCTATTAGTGCTGTCGGTTATGACTTTGCTCGTATATATGGATGTTTTAATCACTGTTTTAGATTATCTGGAAAGCCTCAAAATTTCATCCAACGTTGTGTTAGTGGTGGTAGAACCATGACAGCCAATAATGAGAAACAGTATATCGTTGACAGAATCCAAGACTTCGATGCAGTTAGTTTATATCCATCAGCTATGTCGATTATGGATGGAGTACCTAAAGGTCATCCAAAAGTAATCCCAGAAAATGTTACACATGAAGAGCTTATGAGTTATGATACATTCTTTGCTGAAATCAATATTACACATATAACTCCAAAATCAAGTCGACCTTATAGGTTTGGTCAAGTATTCATTCATAATGAGAAAGGTTCAAAAATATTCTGTAATGAGACTGTTGATCATTATTATGTTGATAAGATTACATTAATGGATTTGATTGAATTTTATGACGTAAAGTATCAATTTATTCGTGGATATTATTTCGATGAAGGTTTCAATAATATGATCAATGAGTTCATTACTAAGTTGTTCAATTTGAGATTGAAGTATAAGTCAGAAAAGAATCAATTAGAGAAATCAATCAAACTCTTATTGAACTCCATCTATGGTAAATCCATATTAAAGCCAATGGTAGATGAAGTCAAAGTTATTGATCAAAAGGGTCTTATTTCATACATCTATCGTAACTATAACTTCATCAAAGAAGTTCAGTTTGATGATTCGACAAAAGCGTTCGTCAAAAAGATCAAACCAATTAATAATCATTTCAATTTACCTCAATTCGGAGCATCAGTGTTATCATGGA
>CAMWTP010000243.1 GCA_947177165.1 uncultured Lachnospiraceae bacterium
TTGTAGGCCTTTATGGCTTCATGTGCGTTGGTGGCGATGGCTTCGTAACGTTTCAACTCACTACGCAAACATAGCTTGTTGATGTAGTAGTCATAGTAAGTGGTGCCTTCGTATTGTTTTGGTGTCAGCTTAATGGTCATCACCATGGGGGCACGGTAGATCGAGCGATAACGTGTCTCACGAACGGATAGATATGGTATCCTACCGAAGATGCTGATTAGCTCTGTCATGTTGATGGTGCGTGAACCAGCTGTGACCTGTAACGGACGTACACTGATACTGTTCTCGTTGGGGTATATGATCTCATCGAGTGTGACGATTAGCTTGTCTGCTTGGAGTTTGAGTGTGTCTACGAATTCAACGATACGCATTTGGGTTAACGTTAAAAATTAGATGAAGGCATGTGACGGGGTTGGTACGTAGGTGGTAACATTACGCTTATTGGACATGTGTAGCCTCTGAACCATTTCATACGTCATCATCGAATATGAGCTCAACGTCGTCGTCTCTACTGAATGGTGCGGTAAAGTGTTGCATACGTTTGAACTGAGGTAGTGTTGTCTGTTGGAACGTCTTGGTCTTATGGAAGCAGTTACAGCCGTCAGTTAGGTCGAACTCGATGGCTTCACCTTGATATAGGCGTTCGTAGAGCTGTTCGACATTAATGTTCATGCGTTTGCACTTGTTGAGTATGCATTGTTTGGGCACGCCACGCATCCTAATGTGATAGCCTATATTACCTTGCTCATCAACGAGTTTGTCGAGGTATGACTTCTTGCCGAGTCCGATGAACTTGCATGAGTGTATATTACCTACTGCACCGGGGAAGGTATCGAAGTCGCAATGGAACTGTGTCATGTTGGTACCGATCAAGTCACGACCATACTTGGCTTTGTATGCGGCAGCTAGCTTGGGTACATCGTCTTCGTTAAGGTGCATGCTATCGGTGTCTTGGTAGTATAGGGGGATACCAAGCTGTTCAGCGAGACACATGACTTGGTTCATGATGTGCTTACTCCATGATAACACTGATGCTCCGAACTGAGGTAGGTTGTAGTGGTCGTTAATGGGTTTGATTACCTTGACGAATGCCTTGGTACCGTTGGGTTCGACTGTCACCTCCTTGATGAAGTTGTAGTGGCGATAGATGTATGATACCAGCTTGTTGACGTTAACGACCTTGACCTCATCCACCATTGGCTTCAAGATGGACTTACCATATATCGAGTTGAGTAGCAACTTGATTGTCTTCTCGAGTGGGTTGTGCTCGGATTTGTAACGTTTACGGAGGTCGTACAGAGTCTTGATGAAGGTCTTGATGTTGGTATTGAAGCTGTCATCGAAGTAGTACCCACGGATGAACTCGTAGTCAACCTCATCGTAGTCTTCAAATATGTCCATCATACCGACCTTGTCGAGGTAGTAGTGGTCAACTGGCTCATTGCCATAGAGTTTGGAGCCTGCGTCGTTGTACTTGAACACTTGACCGAAGCGGTATGGGCGTTTTGATTTAGACACGAGGTGTTTGATGTTGATTTCAGCGAAGAACGTATCGTAGCTCATGAGTTGTTCGTGAGTAACGTTTGATGGTATGACCTTAGGTGTGCCCTTGGGTACGCCCGACATGATTGACATAGCTGACGGGTAGAGGCTGACTGCATCGAAGTCTTGTATCTTACCAACAACGTATTGTTTTTCGTTATCAGCAGTCATGGTGCGTCCACCACTAACGCAGCGTTGTATGAAGTTCTGTGGTTTGCCTGAGAGCTTGAAGCAATCATCGAAACAGCCGTATATACGTGCGAAGTCGTAACCAACAGCACTGATTGAGATGAACTGATGGATACCGATGAACTTGTGGTTGGATGTGTTGAACACCTCTGCAATATCGTCGTTGAGTTTGTTCATACCGTCTGCGAGTGTGACACAGTCCTTGGCGCAGTAGAAGTAAGCGTACCTCATGATGTTGATCTCGTTGGTGGCAGGGTTGTATGCCTTAGCGTGTTTAGCGTTGATGAGGAGCTGTTTAGCGTCTTGAGCGAGCTCGTCAGGTGTCTTGTCATCACGGTGTTCAGCATAGTATTGATCAACGAACTCACTGAACGGCAACCACTGACGCTTGATGTTAGCTTCTGTGTAGATGCGGTATGCTATGATCTCTTTGTGTACCTTGAGGTTGAACATGCTACCGAACTGTGAGAGTGGTGCGGGTATGAGCGAGTAGCTGTTGCGGAAGGTGAGATGCTTGACGCGAGCGAGCTTGGTCTTGGGTTGACCTGTCTTAGGGTTGATGAGGGGCTTGCGAGTGGTCTTGTCGTATGCTGTGACGGTCTCGTAGCGGTCCATTACGACTTGAAGTAGAGTACCTGAGCGTTGTGTGACGCTTACCTCCCATCCAGGCTCGTTGATAAAGAAGCATGCATCATACTTGAGGTTATGAAAGTATGTCAACGAGTTGGTCTTGAGTGAGTTCAAGAAGCGTGCTGAGATGTCGTTACCCTTGTATTGCTTGATCGAGCCGTCGTCGTATACGCAGCATAGGTAGGGGCGGTGAGGTGATACGGTAACGTCGGTTTCATAGTCTGCGTAGTAGATGCGTGACCAGCTGGTGATCTGTTTAAGGTCATTAACTTCAGCTT
>CAMWTP010000244.1 GCA_947177165.1 uncultured Lachnospiraceae bacterium
GTTTCGGATGCGGGGAAAAGGGCGATGCCATTGATTTTGTGGCAAAGTTTTACGGTCTTGGCAAGAGGGATGCGGCGTTGCAGATTGCGTCAGAGTTCGGCATCAGTTTCGATGATAACAAGGGCAGGAAGCCGCCGCCGAAGCGGAAACGGAGGTTATCGCCGGAGCAGAGGTTTGAGAGGGCGGAAAAGAAGTGTTTCCGTGTGTTTTCGGATTACCTGTGCTGTTTAAGGCAGTGGAAAGAGAAATATGCGCCGCACAAGCCGGAGGAAGAATGGCACCCGCTGTTCTGTGAAGCGTTGGAAAAGAAAGATTACATTGAGTACCTGTTAGATATTTTATTATACGCTCCGCTATCGGAGCGTGTGGAGCTGGTAACGGATTATGGAGAGGAAGTGTTGAGGATTGAAAGAAGATTGGAACAGTGTGCCGCCACAGCAGAGGGCGGCGCTGGAAAAGACAATGGACAAGATGGAGCAGGCGGCACAGCCTGAAACATGGTTTGACGGGAATAAAGTCAATGATGTGCTTTTCTGTGAGGATTTCCTTGCAGGACACCCTATGAAGTGCATACACGGCACTTTTTTTGATGTAAACGGGGCAGTCGGTGATTCGGAGCAGATTAAGGCGGAGATATACTACAAGATTGCGCCCTATGTCACGTCTAACATAGCAAAAAAGGCAACCTCACTTCTGGATGCGCTGCGGATCAGGAGCTACTCGCCGCCGCTGCCGTTCCAGACAGACCGTATCCATGTGGCGAACGGGACGTATTTCTTATCGAAAAACTTCTCTGTACAGAAAGATTTCTGCATGAACAGGCTTCCAGTGAAGTATCTGCCGGATGCGCCAAAACCGTCACGCTGGTTTGCATTTCTTGGGCAGCTTTTAGAGCCGGAGGACATCATCACATTGCAGGAGTTTATGGGCTATGTGCTTTTGCCCACGACAAAGGGGCAGAAAATGATGATAGTCATAGGAAAAGGCGGGGAGGGCAAGTCACGCATCGGCAGGGTGCTGAGGGCGTTGCTCGGTGACAGCATGAACACGGGCAGCATACAGAAAGTGGAGGTTGACCGCTTCGCAAGGGCAGACCTCGAATGGAAACTCCTGATGCTTGACGATGATATGAAGCTGGAAGCTCTGCCGCAGACGAATAACATCAAGTCCATAGTGACGCTGGAAGATAAAACGGATTTGGAACGCAAGGGAAAGCAGAGTGAACAGGGTTATTTATGCGTGAGGTTTATCTGTTTCGGGAATGGCAACCTCGGTTCACTGTATGACCGTTCCTATGGCTTTTTCCGCAGGCAGATAGTCCTTACAGTCAAGGAGCGTGAGCCGGACAGGAAAGATGACCCGTTTCTCGGCGAGAAATTGATTGCTGAAGCAGAGGGCATCTTCTTATGGTGTCTTGAGGGGCTGCACCGCCTGATTGACAACGGATACCGTTTCACCATAAGCCAAAGGGCGGAGGACAACCTTACAAAAGCCATGCAGGACGGAAATAACATTATCGTATTCATGCAGTCGGAAGGTTATATCAGGCTTGAGAAAGGCACACATGCCACGTCAAAGCAGCTTTACAGCGCATACAGCCAGTGGTGCGAAGATAACCTCGAAAAGCCGTTAGGGGAGCGGAGCTTCTCCAATTTTTTAAGGCAGAACGAGAAGCAATATGGGCTTGACTATACCCATAATATCGCCGTTGGCTCCGGCAAGACCGCAAGGGGTTTTAAGGGAATCCATGTAAAGGTGCGGACAGGGGGAAACGGGCATTAGGACGCATAAGACGCAAAGACGGGCAAAATCCGAAATCCTTTTTTATATATACATACAGCCGTATAAGAGCCTGTATCTTATATATAATAATTTTTATTTTCTAACTTGAAAAATAAGTGTCTTAGCGTCTAAACATAGGAAACATAAGGCTTTGGGGGCATTTTGAAAGCGTCTTAATTGCGTCCTTTCAAAGCGTCTGATGCCCGGCAGGAGAAATTTAACACCTTGCCGGGCTTTTATTTTATGGAGCAGGGCACAGAAAGCGTCTGGTATTAAATTGATGGAGGGATTCTATTTGAATAAAGCAAAACTGATAGTGACGAGGGTATTTGACAGTGAGCGCACACCGCAGGATGCGTTTGTGAGGGCGATATTAAATTCAGATAAATACGAAAAAACCTTGCAGGTTTCGGGCAATGAAAGTATAATAAAAGGCGAAGGGCTTATCTGCATTCAACCGGATTCAGACGAAGAAGGGAGAAACGGATGAGCAGGACAACATACAGAGGCACACCAAAGGCAGGGTTATATACCCGTTTATCGGTTGACGATGGGTACGTTGACCGTGAGAGCAATTCCATAACAAGCCAGAAGCAGATGCTGACACAGTTTGCGGAATACCACGGCATAGAGATTGTCGAAACCTACGTTGATGACGGATGGAGCGGCACAAATTTTGAAAGACCTGATTTTAAGCGCATGATTGCGGATATTGAAAGCGGTAAAATCAACACGGTCATTACAAAAGACCTCTCACGTCTTGGGCGTGACTATTTGCAGACAGGGTATTACACCGATATGTATTTCCCAAGCAAGAGGGTACGCTACA
>CAMWTP010000245.1 GCA_947177165.1 uncultured Lachnospiraceae bacterium
CAGAGCGCGGTATCTGCAGGCGTGTTGCCAACTAACGTCTACGAGCTGTGGTACAAGGGCACGGGCACGACGGTCTATGCGGACAGCAAAACGGCGCCAACGGAAGCCGGTACGTATTCGTTGACGTTGAAGGCGGCGCCGGACACGTCGAACGCAGGCAAAAACCTCCAAAGCAATTACAAGCTTACGGGCAGCGCATTGAATTTCAGCATAACGCCAAAGGAGATAACTAAGCTCAGCGCACCGGCGAAGCAGGTCTATGACGGCAGCGTGAAGGCGTTCACGGTGAACGGCTATGACCCGACGATAATGACGGTTGGCAAGGTGAACGCAACGACGGGCGCGTTTGAAACGGGCTTACCAACGGGCATAACGGCGGGCGCGGGGAATACGTTTGAAGCAAGCAACGCGGGTAAGTATACAGTGGCGTTCAGGCTACCGTTGGATTCAGCAGACGGCTTGAGCAACAGGAACTACGTTTGGAAGGGCGAAACGGACAGCTACATAACGGTAGATATAGAAGTAGAGCAGCGCACGTTGGAAGTGACTTGGGATTTGCTTTCTGGTCAGAGCAATTGGACGGTGCCAGTTACGGCGACGGGCTTACTGAACTGGAACTATTCGACTACGTCGGCTAACCGGCCGGTATCGGGCGAGAGCGTAAAGCTGCAGTACAGGTTCTACTACACGACGGACGGAGACGTTACTGCGTCCACGCCGGTAGACAGCCTTGACGTAAAGGACCTACACGATAAGAACGGCGTAACCAGCCGCCCTCAGGGCAGCTACACGGTCGAGCTGGTAATAGCGGATAACACGACTAACGGCGGCGTAGACGGCAAGAACTACAAGCTCGGCACGAGCGGCAGTCTGACGATAACGCTCGGCGCGGGGAAAGTAGACTTTGACCAAATAATAAAGCAGGTGACAACGGGCACGGCGTTGCCAACGGACTATGACAGCTTAGCGGACCCGCTGGAGTATACGATAGCAGACGGCACGGAAGCCGTAGTAACGCAGAAGTTCGATATAGGCTGGGCAAGCAGTATAGACTATATCAGCCTTGGCACGACGTTTGGCGGCGGCGCGTATAAGTACGAGAAGTGGGACGGCAGCGCGTGGGTCGCGGCAAGTAATACGAACGGCGCCGGTAGGTACAAGGTGACCGTAGCGCTGGGAATAGTGTCGGGCAAGGATTATACGTTTAATTCAGCGTTGTTGGGCACGACGACGGCTAAGGGCTATAAGGTTGAAAGCGTGTCGGCAGACGAGCTGACGGCAACGATATCGTTTGAAGTGGAGATAGCGAAGAAGACGATAGACACGACGGACTTCAAGCTTCAGTACAGCTACGACCAGAAGACTTGGAAGAACTTCGATACTGAGTATAAGACTGAGTTTGTAGATTTGAATATCTACGTTCGAGTGAATCCTGACACGATGAAACCGAAGGTTGCGGGAATAACGTCGAAGTTCGGGACTTCAAACTATGCGCAGGGCAAGAGCAAGCAAAGCTATAACGTAACTGCAAGCTTTGCGTTGACGGACAGCGACAACTTTACGATATCGGACAAAGCGTTCACGTGGGAGATAACGAACAAGCAGATAAAGGTAGATACCAATGCGGATTGGGAGCCGGTAGACTATACGTTTGACGGAATAGACTATATCGGCGAGCTAATGGGCATAAAGGGCCATAACACCTATTACCCGAACGTGATAGAGTATGAATATACGTGGTACCCTGACGGCGACCCCAGCAACGTAAAGACGGGCACGGGCGACGCGGCGGCAAAAGAGATTTTGACGAGCGCGAGCGACACGAACAAGCTGAAAGTAACGATAACGGTAAGGATCAAATCCAGCGTAACGGATTATGATTTGGTCGGCGGCGCGCAGACCTGCGCGGAGTTCACGGTGGGCAGCGATAAGACGCCGATAACGGCGTCGACGTCAGGCAGCGCGGTGTACGGTGATATAAGCACCGCCGCAGGCTTCGGAGTAAGCGTAACCAAGGACGACGGAACGCCTGTAGCCGAAACGGGAATGCTTGGTGACATATACGCAATTTACCTGCACGATTACGACGGACTGAGCATAGATACCTCGGTGGCCGGCAGTACGGGCACGCTCTTAAAGGACGTGGATTTTGCGAACCTCAACGCCGGTAAATACGTAATAGAAGTAAGACTTTCCGCGGTAGCCAAGGAAAGCTATTCGCTGAGGAACGGCAAGAGCCTGTTCGAGGTTAAACCTAAGGCAATAGACCTTCCGACGCTTAGTGACATAGTGTTTACAGGCAGCGGAATAAACCTCGTGGACTATATGACAGGCTTTGACTCGAATTTGATGGAGTTTGTTGCGGGTAGTGAGTATGAGGATATAAGGAACGTCAG
This sequence comes from uncultured Lachnospiraceae bacterium, assembly GCA_947177165.1. Classification (GTDB taxonomy): domain Bacteria; phylum Bacillota; class Clostridia; order Lachnospirales; family Lachnospiraceae; genus COE1. The sequence goes on from CAMWTP010000245.1 coordinate 2,397, forward strand.
CGAGAACGGTTACGTAGCAAAGATAAAGCTGAAGGATAGTAATTACTGCTGGGCTGTGCCTAATGCAGGTACGGTAAGCTTTGTGTTCACGGATAACGAGTTTAACGTGAGTACGACAGATCCTACGCTAGCGGAGCTCAAGTGGAATATAGCGCCATTAGTGGTGGATACCACAAGCCTCTGGAATAAGGGC
>CAMWTP010000246.1 GCA_947177165.1 uncultured Lachnospiraceae bacterium
GAAAGCGGAACCTGTCGAAGAAGCAGCAGCGGAAGAACCACAGAAAGCGGAAATCGTCGAAGAAGCAGCATCAGAAGAACCAGAGACAGAAGTATACACGACACCCAGAAAAAGTGTCGCATTTATCGGGTCAGAATGCTATCCGTTTGTAAAGACCGGCGGTTTGGGAGATGTGATGTACGCTCTTCCCAAGGCACTGGCAAAACAGAATTGTGATGTAAAAGTAATAGTTCCGCGTTACAAATGTATTCCCCAGGAATATCAGGAGAAAATGGTATACAAAGGATCTTTTCAAATGGATCTATGTGCCGACGGCAAATCATTTTATGTGGGAATCATGGAATATGTCTGGGACGGTGTTGTATATGACTTCATTGATAACGAAGAATTCTTCTCCAATGGAAATCCATATACAAACCTCATCGATGATATTCCTAAGTACTGTTACTTCGCAAAGGCAGCGCTGGCTGCACTGAACTATATGGACTGGATACCTGACATCATTCACTGTCATGACTGGCAGGCGGCGCTGGTTCCTGTGTATTTGAGAATCAAGTTTGTGGATACAAAGCTCACTTCCGCAAAAACGATTTTGACGATTCACAATCTGCAGTTCCAGGGTGTTTACAACATTCCCACAATCCGGTACTGGTCGGGGCTGCCGGATTATGTGTTTAACAAAGACGCGTTAAAAGTAGGCTATGAAGATGCCAATATGTTAAAAGGCGGGCTGACATATGCAAATATCATCACAACGGTCAGCAACACTTATGCGGGAGAAATCCAGGGCGCATACTATGGAGAAAAACTGGATGCCCATTTAAGATATCATTCCAGGAAACTGAGAGGTATTGTAAATGGTATCGATTATGATATCTGGAATCCATATACGGATGACAGGTTGTATGTAAACTATGATATTACCAATGTCTTGGAGCGGAAAAAGGAAAACAAACGTGGTCTGCAGGAAGAATTAGGACTGGCTCAGGATGACCACAAATTTGTTGTCGGATTGATTTCCCGCCTGACAGATCAAAAAGGATTAGATCTGGTCAATTCCATTATGAGACAGATTATGGATGAGCATACACAGTTTATCGTACTTGGTTCCGGGGACCGGAGATACGAAGATTCTTTCCGGTACTATGAAAATGCTTATAAAGGAAATGTATGTTCCAATATCATGTATGATGAGACAAGGGCCCATAGAATCTATGCGGGCGCGGATGCTCTGCTGGTGCCTTCCCGGTTTGAGCCTTGCGGATTAACACAGCTGATTGCCATGCATTATGGTACGATACCGATTGTACGTGAGACTGGCGGACTGAAAGATACTGTAGAACCGTACAATATGTTTTCCAATATGGGAAATGGTTTTACTTTTAATCATTATGATGCCGGCCTGCTGCTGGATGCCATTAACAGGGCAAAGAGCTTGTATTTCTTAAACCGCTGGTGCTGGGACGAAATGGTTCAGAGGGATATGGATAAAAACCTGTCCTGGGATCATTCCGCAAAACAATATAAAGAGTTATATCTGCAATTAATTTAAGTTAAACGAGATTTAAAAATAAACCGCATTATGCACAATGGGAATGTTTTTTTGCCATCTCCTTGTGATGATGTGGTTTATTTTATATTTTAAAATGTCTGTGAATGCAGCACTGTACAGTAAACACTGAATGTTTGCTCCCGTCCTCGGTCTGCTCGGTCAAGAGCTTCATAAAGCGGGCTTTTCTCCTTACTCTGCTTTACCTTGTAACTGAATACGACGCAGAAGCGGTGTTTCTCACTCCCTACATGGGAGAACAGGAACGCCGCTTTTTTCATGCCCTTTGTTGCGCAGTAGGGGCAGAGAAAATCTGATTTGTGATGAAAATATATGCTATAATTCTTTTGCAAAACAAAAAATATTTTTTTTTACAACTAAAATGACAAAATCCGTACTTAGTATAGTGGAGGCTGTTTATCTACAAAATGACAAGGAGGTGAATACATACTATGGATGACGAGACGATTGTAAGTCTTTACTGGGCAAGAGATGAAAGCGCGATTGCAGAAACATCTTCAAAATATGGCGGGCTTTGTAATCATATCGCAAACAATATTCTCTCAAACTACCAAGACAGGGAAGAATGTATCAATGATACTTACCTTGCAGTCTGGAACGCAATTCCAGATAAACATCCAAACAGATTTTCCGTATTCCTGAGCAGGATTGTTAGAAATCTGGCTTTGAAGAAATACGAATATATTTCTGCCGCAAAAAGAAATCCGGCTGCCGTCACATCACTAGAGGAACTAGGTGACTGCGTATCCGGGACAGACAGCATAGAGTCGGAAATCGAAAAAAAACATATTGAAAATACGATTGATAAGTTTCTCTGGCGGTTAGATGAAGAAAAACGGACTGTATTTATACGGCGGTACTGGTATTTTGATTCAATCGAAACTATCTGTAAATATACAGGCTTCAGCCAGAGCAAGGTAAAATCCATGCTGTACGAAATGCGCCGCAAGTTAAAAAAATATTTAGAAAGTGAGGGTATCAAAGTATGAA
>CAMWTP010000247.1 GCA_947177165.1 uncultured Lachnospiraceae bacterium
TTGAACAAAATCGCTGCGCGATGGCTGGCCAAGGCTGTGGCGCAGTTTTCATTTAGTTGCTTTTGAAAAGCAGTGGAAAGCAAGTCCTAAAAGTAGTATTGTTGAGTTGTGACGCTTAACAATTGAACAGGATCGCCCTTCCCACTGCCTATGAAAAGAATACCATTTTCGTGCTTTCCTGACAAGCACTTTTATGATGCGAATGCACCTCCGTAAAGGGCAGTGATAACAAGCTAAAAATCATTACACTATATGGAGGTGCTTTATGTACGAAGAAATTTTTGAATCAATTAGGGTAGCTGCCGCAAAAAGGAATCTAAAGGAATCTACAGCGGGGGCTTACTGCAGAACAGTAAAATACTTTATGGATACCATCGGGAAAGTTTCCCTTGCGGAACTGACCATGGAAGATGCAGAAAGTTTCCTGATGGAAAAACAGTTGTCCGGTGTCCGTCCGGAAACTTATAACCACTACCATTCTGCCATCAAGTTCCTGTACCGGAGGCTTCTGAAAGCACTCTGGGATGATGATGCTATCCCCCGCATGAAAAATGACCGCTCCCTGCCCACCGTTCTTACAAAGGCGGAAGTGGAGGCAATCCTTGCAGCAACGAAAAACCTGAAACACAGGGCGATGCTTGCGACGATGTATTCCGGTGGGCTGCGTGTTTCGGAACTGGTGCATTTACACTATGACGATATTTCGAGGACGCACCATTCCATCCATATCCGGAACAGCAAAAGCAGGGTAGACCGTTATACGATCCTTGCGGACAGAACTCTCGGACTGCTGACAGAATACTGGTTTGCATGCGGAAAACCACGGGACATTTTATTCCCCAGCAGTTATTCCGGAAGTTATCTGGATAAAAATACTGTCAACCAGTTTTTAAAGAAAAGCGCAGAGAAAGCAGGCATCAAAAAACATCTCTCCACCCATGCCCTGCGCCACAGCTTCGCCAGCCATCTTCTGGAATCAGGGTGTGACATTAAGTATATCCAGGCGCTCCTTGGACATGTTGACCCGAAATCCACAGAGGTTTATCTGCATGTGAGCGACAAAACGCTGCTGGGCATTAAAAGCCCCTTTGACAGCCCGGAGGCTGAACGTGGATGAGCCTACCGTTCAGGATATCTTTCTTCGTTTTTATCCAAGATATCTTGAACAATACCGTCCGTCTCCACAGCAGGCAAAAACGGCAAACAACATAATCAACTGCAAAACAGGAGCTTATGGCGCGAATGTAAGTGTGTGTGAGGACTGCAGGAGCATACAGATTCATTATAATTCCTGCCGCAATCGGTGCTGTCCCATGTGCCAGGCCCTGCCGAAAGAAAAGTGGATTGACCTGCGCAGGGAGGATGTGCTGGATGCACCGTATTTCCATGTGGTCTTCACAATGCCGGAGGAACTTAACCCTGTCATTTACAGCAACCAGTCCCTGCTTTACAATGCACTGTACCATGCAGCTTCTGATACATTGGAGGAGTTGTCCGCTGACGGGAAATATCTTGGGGCAAAGATAGGGTATCTCTTTATCCTGCATACATGGGGTTCCGAAATGAATTACCATCCCCACATCCATGCCATAGTACTGGGAGGCGGTCTGGATGGAAAGAAGCAGTGGCGTGACCGTGGGGAGGAATTTTTTCTGCCTGTCAGGGTAATATCCAAGGTGTTCAGGGGAAAATACATGGAAACCATGAAGGGGTTGTGGAAAGACGGAAAACTGGAATTCCACGGCTCTGCCGGAAAGTACCAGAACCGTTATGCCTTTCAGGAACTGATGGATACCTGTTACCGGAAAGAGTGGGCACCTTACTGTAAAAAGACTTTTAACGGGTCGGGGGATGTCATCAGCTATCTCGGGAAATACACGCACAGGATTGCCATCAGCAACCACCGGCTTGTCAGCATGACGGAAAATACGGTCACGTTTTCCGTGAAGGATTACCGCGACGAAGGGAAATGGAAAACCCTTACCCTTCAGGGAGCGGAATTTATACGCCGTTTCCTGATGCATGTTCCGCCAAAAAGGTTTGTGCGCATCCGGCATTATGGACTGCTTTCGGTCCGGACAAAGGCAAAAGAGCTTGCATTGTGCCGCAACCTGTTAGGGTGCAGAAAGTACCTGTCCGAACTGCGTGGCATGAAGAGCACAGAGGTATTAAAACATCTCTGGGGAATAGATGTCTGCTCCTGCCGTTCTTGTGGAGGCCGTCTTGTGGCATCCGCCCCAAAATATCCGCTTCGGATTTGAAAGCAAGTAGTTTATACGGATTTTCAGGCTTCCCAGCGGGAGGTCTGTTTGTTGTACAGAAAAAGAAGCTCCTGTACATTTCGTGGTAGGAATAGCTGAAGGGATATGTTAAAATCATGTGGAAGAGCAAAGATTGAAAATCCATAGGGCACAGCAAAAGGGACGCGACTTTGTTCACCAAAGGAAAATCGAAATTGATGTAAACGATAGGGCAGTTTCAGGCAATGACCAGACTGCTTTATCGTTTACACCAACTTCGATTGATTCCTTGTCAGT